>NZ_JBWJAQ010000002.1:0-617655 GCF_056387915.1 Streptomyces sp. GLSS-08
GTCGCGAACATCAGCAGCATGATCGTGCCGTGCATCGTGAACGCCTGGTTGAACTGCTCGTTCGACATGACCTGCTGACCCGGGCGCGCCAGCTCGGCACGCATCAGCAGCGCCATGACGCCACCGACGCAGAAAAACGCGAACGACGTGATCAGGTACAGCGAGCCGATCGTCTTGTGGTCCGTGGTGGCCAGCCACCTGACCACCGCTCTTCCGGGGCGGCGCGCGGATACGGGGGCGGGCGGCGCGGTGCGCGTCGCCGGCACAGTGTTGCTCTCCATGCCCCGCCTGTGTCCGCACCCCGCGCCGCCGTCACACTGGGGCAGAGCGACGAGCGTCACACCGACGGGTGTGACGATCACGGACCTGCCGGACACCTACGGAGCATGAGCGACGACGAGACCTTCGCCGCTGCCTATCGCGAGCACTACTGGGCGGTCAGCCGCTACGTCGCGCGGCGACTGGACGGCCGGACGAGCGAGGTGGAGGAAGTGGTGGCGGAGGTGTTCACCGTCGCCTGGCGCCGGCGTTCCGAACTGCCGCGGACCCCGCTGCCCTGGCTCTACGGCGTCGCGCGCAACTGCCTGGCCAACGCCGTACGGGGCTACGGCCGCCGGCGACGGCTCGTCGACCGGCTCGGCCATCACGAGACCGCGCACGGCCGGCAGATCGTGGACAGCCCCGACGCCGAGAGCCCCGGCGACTGGGTGCACGACGCGCTCGCCCGCCTCACCCCCGCCGATCAGGAGGTGCTGCGCCTCACGGCCTGGGAGGAACTCGGCATCGACGAGGTCGCTGTCGTGCTCGGCTGCGGCAGCCGGGCGGCTGCGATGCGACTGCACCGCGCCCGCCGCCGCCTGAGAGCAGAGATCGACCGCATGTGCGGCCCCGGCGGCCCGCCGACTGCCGAGGCGCTCGCAGCACCGGCACGCCGCCACGGCACCACGAAGGAGCACGGCCATGGCTGACGAACTCGACCTGCTGCGCCGCGCCAACCCGGTGCCGTCCGGCGATCCCCGCTTCCGGGACCGGCCGCTGGACCACCATGCCGAACGCCGGCTGAACCGCCTGCTGCCGGCCGCACGGCCGGAGCGAGGCGCATCGCCCCTGCGCGGCTGGGCCTGGGGCATCGCCGCGACCGTCGTCGTGGCGGCCCTCGCACTCACCCTGCTGCTGTCCGGGACGACGGCACCTCCCGCCGTCGCCGCGCCCCGCCCCCTCGTCGTGCAGACGGGTTCCGCCGCCGTGCCCCTGGACCGCGTCGCCGACCGGGCGGCGTCGGCGGGCGACGCGCCACGACTTCGCCGGGGCACGCACGTCCAGACCTGGAGCCTTGCCATGACGAGCGGCCCCGGCGCCCGGCCGCCGCTCACCCTGCCCGAGGAACGCGTCGTGCGCTGGAAGGCGGACGGCAGCCGCACCGAACTCGTGGTGGCGACCGACCCGCGCCGTCCGGGCAGGCCCGTCATCACGGGCGGCGACGACAAGCCCCGCACCGTCGAGGACGGACATGTGCTCAGCCGGCGGACCTACCCGCCGAGCTGGAGCGATGCCCCTCCCGAGGCCCGCCCGCCGCACGACGCCCGCCGGCTGCGCGCCTATCTGGAGGAGATCGACCCTCTCGAGGCGATGAACACGCCCCGCCTGCTGGACGCCACCGCCGTGCTGCTGGACCACTGGACCCCGGGCGGTCGCGAGTCGGCCGCGCTCGTGCGTCTCCTGGCCGACGCTCCGGGGCTGCGCCCGGCCGGCGCGGTCACCGACCGGCTGGGGCGCGAAGGGCAGGCGTACGTGTACGACGACAAGGCGCATTCCACGCGCCGGATGCTGATCCTCGATCCCGGGACCGGCGCCGTCCTAGGGCTGGAGGACACCGTGACGAAGAACGCCCCCGAGTACGGCGTCGAGGCGGGGGACGTGATGTCGTACAGCGCGTGGATGCGCTGACCGGGGTCCCCGCGTGCTGCCCGCTCACCGCGGCGGCAGGCGCCTGCGAGGGGCGGGCGGTACCGGGGGGCGCGGGCGGCGGGACACCGTGCGCAGTGCCGACCGCAGCAGACGGAGCGACGCCCGCCTGTCGGTCGCCGCCGGGGCCGGTCCCGGCCGGCGGGGCGGAGCGGGACGCGACCTGCCCAGGGTCGCCCGCGCCGAGAAGGTCCAGCTCAAATGGGACGTGAACCGGACCGAGGGCCACTGCCCGGCTACTCGTCCCATGCCTGCAGCAGTGTGTGATCGACGATCTTGCCGTCCCGCAGCGCGACCATGGACTGGGACAGCACCCTCACGCCGTCCGGGTACACGCAGGACTCCGTGAAGGCGACGTGATCGCCCTCGATGACGCACTGCTCCAGCTTGTGGGTCATGTCCCGGCTGTACACATCGTCAAGCATTTCGCCGATCCTGGCCCGTCCGTGCACGACCATCGGGTGGCTGGGCTGCGTGTTGCGGTCGACGACGCGTACCTCGGCGTCGTCCGCGTAGAGCGACAGAAGCGTCGCCGCACTGTGTCCTTCGATGCCCCGGCGCAGGGCTTCGGTGTCGAACGCGGGGCCTGCTGCGGTGCCCATGATGACCTCCTCGCGAGGGCGCGGCCCGGCAGGGAGCGGGCCGCGAGGGCCTCTCCCCTCGAGCGTCCTCCCCCGCGACGCGGGAGGCAAGCGCGGCCCCTCCTGTGCGCCTCCCGGGTGAGGAGCCCGGCGCGGCCGTGTCCGGCCGGGGCCGCGGCCGTTGCTGAAGGCATGATCTCAACACGACGCATCGTTGCCGCCGTTGGTCTTGCCGTCAGTGCCACGGGCCTCGCCGCTCCCGCCGCGAGCGCACTCGGTGCCGACACCCTGGGCGTGGCGCCGATCAGCCCGGTCGCCCAGCTCGACGCGATCGCCCAGAGCAATGTCCCGGCGCAGCACCGGGAACAGCTCCCGCACGTCTCCAGCCAGCTCGCGGGGCTCAACCGACTGCACGACCTCGACCAGCTGCACCAGGCCACCGACCTCGTCGCCCCCGTCTTCGGGCTGCTCCCCGTCGGCTAGCACCGGACGCGCCGGACGGTCACCGGATCCGGACGCGCCACTCTCGAGGGCCCCCGCCCCGGCGGGGGCCCTCGACTCTGTCCGGGCGGGGCGCAACCTTCAGTGGTTGCATGACGGAAATTTCACTGTGCGAACAGAAGGGTCACGCGGCAACCACTCCGACCAGGGGGACTCCGGGCATCCTGGATGTGTACCGCCGCAGTGATACCGAAGGAATCCGCGCATGGCCATCACCCGTGAACTGCTGATCGGCGGCGAGGGCGTTCCCGCCGCCTCGGGCCGCACCGCCGAGGACATCGATCCCTGCACCGGCGAGGTGTACGCGACGGTCGCCGCAGCGGGGCCGCGCGACGTCACCCGGGCCGTGGACGCGGCCGACGCGGCCTTCGACGCGTGGGCGGCGCACGCCCCCTTCGCCCGCCGGGCGATCTTCCTCAGGGCGGCCGACCTCCTCGACGCCAAGGGCGACGAGGTGGCGGAGCTGATGGCACGGGAGGCGGGCGCCACCCGTCCCTGGGCGCACTTCAACGTGGCGCTCGCCGCCAACATCCTGCGCGAGGCCGCCGCCGCGATCACCGCCCCGCGCGGCGAGGTGCTCAGCGCCCAGGAAGAGGGCGTGCTGGGACTCGCGGTACGCGAGCCGCTGGGCGTCGTCGCCGCCTTCGCCCCGTGGAACGCGCCCGTCATCCTCGGCGTGCGGGCCGTCGCGGCGCCGCTGGCCGCGGGCAACACCGTCGTCGTGAAGGCCAGTGAGGACGCGCCGATCGCCTGTGCCCTGCTGGTCGCCGACGTGCTGCGGGAGGCGGGGCTCCCCGACGGGGTCCTGAACGTGATCACCAATGCGCGCGAGGACGCGGCGGAGATCGCCGAGGCGCTGATCGCCGACCCCCGCGTCCGCGCAGTCAACTTCACCGGCTCCACGGACGTCGGCCGCATCATAGGTACGCATGCCGCGACCCATCTCAAACCCGCCGTACTGGAGTTGGGCGGCAAGAACGCGGTGCTCGTCCTGGACGACGCCGACGTGGACTACGCCGTCGACGCCGTCACCTTCGGCGTGTTCATGAACTCCGGCCAGATCTGCATGTCGGGCGACCGCGTCCTCGTCCACGAGTCCCTCGCCGAGGAGTTCACCCGAAAGTTCACCGCGAAGGTCGCCTCGCTGAAGGCCGGCGACCCCGGGCACCCGCACACCGTCCTCGGCCCGCTCGTCAGCGCCTCCGCCGCCCGGCGCGTCGCCGCGCTCGTCGAGGACGCCGTATCCAAAGGGGCCACCGTCCTCACCGGAGCCGGCGAACCGGAGGGTGCGGTGCACCGGGCGACCGTGCTCACCGACGTGCCGAAGGAAGCCGAGCTGTACTACGCGGAGGCGTTCGGCCCCGTCTGCGTGGTCGAGACCTTCACCGACGACGACAGCGCCGTCGCCGCGGCCAACGACACCGACCACGGACTGACCTGCGGCGTGATCACCGAGAACGCCACCCATGGGCTCGCCGTCGCGCGCCGGGTCCGTACCGGCATCGTGCACATCAACGACCAGTCCGTCGCCGACGAGCCGCACGCGCCCTTCGGTGGCGTCAAGGCGTCCGGCTACGGCCGCTTCGGCGGGCGCTGGGGCATCGAGGCGTTCACCAGCACACGCTGGGTGACCGTCGCCACGCGGCAGGCGCACTACCCGTTCTGACGCTCCGTCACCGACGGGCGCCCGAACGTCCGGTCAGGGGCGACCCGGCGAGCGCGGTCAGCCCGCGGTCGCGAGGAACTGCGTGGCGGCCAGCTCGGCGTAGAGCGGGTCCCCGGCGACGAGTTCACGGTGGGTGCCCACCGCGCGGACCCGGCCCGCGTCCATCACGACGATCCGGTCCGCCATCGTCACGGTGGACAGCCGGTGCGCGACCACGAGGACCGTCGTCGTACGGGACACGTCGGCGACCGTGTCGCGCAGCGCCGCCTCGTTCACGGCGTCCAGCTGCGAGGTGGCCTCGTCGAGGAGCAGCAGACGGGGCCGGCGCAACAGGGCCCGGGCGATCGCCACGCGCTGGCGTTCGCCCCCGGACAGTTTGGTGCCCCGGTGGCCGACGAGCGTGTCGAGTCCCAGCGGCAGCCGCTCGACCAGGTCCTCCAGACGGGTGGTCTTCACCACCCGGTCCAGCTCGGCCTCGTCCGCGTCCGCGTTGCCGAGGAGCAGGTTGTCGCGCATCGACCCCGAGAGCACCGGGGCGTCCTGCTCCACGTAGCCGATGGCCGCGCGCAGCCGGGGCAGCTCCCACTCCTCCAGCGGACGGCCGTCGACGCTGATGACGCCCGCCTCCGGGTCGTAGAACCGCTCGATGAGGGAGAACACGGTGGTCTTGCCCGCGCCGGAGGGGCCGACGAACGCCGTCATGCCCCGGGCCGGGACGGCGAACGTCACCCCGTGATGGACGTACGGCAGATCGTCGGCGTACCGGAAGCGGACGTCCTCGAAGGCGAGCGCGGCCGGTTCCGCGCCGGGCGAGGGCAACGGCGCGGGGCGGGCGGCCGGTTCGGCCGGCAGGCTCAGTGCCTCCTGGATCCTGGCGAGGGCCGCGGCGCCGCTCTGGTACTGCGTGACGGCGCCGACGACCTGCTGGATCGGCGACATCAGATAGAAGACGTAGAGGAGGAAGGCGACCAGCGTGCCGACGTCGATGGCGCCGGTCGCGACACGGGCGCCGCCCACCGCGAGCACCGTGATGAACGCGATCTGCATCGCCAGGCCGGCCGTATTGCCCGCGGCGGCCGACCACTTGGCCGCGCTGACGCTCTGCCGCCACGACTCCTGCGCCGCCGCGTGGACGGTCCGCTCCTCGCGGTCCTCGGCGCCGGACGCCTTCACCGTGCGCAGCGCGCCCAGGATCCGCTCCAACGCGGCACCCATGACGCCGACCGCGTCCTGTGCCCGGCGGCTCGCCCGGTTGATGCGCGGCACGATGACACCGAGCACGGTGCCCGCGCCGAGGATCACCGCGAGGGTGACGCCGAGCAGCACCGGGTCGACGAACCCCATCATCACGACCGTCGCGACGAGGGTCAGTCCGCCGGTGCCGAGGCCGACCAGCGAGTCCGTGGTGACCTCCCGCAGCAGCGTCGTGTCGGAGGTGACGCGGGCCATCAGGTCACCCGGCTCGCTGCGGTCCACCGCCGGAACGCGCAGCCGCAGCAGATACGACGAGAGCGTGCGCCGCGCGCCGAGCACCACGGACTCGGCGGTGCGCCGCAGGACGTACGAACCCAGCCCGCCCACCGCCGCGTTGGCGACCACCAGCACCGACATGCCCAGCAGGGCACCGGTGATGGAGCGGTCGTGCTCCAGGTCGTCGATGAGCCCCCTGGCCACCAGGGGCAGCACCAGACCGGTGGCCCCGGTGCCGAGCGCGAGCAGCGCGCCCCCCAACAGGGCCCACCGGTGGGGCCGTACGTAGCCGAGGAGCAGGCGCCAGGCGGGCGGGGCGGCTTCGGACCCGGTGCTGCTCACGGCGCTCCTCGGGGAGTCGGGGCGGGGCACTCAGGCTACGTCGCCCGGTGGCCGCGCCGGCGCCGGGGACGCCGGGCCGCCTGGCCTGCTACCGGCCGGTCACCCCGTAGGGTCGGTCGACGGAACGTCGACCGAGGAAAGGTTGCTCACATGGCGCAGGAAGTACGTGGCGTGATCGCACCGGGGAAGGATCAGCCGGTGCGCGTCGAGACCGTCATCGTGCCCGATCCGGGGCCCGGCGAGGCCGTGGTGCGGATCCAGGCCTGCGGGGTGTGCCACACCGACCTGCACTACAAGCAGGGCGGCATCAACGACGACTTCCCCTTCCTGCTCGGCCACGAGGCCGCCGGCGTCGTCGAGTCCGTCGGCCCGGATGTCACGGACGTCGAGCCCGGTGACTTCGTGATCCTCAACTGGCGTGCCGTGTGCGGGCAGTGCCGCGCGTGCCGGCGCGGGCGGCCCTGGTACTGCTTCGACACGCACAACGCCCGGCAGCGGATGACCCTCACGGACGGCACGGAGCTGTCACCGGCCCTCGGTATCGGCGCGTTCGCCGAGAAGACCCTGGTCGCCGCCGGACAGTGCACCAAGGTCGACCCGGCGGTGTCGCCGGCCGTGGCCGGGCTGCTCGGCTGCGGCGTGATGGCGGGCATCGGGGCCGCGATCAACACCGGCAACGTCGGACGCGGGGACTCGGTCGCCGTCATCGGCTGCGGCGGCGTCGGCGACGCCGCGATCGCCGGGTCCCGGCTGGCCGGGGCGGCGCGGATCATCGCCGTCGACATCGACGACCGCAAGCTGACCACCGCCCGGGAACTGGGCGCCACGCACACGGTCAACTCCCGCGAGAGCGACCCCGTCGAGGCCATCCGCGAACTGACCGGCGGCTTCGGCGCGGACGTCGTCATCGAGGCCGTCGGCCGCCCGGAGACGTACCGGCAGGCCTTCTACGCCCGTGACCTCGCCGGCACGGTCGTCCTCGTCGGGGTGCCCACACCGGAGATGGAGCTCGAACTGCCCCTGCTGGACGTCTTCGGACGCGGCGGATCCCTCAAGTCCTCGTGGTACGGCGACTGCCTCCCGTCCCGGGACTTCCCGATGCTGATCGACCTGCACCTCCAGGGCCGCCTGGACCTCGGTGCGTTCGTGTCGGAGGCGATCGCGCTCGACGAGGTGGAGCAGGCCTTCGAGCGGATGCACCAGGGCGACGTCCTGCGTTCGGTGGTGGTGTTCTGATGACGCACACACGCATCGACCACCTCGTCACCTCGGGCACGTTCTCGCTCGACGGCGGCACCTGGGACGTCGACAACAACGTCTGGATCGTCGGCGACGACCACGAGGCGATCGTCATCGACGCCGCCCACGACGCCGACGCGATCGCCGAGGCCGTGGGCGACCGCACGCTGCGGGCCATCGTGTGCACCCACGCGCACAACGACCACATCGACGCCGCGCCCGCCCTCGCCGAGCGGACCGGCGCCACGATCTGGCTGCACCCCGACGACCTGCCCCTGTGGAAGCAGACCCACCCCGGCCGCCTCCCCGACGCCTGGCTGGCCGACGGCCAGGTCATCGAGGTGGCGGGCACCGACCTCACCGTCCTGCACACACCGGGCCACGCCCCGGGCGCGGTCTGCCTGTACGCCCCCGGTCTGGGCAGCGTCTTCACCGGCGACACGCTCTTCCAGGGCGGACCTGGAGCCACCGGCCGCTCCTACTCGCACTTCCCGACGATCGTCGAGTCGATCCGCGAGCGTCTGCTCGGCCTCCCCGCGGACACCGTGGTGCGGACGGGGCACGGGGAGACGACCACCGTCGGCGCGGAGGCCCCGCACCTGCAGGAGTGGATCGCGCGCGGCCACTGAGAGCCCGGCCCCCCGGCCGTGCGGGCCTCCTACGGCCGGGACCCGCCCACCCGTGGCCGGCCACCCGGGACCCGCGTGGCCAGAACCCGCGCGGGTCCCGGGTGGGCGGGTCCCGAGCCCGCCGCAGGTCGCCGAGAAAAGGCGACAGAGGATGTCCGCCTTTTACGACACCCTCGGAGCGACACCTGCCGACGCGCCGCGTCGGTCAAGGTGGTGTCACGGAACACGGGAGGTCGGGAAATGGCGGGAGCGCTGGACGGCAGGGTCGCGCTGGTCGCGGGGGCGACCCGGGGCGCGGGCCGCGGAATCGCCGTGGAACTGGGCGCGGCCGGAGCCGTCGTCTACGTCACCGGACGCAGTACGCGCGCCCGGCGCTCGGAGTACGACCGGCCGGAGACCCTGGAGGACACCGCGGACCTGGTGACCGAGGCGGGCGGCCACGGCATCGCCGTACCCACCGATCACCTGGTGCCGTCCGAGGTCCGCGCGCTCGTGGACCGGATCGCGGACGAGCGGGGCCGGCTGGACGTACTCGTCAACGACGTCTGGGGCGGCGAGCTGCTCTTCGAGTGGGACACCCCCGTCTGGGAGCACGACCTCGACAACGGGCTGCGGCTGCTGCGGCTCGGGGTCGAGACCCACGCGATCACCAGCCACCACGCCCTGCCGCTGCTGCTGCGTCACCCCGGCGGCCTCGTCGTGGAGATGACAGACGGCACCGCCGAGTACAACCGCGCCAACTACCGCGTCTCCTTCTTCTACGACCTCGCCAAGTCGTCCGTCCTGCGCATGGCGTTCGCCCTCGGCCACGAAATCGGGCCGCGCGCCGCCACCGCCGTCGCCCTCACGCCCGGCTGGCTGCGCTCCGAGATGATGCTGGAGCACTTCGGGGTGAGCGAGGACAACTGGCGCGACGCCCTGGAGCGCGTCCCGCACTTCGGCATCTCCGAGACGCCCCGCTACGTCGGCCGTGCGGTGGCCGCCCTGGCCGCGGACCCCGGACGGGCCCGCTGGAACGGCCAGTCGCTCTCCAGCGGCGGGCTCGCCGGGACCTACGGCTTCACCGACCTCGACGGCAGCCGCCCCGACGCCTGGCGCTACATGGACGAGGTCCAGGACCCGGGCCGTCCTGCGGACCCGACCGGCTACCGCTGAGCGCGGTGCTCGAACCCCGCACGCGGCTGTCGGGGTGATCTCCGGAGCACTACGGTCGCCCGTATGACTGCGACGAGACGTTTCGAGGGGTACGGAGTTCTCATCACGGGCGCGGCCCGGGGGATCGGTGCCGCGACAGCCCGCCGCCTGGCCGAGGAGGGCGCCGCGGTCCTCGTCACCGACATCGACACGGCCGAGGCGGAGCAGACCGCCGGGGCGATCCGGGCGGCGGGCGGCCGGGCCGAGGCATTCCTGTGCGACGTGGCAGAACGGGCCTCCGTGGAGCGGGCGGTGGCGTACGCGGTGGAGGCGTTCGGCTCGCTGGACGTGCTGGTCAACAACGCGTACGGGTGCACCCCGGACCAGCCGCTCTTCGAGGACGAGCCCGACGAGGTCTGGGCACGCGATCTCGACCTCACACTGACCGGCGCCTACCGCTGCTGCCGCGCCGCGCTGCCCCACCTGGTGGCCTCCGGCCGCGGCGCCGTCGTCGGCATCGGCTCCGTCAACGGCTTGCAGGACTTCGGCAACCACGCCTACAGCGCGGCCAAGGCGGGCCTCGTCTCCCTGACCCGCACCCTCGCCGGGCACGCGGCCCCGCGGGGAGTGCGCGTGAACCTGGTGGTGCCGGGCACGGTCCGCACCACGGCCTGGGCGGGCCGGGACGCCGACCTCGCCGCGGCGGGAGAGCTGTACCCGCTGGGCCGGGTGGGGGAGCCCGAGGACATCGCCGCCGCCGTGGCCTTCCTGGCCTCGCGGGACGCCGCCTGGATCACCGGTACGGCACTGTGCGTGGACGGCGGCCTCACGGCGGTCAACACCGGCTGGCGGCAGGCGGTCCGGCACCACGGTGACTGATCCAGCCCGCCCGTGTCACGAGAGCGCGGACGGGCACCGCTCACGGCTCCAGGGTGTCCAGGGCCCGCACCAGCGCGTCGAGCACCAGGTCCGTGTCCGCCTCCGACGTACGCCAGTTGCTGAACGCGGCCCGCAGGGCATGCGTCCCGTCGTACACGGTCGGGGTCAGGAAGGTCTCGCCCGACGCGGCGACGGCCGCGGCGAGTGCGTGCACCCGTTCCCGTGTCGCGTCGCCCGCCGGGGTGAAGCAGACGACGTTGAGACGCACGGGCGCCAGGAGCCGCAGGCCCGGGGTGGCCGCGATGCGCTCGCCGAGCCGCCCGGCGAGCGCGATGTTGCGCTCCACGATCTCGCGGTGCCCCTCGCGCCCGTACGCCAGCAGGGAGAACCAGGACGGCAGGGCGCGCAGCCGCCGTGAGTTCTCCGGCGTCAGATGCAGGAAGTCGGGTTCCTCGGTGGGGAGTCCCAGGTAGGGCGAGGCGTTGTGGAAAACCCGGACCTGGAGGTCCTGGCGCCGGGTGAACTGGACGGCAGCGTCGTAGGGCACGTTCAGCCACTTGTGCAGGTCCACACAGACCGAGTCGGCCGCGTCGAGACCGTCGGTGAGGTGGGCGTGCGCGGGGGAGAGGGCGGCGAAACCGCCGAAGGCCGCGTCGACGTGGAGCCAGAAGTCGTGGCGCTCCTTCAGTGCGGCGATCGCCCGCAGGTCGTCGAAGTCGACCGTGTTGACGGTCCCGGCGTTGGCCACCACCACGGCCGGCCGCCCGTCGAGAGCGTCGAGCGCCTCGGCCAGCCGCCCGACGTCGACGGCCTCGCGGTTCCCGGCGAGTACGGGAACGCGGCGCAGCCGTTCCCGGCCGACGCCGAGCACGGACAGGGCCTTCGCGATGCTGGAGTGGGGGCTGCCGGACAGTACGTCGACGGGCCCCAGCGCCGCGGCGCCCTCCCGCGAGACGCAGACCCCGAGGCGCTCACCGAGCCATTCGCGGGCGACGGCGAGACCGACCGTGTTGGAGACGGTCGCACCGGTCACGAAGGCCCCGGCGTGTTCGTCGCCCAGGCCGAACAGCTCGCGCAGCCAGCCCAGCGTCTCGCGCTCCAGGGCGGTCGCGGACGAGTCTCCCGCGCCGGACACGTTCTGGTCGTACGTGCCGGTCAGCCAGTCCCCGGCCAGGGCCGCCGGAGTCGCGCCCCCGGTGACGAAGCCGAGATAGCGGGGGCCGGCGGAGCCGGAGAACCCGGGTGCCCACCGCTCGGCGAAGTGAGCCAGCGCACCTTCGGCCCCGAGGCCCCCGGCCGGGAGCCGCTCGGCGGCCGGCGCCTGCCCGGGCCGGGCGACCGGCCGGTCCGCGAGGCCGCTCACCTCACGGGCGGCGAGATCGCGCGCGGACTGCAGGAGTGCGGTGAACCGGGCCAGATCCTCGGCGAGAGTGAGGTGCATGTCCGCAGGGTAGGCAGTCCACTGCACGGAATTCAGGGGCCAGTCGGGGAAAAGTGGCCCCTTTGCACGCCGAGCCCGGGGCGAGGCGTAATGTCACCGTTCCGTCGCAGCGCGCGGGGACCTACAACCGATTCCCCCGGCGGTCGGTCTAGGTGTCAGAGATCGCAAGACCGAATGAAGGGGAAGGGCCTGCCATGGGGGACATCCGCAGACGGGGCGCCGTCGCACTCGGGATCACCGGGCTGATCGCACCGCTCTCGCTCGCGCTCGGGACCTCGCCGGCGCACGCCGCGAGCTGCACCACGCAGACCGGCCCGTATCAGAAGCAGGTCGAGAAGTTCCTCGGCCGCCCGGTCGACGGCAGGCAGTCCAGCGCGGACTGCAAGGCGACCCAGGCCTTCCAGACCAAGCACGGCATCAGCCCGAACATCGGCTACGCGGGGTCCGTCACCTGGGGTGTGATGGATCTCATGAACAAGCAGAAGGCCGTCGGGAGCAACCCCAACCGGGACGGCGCGTGTCCCGTCAACAAGGGCCGCATCGCCTGCGTGAACCTGACGCTCCAGCTGAGCTGGATCCAGGACGGCAGCACGCTCGTCTACGGCCCGGTCCCGGTGCGGACCGGGCGCGACGGGTACGAGACCCGCACCGGCCTGAAGAAGGTCTACTGGCGTGACATCGACCACGTGTCGAGCATCTACAACGTCCCGATGCCCTACAGCCAGTTCTTCGACGGCGGTCAGGCCTTCCACTCCGTCGGCGTCAGCATGTGGAACCCGCCGGGCTCACACGGCTGCGTCAACATGACCACCACCACCGCGAAGAAGTACTGGTCGCTGCTGAAGAACGGCGACGACGTGTTCGTGTACGGCCGCAAGCCCGGCACCTGACCGGCCGTCCCGTGGGCGGCGGGCCCGCGCCCCGATGCCCGGTCACGAACGGGACAGTTGCGACAGGAGTGATCAGCTTCACGGTCCGGGATGCCCCTGAATGCGCCTTTACTCACATCGCCTTCACTCTCGGCGCCGTATGCTTCACATCATGTCCACCACTCCTGAATCCGCTTCGGCGCGCTCCGCGGCCGAGGTCAACGAGGAGATCCGGGCTCTTTGGTTCCGGACGGGCGGGACGCTGACCATGGACGAGCGGCGGGAGTACCAGCGGCTCGTCCTCGAGTGGGCAGCGGCCTCCCCGCGCACCACGCAGGTTGCGTGAGCGCGCCTCCCACCGACCGATCACTCACCCTCCGCCGTCACAGGGCGGTCGCGCCCGCCGGTGCCCCGGCCCGGCCGCCCGGCGGAGATCATCCCCAACTCTGCGCATAGTGGCGCCGGTAGCGGCTGCGGTCCTGTTCCGTCCGGATGTACCGGGTGGCGACCAGGGCGACGATGCTGCCCGCGATGACCAGCAGGCCGGGCCCGATGTTCCTGGGGTCCGTGAGCCGCGACACAAGCGTCTCCGCGGTGCCGGGTGTGCCCACCGGCTCGACCGAGCCCGGCGCCGCCGCACCCGGCGCGACGGCGGCACCCTGCGTGGCCGAGGGCGCCGGCGCGGCCTGACCGCCGGCCGCCGACGCACCCTGCTGTCCGGCCAGGCGCACACCGAGCGCGGTGAGCGCCTTGGTCACCGGCTGGAAGAACGTCGTGCCGCCCGTGTCGCAGTCGCCGTTGCCGCCGGACGTCACGCCCAGGGCGACACCTTCCGAGAACAACGGGCCGCCGCTGTCGCCCGGTTCGGCGCACACCGTGGTCTCGATGAGACCGGTGACCGTGCCCTCCGGGTAGTTGACCGTGGCGTTGAGCGCGGTCACCTCGCCGTCGTGCAGCCCGCTGGTGCTGCCGCTGCGGAAGACCCGCTGGCCGACCGCCGGATCGGCGGCCGCCGTGATCCGCACCCCGCGGTCCCCGCCGATGGCGACGACGTTGCTGTCCGTGCCGGTCTGGCCGTCCGCGTACCGCACGAGCGAGAAGTCACCCCCGGGGAACGACCGTGACACCGTCCGTCCCACCTGCCGGGTGCCGTTGGTGTCGGAGAACCAGACGGAGCCGGCCGGACCGCAGTGCCCGGCCGTCAGGATGAAATCACCGCGCCCGTCGGTCACGTTGAACCCCGCCGAACAGCGCCCGCCGCTCGAAAGGATCGGCTGCGCGCCGTTGAGCCGTGTGGTGAACGCCCCCCGGGTCCGCTCCATGCGGACCCGGTCCCCGCTGCCGTCGGCCAGCTTCGTCATACGGGACCAGTCGGAGGCGGAGACGGTGCTGTCGCCCCGGACCACCACCTTGTTGTGCGCGTAGTCGACGGCCCAGGCGGTGCCGGGCACCCGGGGAGCCGAAGCCAGGCTCTCCGTAACGGACTTGAGGTCCCGCAGGCTGTGGTCGACGATTCTGGGCCGGGCACCGGCCTTCCGCACCTCGGCCGCCGCCCCCGCGTCCGTGACGCCCACGACCGGGCGGCCGTCGGAACCGATCCAACTGCCCGCGGCGCGGTCCGTGCCGAGGCGGGCGACCAGCCCGGACCCCGTGTCGGCGGCGGACGCCGCGGAACTCCCCTGCGCACGTGAGACGTCGGACGGCTCGCTCGCCACGGCGTGCGTGACCATCAGCCCACCGCAGAGCAGTCCGCCCACGGCGGCGAAGCGCGCTCCCCGTCGGACGATCCGTCGTCGTGCGTGCCTCATCCATGGCTCCCGAAGCCGAGCTGCGCGGCGTCACCACCGCCCGGGCGCCGGTCGAGCGCCCCCCTTGCATACGTGCGTACGCGCCGCGGTGTTCACCTCTCGGCGCCGAGGTCTCCCGGCACGGCCGCCGTCAGAGCTTGCGCCCCACCCCGCCGAACATGGCCACCTCCTCCGGCTCCTCGCCGGAGGAGGTCTCCGGGCGCCAGCGCGAGCAGGAGACCACGCCCGGTTCGAGGAGTTCCAGCCCGTCGAAGAAGCGGGCGACCGCCTCCGGGGTGCGCTGGGTCAGCTTCGGGGTGCCGTGCTCGTTCCAGAAGGCCACGGCCGCGTCCACGTCGGGCATCGCGGGGCTCGTGACGGTGTGCGAGAGGACGAGGTGGCTGCCCGGGGCGAGGGCGTCCAGGAGGCGGCGCACGATGCCGTACGCCTCCTCGTCGTCGTTCACGAAGATGACGACGCCGAGCAGCATCAGCCCGACCGGCAGGCTCAGGTCCAGTGTCCTGGCGGCGTGTTCGAGGATCGCGTCGACATTGCGCAGGTCCTCGTCGAGGTAGTCCGTGCTGCCTGCCGGGGTGCTCGTCAGGAGCGCGCGGGCGTGGGCGAGGACGAGCGGGTCGTTGTCGACGTACACGATCCGCGCGTCGGGGGCGAGGCGCTGGGCGACCTCGTGGGTGTTGTCCGCCGTCGGCAGCCCCGTGCCGATGTCGAGGAACTGCGTGATCCCGCGGTCGGCGACCAGATGCCGTACCGCCCGTCCCAGGAACAGGCGGTCGGCCTGGGCGTAGTCGCCAATGCCGGGGTGCAGTTGACGGATCTGGTCGCCGGCGGCGCGGTCGACCTCGTAGTTGTCCTTGCCGCCGAGCCAGTAGTTCCAGATCCGCGCGGTGTGCGGCTGTGTGGTGACGATGCGGCTGCGCACCGGCTCGGAGGGGTGTTCCGCGGCTGCCTGGTTCTCGGGCACGGTCGGCTCCTGGGTTTCTGGGGTCACTGGGGTCACTCGGTCAACAGGCAATCTAGACTGCCGAGTTGCCGCCCACCTAAGTGCGCACCCATCCCGACGACGTACTGCCGCTGTGGGTGGCCGAGATGGACGTGCCGTCGGCCGCGCCGGTCGTGCGGGCGGTCACGGACGCGCTCGCGCGGGGCTACACCGGCTAGCCGGCCGGTACGGCGTACGCCGAGGCGCCGGCCCGGTTCGCCGTCGCCGGCCCCAAGGCGGCGGACGATCTGGACCGCCTTCCGGAGTAGGTCGGACACAATCCCAGCCATGTCGGCGTGATCGCCCACGCCGCCGTGCTGCGGGAGGGCACCGCCCGGCTCGACGCCCTGCTGGCCGGCCTGGACGAGAACCGACGGCTGCTCGCCGCCCTGCCGGCCTAGCACCTGCCCGAGGTGCGGTACCGCCGGCGGAGGCCGCCTTCCTCGCCTGGCTGGACTGCCGCGCCCTCGGCCTCGGCGGCGACCCGGCGGTGGTCTTCCTGGAGCGCGGCCGGGTCGCCCTCAACTCCGGGCTTCCCTTTCGGACCGGCGACGCGGTCCACGTACGCCTGAATCCGGCGACTTCGCCGGAGCTGATCACGGAGGCGGTGCGACGGATGGCCGCAGCGGCCGGACAACTCTCTACCAAGAGGTAACTTTCGCGTCGCCTGCTCTCCACTTCTTGTCGTGACCATGGCTGAAGCGGCGTGGGAGGTCTATCCTCGCCGCTTCGGGTCGACGAAGGGGACGGACATGAGAGCACGCGGTGCGGGGCGTCGGATCGGTGCCATCTCGGTGGTCGTGGCGCTGGGCCTCGGCGGAACCGCCGGGGCGACGGGGGCCGCCGCCGCGGCCCCGCGCGCGGCAGCCGTGAGCGCGGCGACGGCGCAGGCGGCCGACATCGACTACGCCACCTGGCAGCGTGACGTCCAGGCCGTCATCGACCAGGCACAGCCCTACGTGCAGCAGCGCACCGCGCACCCCGGTGGGCAGAAGCTCGCGGTCGTCTTCGACATCGACAACACCGCGCTGGAGACGGACTTCCACCCGTGGTACGAGCTGCCCACCCCGGCGCTCAAGGCCTCGCTGGCGCTGGCCCGTTACGCCCACGCGCAGGGCGCCGCCGTGTTCTTCGTGACCGCGCGTCCGGGCATCATCGCGAGCGAGACGAAGTGGAACCTCAAGGCCGTCGGCTACCCCGTCGACGGACTGCACGTGCGCAGCCTGCCCGACCTCTTCGACGAGGTCAGCGCCTACAAGACCGGCAGGCGCGCGGCGATCGAGTCGCAGGGATACACGATCATCGCGAACGTCGGGAACAACACCTCCGACCTCGTGGGCGGCCACGCCGAGCGGACCTTCAAACTGCCGGACTACGACGGCCAGTTGTCCTGACGCGGCGGCACTGCGGGCCGGCGGCGGAGCGGGGGCGGGGGCAGGTCCGGCCCGAGTGGACCGGCCGGACAGGGCCTAGAATTCAGGTATGGACGATTCCCCGCTGGACGCGCTCGCCGCAGGCAAGTACCTGCTCGTCACCAGCTACCGCAAGAACGGCACGGGAGTCTCGACACCGGTCTGGGTGGTCCGCGACGGCGACGCCCTCGGCATCTGGACGGCCGCGGACACCGGCAAGGTCAAACGCATCCGCAACCGCCCCGACGTCCTCGCCGGCCCCTGTGACCTGCGCGGCCACCCGACCGGCGCCCAGCTCCCCGCCACGGCGGAGATCCTGGACGAGGCGGGGACCGACCGCATCCGCCGGCTCATCGCCCGCAAGTACGGCCTTTCCGGCCGCCTCACCCTGCTCGGCAGCCGGCTGCGCCGCGGCCGCGGCGGCACGCTCGGGATCCGGATCACCCCGGGCTCCTGAGCGGGCGCGGCGCCTCGGCGCCCCACCGGGACCGGCGGGCGCCCGGTCAGGCCCGCCTGCGGACCAGCAGCAGAGCCACGTCGTCGTCGGGTTCGGGGCGCAGGGCGGCGAGCAGCTGGTCGCTGGTCGTCTCCAGCGGGCGCTGGGGCCCCTGAAGCAGTCGCGTCAGCGTGTTCAGACCCGTGTCGATGGGGTCGTAGCGGTTCTCGACCAGCCCGTCGGTGTACAGGGCGAGCAGGGAGCCCGGGGCCATGGCGACTTCCATGGTGCCGAAGTCCACGCCGCCGACGCCCAGGGGTACCCCGCCGGGGATCTCCAGGAGCCCGGCGCCGCCGTCGGGCCGGATGAGGACGGGCGGCAGGTGGCCGGCGCTGGAGAGTTCGCAGCTGCCCCGGCCGAGGTCGCACACCGCGTAGACGCACGTGGCGATCGTGTCGCCGAGCGATCCCGTGATGTCGTCGAGATGGCGCAGCAGCTCGGCGGGCGGCAGGTCGAGCCGGGCGAGTGCGCGGGTGGCCGTGCTCAACTGCCCCATGACCGCGGCCGACTGGACGCCCTTGCCCATCACGTCGCCCACGATGAGTCCGGTCCGGCCGGGCCCCAGGGAGAACACGTCGTACCAGTCGCCGCCCACCTCGCTCAGCGCCGGGAGATACCGCGCGGCGATGTCCAGGCCCGCGTGCTCCGCGGGCGCGGGCGGCAGCAGACTCCGCTGAAGGGTCAGCGCGGCCGCGCGTTCCCTCCCGTAGAGGCGGGCGTTGTCGACGCAGATGGCCGCCCGCGCGGCGAGCTCGGAGGCGAGGATGCGGTCCTGCTCGTCGAAGGCGCGCGTGTTGACCGAGCGGTAGAGGCTGAGCGTGCCGAGGACCTCTCCCCGGGCCACCAGCGGGACGGCGAGATAGGAGTGGACGCCTGCCGTGTGCAGGGCCTGGGCGGCGTGCGCGTCCCTGGCGATGCGGCGCATCATCGCCGCGTCCACCCGCTCCACCAGCACCGGCCGGGCCTCGCGGACGCACTGCGTGATGATCCTCGACGAGCTGTACGTGGCCAGCTCGCCCACCGGGTCCGCCGCGTGGATCGCGTCGGTGAGGTAGCCGGCCGCGACCGCGAGCGCCCTGAACTCGGCGTGCGAGTCGCCGGTGACCGCCGAGGTGGTGCCGTGCGTGACCACCGTCTCCAGCACGTCGACGGCGGCCAGGTCGGCCAGCTGCGGCACCGCCACGTCCGCGAGCTCGCGGGCGGTCTGCTGAAGATCCAGTGTGGTGCCGATGCGGGCGCCCGCGTCCGCGATGACCGAGAGCCGTTCGCGTGCCTCGGAGACCTCCGTCGCCGCGTTCTGCCGCTCGGTCACGTCGATGATTGCCATCGCCAGCCCGAGGACGCGGCCGTGCGTGTCCTCGATGCGGTGGTACGACTCGGAGAACGCCCGGGGATCCGGGTGCCCCGGCGTCCGGCCGACGGTCATCTGGTCCAGCAGGGGCCTGCCCGTGATCAGCACATGCCGCATCCGCGACTCGATCGCCTCGACGTCGAGATCCGGCAGGACCTCCCCGATGCGGCGTCCGAGGACCGCTTCCCCGGGCACGCCGTTCATCCGCTCCAGGGCGGGATTGACGCTCACCCACCGCAGATCCGTGTCGAACACGGCGATGCCGAGCGGCGTCTGCCGGACCAGACTGTGCGACAGGGCCAGGTCCCGCTCGACGCCCCGTACGGTGGTGGCGTCCGCCGCGAGGCCCAGCAGGTGCGTGTTCCCCCGGCGGTCGCGCAGCCGCATGGTGCGGAACTCCACCGGGACCTCCGTGCCGTCCCGGTGCTGGAGCGGGAACACGCCCGCCCATCCGGCACCGGACCGCACATGGGCGAACAGGTCCCGAGCCCGCTGCCGGTTGTCCGGGGACACCAGCAGCTCGTCGGCCCTGCGGTTCAGGGCCTCCCGCGCCAGGTATCCGAGCAGCTGCTCGGCCTCGGGGCTCCACAGCACGACCCGTCCGTCGCCGTCCAGGACCACGGCCGCCACCTGCAGCAGGTCGAGCAGGCCTCCCGGCGTCGCGGTGGCCCCGTCGCCCGACCCGGATGCGTACTCGTGCATTCCAGCCGCTCCTTCCGGCGCGGCTCCGACACCGCGAAGATCCGCCCCGCGGATTCTTCGATTACGGCACAGCACGGGCGGCCGGGCAACCCCTGCACCACGCGTCACCGGGGCCGCGCGCCCGCCGACCGGCCGTCCCGGCCGCGCCCCCGGCCGGCCAGTGCCCGCAGCACGGCGGAGCGTCCGCGGTCGGGCACGGTCCACAGGGTCTGGCCGCGCACGCCCCAGCCCTCCAGCAGCGCGTTCGCGGCCAGGAACCCGGAGGTCGCCGCGCGCTCCATGAGCGCCACGGGCAGATCCGTGCGGACCAGGTCGCCCGCCACCGTCAGACCCGGGTCCGGCGTCCGCACGGTGGGCCGGTCGGCGTATCCGCCCACCGGGAAGAGCGGGCAGTCGGCGCGCCACTCGTGCCGCACGTCGACGACGCCGGCCCCCCGCGTCTCCGTATACACCCGGTGCAGCTGGTCGACGACCCGCTTCTCCTCCACGTCCCGTACGCAGTCCTCGGGCAGCGCGTAGGCGTGCAGTTCGACCACGGAGCCGCCCGTGCGGGCGGCCCAGCGGGCGGCCTCGCCCTCCCAGCCGGAGACGACGCTGACGTTGTCCAGGGAGCCGAAGCCGCTCGTTCCCAGAAAGCCGGGGCGGCGCGGGGCGACCGGGCGGTCCAGCCACAGCCGGGACACGAGGAACGGGGGAGCGGTGCGCAGCCCCGCCACCCGGGCGCGCCAGCCGGCGTCCCCCAGCTCCGGGGATCGGCCCACGACGGTACGCAGCCCCTCCGTGTCAAGGGCGAGCACGACGGTGTCGTGGTGCCGTTCGCCCCCGGAGTGCACGACGCGGTAGCCGCCCCGGGGAGCGGGCTTCACGCACTCGACGGGGGTTGCGGTGCACACCTGTGCGCCGAGGGCGTCGAGACGGCGGGCCAGGGGTTCCCACAGCGCGGCCGGAAAGGGTTCGCGGGGGACGTCGAACAGCAGGCCCTCGGAGGAGCCCAGGAAGTAGATGTGGAACATCAGCACCATCTCCGCGGCGGACAGCGTCCGCGGATCGGCGAAGAAGCTGCGGGAGAAGACCTCGAAGGCCAGATGGTGTGCCGCCGCGGGAAAGCGGATCGAGGCGAGGAAGTCGTGGGCGCTGGTGCCGTCCAACCGGTCGTAGACGTCCGGGACACGCACGTCCAGCAGCGGAAGGGCCGCCGACGGGTTCATCCGCAGCAGATCGCGTGCTCCGAACGTGGGACTGAGGGCGGCGAAGCCCAGGGCACTCCAGGGCGGCGTGCGCGGCACGTGGCGGAAACTGTCGTGCACGCCGCTGCTGTGCCGCAGGGGATAGTCGGGCAGGGCGGTGAGCATGCCGAGGTCCGGATCGGCCCGGCGCAGCAGGCCCCGCAGGTTGTAGTACTGGCGGAAGAACGCGTGGAAGCCCCGGCTCATCGTCGCCGGACTCCCGTCGGCGAGCGTGACGGGCCGGCCGGAGACCCGGCCGCCGAGCACCTGGTCGCGTTCGTAGAGCGTCACCCGCACCCCCCGCTCGGCGAGAGCGGTCGCGGCGGCGAGCCCCGCGACACCGCCGCCGACCACGGCAGTGGAGGGCGCTTCCCCCGTCACCCGCGGACGGCCCGGACACGGGAGGAGCACCCGGGCGCGCCGGTCCCGGCCCCGCCGCGGCGCGCCGCCCGTACGCCGGTTCACGCGGCACCGCCGTGCGGGCCGGCCTCGCGCCTGCCGACCACCGTGTGCACGATGCCGGTCTGCCAGCCCGGGACCGGCAGCACCCGCACCCGCCCGAAGCCCGCGCGCCGCACCCGCTCGCCGAAGGCCTGCGCCGTGTCGAACTCGACGACACTGCGCCACAGATGCCGGTAGAGGCGGCCATTCCCGGCCGCCGTGCCGGCCGGCAGGACGATGCCCCGGCACACCGCGTTCCACACCGCGCGGTGGGCGGGCAGACCGCTGAGCGTGTACTCGTGCACCGCGAGTCTGCCGCCCGGGACGAGCAGGTCGCGCACGGCCGCGAGGATCCGGTCGGGATCGGCGACGTTGCGGAACAGGTACGCCGCCAGGACCGCGTCGAACGGTCCCTCCACCCCTTCCACGGCCAGGCGCTCCGCCGAGGAGTGCCGGAACGTCACCCGCGCCGGCCAGTTCTTGGCCGCCGCCCGCTCCAGCATGCCCGCCGACGCGTCCACCGCGACGATGTCCGCCTCGGGCAGCACGGCGGCGAGCGCCGCGGTGGACGCCCCCGTACCGCAGCCGAGGTCGAGCACCCGCCGCCCGGCCCCGCCGTCCGGGAGGGCCAGGCGGCGCACCGAGCGCCGTAGATGGGCGTGGTACCCGGGATTGAAGGCGACCAGGCGGTCGTAGGTGCGGGAGGCGCGGTCGAACGCCGTGGCCAGCTCCGCGTCGCACAGCAGGGGCATGCAGTCTCCTCGTTTTCCGGAAGGGGGCGGTCGCTTCGGCGGCGTCAGGTCTCCGCGGACGGCCGGCGGGGCAGCCAGGGCAGTTCGGCCGCCGTACGCAGCATCGGCAGGACGGGGGTGTGCAGGCCGACGGCGATGTCCTCGCGCAGCCGCGTGCGTCCGTCGAGGAAGCGCAGCAGACGCTCCGCGGGGACGCGTCCGAACAGGTGGGAGAAGAAGTCCGCCCCGTCGATCCGTCCCGCGGCAAGCGCGCGCAGCAGCACGGCGTCCATGGCACGGGAGCGGACCGAATGCGCCGGCGGAGGCGCCGGGCGGCGCCCGGCCCGGAACGCTGCCGCGACGGCGCGCGTCTGACGCTGCACGGCCGCGAAGGTGTATCCGGTCGACGGCCGGGTGGCTCCGCCGGCCGTGCCGATCCTGAAGATCGCCTCGCCGGTCTGCCGGGCGAACACGGCGTCCGTCATGGGAATCGCGCCCGTCTCCCGCGCGGTGACCTCGAACGCGCCCAGACCGAGAACGTCGCCGGTGTAGTGGCGCAGGGCGGCGTCGTACTGGTGCGCGGTCAGCGGCGCGGCCGAGAACTCGGTGTACTCGACCAGCGCGGTGCGGCGCCCCGTGGGCAGCACGTAGCCGAACGAGAGACCCCGGGCGGGCTGCGGGGTCCGGAAGTCCATCAGGTCCACGACGTCCCGGTCGAAGGCGGGGCGGTCGGTGCGCACGAACCAGCCGTGGAAGTGCTGCAGCAGGGTGGTGCGGGCCGCGGGAAGCGCCTCCAGCGGGCGCGAGTCGAACACCCAGCGCGCACGCACGTCCACCGACGCGCCCGCCGCGGTGGACCCGCGGACCTGAGCACCACCGCCGGACAGGCCCTCGACACTGTCGACGACGGCCTCGACCACGCGGACCGAGGCCCGGTCGGCGAGATCGTGGTGGACGAGTTCCTCGAAATCGTCCGAGCACAGCATCTTGTAGCGCAGGGGAGCGATACGGCTCTCGGTCGAGGAGCCCCCCTTGCCCCGGACCCTGAGCCGCTGCCAGGAAGCCGTCAGCGCACGGTCGTAGACACCGGGCCCCGCCTCCCAGAAGCACCAGGTCCGGCGGGGTGGGCGCAGCGGTCCGGGCGGCGCCGTGAGCAGGACGACGGAGGGGGTACGGCGGCCCGCGGCACCGGACGAGAGGCGGTGCGCCAGGGACAGGCCCGCGGCTCCCGCGCCGATGATGGCGACGTCCGCGTCGAGCACAGGTTCCACTCCTCGGGTGTACGGCGGGGAAGACGGCGGGCACGGAGATGCGCCCGCCGAAGCATTCCGCGTGCACCCCTTCCACGGATGCGCGCCGCACCGAACCCGCGGGCGGGGTAGGCCGGTCGGCGCATCGCCACCCCGCGAGGGTGAGCGGACCGGGGCACGCCGGCACGGGTGCGGCGACTGCTGTGACCACCCACGGCCGGGCACGGTGACGCCCCGTCGGCCGAGTGCCGTGACCGCTCACCCGGTAGGGCGCCGTGCCCCGCCGCCCTGGTGGGGTACGACGTACCGTCGGCCGGACGCCGTGACCCTGCCGCCCCGGTGGGGTACGACGCACCGCCAGGTGGGCCTGGTCGCTCACCCGAACAGCGTCCGATTCGGGTGCCGCTCGTGTGTCGCCGCGCTCCCGGCCGGAGCCCGCAGTAGCTTCACCGCTCGCGGCCGCCCCCGTCCGGATCGGCCCCGGCACCCCCCAACTACCCCGGCGGACGGGAAAAAAGGACGCCATCGCATCCGCCACCCCCACCCCCGCCGAATCAGCTCCGGCAAACCCGCGTCCGCAACGACGAGAGGAACCGGGATGCGTCGTACGAGGGCCGGGGGGCACCCCGCGATCGGCCCGGCACCCCTGACCCCGCACAACATCCGGGAGGCGAGCGCCTCTTCGGGCCCGCCCGGCGGCTCGCACCCGCACCCGGAGGCGGTGGACGCGGACGTGCCCGCCGCCGTGGGACGCGTGCTGGACACGGTCCTGCGTGAACGCGTCACCCAGGCGTCCGCGCTGGACACCGACTTCGGAGCCGACGTGGCCGAGCGGGTGGCCCGGTTCACCCGGCAGGGCGGCAAGCGGATGCGTCCGCAGTTCCTGTGGTGGGCGCTGCGCGGCTGCGGCGGCGGACGGAATGCCGTCCAGACCGAACACGCCCTGCGGATCGGCGCGGCGCTCGAACTCATCCAGACCTGTGCGCTCGTCCACGACGACGTCATGGACGCGTCCGTACTGCGCCGGGGCCGGCCGGCCCTGCACGTCGACCTCTGCGCGCAGTACGCCCGACTGGGCGGCCGGCGGGCCCGGTCGCTGGGCGAGGCCGGGGCGATCCTCGCCGGCGACCTGGCCCTCGCCTGGGCGGACGACGTCGTCGCCGACCTGGGCGCCGACCCGGGGACGCCGCCCGCCGTCCAGCGGATCTGGCGGGCCATGCGCACCGAGATGGTGGCGGGCCAGTACCTGGACGTGCTCGACCAGGCGAGCGTCTCCGGCTCTCCGGCACGGGCCATCCGCGCCGCCTGCCTCAAGAGCGCCCGCTACTCCGTGGAGCGGCCACTGGCTCTGGGCGCCGCGCTGGCCGGAGCGGACCCCGGCACGACCGACGCCCTGTGCGCGGCGGGGCGCTGCGCCGGAGTCGCCTTCCAGCTCCGGGACGACCTGCTGGGCGTCTTCGGCGACCCGCTCGGCACGGGCAAGCCGTCCGGCGACGACATCCGCGAGGGCAAGCGCACCTACCTGGTCGCTGTGGCGCGGGCGCGTGCCACGCAGGCCCGGGACACGGCGGGCATCGAGGTTCTCGACCGGTGCGTCGGCGCCGGTGACCTGACCCCGGCCCAACTCGCCGAGGTGCGGCACGTCCTGGAGGCCACCGGCGCGCGGACCGCCGTCGAGCGGAGGATCGGGCGGCTCGCGGACCGCAGCGCCCAGCACCTCGCCGCGGCCGCACTCCTGCCATCTGCCAGGACCCGCCTGCACGCCCTCATGTGCGCGGCGGCCGGGGTGACACCGGCCCCGGAGCCGGCGGCGGAACCGCCGGGCACCGCCGGGCAGGACCCGACCGCATGTCTCACCGGCGCCGGAACCGCGGGAGGAACACGATGACGAGGACGATCCCCGGCCGCACCGACCACGTGGTGGTGGTCGGCGCGGGCCTGGCCGGGCTGTCGGCGGCACTCCACCTGCTGGGAGCGGGCCGCCGGGTGACCGTCGTCGAGCGCGGCACCCTGCCGGGCGGACGGGCCGGCCGCATCGACCGCGCCGGGTACCGGATGGACACCGGCCCCACCGTGCTGACCATGCCGGACATCGCCGACGAGGCGTTCGCCGCCGTCGGCGACAGCCTCCACGACCGCGTGGACCTGATCCCCCTCCACCCCGCCTACCGAGCGCGCTTCGCCGACGGCAGCGAACTCGACGTCCACACCGGGGCGGACGCCATGGAGGCCGAGATCGAACGCTTCGCCGGGGCCGGCGAGGCCGCCGGCTACCGACGGCTGCGCCACTGGCTGGAGCGGCTCTACGCCGTGCAGCTGCGCCGCTTCATCGACGCGAACTTCGACTCGCCGCTGCAACTGCTCACCCCGGACCTCGGCCGACTCGCCGCACTCGGCGGGTTCGGCAGACTGGACGCCCGTATCGGACGCTTCCTCGGCGACGAACGCCTGCGCCGCGTCTTCTCCTTCCAGGCCCTGTACGCCGGAGTGCCCCCGGAGCGGGCCCTCGCCGCGTACGCCGTCATCGCGTACATGGACACCGTCGCCGGTGTGTACTTCACGCGGGGCGGCATGCACGCCCTGCCGCAGGCCATGGCCGACGCCGCCGCGGACGCGGGTGCGGAACTGCGCTACGAGCACGACGTGACGGGTCTCGAACGCTCCGGCGCGCGTGTCACCGCGGTCCTCACCTCCCAGGGCCGCATCCCGTGCGACGCCGTCGTGCTCACCCCCGACCTGCCCGTCACCTACGGCCTGCTGGGCCGCCGCCCCCGCCGGCCGCTGCGCCTGCGGCACGCGCCCTCCGCCGTCGTCCTGCACGCGGGCACCGACCGGACCTGGCCGGGCCTCGGGCACCACACGCTGTCCTTCGGCCGGGCCTGGAAGGGCACGTTCGACGAACTGACCAGGACCGGGAGCCTGATGACCGACCCGTCCCTGCTGATCACCCGTCCCACCGCCACCGATCCGTCACTCGCCCCCGAGGGCCGCCACCTGCACTACATCCTGGCGCCCTGCCCCAACACCGACATCGGACCCGGGGCCGCCGCCTGGGGCGACCTCGCGCCCCGCTACCGCGACAGCCTCCTGGACGTCCTGGAGCACCGCGGACTCACCGGGATCACCGCGTCGATCGAGGAGCAGTGCCTGGTCACCCCGGCCGACTGGCACGGCCAGGGGCACGCCGCAGGTACGCCCTTCTCGGCGGCGCACACGTTCACGCAGACCGGCCCCTTCCGCCCGCGGAACCTCGTCGCCGGCACCGAGAACGCGGTGCTGGCGGGCTGCGGGACCACCCCGGGCGTCGGCGTACCGACCGTCCTCATCTCCGGCAAGCTCGCCGCGGCCCGCATCACGGGCCCCCGCGCCCGCCGGGGCCCCCGCCCACCCGTCCGCCGTACGACCGTTGAAGGCGTCCGCCCATGACCGACCGCGAACTCGATGCCGCCGGCATCCACGAACCGGACCTGCGCGCCGCCTACGCCCACTGCCGCACGCTCAACGCGCGGCACGGGCGGACCTACTTCCTCGCCACCCGGCTCCTGCCCGTGGCGCGTCGGCCGGCCGTGCACGCACTGTACGGATTCGCCCGCTGGGCCGACGACATCGTCGACGCCCTGGACGAGCGCCGCACCGTCCACGACCGCACTGCGGCGCTCGCCCGGCTGGAGACCCGCCTGAGCCGCGGCCTGCGCCGGGACGGCCCGGTGGACGAGCCGGTGGTCGCGGCCCTCGCCGACACCGCCGCCCGCTACCGCATCGACCACCGCCACTTCACCGACTTCATGGCCTCGATGCGCAGCGACCTGCACGTCACGGACTACGCGACCTACGCGGACCTGTACGGCTACATGCACGGTTCGGCCGCCGTCATCGGGCTCCAGATGCTGCCCGTGCTCGGCACGGTCGTACCGCGCGAGGAGGCCGCCCCGCACGCGGCGGCGCTCGGCGTGGCCTTCCAGCTCACCAACTTCCTCCGCGACGTGGGGGAGGACCTCGACCGGGGGCGCGTGTACCTGCCCGCGGACCTGCTGGGCGCCCACGGCGTCGACCGGGCCCTGCTGCGCTGGAGCCGGGACACGGGCCGCCGCGACCCCCGGATCACCGCGGCCCTGCGCGCCGCCGAGGACCTGACCCGCGGTGTCTACCGCGCGGCTGCCCCCGGCCTTGCCATGCTCGACCCGGTGTCACGGCCCTGCATCCGCACCGCTTTCGTCCTCTACGGAGCCATTCTCGACACCCTCGCCGACGAGGGATACGCCGTGCTGCACCGCCGTGCGGTGGTGCCCCGGCGCCGGCGGACCGCGGTCGCGCTGGACGGCCTGGTGCGCGTGGTGGCCGCGCGGACCAGAGCCCGCGGCGCGGACCGCACGGCACCGGGGTCCGCCGGCCCCGCCTCCCGCGAAGGCCGCGCGCGGCCGTCCCGGCGCAAGGAGGCGGCGTGAACAGCCCGCGCCGGCCTGCCCTGCGGCGGCTGCCGCTGCGGCTGCGCCACCGTCCCGTCGCCTGGGAGAAGCAGCGGCCCACCTGGCGCGAGGCGCGGCCGGGCGTCATCGCCGACGCCCTGAAGCGGGCCCTCGCCCGCCCGTCGGGCAACTGGTACGTCGTCGGCGCCACCCGGGACCTCGGTCCGGCCCGCCCGCTGGCCTGCTCCGTCGCCGGGCAGGAAGTCGTCGTCTGGCGGGACGCCGGCGGACGGCTCGTGGCCGGGCCGGGGGTGTGCCCGCACCTGGGCGCACCGCTGGCCCGCAGCCCCGTCCGCTGCGGCACTCTCGTCTGCCACTGGCACGGCCTCGCCCTGGACGGCGGCCCCGCGGCCGGCTGGGACCCCCTGCCCGTGCACGACGACGGGGTGCTGGTGTGGGTGCGCCTCGACACGGTCGGCAAAGAGGAGCCGCTGCCCGCACCGGTGGTACCGGCACGACCGCCGCTGCCGGGTGCGGTCGAGGCCGTGTACGGCGCGGTCGGCGGGTGCGAGCCGGAGGACGTGGTGGCCAACCGCCTCGACCCCTGGCACGGGGCCTGGTTCCACCCGTACTCCTTCGTGGACCTGACCGTCGTCCGCAGCCCCGCCGACCCGGGGTCCGGCTCCGGCGACGGCGACGCCGACCGTGACGACGGGTTCGCCGTGGACGTCTCCTTCAAGCTCACCGGCCGGCTCGTCGTGCCGGTACGGGCGGTGTTCACGGCGCCGGAACCCCGCACGGTGGTCATGCACATCACCGACGGGGAGGGACAGGGCTCAGTGGTCGAGACCCACGCGACCCCGCTGGCCCCGGACGCACTCGGCCGCCCGCGCACCGCGGTGACCGAAGCCGTCGTGGCCGCGTCGGACCGCCGCGGCTTCGCCGTCGCCCGCGGCGCGGCGCCCCTGCTCCGCCCGCTGATCCGAGCCGCCGCGGGCCGCCTGTGGCGCGACGACCTGGCCTACGCGGAAAGACGCTGGCAGCTACGCCACACGGGACGGTTCCCGGGCTGAGGCAGGGGCCGGCACTGCCACGTCAGGCCGTCGACCCCACCTGCGCGCTCTCCCACGCGAATCCGTCCGGGTCGGTGAACGGTGCGCCGTCGCCGCCGATCGTCAGCCGGTGCGATCCCGTGCCGTCGGGGGAGACCCCGGCGTCCTTGGCCAGGGCGCGGCGCCGGTACAACGCCAGCTTGACGGGGCTCGGCCCGGCCTCGAACTCGACGTACACGCGGCTGAAGCTCTTGGCCACGGCGAGGCCGTGCTCGACGTAGAACCGCTTGCTCGCGGCCACGTCCGCCACGCCCAGCAGGAGCACGATGTCGTCGATCTGCCGGGTGCCCGGGCCGGTGTCCTTCTTCGCCGACGTCGCCACCTTCCAGATCGTCCCGTCCGGAGCCCGGACGACACCGCCGTAACCCCAGAGCGACTTCGCGGCGGGCTTCAGCGGCTCGGCACCGGCGTCCAGGGCGGCGCCGATGAGGTTGTCGACGGTGGCCGGCTGCGACACCGTGAGGGACAGCGTGAATCCGCGGAAGCCGGTGGTGGGTGCCTGTGAGGCGCGCAGACGTACCTGCGAGCCGAGACCGAAGGCGGTGGTGCAGAAGCGCCGGGCGGCCGTGGGGTCGGCCACGTGAAGGGTGACGGATGCGATGGATGCCATGCCCGTCACGCTAGTTGCGCCCGACCGACGCGCGCTTCTCCGATCCTGACCGGTTCGGGTGACGGCCGGGTCGTCGTACACCCGCCGGCCGCGCACCCTGTGCCCCCGCGTGCCGAGCAGCGCGCCCCCGGGAGAGGGCACTTCCCCGCGGCGGGAAGTGCCCCGCCCGTCACTGGCCCCCGACGCGCTCCCGGAGCTGCTCGGGCGTCAGATAGGCGTTCGTGTACTCGAAGTCCCGCAGGGTCGCCGGCGTACGGGTCAGGAATCCCGTACGGACGAAGTCGTCGCCGGCCACCGAGTTCAGCGCCCAGTTCGTCGCCACCCTGACCTTCGCCACGTTGGTGCGCAGCGCCGACCAGTGGTAGCCGCGGGCGGCGATCAGAGCGGGCAGTCCGCGCAGCTCGACACCGAGCGGCTTGGACACGGCGTCCATGCCGCCGAGGTCGACGACGAGCCCCAGATCCTTGTGCACGTACGGCGTCATCCGCTGCCCGCGCAGCGACGCGATGACGTTGTCCGCGACGTGCCTGCCCTGCCGCAGCGCGTGCTGCGCGGTCGGCGGGCAGATGGCGCCCGCCGTGTCCTTGGCCTCGTCCGGCACGGCGGCGGAGTCACCGAGCGCGAAGACGCCGTCGTGGCCGGGCAGGCACATCTCCGAGGTGACCGCCAGCCGCCCCTTGACCGTCTCGGCCCCCAGGGTGGCGATCAGCGGGCTCGCCGCGACACCCGCGGTCCAGATCAGGGTGTGGGTGGGGATCACCCGTCCGTCGGTGAACGTGACCTCGTCGGGGCCCGCCTTCGCGATGGACACCCCCAGGGAGACGTCGATGCCCCGCTTGCGGAGGATGTGCAGGGCGCTGCGCCCCAGCTTGTCGCCCAGCTCGGGCATGAGCTTCGGCGCGATGTCGATCAGGTGCCATTTGATCAGCTTCGGGTCGAGCCTCGGGTAGCGCTTGACGGCGTTGTGCGTCAGGCGCTGCAGGCACGCGGCGGTCTCCGTGCCCGCGTAGCCCCCGCCGACCACCACGAACTGCAGCCGCGCCGCCCGCTCCGTCTCGTCCTCGCTGGCGTCGGCGATGTCGAGCTGCGAGATGACGTGGTCACGGATGTACACGGCTTCGGCGAGCGTCTTCATCCCCCGGGCGTGCTCGGTGAGGCCCGGGATGTCGAAGGTGCGGGTGATGCTGCCCGGTGCCAGCACGATGTGGTCGTACCGCTCGTTGACGATCTCGCCCGAGATCTTGCGGACGACGCACACCTTGGCCTTCAGGTCCACGCCGATGGCACCGCCGGGGATGATGCGCGTGCGGTACTTGCGGCTCCGGCGCAACGACACCGCGACCGACTGGGGGGTCAGCACCCCGGAGGCGACCTGCGGCAGCAGTGGCAGATACAGCTGGTAGGAGAACGGTGTCACCAGAGCCAGTTCCGCCTCGTTCGGTGTGAGCTTGCGTTCCAGCCGCCGTACGCACTCCACTCCCGCGAAGCCCGCTCCCACTACCAAGATCCTCGGTCGTGACACGATGTTCATCCCTTCACCGGCTGCCGACTGTCTGGCTTCCACGGGTTCCTCTGCCCCCGGTCCGCCGCCTCGCACATGATTGATCCCACCGCGCTACGAGCCGGCGCGCCACCGGGCGCCGCTGCGCGCCGCATCGGTGTTGGACAGTCACGGAGCCGGGCGCTTCGAGGATCACTCTGCTGAGGCCCGGTGCGGCGCCGGCGGGAGGGACAGCCGGGTAGCTTTTCCGGACTCGGACGCCTCAAAAAGTCCACTTCCCCGTGTCGTAGGAAATCTGTCGTGGCGGGAGTAGACATTCGGCGTTGCGTGAGGTTAGTGTCTTCCTCGTAGCCAAGAAGTCGTTGAGGCGGCAGGGACGAACTGCCGTATGTGCAGTACCCGCAGTGCCAAGGCACGGCAGCGGAGTGACAGGGCCGGAGAAAGCCGGGGTCCTGTGGCTGGCTGCCGGGCCTGGCGGCTCACAGGAGCCGCCAGTCGTACGCAGGAACCGAAGCTGCAGGTCGATCGAACAGGACAAGCACGAAGGAGGTCGACACCATCAGGATCGCCCGGGTGAGCGCGTAGTCGTCCCGGGTACCGCAGGCCCCGGATCGGAAGGTGGTCACACGGTTAAGCATCAGCGATCCCCGCACTCGCCCACGTCCCCCTGGCGACCGTGCGGAAACAGAAGGCCGGCGCAGACGTAGGCCGGCAGATGGTGTTGTAGAACCAGGGGCTCCGGTGCCGTACGGCACCGGAGCCCCTCGACTTGCGCCCCGCGCCGGGCCTCGCCACACCCGCCCGTGGCCGTCCACCGGCCGGCGGGGGCTGCTCCCCGCGCCGCCGTGCCGTACTCCGCGCCCCTGCCGGTGAACACCGGTCGCCCCCGCGGTTCCTGACAGCGGATCAGCCGGACGGCGACGTCGATGACCGGTCCCGGCCCCCGCGCACCGGGCGGGTCGTAGTATCGGGTGATCTCGGGTGGGAGATGGGGGTGGGGTATGGGCAGGCAGCGTCCCGGTGTCCCGACGCTGGAGGAGGTGGCCGCCCGCGCCGGTGTGGGGCGCGGCACCGTCTCCCGCGTCATCAACAACGCGGTGGGCGTGCGCGCTTCGACCCGGGACGCGGTGCGCCGCGCCATCGACGAACTGGGCTACGTGCCCAACCTGGCCGCCCGCTCACTGGCCGGACGTCGCGCCGACGCCGTGGCGCTGGTGATGACGGAGAAGGACTGGCGGCTGTTCGGCGAGCCCTTCTTCAGCGAGATCGTCCGCTCGGTCGGCGACGCCCTGACCGACAGCGGGGTGCAACTGCTCCTGACGCTGATCCGTTCCGAGACCGAGCGGCAGCGCTTCGTGGAGTACGCGCGCGGCGGCCGGGTGGACGGGGTCCTGATGATGTCCGTCCGCGCCCAGGACCCGCTGCCGGACATGCTCGCGCAAGCCGGTCTGCCCACCGTCCTGCTGGGGCGGCGCACGGGCGACGAGTGTGTGACGTACGTCGACGCGGACAACGTCGGCGGTGCTCGCGACGCGGTCTCCCACCTGCTGGACAGCGGACGCAGGACCATCGCCACGATCACCGGTCCGCTCGACATGTACGTCGCCCAGTGCCGGCTGCGCGGCTACCGGGAGGCGCTGCGGCGCGCGGGAGCCGAGGACGTGCCGTCCCTCGTCGTGGAGGGTGATTTCACCGAGGAGAGCGGACGCCGGGCGATGACCGGCCTCATCGAGCGGCACCCCGGGATCGACGGGGTGTTCGCCGCTTCGGACACCACGGCCGCCGGTGCGCTGACCGCCCTGCGCGCGGCGGGCCGCCGGGTTCCCGACGACGTCGGAGTCGTCGGCTTCGACGACTTCCTGCTGGCCCAGCACACGGATCCCAAGCTGACCACGGTCCGTCAGCCGGTGGAAGAGATCGGCCGGGCCATGGTGGGACTGCTCGAGGAGGAGATGAAGGAGCCGGCCGTGGCCTGGCGCCATGTCATCCTCCGGACGGAACTCGTACTGCGCGACTCCGCCTGAGCGCGCGGTACCGAAGGACCCCCGCACCGACGGGCTCGCCGCCGCCGGCATCCGGTGCCGTGCCTCGGAGTTGCGGACCCGGCGACTCCGGGGGCGCGAGGCGTGGTCCGGGAGCGCTCCCGGAAAGAACGGACCCGGAGCCCCGCCGAGGTAACACTCCTCGGACCAGCGGTTTCGGGATTGCGTCCACGCCGTCCCGTCCACCCTCTTGTCAGGGACATGGGTGACTCCTACAGTCCCTCTCGAACCACGCATGGGAGCGCTCCCACTGATTCCGGGACGAACGGTTACGCCGCACACCCCGGCCGCCCCTCCGAGAGAGGACCCCCCGCATGCGACCGTCGCAGTGCATCACCGCCACCGACGCCGGGTTCCGCGCCGCATTCGCAAAGCCGACGGCCTTCAGCCTGAACGGGGCCGCCTGCACGACCGCGTGACGTTCCGTGTGGGGTTTGCCGCGCATCGCTCGCCGGCCCGGGAGGCGGTGCGTGCCTGACTCCCCGCCCGTCCGGCCGGCACCCTCGCCGGACGGGCGGGGCTTCCAACGCCCCGGCCCCTGGGCGGTAGCCGTTTCCCGACCGACGCGTGCGAACCCGACGGCACCCGTCGGCCGGGGGGCGCACCACCCCGCACACCCGACCGAGTACGACCGGAAGGAGAAAAGCATGGCTCGACGCAGCACCGTACTGTCGATGGCGGCCGCCTTCGCCACCCTGCTCGCGGCGCTCGGCATGACCCTGCTGGGGCAGGGCTCCGCCGAGGCGCACGGGGTGGCGATGCTTCCCGGCTCGCGCACCTACCTCTGCTACCTGGACGCCCGTACGGGCAACGGAGCACTGGACCCGACGAATCCCGCCTGCCGGGACGCTGTGAACAAGAGCGGCACCACGCCGCTGTACAACTGGTTCGCCGTGCTCGACTCCCAGGCGGGCGGCCGGGGCGCCGGTTATGTGCCGGACGGCACCCTGTGCAGTGCCGGCGACCGGTCGCCGTACGACTTCTCCGGCTACAACGCGGCCCGCGCCGACTGGCCCAGAACGCATCTGACGTCGGGGAAGACCATGCAGGTGCAGTACAGCAACTGGGCGGCGCACCCGGGTTCGTTCCGGGTCTACCTGTCCAAGCCCGGCTGGTCGCCCACGTCCCAGCTGGGCTGGGGCGACCTGGACCTGATCCAGACCGTCACCAATCCGCCCCAGCAGGGGTCACCGGGTGCCGACGGCGGCCACTACTCCTGGGACCTGGCTCTGCCCTCCGGCCGTTCGGGCAACGCCCTGATCTTCATGCAGTGGGTGCGGTCCGACAGTCAGGAGAACTTCTTCTCCTGCTCGGACATCGTCTTCGACGGCGGCAACGGAGAGGTGACGGGCATCAGGAACCCGGGCGGCACGCCGACGCCGACGCCCACACCGACGCCCACCCCGACCCCGACGCCCACCCCGACCCCGACGCCCACCCCGACCCCCTCGGATCCGCACACCGGATCGTGCATGGCCCAGTACACCGTCGTGAACTCCTGGAGTGGCGGCTTCCAGGCGTCCGTCGAGGTGATGAACCACGGCACGGAGCCGCGCAACGGCTGGGCCGTGGCGTGGAAACCGGGCACGGGGACCAAGATCAGTAGCGTGTGGAACGGGTCCCTGTCCACCGGCACGGACGGCACGGTCACGGTCAGGAACGTCGACTACAACCGCGTCATCGCCGCCGACGGCAGTGTCACCTTCGGCTTCACCGCCACCTCCACGGGCAACAACCTGCCCGCGGGCTCCATCGGCTGCGTACCGGCCTAGGTTCTGCATGTGACGTGACGTGACGTGACGTGCCGGTCGCAGTCCGCACGGAGGGCTGCGACCGGCACGTCGCATCACCATGCCGCGTGACGATCCGTCATGGACGTCCTGCCGGGGGACTCCCGTCCGGCTCGCGCGAGTCGGCCCCGGACAGGCCCCGGCGGGGAGCGGTGAAGCGGGTCCGCCACAGATCGCGGAGCAGGGCGATCTCGGCCATGTGATGGATGAACTCGAGGTTGGCCCCCGACAGCACGGTGATGAACGGGTCGTCGGGGTCGGAGCCGTACGGATACTGCGAGAAGCCGACCCTGTCGAGCTGTTCGTCGGTGACGGCACCGACACTGTCGCGCCAGCGGTCGATCAGTGTCCAGAAGCGCTCGAGTGCCAGGGCGGGGGAGGGAGTGAAGTCGACCAGCAGCTTCGGTTCGTGCCGCCGTTCACCGAAGGTCCACTCCCATCCGCCCGCGAAGTGGAAGTGCAGGTGCGCCAGCCGCCAGGCGATGGTCGTGACGGGCGTCTCGTCGGGCTCGGGCGTACCGGTGTGGGCGAGGATCTGCTCGACCCGCTCGACACCGACACTCCAGTCGTCGGCGATCTTGGCCACGGTCATGCCGCCGGCCGCCTGCCGGGCCACCTCGGCGTACTCGCTCGCCGGGATGTCCGGGTTTCCCAGGTCGAGAACCCACTCGCCCGGCCCGAACGCCCTCGGTGTCGTCGCCTCGCCCCGGCGCCGGAGCGACCAGCAACCGGGCACCGGCTCCCACAGGTACTCCTCCTCGCCGAGCCCCGCCAGCCGTACCTGGGCCATCTCCCTGGCGTGGTCGAACTGATCGAGCAGCAAACCCAAGCGGTCGGTTCGCGGGCCCTGACTGTCCATACCCGGCTGCTCCCTCATGTCGCGTCTCACCGCACCACAGCCGGAAGGTAGTCGCTCACCCCACAGCGCGCGACCGGTTAATCCGCCCGTGAAGCGGTGCCGCCCGCCGGCGACGGCGTTCGCCGCGCCACCGGCGCACCAGGTCGCGCCCGGCGTCCGGCCACTGCCCGTGGTCGAAGCGGAAGCCCGCGGCCGGCAGGCGGCCGGGGACGACGCGGCGGCTCTTCAGGAGGAGTTCGGTGTCCGAGCGCAGCGCGAAGGCGCCGAGCTCGGCCATCCACGTCGTCGCCGGCAGGCCGACCGGGACGCCCCAGGCCGCGCGCAGCTCCCGCATGAAGGCGCGCTGCGGAAGGGGAGCGGGGGCGGCGAGGTTCACCGGTCCCGCGATGTCGTCCCGGTCGATCAGGAACTCGACGGCACGCACGAAGTCCCGCTCGTGGATCCAGGACACGTACTGCCTTCCTCCCGCGACCGGGCCGCCGAGCCCGAGCCGTGCCAGTCGAGACAGGACGTCGAAGACCCCGCCCCGGTCGGGGCTCATGACCATCGCGGAGCGCAGGGCGACCTTGCGGGTGTGGGGTGTCGCGGCCTCTTCCTGCGCCCGCTCCCAGGCGCGGGCGATCTCGACGCTGTAGGCCCAGTACCCCGGTACGCCGGGTTCGGCGCCGCCGAGCACGCCGGTCGCCTCGTCGTTCGGTGCGTCATGGCGATGTGCGTAGATGGTGGCGGTGCTCATCTGCAGCCACACCCGGGGCGGCCGCGCCGCGGCATGGATCGCCTCGCCCACCACCCGGGCGGAGTTCACCCGGGAGTCCATCATGGCCCGCAGGTTGTCCGCGGTGTAGCGGCAACTGACGCTGCGTCCCGCCAGGTTGACGACGACGTCGCTGCCGTCGATCGCCTCGGCCCAGGGGCCCGGAGTCTCGCCGTCCCAGTGGATCTCGCGTTCGCGCACGGGCCGCCTGGTCAGGATCAGGACGTCATGACCCGCCGCCGTCAGCGCCCGGTCGAGGATCGTGCCCACCTGCCCGGTTCCCCCGGGTATCACTATCCTCATCGGGCTGCCTCTCCCTTGTCGGCCCCTGGTGCAATGAGTTGAACACGTTCAAAAATCTCGCACAAGGCGGCAGGACTGAACGGCCGGACGGCGATCGGCACGGATCACCTGGCCTGGGGGCGGGGGAGCGTCGCGGCTGAACCTGCGGCTCGGTGTCCACGTATCTCTGCACAGGGGATGCCGACGACCCACGCCCGCGGAAGGAGAGCAGTGTGCCGACACCGCCCGAACCCGGCCCGCGGCCGGAGGGCCCGGCGATAGAGCCCACGCACGTCGAGCGAGGGCGCGCGCCCGATTCGCTGGCGGACCTCCTGAGGCGGGTGCGCGAGAAGGAGGACGGCAGGGCGGCGGCCCGCGACCCACGGGACACCTCGGACCAGGAGCGCGCGTCAGGTCAGTCGTACGTGCCTGACCCCGGCGCGGTTTCCGGGCAGCCCTACGAGTCTGACCCCGGCGCAGCTTCCGGGCGGTCGTACGTGCCTGACCCCGGCGCGGTTTCCGGGCAGCCGTACGCACGTGACCCCGACGCGACTTCCGGGTCCCCGTACGGGACTGACGGTGGTGGGGCTTCCGGGCCGCCGTGTCCGTCCGTGCCGGACCCCGGGTTCACGCCGGGGGCCTTTAGCGAGCCCGGCCACGAGTTCTCCTTCGTCGACCCGCCCGGGGCGCCGCCGTTCGCGGAGGAGGACACGCAGGAACTGCCGCCCGTATCCGAAGGGCCCGAGCCCGCCTCCGGGAGAAGCGCGCCCACTGGAGGCGCGGTTACCGGGGGCGGGGCTACCGGAGGCGCGGCCACGGAAGGCATGCCTGCGGGAAGTCCCCCTGTCGAGGGCGCGTCCACCGGGATCGCGACCGCGGATGACGGGGCGGCGGAATCACCGCCGCAGGGGAAGCCGGCGACAGGAATCGGGCCGGCGCCAGGGAGGCAGAACGGCGCTAGGCGGGTGGCGGCCGGCCGAGGGGCCCACGGGTGGACGGCTGGAACACCCGGCGGGCGGGCGGCCGGGCGGCGCGCCGCCGCGAGGGCCGCGGGGCGCCGACGCGTACGAGGGCTCGGCGAGAGACCGGCCCTGCGCCGTGCCGCCATCGGCGTGGCGATGGTAGCGGCGGCCGTGCTCGGCTTCGCCGTCGCCGTGCTGCTGCCCGGCGACGACGAAGCGCGCGCCGCCCGGCCCACCGCGCCAGCCGCTCCGTCCGCGACGCCCGCCGCCGGCGCGCACCCAGGGGACGGCGACCCCGACGGCGCCGGCACCCTCCGCGAGGGGGACAGCGGTCCGGAGGTGGCCGAACTGCAGGAACGACTGCTGCGCATCCCGGACGTGTACGAGGACGGACCCACCGACGGCACCTACGACGCCGCGCTGACCGCCGCGGTCGCCCGCTTCCAGCGCTGGTACGGCATACGGGGTGACGAGACGGGTGTGTACGGGGACGACACGCGTCACGATCTGGAGGCGCGGACCACGCCGGCTGCGGGATGAACGACGCCTCCAGGTCCGCACCGCGAAGCCCTGCACCCCGCGCCCCCGCCCGCGAGGGCACGCGGTCGGTACAGGTCACTTGGCTGGGCGGCGTCGCAAGGGCACGCATCATCGATGGTCGCGACCCCGCCCCCTTGCGGACGCACCCGGGCCGACGGCAACAACGGCCTCGCTATCTCCCACAGTCCGTCCGGAACGATCCATCCCCACCGTCCACTCCCCATGCCCAGGACAACTGTCAACTGACCATGCAGGAAACGGTCCGCGTGCTCCTGGACGGCACCCTCAGCGAGTGCGACCGCCTGGGCGACGGACGAGCCGACTACTCCCACAAGCACCGGCGCCACGGCGTGAACGTGCAGGTCGTCACCGATCCCGAAGGCCAGCTTCTGTGGATCTCACCGGCCTTGCCGAGCCGCGCTCGCGAGCTGACCGCCGCACGCACCCACCGCATCATCCGAATCTGCGAACGCCAGGGCGCCCCGATCGTCGCCGACCGCGCCTACATCGGCGCCGTTTCCTGGGTCACCACCGCCATCCGCCGCCCGCCCAACGGCGAACTGTCGTCACTGGCGATGAAGTAGTTGTATGCGGCGCGCGGGAGGGACCGCCATCTCCCGTTGGACTGGACCTCGAGTCGCGTGACAGGATTCCGGTGGTTGCGGAGCTGGATTGCGCACCAGTGTGCTGTCGAGCGCTCCTTGTATCGGATTGACAGTATGTTGCCGGTGGCGGGGCTGACGAGCTTCCACGACACACGGACCCGCGCCCCGCCTGCGGGTTTCCGATCCGGCTGAACACAGCGCGGTTGAGATCAATGTCGCCGGGTCTGCACTCGGGGCACCGATCGATGATCTCTACTGTTTCGGTGCCGCGGGGACCGGTGACCTGGATATGGGCACCGCACATGCGTGCGTTGTCGTAGTCGGCGCTGTTGAGGGCAGCGATTCTGGTGATCAGTCGTGCTGCCCCGCAGAAGTTCGTTGAAGGGGTTGATCATGTTGTCCCCGTCATCGGGAAGGTGCTGGAGCCCGCTCGTTCACCGGATTCCGGAGTCGGGATATTCGGCATCCCATTCCTGGCGTGCTTGCGCGATGGCGTCGCGGTGTTCCGCCGACCAGTCCGTGAGGGCCTTGACCAGATAGGTGAGGCTGTGGCCCATCGCCGTGAGCTCGTACTCGACCTGCGGGGGCACCATGGGGTGCACGGTCCGGGTGACCAGGCCGTCGCGTTCCAACCGGCGCACGGTGAGTGTCAGCATCCGCTGTGAGATACCTGGTATGGCGCGCTGTAGCTGTCGGAAACGGCGGACACCCTGGGCCAGTTCGACGACGACCAGGACCGACCATTTGTCGCCGATCCGGTCGAGTACATCGCGGATCCCGCAGTCCTCGTGCTCGTCGCCGCAGCTGACGACGGGTTCGGTGGTTACCCCGGTGTGCCCCACTGACATGGAAGTGCCTCCTTACGCTCCCTGCCGCAAAACCGCAGGATGATCCCGGTTACCGAAGAGAACCTACCGGAACGGGAAAACCCTGATGATGCTGATTACTGGCGCCACCGGCGCCTTGGGCACGCTGATCGCCGAGCGGCTGGCCGACCGCGACGACACCGTTCTTGGAACGCGCGAACCTCAGCGGCTCAAGGCCCCGCTGCCGGTTTGCCACATCGACTTCGACGAGCCCGGCACCCTCGCCGGGGGCTTCGAGGCTGTGGATGTACTGCTGCTGATCTCCGCGGGCTACGGCGAGGATGACACCGTCATAGCCCGGCACGGTGCAGCCATCGACGCCGCGGAGAAGGCCGGTGTGGGACATGTCGTCTATACGAGCCTGACCGCCGACGGCGATCACCTTCCCTACGCGCTGCCGCACCGTTGGACCGAGCGTCGGCTCCAGGCGAGCACCATGGACTGGACTATCCTGCGCAATGGCCTGTACGCGGAGTTGCTGGGTGGCCTCGCGGCGCCGTCAGCCGACGGTCGGATTACCGCCCCGCTCGGCGAGGGCCAACTGGCCGCCGTTGCACGGGCGGATCTGGCCGATGCCGCGGCACGTGTGACGGTGGATGCGCCCGCTCATGCGGGGCGCATCTACGAACTCGTCGGCGAGCAGGCCATCAGCGGCGCCGACCTGGCCCGCGCTCACGGCCCACAGGTCACCTACGAGCCGGAGACCCTCACCCAGGCCCGCACCCGTATCGCCGCGTCCGGCGCCGAGCCGTTCCAGGTGCCGATGCTGGTAGGCACCTACTCCGCCATCGCGGCCGGGTTCATGTCCCGCACCGGCGGTGATCTGCGTCAACTGCTGGGCCGCGCACCACACTCCGCGCTCGCAGCAGCCCTCGCGTAGCCCACACAGCAACCAATCCGCGCCGCCAGGAAAGAACGATGCCCCGCGCAACCAAGAGGGTTCCGACGGCGGTTGTGGTGGACCTTGCGGAGCCGGTGTGTGCGCGCCTGCGGCGGCTGACAGCGTTTGTGACCGCACAGGTCCGGCAGGTCCTGCGGGCGAAGAGCGTTCTTGCTGCGGCTGACGGGCTGGCCGACGCCGCGATCGCACGCGAGCTGAAGGTCTGCGTCAACACGGTGCGCAAGTGGCGGGGCCGGTTCGCCGCCGCTGGCCTGGCAGCTCTGGCCGACGCGAAACGCTCCGGCCGGCCCTGTGTCCACGGCCGCAGGTGCGCGTCGCCGTAGTGGCCGCCGCCACCAGCGCGCCCCCGCACCCGGCGTCGAGCTGGTCGCACCGCAGGATCGCCGTGCAGGTGGCGGGCACGGCCTTCGCCGCGATCTCGCCGTCCCAGGTCGGCCGGATCCTGGCGGATCTGGATCTGAAACCGCACCGGGTGCGGGGCTGGCTCACCCGCCGGGATACCGGGCTTCCGGCAGCGGGCCGCCGACGTCTGCACCTTGTGCCTCCTCCCGCCCGAGGGCGCGGTGGTGCTGTCCGTCGACGAGAAGACCGCCAGCGCGCGACCCCGACGGGACCCTGGGCAGGCGCCCCGGCCCGGACGGATAGCCCGGCAGGAGTTCCGCACGTCGTCGCGGACCTGGTCGGCGTCCCACTTGGCCCGCCCGAGCAGGTGCTGCATGCCGTCCGGGGTCCTGTCCCCGGCCCACTCGGCGATGGTCCGGCAGTTCTCGCGCGGCAGGTCCGACAGCAGGCCGAGTACCAACTTCCGGGCCCGCCGTCGGGATTCCACCCGTGTGAACCGTCCCGCTATCCGGCTCATCAGGCCCTCGAACTCTTCCTGCCAGTGAGCAGGGTCTACGCTGTCACCTGCGACCACTGCATGATCGTTTGTCTTCACACGCCGATGATCAACGGTGGCCGCACCCGTCTCCACAGCGCGTCGGGGTCGCGCAGCGTCTGCCTGCCGTCCAGTATCTGGAGGACTTGTGCAACGTGGCGAAGTCTGGTGGGTTCAGTTCGACGAGCGCAGGTTGGTCGTACTGCTGTCGGGAGAGAACACGTCCGGGATCCAGGTGATGCAGGTCGTCCCTCCGGCGGGCGTCGACATCAGCGGTCTGGGCATCGAAGTGATGGTGGGCGCCGGTGAAGGACTGCCGTTCGAAGGCGTGCTGCGGCTCGCGCTCCCGCGTCCAGGCTTCACCCCGTGCACGTGGCTGACCACTGTGTCCCGGGACGACCTGATGGAGCGGGAGGCCGTCCTGTCCTCCCTGAAGCTCAGCGAGATTGACGACGCCCTCCGACTCGCTGAACAAGCGCACGAGCGTACCCCGGCAACGACCGCGAAGCTCAGCGAGATACGGGACGCCCTCCGTCTCGGTGAACTCGGGTAGACGAAGAAGAAGCCGACGCCCGCCACGGCGTGGGCGATCTCGGGCGAGATGATCCACGCTGGCCGCCTGCCGCCTCGGCGCCCTCACCATCGAGATCACGATCTACGGCTGGAGTATGAGGCACCGTTCGCGGCACCTCAGCCATCGGGGTGCTTCCGGCCAGACGCCACCTCCGGTCCGTGGGCCCGGCCAGCGTCCGTTCCTGACGTGACTCCACAACGTCGAGGTCGCACGGAACGGCGTTCGGGAAGGCGTCACGGCGACGCTCTTCACGCAGCGCGGCGACTTCCCTCTGCTCCTGCTCCGTCCAGCCCGGCGAGTCCGGGTACGCGCGGAACTGGAACGCGACCTCACCGCCGCGATCGACAACGCGATGGTGGCGCTCAACCTCGCAGGCCATCGTCTCCCGCTGCCGCCCGAAGTCGCCCGGCTAGTTCGTGCGCAACACGACCAGTGCCAGGCACGCTGGCAGCTCGATCAGACAGCCAGCGCAACACCATGGCTGTTCCCCGGCCAGGAGCCTGCCCGCCCTCTCGGAGCCACCTACCTCAATTTGAAGCTCCGCCGACACGGCATCGCGCCTCGCGCCGGCCGCAACAATGCTCGTCTCGCACTGGCCACAGACTTGCCGGCGTCCGTCCTCGCCGACTTCACCGGCACCAGCATCAGCAACGCCACCCGCTGGACCGGATACGCCAGACGCGACTGGCTCGACTACATCGCGTCCCGCACACAGATCTGACCGCTCCCCCGGGCGGCGGCCATGGTCCAGAGAAACCACCCCAAGATGGGGGCGGTCATAGCGCCTCTGCGCATTCGTCGACGAACGCGCAAAGCTGGCGAATGAGGCTCAAGAAGAAGGGGGTGGGGTCCGAATCGCCCTGCATGTGAGGTGCATCCTGAAGCCACTGCTGCCACAGGCCCCCCGGTTCCCGAAAGCGGTCGGCTTGACCACCTCCAAGGTTCAGGTCGATGAACTGGAGAGCGCCCATGACGACGGTCTGGTCGTAGGCGAGGTCAGGGCGACGAAGGTAGCGATCCAGGTAGGCAGCGAGCAGATCAGCGTCGCGCGCCGTTCCGAAACTGGCCAGGGCCACGCAATAGGCCAGCCCAGCACAGCAGACCTCGCTAGCCAGCAGGAGTTCCCCGAGGCGCTCACGGAACTCGGTCCGGCGGGAGACAGCTACGAGCCAAGCCGCAGTTCGTCGCTCGCGCCAGCCGCCCTCAAGAAGCTTGGCGATCTCATCTGCGGTGATGAGTCCAGCGTCCTCACGGAGATCTCGCATGAATCGGTCGTACGCAGGACTTCGCATGCGCAGCAAGCTGCCGCCGAGCTTCAGATAACGCCGCTCGGGCGTGACATAGCAGCGAACCAGAGCCAGCAACTCGGCATCGTCACGAGGATCGCGTATCACACAGCTGATCTTGCCTCGCTGGTGCAAAACGAGGCCATCCCATTCTTGCGCTCCTAGTCCGCCGCCCTCACCGGCACCAGCGCGACGGACTGGACGGAACTCGTCAAGCGCGACTGGACTGGGCCGCATCAGCAGCCCGCGAAGTGACAGCTGAGAAGTCGGTTTCCCTCGGGGGTGAGCCCCGGCATCATGGTCGTCGGTAAGTCCATACGCGAGAGGGGCGAGTGCGGGGGGTGTCTGGAGACGGGCAGGCGGATTTGACGGAGCTGTGGCGGCAGCGTTGGCCTAGTTGCCCTCCGGTTGGGTACAAGCTCCGTGACCCGTATCGGGATGTTTGGGTACGTTTTCACAGCTTGCCAGAGTCGAAGCGGTACGCGGACGACGAGAGCGAGCACACCGTCGTCCTGGAGCGCTACAACACCGTCCTCGATGAGTTGTTCGCTGGTGCGGACGTGTACGTGATCACTCCGCTCTGGACGACCGAAGCCGAGGTTCCGTCATCGCAACCCGTCACGGGCTATTGGCAGAGCTTGCTGGTGGAGGACGATCCTGACCCTGAGTTCCGCACGTACTGCCACCTCTTCGCCGCTCGCCTGCCCTGGCGGCGAGGCTGCATCGACGAGTTGCTCCGAGACATCGCCGTCGACAAGGTGGCGGGGGTCCTCATCACCGACACCCGGATGCAGCGCATCCATTACCCCTACGACGGTTGCGCCGACGTCTTCCTCGCCACGTCGCAGGAGCGGGACCGGATGCGCGATCGGCATGCCGATTGGCGTTCCAGTCATCTGTCGGGTCTCTGACCGGCTCGGATCGCCGCCCCGCTCAGAATGGTCTCCACCGCAAGTACCGGGTTGAGAGCTCCACGAGTTCCTTGGTGGCGACGGCGTGATGCATCGCGCTGAGCTGGGCATTTTCCTGTTGCATTGATGTTCGTTGGAGTCGTCGCCGCGCGGGGGCCTTTGTCCGGTTGATGGTCGGGGGGTGGTTTCGTGGCGTCGATCGAGCGGACGGCGTATCCGCGGTTGAAACACGCGGTGTCGGCGCGGGAGTTGCCCACCTCGGCAGCACGAATCCGGGAGGCAACGGCGCTGCCCCGGCTCGAGGCCGCGTCAGCGGCAGGCCGGAGAGGGCACGGAGGGTGGCGGTGCAGGAACTCGGCCGTTCAGCGGCTCCGGTCGACGCGGTCGACGAAGTCGCCGACCGCGGTGGCGAAGGCGGCGGGCGCCTCCTGCGCGACGAAATGCCCGACGTCCGGGATCGTGACCGCGGTGACGTCGCCGGCGACCTGGCGCATCGTCCGCTCGGTGAAGGGGGCGTTGATGCCGTCGACGGCGAGCACGGGAACGGTCAGCGGCCGCGACTCGGCCAGTGCCCGCATCCGGTCGCCGCCGGTCAGGGAGGAACGGTAGAGCCCCTCGGTGCCGCGCCAGCCGCCCGGCCGCGCGTAGGTGCGGGCGAACTCGTCGAGGTCGGCCTCGGTGACCCCGCGCGGCACCATCGTCATCACCGAGACGGCCCAGTCGAGCATCACTCGCTCGCGGCCGGCCAGGAACAGCTCCGGAATTCCCGGGGCGGCCAGGAATCCCACGTGCCAGGAGCCGCCGTTCCTCACGTCGGCAAGCATCTCCCAGCCGTACCCCGGAAGGGTGGTCTCGACGCCGGTGAAGCTGAGGACGTCGCCGGGGTGCGTGGCCGCGAACGCGAAGACCGGCCCGCCGCTGATGTCCTGGCAGGTCACGTGCACGGGCCCGACGCCGAGGTGGGCGACCAGCCGGTGCAGGTCCTCCGCCATGGTGGCCAAGTCGTGGTCGCCGTCGGCGATGCCGGAGTCGCCGAAGCCGCGCAGGTCGACGGCGAACACCCGGTGGGTGGCGGCGAGCAGCGGGATGACGTCGCGGAAGGCCCACCAGGACTCCGGCCACCCGTGCACCAGCAGGATCGGGGAGCCGGTGTCGCCCGCCGAGATGTAGTGCAACGTGGTGCCGTTGACCTCGGCGGTGTGGTGCGTGACGCCCGCCACGGCGGGCGAGGCGGTCACGAAAGAGCTGGTCATGCGATGACTCCCAAGATAGACAATCAGGTTGACTCCAGTGTTGGTCAACCTGGTTGTCCAGGTCAAGGGAAGATCTAGACTGTGGTCATGTCCTCACGATCCGGCGCCGATCTCGCCCTGCTGCTCCTGGGCAGCTATCGCAATCTGGTGGACGAAGTGGTCCGGGAGCTGGCGACCCGGGGATACCCCGACGCCCGGCCGTCGCACGAGTACGCGATCCGGGCCATCCGAGCCGGCGCCGACAGCGCCTCGGACTTGGCCCGCAGACTCGCCGTCACCAAGCAGGCCGCGGCGAAGACGATCGCCGCGCTCGTCGAACGCGGGTACGTCACCACCGAGACCGACCCCGCCGACATCCGCCGCAAGAACATCCGGATCACCGATCACGGGATCGGGCTGATCACCGAGAGCACGGCGATCTTCGACGAGGTGCGGGCCCGCTGGGAAGTGCGTCTGGGCGCCGCCGAACTCGCCGAGCTGGAAACGCAGCTCGCCCAATTCGTCGGCGACTCGCCCATCAACCTCGACGCTCCGGGCTGGGCGGCGGGACAGGAACTGCGCTAGCGGTCAGCCGAGGGTCGTGGTCGGCCGGTCGGCGCCGCGAGGCGCGCGGGTGCATCACCGTCCAGCAACGCCCTCACGTATTCGATGGGCTCCGCAGGCGAGAGCACAGGCAGCCTCTGGCGCAGTGTCCGCACAGCGTGCATGCGTCCGCGCGTAGCGGCGACTTCGCACAGCGCATCGTGTAGATCGTCTACTGCGGTGCGCACTGGCAGCCCACGTATCCGGTCTCTGTAGTCGGCCTCCCACTCTCCGGTTACCGCAGAGACGACGCCGATCTGGTGCAGTCCGCCGTCGACACGGTCGACCAGGTACGGCCCGTTGCCGGCCAGCATGAACTCCGAGTTCCGAGTGCGCACGAACTCCTCGGAGGTCCAGTAGACGATCCACACCAGCTCGTGCTTCTCGACGTCGACCACAGCCATCCGTAGCGCGTCCACACTCGCAGCCCGCCACTTTTGATAGTCGCGCTCCAGCTGTTCTTCGACAGCCCGAACGGCGGCTTCTCGCTCGATCACGCGTGCAGCATCCCGTACGGGCCCGGTTTCGACCAGCGAATTCCCACGGCTCAGGACCACGCAGAAGGGGCCAACGAACCTTCTCGCCCAGGAATAAAGCAGCTGAAAAACAAGTGCTCTGCGCCAGTACGCAACGATCCACGATTCCGGGCGGCGCCGGCGACCGCCGCCCGGTCGAACGCAGAGGGACGGCAAGACTGACGACGCCGTCCAGCCCGCAAAGTGCTCCGCCGCAGTGATCCGGCGCCGCGATCGCCGGGTATGGAATGCGCCGCCTGCGCCGGTCGACCGTTCTCGGCGTGGCGCCGGTGTGACCGGGCGTACGTCGGCCTGGCGGAGGCAGCGGGCCGTCGGGGGATTCGGCTCCGGTCGTCAGCCGAGTCGGGTCGAAGGAGGTCCGCGGCCGAGGCGCCGGCCGTTCCCGGCGGCTGCCCGTCGCGCGGCCGCCGCGCCCACTACGGCGTGCAGCCTCAGATCTTGTGACTGGTGATCGGTGCTGACCGTTGTCCGGTCATGCTGATGGATGTGAGGGTGGAGCACGTTGAGGGGTGGGCAGAGGAACTGGCTGCCCTGACGGGCGGGTTGGGGCATCCGAAGGGTGCCGCCCCTTCGCCCGGCCGGAGCCGCGGGAGGTGTTCGCCGATTTGATGGCGGCGCTGGAGCGGTATCTGCGCCAAGCCGAGGGCGCCGTCGTCGTCGACCTCGATGAGGACCGCGGGGGTGAGCTGCACGCCCTGGCGGTCACCGTGATTAAGGGCCTCGATGCGCGTGCTGGCCTGCTGACTGACTACGACCGCTCCCGGTTGAAGCTGACCGGCGACCATCTGGGGCACGCCCGGGAGGAACGGGGCCGGCACCGTGCCGCGGTCCTTCGCGCCGCCGCGGTCCTGGCTGCTGTGCAGGCCGGACCGCGGAGCGGAAGGCGGCCGAACTCGATTTCAAGACGTCCGTGCCACCCAAGGCCCGGGAGGTTCACAGCCGGATCGGGCCGCTGACGACCAGCGCGGAGGCGGCCCGGCAGAAGCTGGCGGCGGACGACGCTCTTCGGGCGAAGAACGCCAAGGTGATCGACGCGGGCCAGCGGGCGAACACGAAGCTGCGGCTTCGGCTGCGCAGCCGGCTCTCCGAAGCGCTCAGCGGCACGGAGCTGCTGCCGGTGTGGTTCGTCACCGCGCTCGGCTCGATGGCGCCTTCCCGGAACGCCAACGACTGGATGGACGCCGCGACCGATGTCCTGGCCTGCCGGGTTACCCACCGGATCGCCGATCCTGTGGTCGCCCTTGGCGCTCCGCCCGACGGCCACCGCGCCCCGCGCCGTACGGGGTGGCACCGGGAGCTGACTCGGGAGCTGAGGCGCTGGGGGTAGTGGGTCGAGCAGCCACCCTCTCCTTAAGCTGAGGAAAGGGCCCGGCCCATCCAGCCTTCTGGTGCCGCGGCCGCCGAAGTAGAAAGAGCCGGTGTGCCCCCACTGATAGGGGGAGTCCGGTTCAGCGCAGTAGCAGAACCGGTGAGACACCTGCGCAGGCAGGCCCCATCGCGGGTGGCACGAGCATTGTCTCGGCGTGCTGCTGCTCGTGCTGGGCAGCGTTCCGGCAGGGACCCCGGGCCGCATCGCCATCACGGTCGCCGCCCACTCCGACGAGGCGCGGCAGATGGCCATGCGCCTCGTGAACGACACAGGCTTCGACCCCTACGACGCCGGCGCACTGGCCGACTCCTGGCGCCAGCAGCCAATGGGCCCCGCCTACTGCACCGAGCTGACCCTCGAGGAACTGCCGGCGGCCCTGGCCGCGGCCGACCGCAAGGACACCCAGGTCCGCGACAGCATGATGGAGCGCTTCGACGCCCTCCCGGCCAACCCCACCCTCGCGGACGTCGTCGAGATGAACCGCGCCGCCCACCGCTGACACCTGCCCGCCGCTGACATCCTGCCGCAGGCCACCCACCAGCCCCGATCCGTCTACCGCACGGCCTTCTTCATCAGTCGACGGCCTTCAAGTGGCGCAGGGCCTCTCCTAGCGCGAGTTCGGTGGCGCCACGGGTTTGGAAGCCTCGCCTGAACAGCTCAGCCGTGCGCTGCTGCACCCCCTCACCTCGGACGAATTGCTGGAACAGTGCGGCGTCTGCGCGTACTTCGGCAGGAGTTGGCAGGCTGATGGCGTTGATTGCCGCCTTGGCTGCGATCAAAGCGTCACGGGGGAAACCGCTCATGCGCGCGGCGATGCCTGCTACGAACTCACCTCCTCCAGGTGGACCGATCGGGTGACAGATCCAGGCCGAACCGTCTTCCCCGCCCCGGCTCAGCCGCTCACACTGACCTCAGCGTTCTCGGTCGCGCGGTCCCCCTCCTCGCTGTAGTAGACACGCAGCTAGCTAGTCCGGGACCAGATGACAAACCGGCGATGCACGGTCGACTTGGACGCCCCGAAGCGCGGCGTCAACGCCAGCCAGGCACGCGCTCGTGGTTGCCGGTGTCTTGGCACGGCCCGATGCATGCTGGTGGCCGTGGTGCCGCACCCGTGCGTGCCGCGACGGCCGAACAGGGACGCGTGACCTGCGTCCCGTGACAGGTGAGGGGCATCGGGGTGGTGGACGACCAGCGAGCGGATCTGCCGCCTGGCACGGAGGCCGGCGCCCTGGCGGATCGTCTGAAAGAGCGCATCTACGCGACCATCACGATGATTGCCGTGGTCGTCGGTCTGTCCTCCGGTGATGTGGGTTCCCTCGGCGCTGTCGCTACGGTCCTCACGACCGCTCTGGGGCTGTGGCTCGCGGCGTTCGTCGCCGACCAGCAGGCGCACCGCACAGTGCACCGCCACCTCGCCACCGGCCACGAGCTGCGCCGCATGCTGTACGTCAGCAGCCCACTTCTGTCGTGCGCCGTGGGACCGACCGTGCTGATCGCTCTGGCCGCGCTGGAGGTTTTTTCCGTGCACACCGCACTGCTGGTGGCGGCGTGGGTGGGCGTCGTCTCCCTCTTCCTGTGGGGCTGCCTGGGCGGGCTGCGCATGGGAGGCGGCGCCTTGGCGGCGGTGGTGGCAGGCATCCTGGACGCGGTGATCGGTGTGGCGGTGGCCCTGGTGAAGGCCTCTGCCGGGCACTGACACACCGGGGGCGCCGCCAGTGTCAGCGCCCGGCCGCTCCTCGGCCCATGCGGATCGCGAGCACGAAATAGACCACCACCCGCGTCGGCAGCAACCGCGACCGCTGTTCCACGACCCCCAACAAAGTCACCGGTTCTGGAGATGACGCTCGCGTGGTCTCCAGCCCCGCTGAGATATCCCCCGACCTTGATTGACTCCTGGCTTATAACGCCTGCATTCAAACGGAACCGCACGTTCTCGATAGTGGCCCAAGCGCCCACCGCCCCCTCGGCACCGCCGCTGCGGATCAGGCTGCGCCTTTGGACCGTCCGCCTCGCGCCCGCGCCGCTGACCCGGTAGACCTCACGGACGACAGCTTCCGCAGCAGCGCCGTTCTCACCTCCGGGGCACACACTTCGTCCGCCGGGAGGTCCTGGCTCACTCTTCCGGGCTCCGGCGCGAATTTGGGGGTTCGTGACGATCACGAGCTGGTGGGCATCACCCATCTGAGGGGAATCCGGCGGTGAGGTAGGCCGACAGTTGCCCCGGTGCGTCTTCCTGGAGCAGGTGGCCCGCGCCCTCGATCCAGTGCAGCTCGGCGTGTGGGATTCGCTCGTGCAGCCACTCGGCGTACTCCGGGGGGAGGATGCGGTCCTCGCGGCCCCAGATGAGGCGTACCGGAAGGGACAGGCCGTCCAGCAGGTGCTCGTACGCGGCGGTGTCCGCCTGCCGGATCTGGCTGTACTGGCGGTAGAACGCGGCCTGCCCCGCGGCTCTCCGCCACGGTGCGAGAAACGCGTCGAGGACTTCCGGCCGGAAACCGACGTGCGTCGCGTGCCGCATGTGGCTGGCAACCAGCGCCTCGTGCGCGTAGTCCGGAAGCTGTTCGAAGGCCTCCGCGTGCTCCAGGATGAGCTGGAAAAGCCCTCGCTCCCACTCACCGCCGCTCACCGCGTCGAAGAGGGTCAGGTCCCGGTAGTTCCTCTCTTCCAGCAGTAGCGTCCGGAGGGCCACGGCCCCACCGATGTCATGGGCGACGACGCTGGGGCAGGACAGTTCCCAGTGGTCGAGGAGTTGGGCGAAGTTCCTCCCGTGAGCCGCCAGGCTGAGGTCCTGGCCCTCGCGCTGGTCCGACTGGCCGAAGCCGAGATGGTCGAAGACGAAGACCGTTCGGGTACGGGCGAGCGCTGGAGCGATGTCCCGCCAGAGAAGGGAGGAATACGGGGTGCCGTGCACCAGCACGATCGGGTCTCCGCTGCCGAGGACCCTCCAGCGCACCATCCCCTCAGGCGTCTGGAATTCCTCGCCAAGTTTCCAGTTCACCCTTGTTCTCCTCTTCTGCGGCATGACCAGCAACTTTCTCCAAGAGCATGGCCGATGCCGCCCTGGCAGGAGGTCCAGTGCGTCCGGAACTCATCAACATCACCCTTCCGTGATCTGGCGCCTCCCAAATCCATCGCTCAGGATCAGGCTTGTCGTGCGATCCGAAGCCATGAGTGCACCGGCCGCACGTCCTGCGCAGCTTCGCCGGCACCCGGTCGATCTCCGCCGTCATACGTCTTCCGTCAAGACGGATCCGGGCCGTGCCCCGCGCCGGAACCGTTCGACGGCGGCTGCCCAGACGTCCGGCCCCTGATCCGCCCTTCAGGCGCATCCAAAAGCTGTTGATCATGGGACTGTGGGCTTGTCCGCTCGTTGGTCTGGTCGTAGGGAAACGCCAGTCGCGACCGTGGATCGTGTCGGATGAACTCTGGTCGCTCATCGAGCCGTTGCTGTCCGTGCCGGCGCCGAAGCCGGCCGAGGGCAGACCTCGAGTGCCGGACTGCCTGGCCCTGTGCGGGACCCTGTTCGTCCTGCACACCGGGATCCAGTGGGAATACCCGCCCCAGGAGCTGGGCTTCGGCTCGGGCATGACCTGCTGGCGGCGTCTGTCGGCGTCTGGAGGCGTCTGGCGGCCTGGAACGAGGCCGGCGTCTGGGGTCGGCTGCACGTGCTGATGCTGGAGAAAGAGCTGCGGTCGAAGAACCAGCTGGACTGGTCCCGGGCGGTGATCGACTCCTCGCACGTCCGCGCGGCCCGACGGGGTTCAAAAGCGGATCCAGCCCGGTCGACCGCGCACGTCCGGGCAGCAAGCACCACCTCATCGTCGACGGCCAGGGCATCCCGCTCGCGGTGTCGCTGACCGGCGGAAGCCGCAACGACGTCACCCAACTCCTGCCCCTGCTCGACAAGATCCCGGCCGTCGCGGGCGGGGTCGGCAGACCCTGCCGACGTCCCGACGCGCGGCCGGCCGACCGCCGCCACGACCACGACAAGTACCGGCGCCTGCTCCGGCAACGCGGCATCCCCCCGTGATCGCGAAGCGAGGCCAACCCCACGCCACCGGCCTCGGCACCTTCCGCTACGTCGTCGAACGCACGATCGCCTGACTCCACAACTGCCGCTGCCTGCGCATCCGTTGGGAACCACGCGACGACATCCACGAAGCATTCCTCGGGCTCGCCGTCTGCCTGATCACCCACCGTCACGTCCAACGGCTGTGTCAGGGACAGTAAGCGGAGGCTTTGGCGCCGCGCCTCCGACGGGCGAGCGGCACGCACCGCGGCCATCGGTCGGCAACGCGGAACGGCAGCTTCACAGTTGGCCGGATGCATTCTGCGCGACACGTTGACTAGAAAGCGCTTTCCCCATACCTTCCCGTTCAGCAGCGTGACCCGCAGGCGTCCCCGCACGTACGGCATGTCGGTGCGCGAAGGCCGTGCGACCTGGGGAAGTGCACCTCCCGGAAAGCTTCACGATTCCTGCGGAAAGCGCTCGCATGCGCACCGAGTTCAACATGGCGTACGTCGTTCATGCACATAACCTCCGGATCGCACCCGAAGGGACACACCCGCATGCGTACTCACCCCCTGCGCACCCGCTCCCGCAGACCGGCCCTCGCGACGGGCGCCGCAGCCGTCCTGACCCTCACCGCCGCGCTCGTCCTCCCGCAGACCGCGAGCGCCGCGGAGACCGCACCGATCGGCTTCGGAGCCGGCACCACGGGCGGCGGCAGCGCCACCCCGGTGACCGTCACGACGCTCTCCGGCTTCAAGTCCGCCGTCGCCGGCGACTCGGCCAAGGTGGTCAAGGTCAGCGGCCTCATCTCACTGTCCGGGCAGGTGGATGTCGGCTCCAACACCACGGTCCTGGGCGTCGGTTCGTCGTCCGGCTTCACCGGCGGCGGCCTGCGCGTCAAGGAGGAGACCAACGTCGTCGTACGGAACCTGAACATCAGCAAGCCGCTCGCGCCCTCCGACGGCATCACCGTCCAGAAGTCGACGAAGGTGTGGATCGACCACAACTCGTTCTCGGCGGACCGTGATCACGACAAGGACCACTACGACGGCCTGCTCGACATCACCCACGCCTCGGACAACGTCACGGTCTCCTGGAACACCTTCAAGAACCACTACAAGGGCTCGCTCGTCGGACACAGCGACAGCAACGCCTCCGAGGACACCGGGCACTTGAAGGTGACGTACCACCACAACCACTTCAGCAACGTCTACTCGCGGATCCCCAGTCTGCGCTTCGGCACCGGGCACTTCTACGACAACTACGTCGAGGGTGCCGACACCGCGGTGCACTCCCGCATGGGCGCGCAGATGCTCGTGGAGAACAACGTCTTCCGCTCGACGAAGATCGCGGTCACCACCAGCCGCAGCAGCGACGTCGACGGCTACGCCAACCTCCGCGGCAACGATCTCGGCGGAGCCGCCACCGAGATCTCCCGCACGGGCTCCTTCACCAGCCCGCCCTACAGCTACACCGCCGAACCCGCCTCGTCCGTCGTCGCCTCGGTGACGGCAGGCGCGGGAGCCGGAAAGCTCTGAAACCCCCACGCACAGAAGGAATCGGGACATGACCTCATCAGTAGACCCGCAATCGCGTCGCCGCCCCCACCGGCGTCGCGCCCTGACCAGCACCCTCGCCGCCCTCGGCCTCACCGCCGGCACCTTCCTGGTGAGCGGCCTGGCCGGCACCGCCGACGCGGCGGCGGCCTGGCCGACACCGACGAGCAGCGTGGCGGTCACCGCCACGAAGTCGGTCTCCGGCACGTACGACGGCGGTCTCAAGCGCTTCTACGGCAGCGGTGACCTCGGCGACGGCGGTCAGGACGAGGGCCAGGACCCGCTGTTCAACCTCGCGGACGGCGCGGTCCTCAAGAACGTCGTCATCGGCGCCCCGGCGGCCGACGGCATCCACTGCGCCGGCACCTGCACGCTGCAGAACGTGTGGTGGGAGGATGTCGGCGAGGACGCGGCCACCTTCAAGGGCAAGTCGTCCTCGGCGACCTACCTGGTGAGCGGCGGCGGCGCGAAGTCGGCCTCGGACAAGGTGTTCCAGTTCAACGGGGCCGGCAAGCTGACCGTGACCGGCTTCCAGGTCTCGAACTTCGGCAAGCTGGTCCGCTCGTGCGGCAACTGCTCGACGCAGTACAAGCGCACGATCGTCGTGAACGACGTCGACGTGACGGCGCCCGGCAAGTCCGTCGTCGGCATCAACACCAACTACGGTGACACGGCGACACTGACGAAGATCCGCATCCACGGCGACAGCAGCAAGAAGATCAAGCCGTGCATCCGGTACACGGGCAACAACACCGGAGCGGAGCCCACCGAGACCGGCAGCGGTCCGGACGGCACGTACTGCAAGTACACGGCGTCCGACATCACGTACGGCTGATCCGGCGTCCCGGACCGGCGTGACCGGGCGGCCGGATCTGGGCCTGCCGGGGCGGAGGTCGCCCCGGTCAGTGCCCGGTGTAGACGAAGCCGACCTTGTCGACCCCGTCACCGCTGCGGCCGTGGAGTCCGGCGATGTGATGCCCGTCGGGCGCGGTGCGGGTCACGCAGTCGGACGTCGTCGTCCCGCCCGCGAGAACGCGGCCGAGGTTCGTCGTGAACTTCGCGTAGAAGATGCGGGTGCGGCCGTCCTTGGTGCCCCGGCACAGCTGGGCCGAGGCCAGGTACTCGTCGGCGCCGAGCGTCAGGGACGAGGCCGTTCCGCCGGTGCCCCCGTGGGCGAGTACCGTGCCGTCGCCCAGCGTCAGCCCCATCCGGTCGACGCGTGAGCCGCTGCGCAGGGAGACAGTGGTCACCCGCGCCCCGGGCGGTACGCGGTCGATGTCAGTGAAGTGGTCGCCGTGCGGTCCGCCGAACTGGTCGCTGAGCCGGTAGGCCGCGTTGCGGGACCAGGTGAAGCCGGCGGAGACGGGGTCGTGGTCGGAGAGCCTGAGTCCGTCGTCGGTCAGGAAGCGGGCGCGCTCGTTGTGGTGGGACGTGGCGTCGAGCGAGACGAGCCGGCTGCCCCGGTAGAGAATCTTGTCGACCACCTCGCAGGTGTCGGTGGCTGCCTTCTCGTCGCAGACCAGGGCGTCGCTGCCCTTGGCCGGCGGGGTGCCGCCGCGTACGAGCCGCACCCAGGTGTCGGTGAGCCCGTTGGCCGACGCGAACTCGGCGATCGTGTCGCCCGAGCGCGTGTAACGGGTGTTGGTGTCGCCCATGACGACGACGGCGTTGCCCGCGGAGTGGCTCCTGATGAACGCCGTGAGCTGGCGGAGGTTGTCCGCGCGGGAGGCCAGATCACCCTCGCCGGTACCGGCGTTGGTGTGCAGGTTGTAGAAATCCACGTAGACGCCCTCGGCGAGGCGCTCGCGCATGAAGGTGAAGCCCTTGGGGGTGAGGCAGTCGCCCGAGTCGAGCTGACAGGAGTTCCAGCGCACCCGCTCGAACTCGTCGGGGTCGTCCGGGAGTCCGGCCAGCGTGTTCAGCCCGCTGCCGATGCCCGCGCCCCCGCTGGTGGCGGTGCGGTACGGGTGGGAGTCGGCGGCGTACAGGTGGGCGTGGTAGTTGAAGTCCTCCTGCACGTGGACGATGTCGTACGGGCCGAGGCGTCCGCCGATCGTCGTGGTGGCTGCCCCGCGGGGGGTCGGCGCGCTGGAGATGCCGTCGGGCAGTCCCGCGACGTTGTAGGTGAGCACGTCGAAGGTGCCCGAGTCGGCGGCGGCGGCGGGTGGGGCGGCGGCGGTGAGCCCGCCGAGGACGGCGGCTGCCGCCGCCAGGCAGGAGAGAAGTCTGCGCACGGAAGGTGTCTCCTCGAGTGGGGGGTGAGCGGGCGCCGCCAAGCCGTGGCGCCGGGCGGACGGTGCGGGAGGACCGGTGACGCGTGCCCGACGGGCCGAACAGGCTTCGGATCGAGCGCTGAGAACCTAGAAGCCGATCGTGTACGCGTCAATAACGCGGATGGCTCGACACGTGAACCGAGCCAGTCCGCACGGCCCGTGCCGTTCCGGGCCGGCTCAGACCCCGTGCCGTTCCGGGCCGGCTCAGACCCCGTGCCGTTCCGGGCCGGCTCAGACCCCGTGCCGTTCCGGGCCGGCTCAGACCCCGTGCCGTTCCGGGCCGGCTCCGCCAAGTGCCGCTCCCCGGGCCGATCTCGACCCGTGTCGCTCCGCCCCGCTTCGTGTCGCCCGGCCCCGACCCTGTCGCCCTCCCACCCCGATCGTGCGTCCCGTCCCGTGCCGCCCGTTCCGGGGATGCCCGGGATCAACCACCCGCCGTGAGGTCCGCCGGTACCACCAGGTCCGCGCGGTCGCGGGTGGTCGCGACCAGCTCGGCGTTGCGCTGGTCCGTGCCGCGCACCCAGGCGACCGCCGCCTCGTGGTCCTTGCCGAAGCGTTCGTGGCGGGCGACGAGACGGCGTACGCGCTCCGCCTCGTCGAGTTCGCAGAACCAGACCTCGTCGAGCAGCGGCCGGACGCGGGCCCAGTCGCCGTCCGGCACGAGCAGGTAGTTGCCCTCCGTGACGATCAGGCGGGCCGCGCGGGGGACCGGGACGGCACCCGCCAGGGGCTGCTCCAGGGTGCGTTCGAAGCCCGGCGCGTACACGACGTCGTCCTCGTCGTCGCGCAGCCGGCGCAGCAGTGCCGCGTAGCCGGCCGCGTCGAACGTGTCGGGAGCGCCCTTGCGGTCCCGTCGGCCGAGCCGGTCCAGTTCGGCGTCCGCCAGGTGGAAGCCGTCCATGGGGACGTGCGCCGCCCACGGCGCCCCGGTCCCGTTGAGCGCCTCGACCAGGTGCTCGGCGAGCGTCGTCTTGCCCGCGCCAGGACCGCCCGCGATGCCGAGCAGGGCGCGGCGGCCGGGACGCACGAGCGCTGCCGCCCGCTTCACGAGGTCGTCGAAGGTCATGGACGTGTTTCCCCTTCGGTGTCGGCCGGGCGGTGCGAGGACTGGTGGGGATGACGGCCCCCATCTCGGGCAGACGCTCTGTCGAGCTCGTGGAAGGAGTATGAACCGACGATGCCCGCAGCCGAACAGCACCTCCGTACCCGGCGTCGCGCGGCTGACGCAAGCGATAGGCATGTGGTGCCCGACACCCGCTGGAAGGGCACCGACCGGGGAAGGTTGTCACCATGACGCAGTTCGGTCTTCCGAAGAAAATCCAGGCCTGCCTCTTCGATCTCGACGGGGTCATCACCAAGACGGCCGTCGTGCACGCCGCCGCGTGGAAGCGGACGTTCGACGACTTCCTGCGCCGACGCGACGGCGACGGCTTCCGTCCCTTCTCCGACGACGACTACGGCCAGTACGTGGACGGGCTGCCCCGTGCCGACGGCGTCCGCGCCTTCCTCGCCTCACGCGGCGTCGAACTGCCCGAGGGCGGCACCGACGACGCGCCGGACAAGGAGACGGTGCACGGTCTCGGCAACCGCAAGAACGAGCTGCTGCTCGACCTGATCCGCACCGACGGTGTCGAGGCGTACGACAGCACGCTGCGCTACGTCCAGGCGCTCCGCGCCGAGGGACTGCTCACCGCCGTCGTCTCCTCCAGCGCCAACTGCCAGGACGTCCTGCGGTCGATCGGCGCGGAGTGCCTCTTCGACGTCCGCATCGACGGTGTCGTCGCCGCCGAGCGGAAACTGCCGGGCAAGCCGCGTCCGGACACCTTCCTGGCCGCTGCCCGTGACCTCGGCGTCGACGCGTCGGCCGCCGCCGTCTTCGAGGACGCGCTGGCCGGCATGGACGCGGGACGTTCGGGCCACTTCGGGTTCGTCGTCGGGGTGGACCGGGTCGGCCAGGCGGACGCGCTGCGGAAGCACGGCGCCGACATCGTCGTACAGGATCTGGCCGAACTGAGGGAGCAGCGTTGATCACCCACACGTCGTACGCCGTCGCGCCGTGGACGGTGCGCGAACACATCCTGCACCTCGACGTACTGCCGCAGAGCGAGTCGGTGTTCGCGCTCTCCAACGGCCACGTCGGCTGGCGTGGAAACCTCGACGAGGGCGAACCGCACGGCCTGCCCGGCTCCTATCTCAACGGCGTCTACGAGAGCCACCCGCTGCCCTACGCGGAGGCGGGCTACGGCTACCCGGAGTCCGGGCAGACCGTCATCAACGTCACCAACGGCAAGATCATCCGGCTGCTCGTCGACGACGAGCCGTTCGACCTGCGGTACGGCAAGCTGCGCTCGCACGAGCGGACCCTGGACCTGCGCACCGGCCTGCTCACCCGGACCTGCGAGTGGACGTCGCCTGCCGGGTCGACGGTCCGCGTCCGTTCCACCCGGCTGGTCTCCTTCACCCAGCGGGCGATCGCCGCGGTCGCCTACGAGGTCGAGGCCGTCGACAGCGAGAGCCGGATCGTCGTCCAGTCGGAGCTCGTCGCGAACGAGCAACTGCCGGGCCACAGCGGCGATCCGCGGGCCGCGGTCGCCCTGGACTCGTCGCTGGAACCGGAGGAGCACTTCGCGAAGGACTGCCGGCTGCGGCTCGTGCACCGTACGCGGCGCAGCGGCCTGCGCGTCGGTGCCGCCGCCGACCACGCGGTGGAGGGACCCGAACCGACGACCACGGACAGCGAGAGCGACGACGACGTCGCCCGGCTGACCGTCACCTCCGTCCTGGCCCCCGGACAGACGCTCAGGGTCGAGAAGTTCGTCTCGTACGGCTGGTCCAGCGCGCGGTCGCTGCCCGCCGTGAGCGACCAGGTGGACGCGGCGCTGGCGGCCGCCACCCGTTCGGGCTGGCAGGGGCTCGTCGACGAACAGCGCGCCTACCTCGACGACTTCTGGGCGCGGGCCGACGTGGAGGTCGACGGCGACGAGGAGATCCAGCAGGCCGTCCGCTTCGCCCTCTTCCACGTCCTGCAGGCCGGCGCCCGTGCCGAGCAGCGGGCGATCCCCGCGAAGGGGCTCACCGGTTCCGGTTACGACGGGCACGCCTTCTGGGACACCGAGACCTTCGTGCTGCCCCTGCTCATGTACACCTCGCCGCGTGCCGTGGCGGAGGCGCTGCGCTGGCGCCAGAACACCCTGCCCGCCGCCCGTGAGCGCGCCGCGCAGCTCGGCCTCAAGGGCGCGGCCTTCCCCTGGCGGACCATCGCGGGATCGGAGGGGTCGGCGTACTGGCCGGCCGGCACCGCCGCGTTCCACGTGAACGCAGACATCGCCGACGCCGTGGTGCGCTACGTCGCCGTCACCGGTGACAAGCACTTCGAACGCGACACCGGAGTCGAACTGCTGGTGGAGACCGCCCGGTTGTGGAGGTCCCTGGGACACCACGACCACCAGGGGAAGTTCCACATAGACGGGGTGACCGGGCCCGACGAGTACAGCGCGGTCGCGGACGACAACACGTACACGAACCTGATGGCCCGGACGAACCTGCTGGCCGCGGCCGAGGTCGTCGAGCGCCATCCCCGGCAGGCCTCGGCTCTCGGCGTCGACGACGAGGAGAGCGCCGCCTGGCGGGACGCCGCCGAGGCCATGCACATCCCGTACAACCACGAACTGGGCGTCCACGAGCAGAACGCCGGGTTCACGCGCTATCAGCGCTGGGACTTCGCGGCCACCGGCCCCGAGCAGTACCCGCTGATGCTGAACTTCCCGTACTTCGACATCTACCGCAAGCAGGTCGTCAAGCAGGCCGACCTGGTGCTGGCGATGTACAAGTGCAGCCCCTTCTTCGACGACGAGCACAAGGCACGCAACTTCGCCTACTACGAACCCCTCACCGTCCGCGACTCCTCGCTGTCGGCCTGCTGCCAGGCCGTCATCGCCGTCGAGGCAGGTCATCCGCACCTCGCCTACGACTATCTGATGGAAGCGGCGCTGATGGACCTGGAGGATCTGGAGCACAACACCCGCGACGGCCTGCACATCGCCTCCCTCGCCGGTGCCTGGATGGCGCTGGTCGCCGGTTTCGGCGGGCTGCGCCACCACGGGGACGCGATCCAGTTCGCGCCGCGGCTGCCCGAGCGGATCGGCCGCCTCGCCTTCCATCTGGAGATGCTGGGCCGCCGCCTGCGCGTGGAGGTCAGGCCGAACAGCGCCACCTACACCGTGCTGAGCGGCGAGCCGCTGACGATCCACCACTACGGCGAGCCGCTCACGGTCGACGCCGACAAGCCCCAGCAACGGGACATACCGAAGACCCCGCAGCGTCCGGCGCCGGAACAGCCACCGCACCGGCGCCCGAACAGCGGGCTGCTGGGACGCGTCGGCGGGGGGTGAGCGGGCCGGCCGTATGCTGCCGGTATGCAGCGCATCCTCGTGGCCGGCAGCAGCGGGGCCGGTAAGTCCACCCTGGCGCGTGCCGTGGCGGCACGGCTGGACGTGCCCTGCCACGAGATGGACGCGCTGTACTTCGGCGGGCCCGGCTGGGCGGTGAGCGCGACGTTCAGCGAGGACGTCGGCCGGATCGCCGGGTCCGGGAGCTGGATCTTCGACTCGTTCGGCGCTCCCGAGGTCCGCGACCTGCTGTGGGAGCGTGCGGACACGGTGCTGTGGCTGGACTACCGGCGACGCGTGATCATGCCCCGTGTCCTGCGCCGTTCACTGCGCAGGACGCTGTCGCGCGAGCGCCTCTTCGGCGGCAACCGGGAGACCCTGGCGGACTGGTTCCGGGCCGACCATCCCGCCTGGTGGGCCTGGTCCCAGCACGGGACGAGGCGCGCGGAGATCCACCGGCGCGCCCTCGACCCCCGGTTCGCGCCGCTGCGCGTGGTGCGCTTCGGCACTCCGGGCGAAGCCGCGCGGTGGCTGCGCTCCCTCGGTCCCGCCGACTCGTCCTGACGGAGCGTCAGCCGGAGAACCGCTTCTGGGACAGGGCCCCGTCGGTGTCCCCGGGCTCCCCGGTCGGCACGGCCGCGCGCATCGACCTGAGAGCGAGGAGCAGGACGCCGATGTCGTCCAGGTAGACGGGGTCGGGCAGCAGGTCGGCGGGGAGTACGAGATAGGCGACGGCGCCCCAGAACACCCAGCGGGGCCCGGCCGGGAGACCGGCGCGGCGCAGGTCGCGGCGGGCCCGCACCAGCCGGACCAGCAGCGCGACCGCCACCGCCAGGACCGCCGCCGCGAGGATCGCGCCGACGACGAGCAGGTTCCGTGTCGTGAAGTCCATGTCCGCGTCCTAGTCGTGGTCGGGTGCGTCGAGGCGGCAGACGGCGACGTCGGCGAAGGCGTGCCGTCGTGCCGACCCGGTACGGCACACATCTCGTCCCGGGCCCGGCACGGCCGCGCCGCCGCCGGGACATCACCACGGCTCGCCTACCCGCCCTGGTCGCGATCAGGCGTCGGGTGGCGTTGGAGCGACAGCCGGAAGAGCCGGCTGAGCCCCCCAGCCCGGGGCCGGGGCGTCCGTCAGTGCGGACGGGCGGCCCCACCGCCGGTGAGGGCCTGACTGACGGCCCTGATGCTGCGGGCGATGTGGTGGAGCTGGCCGACCTCGGCGGCGTACATCTTGATGGTGTGCTCGATGACGGACTCCGGGATGCCGAGGGCGGGGAGTTCGGCCCGGGCGGTCTGCAGGGCGGTCCGCGCGACCCGGATCTCGTGCTGCACCTGGATCTGCGCGTGGCGGGCGAGCAGCACGGGGTGGCGCATCAGCGCCGGGTAGCTGGCGTAGCGGGCCGGCACCAGGTCGCGCAGCCACTTGGCGGCCGACCTCTCCCAGTCGTAGCTGCCGGGATTCTTGACCTGGCAAGGCCAGTCCGTACTGATCGGCGAGTAAGTCAGGGCCATGTTCATCGCTTCCGGGGGACATCGGCGGCTCAGTGCGGGTTCTGGGGCGGCCCCGACCTAGGGGATTGACCGGGACCGCCGCCACGGCACTCGCGAGCGAGTCCCGTTCCGAGCACCCGGGACCCGTTGGGTAGGAGCGGACGGTCCCGGGCACTCGTCGGACGCGGCCCCGGAGGCCTCTGGGGCCGCGTCCGTCAGAAGTATTTATATATACCGCGAGATACGCAAGGACATGAAAAAATTCATGCACCGTATGGGCCGAATAGTCCCGTGAAGATGTCGTGACGCACCGTGCCGCGGTCCCTCACGCCGACGGCCGCCGCGACCGCAGATCCTCCGGTCTCCATCCCGCCGGCCCTTCAGTCCTTCAGGAAGAACTGGTGCTGCTCGGCGATCTGCTCGTACCCCTCCAGGCGTCCCTGGGTCCGCTCCGGGTCGGCGTCCGTCATCGCCTGGAGCAGCGCCGCGGACATCACCAGGGGCGCGGCATACGTGTCGAAGACGAGGCGGGAGCCGGTCCCGGTGGCGAAGGTGACGTCGGCCTCGTCGGCCAGCGGCCCGAGCGGCAGGTCGGTGACCAGCGCGACCCGCAGCCCCGCCCGGCGTGCCACCCGCATCGCGGTGAGCGTCTCGTGCGCGTGGCGGGGCATGGCGAAGGCGAGCACCCAGGTGCCGCCCGCCTCACGCGACTGGAGCAGGGCGTCGTACGCGACGCTGCCGCCCCGGGTCACCAGGCGCACGTCCGGGTGGATCCGCCGCGCGGCGTAGGCGAAGTACTCGGCCAGGGACACGGAGATCCGCAGGCCCAGCACGGTCAGCGGCGTCGAGCGGGACAGGGCCCGGCCGACGTCGATCACCTTGTCCGGGTCGGCGAAGTCGCGCCGCAGGTTCTCCAGGTTCTCGATCTCGGCGTCCACCGCCGCCTGCAGTTCGTTGCTCCGGTTCTCCGCGGGCGTGCCGGGCGCGCTGCCGAGGGTGGCGAGCGCGATGGCCTGGAGCCGCTCCCGCAGCGCGGGGTAGCCGCTGAAGCCGACCGCGGCGGCGAACCGGGTCACGGACGGCTGGCTGACCCCCACGCGCTCGGCGAGGTCGGTGATCGACAGGAACGCCGCCTCGGTGATGTGCTCGATCAGGTACTGGGCGATGCGCCGCTGTCCGGGTGAGAGCCGGGGGCCGTCGAACAGTTCCCTGAGCTGCGAGGGCGGCGACGCGCCGGTCTCGGGTGCCGTTCTTCCCGAGGTGATCGCAGATGCCTGCGCGCGTGCCTGCTGCGGCGATGGCACCGAGTCGCCTCCTTCACGTCCCACAAGCACTCAACATAGCTCACTGTCCGTGCTGACCTGGGCGGGTACGGCCACACGAAGGTGGCCGCGAACCTGTTTCACCGCCACCCTCGGGGTACCCGTGTCAGCACGAACGCGTCTGCGCGCAGGCGCTAGGGAGAGGGTTTTCGAATGAGTACGAGTCCGCTGGCCGCATCGCAGGTCCAGGTGGTGCTCAGCGACTGCTCCGCGGCGGACGCCGGGAGTCTGTTCGCCGCACTGTGCAGCCGCTTCTCCTCGGACCGCTGTGCCGAGGACAAGCCCCATGAGACCGAGGGGAACCGGCCGACGATGTGGACCGGTACCTTCGACACCTCCGGCACGGCCGGAGATTCCCCCGTATCGCCGACCGAGCTCTCGGCGCCCGTGACGGCGGACGTGCAGGGTGGTCCTCTCGCGGTGAAACACCTGCGTGAGGCGCTCGCCGAGGCGTTCACCGTGCACCAGCTGGGCGAGGAGGCCGGTGACCAGGAAGTGGAGATCCAGTTGCGGCTGGAGAACAAGCCGGCGCATGGGTCCACGTCCATATGAACACGGACGCGGCCGTGAGGGGAGGGCGTTTCCGCGTCCGTAGGGCGGCGACCGGGTCTCCGACGGAGACCGCCGCCAAGGCCGGGCTGGCCGCCCGGGGTGTGATCTATCTGCTGGTCGGTGTGCTGGCGCTGCAGATCGCCTTCGGCGAGGGGCACCGCCAGGCCGACCGCACCGGCGCGCTGGAGGAGATAGCGGCGCAGCCCTTCGGTGCGGCGCTGCTGTGGATCCTCGGGGCCGGGCTCGTCGGCATGGCGCTGTGGCGGCTGTCCGAGGCGGTCTTCGGCGCGGTCGGTGAGAACGGCCGTTCCTGGCGGAAGCGGCTGATGTCGGCGGCTCGCTGCGTCTTCTACGCCTTCGTCGCCTACTCGGTGCTGTCCTTCGCCGCCGGTACCGGCGGGAAGCAGTCCAGTGACAAGCAGTCCAAGGACGCGACCGCCCGGGTCCTGGAGATTCCGGCGGGCCAGTGGATCGTCGGAGCGGCCGGGGTCGGCATCGTGTGCGCGGGCGTGTGGATCGCCGTCCGGGCCGTGATGCGCAAGTACCACAAGCACATGAAGCTCGGCGAGATGTCGCGTACGACGCGCCGGGTGGTGGACATCTCGGGCGTGGGCGGCGGCGCCACCCGCGGTGCGGTGTTCGCGGTCGCCGGTGTGTTCGCGGTGCGGGCGGCGGTGGCCTACGAGCCCGACGAGGCCAAGGGGCTGGACGACACTCTGAGGTCGTTCGCCGGGACCCCCGTGGGGCCCTGGCTGCTGGCCCTCGTCGCCGTGGGGCTGGTCCTGTTCGGCGTCTTCTCCTTCACGATGGCCCGCTGGCGCAGGGTCTGAGTTCGGGGCCCGAGAACAGAGCAGACGGCCGGCTCCCGCACGTCGGGGCCGGCCGATCTGTGCCCGGGGCCGTGCCGCCGCTCCCGGCGGCGGGCGCGGTCGGGCAGGACCCGGCCGGGGGAGCGAACCGGGGAGCGTCAGGTCGACCAGATGACTCCGCCGTTGTGCAGGACGACCACCTTGCCGTCCGCCCGCAGCACCAGCTGGGCGTTGGCGTGGCCGTGTGTGCGGGAGGCCCAGATGGGGCGGTCGTCGCCGTTGTGGATGACGAGGTTGCCGTCCTCCTGGAAGATCGCCCGGTGGTTGGCACCGAAGGTCATGGACGCCCAGATGGCCTTGTTGTCCTCGTTGTAGACGACGAGGTTGCCGTCGGTCTGCATGATCATGCGGATGCGGTTGGTGGACCAGGACTGTCCGGTCTGCAGGACGCTGGTCGCGTAGACGGTCCTGGTGCCCCAGTTCGGCTTCGGGTCCGCCTTGGGCTTGGTCTCGGCCTTGGGCTTCTTCTCGGGCGACTTGCTGGGCCTGACCGACGGCGAGGGCGCGACGGGCGGGGCGGCGACGGCCTTCGGAGCCCTGCTCTTCTTCGGCTTCTTCCTGCTCGGTGACGAACTGGGCTTCTTGGCCACGTAGTCGTCGAGCACGGCGGGGGCGGAACTGGCGTTCAGGACGGTGTCGGAGCCCGCGGCCAGCCCCTTGGCCGAGTCGGGGCGCTCGTCGTTCGCGCTCCCGGCCAGCAGCAGAGGTATGGCGACCAGGACGGCGCCGGCGATCGCGGCCCCCGCCAGGATCGGCCCCCGGGGACGGCCGGTGTCGGCGCCGGTGCCGGACTTGACGCCCGGTGGCGCCGCCGCGACGGCCACCGCCGCGGCGGCGCCCTCCTCGGGTTCCTCGGCGGACCCGGCGGCGGCCGGCGGCGCCGACGGCGCGGCGGCGGTCTCCTCGGTCTCCGGAGCGGTGCCGGCCCCCGCTTCGGGAATCGCGGTCGCGCTCGGAACCTGCTCGTCCGGTGCCGGGGAAGGGGGTGGGGACCCGGCCTCCTCCGTGCGGGCGGCGACCGCCTCCGCGTTCGCGCCGGGGGTCTGGGGCTGGGGGGACATGCGGTACTCCTCCTCGGTGGCGGAGCTGTCGGTGGTGGGCACGGGCCCGGGCGGCGGGCGGAGCGACGAACACCCCTCGGCCCCCGGGCGTTGGTCAAGAGCCGCACCAAGTAAGCCAGTTCGGTCAGTTCCGGTCCGCCGAGCCCGCACGACCCTCCGCGGCGACAGCCGCAGACCGGTCCGATGCCTTCCGAGCTGCGCGAAGTACTCCCGGACGGCCCTGGGTTGGACGTCCGGGCGGAAGGCACTTGTGCGTTCGACGGGTCCGATGGCCCACCCAACTTAGCCCGTCACCCGGGCGACAGCAGCACCCGCCGCCCCGAGGGCCCCACCGCTTTGTCCACCCACGCCTCACTGCTCCCCAAAAGTTCTTCAATCGGGCAGTGAACGGGCACGTGGGAGACCCCATACGGGCCCGCCCTCCGCGCCCACGGAGGGGGTGCGTGTGGCATCCTGTTGGCTCCCCGATCTGATCAGAGTCGGCGTGCGCGCATCCGGTGCGGCACCCAGGAACCCGTACGGACCGAAGAGTTCAGGTGAAGATGCGGCCCGGAGAACGGCAAGAGGGCAGGCATGACGCCCTGTCCGTGGCACCAGAGGGCTTCGGCCCGGCCGTCGCCGCCGAGCCACCCGTGGCCGAGGCCCCCGAAACCGGCGAGAGCGTCGGGGCGCCCGAGATACCCGAGGCCGTGCGGGCCGCCGCCCGCCAGGCGCCGGGGCACTGGATCGGCGTCGTCGACCCTGAGTGGACGGACGCGGGGACGCCGCCGGAATGGGCCGTGCTGGGGGAGTGGCAGTCGGACGGGAGCGGGGGCGTGGGGGGCTACCGCGCCAACCCCGCCTACCGGCCTTCGGCCCGCGTGCTCGGCTGGCCGGAACCCACCGACCCGGTGGACGCGGCGGCCCAGCGCGCCGCCACCGGCTACGGCTCGGTGGACGAGGCGATCGCGGAACTGGCGGCGGCGGACGTCACCGTGGTGCGCGGCGCGGACGGCGGACCGCTCACGGCCGCCGGTCAGGACGGGGTGCCGGTGGTGCTGTTGTTCACCTCGCCCACACACGAGTTCATGTCCCCGGCACTTCGGCATGGCACGCTTCCGGCCCGGGACCTGGCCCGTTCGCTGCGCGGCTCCGGCACCCGACTGCTCGCCAACGCCGGGGCCGCGGCCCCTTTGCTCGTACCGGCGGACAGCCTTCTCGATCCCGCACGCGTGCCCGGTGCCGAGGAGACGCCCGCACCGGACGGCGGGGAGGTGGAAGGCGGCGGTGGCCTCGCCGGCTCCGACAATTCCTCCGGTTCCGCGGGCCCCACCGGCCCCGCGGCCGCGCCCTCCGACGGCAACTCCCCGGAACCCGGGCCCCACATCACAGGGAGGACCACGTGACACGTCCGGCCCAGCAACCCCCCGTCTCCCCGCGCGCCTCGGCCGGTTCGGAGGGCGGTGAGACGGCCGCCACCGCGTCCGCCGCGTCCACGGCTGAGCCCGACTCCGGGCCCGCCGAGGCGAAGGCCGGAGCCGAAACCGGTACGGCCGCTGCGAAGGCCACCGAGCCCGAGCACGCGAGCGTGTCCGCGCCTACAACAACCGTCGGCAAGGCCGAAGTTGAGGCCGAACACGGAACGACAGCCGGTGCGGCCGAGGGGACGACCACAAGGGGCGGAACCGCGGAACCCGACGCAGAGGCCGACCCCGGTGCCGCCGCGGCGGCCAAGAGCCGGCTCCCCGCGCTCGTACGGACCATGACCGCGACCGCGATCGACCGGCCTCGGCAGGAGACCGGGCCGGTGGGACGGCCGGGCAGGGCGGTGCTGGCCGGAGCCGCCGTCGTGGGCGCACTGCTCGTGTCGGTGCCGTTGCTGATGCTCGGCGGTGGCGACGACAAGGACCCCAAGGGGCCCGCGTCGGCGGGAACCGTGCTCGGTGGCAACGCCCAGGAGGCGCCCGGCGAGTTCGCGGCGGCCGCACCCAGCACCAGTTCCCCCGACGCCGACGCAAAGGACGCCGACGGGAAACAGGGGAAGCCGGTGAAGGAGGCTTCCGCGTCCCCAACCGAGAAGACCGACAACGCCGACGGGCCGAAGGACGCCGGCGAGAAGGAACAGCCGAAGAAGCAGGACAGCGGGAAGAAGGCCGACAGCGGGAAAGACCAGGCCGTGAAAGCCGGTTCGGGCGTCACCCTCGGTGCTCCCGTCTCCCTGCGCAGTCATCTCTCGGGCCGCTGCATCGACGTACCGGACGGTGACTTCTCGGACGGCAAGCAGCTGATCGTGTGGGACTGCAACGGCGGCGCCGCGCAGAGATGGCGGTTCGCGTCCGACGGCACCCTCCGGACCAAGGGCGGCCTCTGCCTGGACGTGGCCGGCGCGAACTACAGCGACGGCACACCCATCCAGATCGCCTGGTGCAGCGACAACGCCGCCCAGAAGTTCGTACTCAACGCCAGCCACGACCTGGTCAACACCGTGGTGGGCAAGTGCGTCGACATCAAGGACAACAACCGGGGCAGCGGGGCCCGGCTCCAGCTGTGGAGCTGTGCGGGGACCGACAACCAGAAGTGGAGCGTCTGACAGGACGCCCGCAGGGCGGGAGCAGCCCTCCCGATGCCCCTCCGCCCCGCGGGCGGGGCATGATGGCACCGTCGGCTCGCCGACACGCGCCCCCGAAGCAGGGGACGTTCACTGAAGACGCCCCCGTGGCAAGGAGGTTGGTGCGTGTCGCGCCAGGTACTGTCGGTCGGTCCCGGGGACCGGGACCGCTACCGGACAATCGGTGAGGCCCTCGCGGCTGCCCGGACCGGCGCACTCATCAGCGTCCGGCCCGGGACCTACGCGGAGAACCTGGTGATCAACACCAGGGTCACCCTCACCGCCGCCGAAGGGCGGGGAACGGTGGAGATCCGTCCGCGCTCGGGCAGCGTGATCGCGCTGCGCGCCGACGCCGTGATGCTCTCCGAGCTGACGCTGCGCGGCGGCGACGCCGAGCTGCCGGCCGTGGACGTGCGGCGCGGGCAGGCCGCGCTGGACGGCTGCGAGATCATCGGCGCCGCGTGGACCGCGATGCTGGCCGGCGGGACGGGCTCGCTCGCGCTGCGGGAGTGCCGGGTCAGCAACGCTCAGGGCGCGGGCATCGTGGTCACCTCCACCACGCCCACCACCGTCGAGTCCTGCACCTTCGAGCACCTGGGCACCAGCGGCCTGGTCCTCGCGGAGCAGGGCGAGGCGCGCATCCGCGGCTGCACGGTGCGCGACGCCCGCGGCAACGGCCTGCTCGCCAACGACGAGTCCCGCGGCACGGTCGAGGACTGCGACATCTCCTCCACCGACAAGCCCTCCATCGCCCTGGAGGCGAACTCCTCACTCTCGGTAATCCGCACCGTCGTACACGACACCAGCACCGGCGTGCACCTGAGCAGCGCGGGCCGTACGACGCTGGAGGACGTCCGCGTCACCGGGGCGTCCGGGAACGGGATCACCCTGGCCAAGGGGACCGACCCGGTGCTGCGCCGCTGCCGCGTCTCACGCACCCGCGGGCACGGCGTGCTGGTCACCGACCGGGCGCGCGGCACCTTCGAGGACTGCTGGGTGGACGGCGCGCAGGGCGCGGCGCTGCGGGTCGCCGGGGCCGCCTCCCCGGCCCTGACCGGCCTGACGGTCCGCGACTGCGAGCAGACGGGGCTGCTCCTGGAGGAGGACTCGGCGGCGGAGCTGGACCGCCTCGAAGTGATCGGCGGCTCACCCGCCGTCGCGGTGCGCGGCGGCGCCAACCCGCTGCTGCGCCGGGCCCGGCTGGTGGAGCCCTCCGGCGACGGCATCTCGACCGCCAAGGACGCCCGCGGCCGCGTCGAGGACTGCGAGGTCGTCCGGCCGAAGGGCGCGGGCGTACGCGTGGCCTCCGGCAGCACCCTCTACCTGGCCGGCGGTGGAGTCTCCGACACGGCCACCAACGGTCTGGTCGTGGAGGACGGCGGCAACGTCACCGTCCGCGACTTCCGCGTCGAGATGTCCGGCGAGGAAGGTGTGGTCGTCGCCACGGGCGGCGAACTGACCGCCAACCGCACGACCGTGCACGCCCCCAAGGGGCACGGCTTCCTGCTCCGTGAGGGCGCGCTCGCCTCGCTCAGCGGCTGCGAGGTCTCCGGCGGCGCCCAGGACGGCTTCCGGGTGGAGTCCACCGCGCCGGTCTCCCTGGTGAACTGCCTGGCCCGCGAGAACGAGGGCGGCGGCCTGGTGCAGACCGCGCCCGGCGAACGGCTCGCCGTGGACGGCCTGAACAGCACCGGCAACGGCAAGCGCGACGCCTGGGGCTCCGGCAGCGCCGAGAACACCGACCCGGCCGGCTCCGGCGCCGCGGACGTGCCTCCGCCGGACCGCGCGGACGGCCCGCTCGGCGCCCTGAACGCGCTGATCGGCCTGGAGAACGTCAAGCAGCAGGTGCGCACGCTGGTCAACCTGACCCAGCTCGCCCAGCGCCGTGAGCAACTCGGCATGTCGGCACCGCCGATGAGCCGGCACCTGATATTCGCCGGGCCGCCCGGCACCGGCAAGACCACCGTGGCCCGCCTCTACGGGGCGATCCTCGCCGAACTGGGTTCGCTGCGAAGCGGGCACCTGGTGGAGGTCTCGCGCGCCGACCTGGTCGCGCAGGTCGTCGGCGGCACCGCCATCAAGACCACCGAGACCTTCCAACGGGCCCTCGGCGGTGTGCTGTTCATCGACGAGGCGTACACCCTCGCCTCGGACAGCGGCAACGGCGGCGCCGACTTCGGCCGCGAGGCCGTGGACACCCTGCTGAAGCTGATGGAGGACCACCGCGACGACGTGGTGGTGGTCGCGGCCGGCTACTCCCGGGAGATGGACTCGTTCCTCGGCTCCAACCCGGGCCTGGCCTCCCGCTTCTCGCGGACCGTCGAGTTCGAGAACTACTCGGTGCCCGAGCTGGTCGCGATCATGGAGAACATGTGCGCCCAGCACCAGTACGAGCTGGGCGAGGGCACCGCGGCCGCGCTGGCGGCGCACTTCGAGGCGATGCCGCGGGACAGCGGCTTCGGCAACGGCCGTGCCGCGCGCGGGGTGTTCGAGGAGATGGTGGACAGGCAGGCGGTCCGGCTCGCGTCGCTGCCGCAGGTCGGTGAGCACGACCTGCGGCTGCTGCTGCCCGAGGACGTCTCCGCCACCGCCGCCGCCGCGCAGGCCACCGAGACCGCCGCCCCGGCCGACGACCCGCTGACCCGCCTCGGCGACATGATCGGCCTGGCCGAGGTGAAACGCGAGGTCGCGGACCTGGTCAACCTCATCACCACCGCCCGCCACCGTGCCGCTGCCGGCCTGCCGGTGCCCTCGCTCAGCAACCACCTGGTCTTCACCGGGCCGCCCGGTACCGGCAAGACCACCGTCGCGCGTCTGTACGGGGAGATCCTGACCCAGCTCGGCATCCTCGACCGGGGGCAGCTGGTCGAGGCGGCCCGCGCCGACCTGGTCGGCCGCTACATCGGCCACACCGCCCAGCTCACCCGCGAGGTCTTCGAACGGGCCCGTGGCGGCGTGCTGTTCATCGACGAGGCGTACACGCTCACCCCCCGCGGCGGCGGTGCCGACTTCGGGCAGGAGGCCGTGGACACCCTGCTGAAGCTGATGGAGGACCACCGCGACGAGGTGGTCGTCATCGTCGCCGGCTACACCGAGGAGATGGAGCGGTTCCTCGCCTCGAACCCGGGTCTGTCCTCCCGCTTCCCGCGCCGGATCGGTTTCGCCGACTACTCCTCCGAGGAACTGGTCACCATCGTGCGTGCCCAGGCGGCGAGCATGGGGTACGAGTGCGGACCGGGCACCGGCCCACTGCTCAAGGAGTACTTCGACTCACTGCCCCGCGACCGCTCCTTCGGCAACGCCCGGCTGGCCCGCCAGGTGGTCGAGTCGATGGTCACCCGCCAGGCGGGGCGGCTCAGTTCACTGGCCGCACCCACCCTCGACGACCTGCGTGTCCTGCTGCCCGAGGACGTCGTGTCCGCGGCACCGAAGACGGCCCCCCGATGAGAGCGTCCGTGCGCGGGATCGCGCGCCTGCTGCCCTGCACCGGCCTGGCCGCCGCGCTGCTGCTGCCCGCGGCCGTCCCGGCCCAGGCGGCGCCTCCCACCCGGCTGCCCGCGGCCGACGGGAAGAACGGCCAGGAACTGCCCGGCATGCCCTCCGCGTTCGCCGCGGACTCCGACGCGGTGAACTGCACGCCCGCCTCCCGCGAGAAGGCCAGGAAGCAGGACTGGTCGCGCCAGCGCCTCGACCTGGACCGGCTGCACGGGTACAGCACCGGCGCGGGCGTGACGGTCGCCCTGATCGACACCGGCGTCGCGCCGGGCGCCGCAGGACTGGACGGCCGGGTCACCGCCCAGGGCGCGGCCGGTGAGGACTGCGTCGGGCACGGCACCTTCCTGGCCGGACTGATCGCCGGAGCCGGCGAGGGCAGCGCGCCGCTGACCGGAGTCGCCCCGGACGCGAAGATCCTCGCCCTGCGCGGTACCGATACGCGCGGCCGGGCGAGCACCGGCCTGGTCACGGCGGCGGTGCTCGACGCGACCGAGGCGGGGGCCGACGTGATCGCGGTCGCGGTGGCCCTGCCGCGCCGTGACGCGGAGTTGACCCGGGCCGTCGCCGAGGCACGTGACGCGGGCGCGCTGGTGGTGGCCGCGGCCACCCCGGACCCCCCGCGGAGCGGCACCGACGAGATCCCGGCCCGCACCTACTGGCCGGCCGGTGAACCCGGCGTCCTGTCGGTCGCCGACATGCTTCCCGGCGGTGGCCGCCCGGACAACGCGCTCGCCACCAGCGGGATCGACCTGGCCGCGCCCGGCGCCGGGGTGGTGTCCGGCGGCCCGCGTGGTGACGGCCACTACCTGGGCGCCGGTTCTTCGGTCGCCGCCGCCTACGTCGCCGGGGCCGCTGCCGCGGTCCGTGCCGTCCGGCCCGACGACTCGCCTGCCGCGGTCGCGCGCCGCCTGACCGCGACCGCCTACCCCGCCGACATCCCGCAGCTCGACCCCTACGCCGCCGTCACCACGGTCCTCGGTGACTCGGGTACGTCTTCCGGCGCTGAGCGCGCCGCAGTACCCGTGACCGTCCGCGACACCTCCTCCGCCGAGCGTGCCACGGGCCGCGCGACGCTCTTCGTCCTCCTCGGCACCGGCGGCGTCCTCGCCGTCCTCTGGGGCGCCTTCGTCCTGCCCCGCGCCCGGGCCCGGGGCTGGCGCCCGGCGGGAGCGGGAGCGGGGGCGCCGGAAGAGGACCGCTGAGTACGGTCCGAGGGGCGTGGACGCCCCTGGGGCCGCCCACGGGCTCGCACGGCTGAGCGGTTCGCCGACCGCGGACCGGCGGGGGCTGGTCGCCCCTTCCCCGCGCCCCTGGCGGGGCACGTGCAACCGGAAGCGGGGGCCACCTCATCAGGTGGCCCCCGCTTCCCGCGCTTCGTGCTTCCTCAGTCGTCCTGGCCCCGGGGATCCGCCACCAGCGCGGTCTGCATCAGCTTCGCGCGGCGGCGGGCGATGTGCAGTGCCCGGCCGGGCGGGAGGTTCCTGGGCTTCGCGTTGCCGAAGAGACGGCCCTCCGTGGGCGGGCAGGAGAGCAGGACGGCCGGATTGTTGGCCTCGTCCAGGCGCCGGATCAGGCCGTCGCTGAGGCCGCGGCCGGCCCCCATGGCACTGCGGGCGACGACCAGGTGCAGACCCATCTCGAAGCCGAGCGTCAGGTACTCGAACAGCGGCTCCATGGGGCTCTGGAACGAGCTGCCGGAGACCATGTCGTAGTCGTCGATCAGGATGAACAGACGCGGACCGGTCCACCAGTCGCACTTGCGCATACGGTTCGGCGCGATGTCGGCGCCGGGGACGCGGGTCTTCATGGCCCTGGCCGCCCCCTCGATGGTCTCCTTGAGGTTGTCCAGCGAGATCACGTGCCCGATGCGGTACTCCTCCGGGACGGTGTCCACCAGGGTGCGGCGGTAGTCCACCACGATGATCTTCGCCTCGGCGGGGGAGTAGCGGGCGGTGATGCCCGCGGTGACGTGGCGCAGCAGGTTGGTCTTGCCGCTCTCGGTGTCGCCGACCACGATCAGGTGCGGAGTACGGCTGAAGTCGTGCCAGACCGGTTCCAGGGCGTCCTGGTCGATGCCGAGCGGCAGGCGCATGCCGTCGCCCTCGGTGGACTCGGGCGCCGGGAGCTCGGCGGCCGGCAGCCGGTGCGGCAGCATCCGGACCTGGGGCGCGGGTGCGCCGGGCCAGTGCCGGGCGACCTCGGAGACCAGGTGGGCGACGCCGTCGCCGAGGTCCTCCAGGGAACCGCTGCCGTCCAGCCGGGGCAGGCCGGCGAGGAAGTGCATCTTGCTGTCGGCGGTGATGCCGCGACCGCCGCTGCGCGGCACCGAGCGGGCCTTGCGGGTGTCGATCTCGGAGTCCATCGGGTCACCCATCCGCAGTTCCAGACGGGTCGCGGACTGGTCACGGACCTGGGCGGACAGCTCCACCCAACGGGTGGTGGTGATGAGCAGGTGAATGCCGTAGTTGAGGCCGCGGGCGGCGAGTTCGTTGAACTTCGGGATCAGGTCGTCGTAGTCCTGCCGGACCGTGGACCAGCCGTCGACCACCATGAACACGTCGCCGAACGGCTCGTCGGGGAACTCCCCGGCGGCCCGCCGGCGGCGGTAGGACTGCATGGAGTCGATGGTGTGGTCGACGAAGAACTGCTCGCGCCGGGCGAGCAGTGTCATCACCTCGGCGACCGCGCGGTGCACCCGCTCCGGGTTGAGCCGCGCCGCGACGCCGCCGACGTGCGGCAGCGCGGCGAGCTGCGAGAGACCGCCGCCGCCGAAGTCGAGGCAGTAGAACTGGATCTCGGCGGGCGTGTGGGTGAGGGCGAGGGCGCCGATCAGGGTGCGGGTGAGCGTGGACTTGCCGCTCTGCGAACCGCCCGCGACGGCGACATGGCCACCGGCCCCGGAGAGGTCCACGACCAGCGGGTCGCGGCGCTGCTCGAAGGGCTTGTCCACCAGTCCGACCGGAACCCGCAGCCTGCCGGTCCCGGACCAGTCGGCGGCGCTGAGACCCCGCTCGGGGTCGGGGGCGATGCCGGGCAGCAGGGCGTCCAGCGGGGACGGCTCGTCCAGCGGCGGCAGCCACACCTGGTGGGCGGCGGGGCCCGAGTCGCGCAGCCGGTCGAGGGCCACGGCGAGCAGTGTCTCCTCGTCCTCCTCGCTCTCCTCGCTCGCAGGCTCCGGATCGGGCGCGGCCTCCAGGGTGCGCGGCACGACCCAGCCGCTGGTCCACGGCACCACCTGGCTGGCCACCCGGGCCTGGACCACCGCGCCGGTACGACGACGGTAGGTGCCGGACGAGTAGGCGGCACGGAACCGGGTCAGCGCCTCGACACCGGACTTCAGGTAGCCGCTGCCCGGCTGCGCCGGAAGCTCGTAGGCGTCCGGCACGCCGAGCACGCCCCGGCTCTCCATGGCGGAGAAGGTGCGCAGGCCGATCCGGTACGAGAGGTGACTCTCCAACTGGTGCATCCGGCCCTCGTCCAGGCGCTGCGAGGCGAGCAGCAGGTGCACCCCGAGTGAGCGTCCGAGGCGGCCGATCATCACGAACAGGTCCATGAACTCCCGGTGCGTGGAGAGGAGTTCGCTGAACTCGTCGACCACCACGAACAGGCTGGGCAGCGGGGTGAGGTCGGCCCCCGCGGCGCGGGCCCGCTCGTACTCCAGGGCGGAGGTGTAGTTGCCGGCCGCGCGCAACAGCTCCTGGCGGCGCATGAGTTCGCCGTGCAGGGCGTCCTGCATACGCTCCACCAGCGCGACCTCGTCGGCCAGGTTGGTGATGACGGCGGAGGTGTGCGGAAGTTCCTCGAGGCCCAGGAAGGTGGCCCCGCCCTTGAAGTCGACCAGGACGAAGTTCAGGGTCTCGGAGGAGTTGGTCAGCGCGAGACCGAGTACGAGAGTGCGCAGCAGTTCGCTCTTGCCGGAGCCGGTGGCGCCGATGAGCATGCCGTGCGGACCCATGCCCCCTTGCGCGGACTCCTTGATGTCGAGCTCCACCGGACGGCCGTCCACGCCGACCGCGACCGGGACCCGCAGCCGCGCGGAGCCGGTGTGCCGCGCGAAGAGCGTGGCCGGGTCGTGCCGGTGCAGGTCGGGGATGCCCAGCAGGGTGGTCAGCTCGACGTCGGCGTCCAGCGGCTGCGCGATGTCGGTGCCCAGGCTGATCCGGCGGGCCGTGAGCAGCCGGGCCAGCGACTCGGCACCGAGCGGGCCGAGCCGGTCCGGACGGCCGAGTGCCACCGAACGCTCCTTGCGGCTGCGGTCGGTGCGTACCAGATTCACCCGGTCGGGGCCGACGGTCAGCCGCAGCGTGTTGCGTCCGGGCCGCCAGCGCAGCGCCCCGGAGACGTCGAGGACCACGGCGTTGCGGTAGCCGTGCCCCTCCCAGCGATGGCCCTCGGGGACGGTGACGCCGTCCAGGACGACGACGGTGTAGGGCTCGTCACGGCCGGGGCGGGCATCCGGGTCGAAGCCCGGGCGCTCGGCGAACTCGGCGCCGAGCAGGTCGTCCAGCTCGGTCAGGTCGGCGGTGATCCGGCGGACCTGGCCCGCCCCGTCCTCCTCCTGCGGATGCAGCGCGTGCGGCAGCCACTTGACCCACTCCCAGTCGGGCCGGCGCTCGTCGCTGACGCAGACCGCGAGCCACAGCTCCTCCGGCGCGTGGAACACCGCGAGCTGGGCGAGCGCGGCGCGCACCAGGGCACGTACGGCGTCGGCCGGGTCCTTGGCCGGAGCGCCGCCCCCGGTCCCGGCCTCGCCGCTGTCCCCGTTCGGCCGGACGCCCGGCTCGGCGGACGCCCGGCCGGGGGTCTCCTCGGGGCGCAGCAAAATCCGGGCCGAGGAACGCAGGTAGAGGCCGAGCGGCTGTTCCGGGACGGTGGAGTAGGCGCGGATGAAGCGGCGCAGGGCGTGCGCGCAGAGGGGTTCGAGATCCTCCACCGGGCGGGTGGAGACCGGCTGCAGGGTGAGCGCGAGCTGCTGTTCACCCACCGCGAGGCGGGCCTCGCCGAAGTCCTCGTCGCCGGGGCGGCGCTCCCACAGCCGCGAGGTGCGGGCCAGGGAGCGGAGCGAGGCCGGGTCCGGGTGGCGCCAGGCGAGCGCCCGCTGCTGCTCCACGATGGTGGACCTGACCCGCTTGCGCATCTGCGCCAGGTAGCGGAGGTAGTCGCGGCGCTCGCCCTTCAGACGCTGCTTGCGCTCGCTGGAGCGGCGCATCAGCTGCCCCAGCAGCATCGCACCGGCGGAGAGCGCCATGACGCCCATCGCCAGATACATGAAGACGCCGTTCCCACCGCCGGGGCGCAGGAACATCAGCATCATCGACACCGACATCAGCGCCATCGGCAGATAAGTCCATATCGCCGAGGTGTCGGGCACCGTCTCGGCGAGGACCGGTGGCTCCTGCAGGGTCAATTGACCCTCGGGCATCTCCGGTCCGCGTCTGCGGGCCGGCCGGCGAAACAGCACCACACTCAAGGAACGAAACCTCCGGTTTCAGTGGCTTTCCGGCCCGCACCGAATACCGGCGCACCCGGCAGCGGGAAAGACCGTACCGAGCTGATTCTCCGGGTTCCGCGTCGGGCGGTGAACGCCGGGGTGAATGTTTCGAGCGGATAGCGGGGACGGTCAACTCCCGTGAAGGACAACTCCATACCGGACAATGAGTCCGGTCCGCAGCACGATCCGGCGGGCGTAGGCAGTAGTCTGCATTCACGGAACGCGACCTGTCCACGTGGGACAGGCGGTCGCCGGCGGCGCGGACACAACTCTCCCGCTCTGTACCCCCCGTTCGCGGTCGCGCCGGCCTTCCGTACTCTTCGCAGGTCCCCCTGCCGGGGAAGCCTTCCTGCCAAAGCCCCCACGGAAGACGAGAGTTCAGCTGATGACCGACAGCGCTGTGGCCGAACTGTGCCGCCTGACCGTACGTGCGCCGAGCGTCTCCGTCGATCTGGCCGTGCCCGCCGACGTGCCGGTCGCCGATCTCCTGCCCACGCTGCTTCGCTATGTCGGCGAGGAAGCCGAGGAGGCCGGTCTCGACCACGCGGGCTGGGTGCTCCAGCAGCTCGGCGACGCCCCGCTCGACGAGGAGACCACCCTCACCCGCGCCGGGCTAGCCGACGGCGCCGTGCTCTACCTGCGCCCGCACACCGAGGCGCTGCCCGAGGCCCGCCTCGACGACCTGGTGGACGGGATAGCCGACACCGCGGGCCGCAAGCTGCACACCTGGCATCCCGAAGCGGCCCGCGGACTCCTGGTCGGCACCGCGGTGGCGACCGTGGTGGCCGCCCTCGCCCTGGTGCTCTGGCCCGGGACGACCGGCTCCGGCCGCCTCCAGGTCGCCTTCGCGGCCGTGACCGGGCTGCTGCTCCTCGCGGGCGCCGGCTCGGCCAGCCGCGCGGTCGGCGACCGTCTCTCCGCGACCGCGCTGGCCCTGCTGGTCGCGCCCTGCCTGGCACTCGCCGGCTGGCTGCTGCCCGGCGGCGACCTGACCGGCCCGGACGCGGCCCGCGTCGCGGGGGCACGGCTGCTCGCCGCGGGCGCGGCGGGCGCGGGCGGTGCGGTCCTCGCGCTCGCCGCCACGGCCGTCGGCGCGCCGGCCCTCTTCGCCACCGCGGTCGTCTCGGTGGCGACCGCGGTCGTCGGCGCCCTGATGGGCTACTCCGGCCTGGACGTGGCGGCCTCGGCGGCTCTCGTGGCGACGGTGGTCGCCCTCGCCGCCGGAGCGGTGGCACCCTTCGCCTTCAAACTGGCCGGGATGCGGCTGCCCGCCCTGCCGTCCTCGGCCGCCCAGCTCCAGGAGGGCATCGAGCCCTACGCGGGCGACGAGGTGGCCGAACGCACCGAACTGGCCGGACGCTGGGTCACCGCGCTCTTCGCCGCCACCGGCATCGTCGCCGCGGCCGCCCTGGTCGTCCTGACCCACGATCCGAACCTGCCCGAGGTGCTGACCTCCGCCGGGCTGAGCCTGCTGCTGCTCCTGCACAGCCGCGGCCTGGTGCACATCGGACAGCGGCTGACCCTGGCCGTACCCGGCGTCTGGGGGCTGCTGCTGCTCGCCCGCGCCTGGGCGGTGGACGACCACGGCGACGTACGCGCGGTGGTCTTCGCGGTGCTGCTCGCCGCCGCCGCCGCGCTCGTGATCGCCGCCTGGACGGTGCCCGGCCGCCGGATGCTGCCGTACTGGGGCCGTGCGGCGGAACTGGCGCACACCGGCCTCGCGGTGGCGCTGCTGCCGTTCAGCCTCTGGGCGGCCGGGCTCTTCGGCTGGCTGCGCGGCCTGTTCGGCTGAGCAGATCCCCCACGCCGCGGCACGCAGAAGGAGTTGAGGACAAGCCGTGCAGTCCAAACGAGACCAGGTCCACGCCCACACGTTCATGATGGGCAGGCTCAGCTCGAGCCTGCTGATGGCAGACCCGGACGCCCCGGAGAGCCCGCTCGGACGCACCACCCGCGGTGTGGTCTTCGGCGTGCTGGTCACCGTCCTGATCGGCGCCGGCGCCACCGTCTACGGCCTGCTGCGCCCCGGCGGGAACGACGGCTGGCGTGACGGCGAGCACCTGGTGGTCAACCGTGACACCGGCGCCCGGTACCTGTGGACGGGCACCGACGGTGTGCTGCACCCGGTGCGCAACTACGCCTCGGCGAAGCTGATCGGCGGTTCCGACCTGGCGACCGCCGACGTCCGCACCCCGTCGCTGCAGGGCGTCCCGGTGGGCGCCCCGGTCGGCATCCCCGGCGCCCCGGACGTGGTGCCCGGCCCCGGCCAACTCGACGACGGGGCCTGGCACATGTGCGTCACCGGACCGGACGGGGCGCTGCCCAGCACCTCCGGAGCCGTGACGACCAGCGGGGTGGACAAGCCGGGAGCCACCACCGTGGCCGCCGGGATGTCCCTGGACGCCCGCGGTATCGGCCGCGACCGCGCGGTGCTGGTGCGCGGCCCGGAGGGCACCGAGTACCTGGTGTGGCGCGGCAGCCGACTGCCGCTGGACCGCGACTCCGACGCCCGCAACGCCCTCGGCTACGGCTCCCAGAAGCCGATGCCGGTCTCGGCGGCCTTCCTCGACGCGCTGGCACCCGGCCCCGCGCTGAAGCCGCCCGCGGTGCCGGGGCGCGGCGAGGAGGGCCCCACGCTCGGTGGAGAGGCCAGCAGGATCGGCCAGCTGTTCAAGGTCAGTGTCCCCGGCGGCGGCAGCACCTACCACCTGCTGCGCAAGGACGGTCTGGTGCCGCTGACCCGGCTCGGTGCCGCCCTGGTGCTGGGCGACCCGGCCACTCAGCGGGACGCCTACCAGGGGGAGTCGCCCGAGGTGCGTACGGTCGGCGCGGACGCGCTGCGCGAACACCGGGGGGAGGACTCCGACGCCGCCGCGTCCGCGGAGCTGCCGGACGCACCGCCCCTCCCGCAGTCCGCGGAGCGCGGCACGGCCCTCTGCGCGCAGGTGGACGGCGACAACGCCGGCGTACGGATCAGGTCGGTGCTGGTCCCGCTGGCTCAACTCGCCCCCGTCGCGGTGTCGCAGGGCACCTCGCAGCCGCTCGAGCCGGCCTGTGTCCCGACGGACGCCACGGTCGTACGGCCCGGGCACGGCGCCCTGGTCCGGGCGCTGCACGCGAGCGGCGCCGCGCACGCCGCCACCACCTACCTGGTGGCGGAGAACGGCGTGAAGTACCGCGTGTCCGCCAAGGAGTCGCTGGCGGCGCTCGGGTACGAGGCCTCGGACATCGGCTCCGTCCCGGCACCGCTGCTGGCGGCCTTCCCCACCGGCGCGGACCTCGACGCGACCGCCGCCTCCGGTGCCACGGAGCCCAGGGTCACGGCTCCGCAGTGCGGTACGGCGGGCCGGTCGGAGAAGGCCGGGGAGAGCGGTGCGGCGGACAAATCCGACAGGGCGGGCGAAGCAGTCACGGCGGGCACCGCTCCACAGAGCTGACACCGCACGGTGATTCCGGCAAGGAACGCATACGGGCTCAGGAAAGGAAAACGGAAAGGCCGGGTGGAGGAAGAGATCGGGCCGAAATCGGTGTCGGTGGCGTGAATTGGCCAGTGCCGCCCAGTGTCGCGGTACCGGTTACCCGGGGGAAACCTCAGAAAAAGCTCAAAGATTTGAACGGTGCGCACCCGTGGAATCCCGCGGGTGCGCGCGCACATTGCCGGGCGCGGTCATTCTCCATGACCGTTCGGTCTCTTCGCGTGCCCGCTTTCTGCCCGCTTCGCGCACCGTGCGGTGACGGTTCCCGCCCGGTTGCCGCCATCGTCGGCGCCCACCTGTTCATCCCGCTGCAACATCGGCACAACTCCGTTGCCATGCAGGCGAATTCTCCCGGACCGGCTGTTGCTCACATCCTTCCTGCACGCGTTGCGCGAAACCCTGTTTTCTCTTTAGCCTCAACTCGCAACGGTGCGACGAGACGCGCCTGAACGAAGGGAGCGTGACATGGCGGACAGCGCCGCAAGGAAAGCGGACTATGCCAAGGGCTTGGGGGGCGTCTCCTCCCTGGAGACCGCCCGGGACCAGGTCGAGAAAACGCAGAACAACGTCGCTGAGATCGCCGCGCGTTCCGGCGTCGGCGGCGACGAGGGCCAGGCCCTGCTGAAGCTCTTCCGCAGCTGGAACGCCGAGGCGCAGAAGGTCGTCATCCAGATCAGCACGATGATCGACGCGCTCCAGGAGAACGTGACCTCCGCCAACCGCCTGGCGAAGGAGAACCAGGACCTGACCGAGGTTCTCAACAGCAAGACCAGCCAGGGCGTCTTCGAAGCACTGAGCTGAACCACCCGCGGTACCGGCGCCCTTCGGTGCGGCCGGACTTCGTGAGCGTCCCGGGCCCCGCGCCCGGCCTTCGAGAGGAGACGTCATGGCTGACGGCATCATTGACGTGCAGTATCCCAAGGTCCAGCAGGCCATCGAGGAACTGATGGAGCAGACCCAGGTCATCATCAACACCCTCAACAACCTGGAGGACGAGCTGAAGCCGCTCGTCACGTCCTGGGAGGGTGCGGACCAGGAGAAGTACCGTGAGGTCCAGGCGGAGTGGGACAACGCCACCAAGAACATGGCGCGGCTCCTCGGTGACAACGGCGAGCTGATCCGGACCATCCACGACAACCACTCCCGTGACGAGCGCAGGAGTGCCGACAACTGGGGCAACGTACGGGCCCGTTGAGCCTCGGGGCCCAGCGCCTGCCCGGAGCTTCCCCTCCGTCCTGAGGGCGGGGCGGCGACCGAAGTCGCGCGCGTGCGATCGAGAACGCCGAACCGCCCGCATGGCGGCGCCGTGCGGGCGGTTGAGGCAACGGTCCCGCGCGGGCGGTTGCGGCAACGCCAGCCCGGGCCCGCAACGCCCCCGTCCGACCCGGGCCCGCAACCCCCCGTCCCACCCGGGCCGCAACGCCCCCGGCCCCGCCCACCGGGGCCGTCCCCGTACCCCCGTCCGGCGCCTAGCAGCAGGAGATCGTCCCATGGCCGGTGAAAAGGCCGACGTCAAGCATTTCGACCTCAAGCAGATGGAGAACTTCCGGGACAACGAGGTACAGCCGGTCTACACCGCCGCGAAGAAGCACCGTGAGGACGGCGACGGCTCCACCATCCGCCCGCTCGGCCAACTCGTCGACGGACACACCACCCCGGACAACCTCGCCCAGGACAAACAGCTCCTGCGCATCGGCAAGATGGTCACCGACCCCCTGGTCTCGGGACCGAAGCTGATCGAGGGCGTCCGCACCGCGGCCGAGGCCATCGACAAGCTGCTCGGCGACCAGATGGACCTCTTCAAGGAGCTGAAGGAAGCGCTCACGGACACCATCGAGGAGGCCAACAAGACCAAGGACAAGAACCTCGGGGCGATCGACGCGCAGACGCTGCTGCAGACCTTCGAAGAGGTCGACACCCTCACCGCCGGCACCGCGGAAGAAGAAGACTGATCCCTCGCGCGCCGACGGCGGACACGGCCGACCGGCGCGCCCCGTGAGCGAGACCCGCCTGCACGTCCGTACGAGAACGCGGTGTGCCGGCACGGACGACAACCGACCAGAAAGGGCGCCCGGTGGCCGATCGGTACGATCCCAACTCCGTCGCCAATCTCGACAAGTTCGACAACGCCGGCAACCCGTCGAGCGACACCTGGGCCACCCTGGTCACCCACATCACGGGATATCCCGTGCCGGACCGCAACACCGTCTTCGACACCCTCCGCTCCGACCACGGCGGCAAGCTCTTCCGGATGGACATCAAGGAGCGCAGCCTCGGCCTGCTCGTCAAGGACTCCGGCTTCCTGCGGAACAAGGGCGAGGACTACGACATCTGGTTCTTCGACAGCGGCAAGAGGCGGTCGATCATGCAGGCCCGGATCGTCTTCGAGGGCCGCGTGAAGGCCGGTGACGAGGTCATCTTCGCCGGCCCGGGCTCCGACAACGTCCACGACGCCCAGGTCCGTGAGGGCAACGAGTTCACGGACTACAACAAGGACAAGATGTCCACCGTCGCGCTCGCCCGGTACATGAACGGGCCGCGGGCGGCGCTCCTCGCCCTGCTGGGCGGCAGCAGCCAGGACGCCCGGTTCAGCAACCTCGGGGTGCCCAGTGCCGACGCGGTGGACCTGAACTCCTTCGACACCACCGGGGACTCCTTCGACTTCGCCGCGAAGTTCTTCCGTGACCACGCCGTGGTGCTGAAGGACTGGGAGGACCGGTTCGGCCGGGACGACGCGAGCTGGAAGGGCGAGGCGGCGGAGGTCTTCCGCAGCCTGCTGAAGAAGATCCGCGAGAACTACGACAGTTACATCGAGACCTTCGACTCCTCGGCCGGCACCGGCGACGAGACCGGCACCGGCAACACCGTGTACTCACGCGCCCTGTCGCTGGGCCGCAAGTACCTCGAGGACTCCGCCACCAAGCTGCTGGACGCATGGCTCGCCTGGGCCAAGTCCTCGTACTACGACCCGCATCAGGTGCTGCGGTACGTCCTGGACGACCTCGCCCAGTGGGTCGACGCGAACAACGTCGCCAAGACGGACATCACGTCGACGACCATCCGCTACTCCACCACCGTCAAGCACAGCCCGCAGGGCGGTTTCTCCCAGGTGCACCCGGAGTACGGCGACCTGACCGACATCGCCAACTGGGCGAAGGTCGGCGACAAGGCGGTCAAGATCTGGACCCAGGGCGTCGACGAGTACCTGGGCAAGCCCGCCGCGCAGGTGCAGTCCGCCCTGAACAACCACTTCCTCGAACTCGGCGAGGACTTCTCGGACAACGTGCCCAAGCCGAAGTCGACCGGCACGGCCTCGGAGGAGTACGAGAAGAAGAAGCTCAAGGAGGAACAGGACGAGATCAAGAAGCAGAACGCGGAGAACAAGAAGTACCAGGACGACCTGCGCGCGGAGCAGGAGCGCCAGCGCGAGGAGGACAAGAAGTACCAGGAGGAGCTGCGCGCGGAGCAGAACCGGCAGCGCGAGGAGGACAAGAAGTACCAGGACGAACTCCGCGAGGAGCAGAACCGGCAGCGCGAGGAGGACAAGAAGTACCAGGACGAACTCCGCGAGGAGCAGAAGAAGGAGCAGGACGAGGCCAAGCGCATCCAGGACGACCTGCGCAACGAGCAGAACCAGCAGCGCGAGGAGGACAAGAAGTACCAGGACGACCTGCGCAACGAGCAGAACCAGCAGCGGGACGAGGACAAGAAGTACCAGGACGAGCTGCGCGAGGAGCAGAAGCGCGAGCAGGACGAGGCCGAACGCGAGGCCCGGGAGCAGACCAGGGCCATGCAGGAGAGCCTCGGCGGCCTCAACGATCCGAACGCGGTCACCGAGCAGAGCCTCGACGGCCTCGACGACCTGCTGAACCAGAACAACCCGGTCACCGAGAGCACCGGCGGCATCGGCGACATCAACGGAACCGGCCAGGGGTCCGAAACCGACCTGGGGCCGGTCACCCAGAGCCTCGGCAACCTTGGCGGGCTGAACCCCGGGGGCGGCTCCCTCAAGACCCCGACCGGCGGGAACACACAGGCCGACGGAGGCAAGCTCACCACCGACTTCCCGGACGGCAGCAGCACCTCCTTCGACCCGGACAGCGGGGTGCTCACCACCACCTCGCCCGACGGCACCGTGACCACGCAGGATCTGGGTGACGGCCTCAAGGTGACGAACCCGGACGGTTCGGTGACGTCCCTCGGTGACGACGGCAAGCTGACCACGACGTTCCCGGACGGCACCACGCAGACCGTCGATCCCGCGACCGGTCAGGCCGTCACCACCAACCCGGACGGCAGCACCACCACGACCGACCTGGGCAGCCTCACCGACCTCAACGGCAGCCTCAACGGCGACGGTGTGCTCGACGGCCCGACCGGCACCAGCACCCAGCTGACCAACGCCGGTGACCTGACCACCGACTTCCCGGACGGCAGCAGCACCTCCTTCGACCCGGACAGCGGGGTGCTCACCACCACCTCGCCCGACGGCACGGTGACCACGCAGGATCTGGGTGACGGCCTCAAGGTGACGAACCCGGACGGTTCGGTGACGTCCCTCGGTGACGACGGCAAGCTGACCACCACGTTCCCGGACGGCACCACGCAGACCGTCGACCCGTCGACGGGCCAGGCGGCCACCACCGGTCCGGACGGCAGAACCACCACCGAGAACCTGGGCAGCCTGGGGGGCCTCAACAGCCAGAACAACCTCAACGGCCTCGGCGATCCGAACGGCCTCGGCGACCTCGGCGACATCAACCCCGATGTGACCACCGAGACGATCGGCGATCTGGGGGACATCAACAGCGGCCACTCCGGCCTCGAAACCCCGACCGGCGGTCACACCGAGCTCGACGACAGCGGTGATTTCACCACGACGTTCGCGGACGGCAGCAAGGCCACGTTCGACCCGGACAACGGGATGCTCACCACCACGGACGCGGACGGCACCACCACGACCACCGACCTCACCCACGGTGCGAGGGTGACCAACCCGGACGGCTCCACCACCCTCCTGGACAACGGCCAGCTGACCACCACCTTCCCGGACGGCAGCAAGCAGGTCATCGACCCGGACACCGGCATCGCCACGGTCACCGACCCGCAGGGCAACACCGAGACCGTGAACCTGCACGACCTCAACTCGTCGCTGAACGGCAGCCGTTCGGGCATCCTGGACGGTCTCGGCGACCTCGACGCGAGTGGCGGTGGCGGCACCACGTCCCGCGACGTGCCGCTCTCCGAACTGAACCTCGGCGGCGGCGGGGGCGCTGGGGCATCCGGCGGCGGCCTCTCCGGAGCGGACTCCCTCTCCTCGGACGTCTTCGGCGCGTCCGGTTCCACCCCTCTCTCGGGCAGCACGGCCACCCCGCTCGGTGCAGCCTCCGCGGCTGCCGCCGCCCCCGGCGCCCCCGGAACGCCCGGCAGCCCCGGTATGCCGATGGGCGGCGGCATGGGCGGCATGGGCGCGGGCGGCGACAAGGGCAACGGCGAGCGGGTGCGTGCCGTCCTGGTCGACGCGGCCGAGGAGAGCGAGCGCCGCAACCGCCGCCGGCGCAGTCCGTGGAACCGCCAGGAGGACAGTGACACCTTCCTCGCCCCGTCCCGGGTGAACACCACCGGCGGCGGCGACTCCACCGAGGAGGAGGCGGAACCGGGGCGCAGGTCCACCAGTCCCGCCGACTACCTGGAGGAGGACGAGGACGTGTGGGGCACCGAAGAGGGCGGCACCCCGGCCGTCATCGGGCGGTGAGCACCGTACGAGCCCGGCACGACCACCGCGGGGAGACGAATCCCACCCGGTCCCGACTTTCGCTGCGGGACCCCCACCAGGCAAGATCAGCAGGGGAGTTGCCGGAACCCGGAACCGGAATCCGACGCACGGACCGCTCGTCGGGACGTACGGACCGGACTTCCCAGGCACGGACCGGACGACCGGGCATGCGCACAGACCGACGGAGAAGGGCGGAGCGGGCGTGACGGAACCGCTGGAGAAGCGCCTTGAGAAGGCGATGGCCGAGCTCCAGGCTGCCCAGGAGGCGATCGCGCGCACCGAGCGCGAGCTGCGGCAGGCGTCGTTCGCGGTCCTCTCGTCGGACCGCGCGGTCCGCGCCACCGCGGGCCCGCAGGGTGAGCTGACCGGGATCGAGTTCCTGGAGAACAAGTACCGCGACATGTCCCCCCAGGAGCTGGCCGCCAGCGTCCTGGAGGCGGCGAACGCGGCGCGTCTGAAGATGAACCGGCACGTGATGAAGGCGATGGCGCCCTTCACCGAACCCAGCAGCAACGTGCCGGAACTGAAGGGCTTCGAGCTGGACTGGGAACGGATCTTCGGCCCCGAGGTCCTGCGCGAGGACGACGAGGACACGGCGCGCGGCGGCCGGGCCACCCCCGCCTGGCGGGACGCGCTCGGCGAGGACGGGGAGGACTGACGATGGGACAGCGGTACTACGTAGACCCGCAGCGCATCGAGGCCCTGGCGGGGCAGCTGGAGGAGATCGGCACCCTGGCCAGGAGCATGACCGAGGAGTTCCTCGACGAGCTGGCGCCCACCGTCAGGTGGCCCGGTACGGAGGGCGACTTCGCCGAGAAGGCCAAGCCGCAGGAGCAGAAGGAGCGGCAGACCACCAAGGACACCATGATGTCCATCCGTGACGCACTGGTGGGCATCACCGACGCCACGGTCAGCCAGGTCCGGCTGATGAAGACCACCCGTGACGGCAACATCGAGGACATCGAGCGGAACAACCGGGAGCTCGACACCCATGGGCTGGACGGCAACGGCGGCCCGGGCGGGCATGGCCGCCGCTGACCGGATCGCCGCCGGCCGCTCCCGCACCGTGCCGGGAGCGGTCGCTCCGCCCTGCCCGAACGACGTGCGCGGTGAGTCCCGATGAGCATGATGGCCTCGCCCGAGGTCAACGCGATGCTCTTCATCCTCACCGGGGAGCGGCTCATCGACGCCGACGAGGACCTCGCCTACGAGAGCCGCCGGCCCTACTCCGGCCTGGGCCGCAAGCTCGACAGGATGTCGTCGCTGATCGAGAAGTCCATCCACGACATCGCCGAGGTCATGCCCGACGACCTCTCCAAGTCGTACGCCAAGGCGATGGGCATGCTCATCGACGACGGCGGCAAGAACTACCTGCGCGACTTCGCCGAGCAACTCGACAAGATCGCCGAGGGCCGGCGCAAGACCTCCATGGACATCATGGAGTCCAAGTGGCAGGTCATCGCCGAGGTCATCCGGCTGCTCATCGAGATCGCCATCTACCTGGCGATGTCCTTCTTCACCGGCGGCGCCTCCGCCAGCCAGATCATGATGGCCAAGCTGCGCAGCCGGTTCATGATCCTCACGACCCTCAGCCACCTGCTCCAGCGGCTGCACCTCGCGCCCTCGCTGACCGAGGCGTTCGCGGAGGCGTTCACCACCTTCGCCGTGCGGCTGGCGATGATGAACTTCGCCCCGAACGGCCGCCGCCCCGACGGCTTCGACTGGAACGACATCCTCAAGTCGGCCGCGTTCGGCGCCGCCGCCGGCTTTCTCACCAGCATCTTCGACGACTTCGCCAAGAGGATCGTCAAGAGCTACGACAACAACTTCCTCAAGAACGGCCCCGACCTCAACTTCAAGAACAACCCCAACCTCAAGAATCCCCCGAACCTCGATCTCAAGAACAACGGCCCGAACCCCAAGCCGAATCCCGACCCCACCCCGAGCCCCCACGACAACACCCCGAAGGACCGCCCGGAGCCCACCCCGTACGGAAACGGCCCCAACGGCACGAACCACACGCCGGTCACCTTCCGGAACAACCCGCTGTCCTTCCGGAACAACACCAACCTGTGGCGGAACAACCAGATCCTGCGCAACAACGCCGACCGGCCTGGCGCGCTGGCCGGGCACTACGGGGTCAAGGGCACGGCCGACTTCCTCGCCGCCGGCTCCGGCGAGGCGCTCGCCGAGATCCTCATCAAGGGTGCCTTCGACGGAGACTGGTCCACCAGCTGGTCCACCTTCGTCGGCGCGGGCCTCAGCAGCCAGGTCGAGGCCACGCTCAGCGACACCGCCCTGAACAGCGGTGCCGAACTGCGTCACGCCATCGACAAGTTGCGCAACCCGCCGCCCACCGTCTCCGGCGGCAGCACCGACTCCGACACACGCGACCCGGACTCCACGCGTTCCCGTGGCGGCTCCGACCGCACCGACGGCCCCTCGGACACGGACACCTCGGGCTCCGCGGGCTCCGCGGCCTCCGTGGCCTCCGTGGCCTCCGCGGACGGTGGCGGTTCCGGGCGCGCCTCGCCCTCGCTCGTCCCCCAACAGACCACCGGCCCTGGGGACTTCACCGCAAGCGGTTCGCCTCCGCCCTACTCCGCCGCGGAACCGCCCCCGTACACCAGCGTGGACCCGCCGGCCTACTCGCCGGGGCCGCTGCCGGTGACCGCCGCCGAGAACGAGCTGTGGCAGCAGATCCACAGCGGCACGCCCGAGGTCCGCGAGCAGGCCCTGCGGGACCTGGCCGCACTGCGCGGCTCCCAGCCGCCCGGGAGCACCGAGATCGGCGTCCGCGACAGCCTGCACGGCAACCTGTCGCAGGTGCCAGAGGTCCGCGTGGTGCCGGCCGGGAACGGCCCCGCCGCCCGGATCGACACCGACGAGGTCCGCCGCGCCCTCGACGCCTTCGGCACGCCGGTCACGGTGGACTCCCCGGTCACCGCCGGCGGGTTCGGCCGTGGCTCCACGGGCGATCCCGCTCCGGGCCCCGGCGGGAACGCCACCGACGGCGACCCGGTGGCGGACCTCGACGCCGACGTCCGGGTTGACGGCGGCGCCGATCTGAACCGTGCCGGTGCCGGTGCCGGTGCCGGTGTCGGTGCCGGTGCCGCACCAGTGGTGTCGCCCGAGAACCCGGTCGTGGGTTCGCCGGACGCCGCCATCGGGGGTTCGCCGGACGACTCTGTCGTCGGTTCGCCGGAGAACGACGTCCAGACCTCGCTTTCGCCGGGGAGCAACGTCCAGACCTCGCCGGACGAGGTGGCCGCGCAGGACGTCCGTACGAACGGCGACCGCACGAATCCGGTGCCCGGGCAACCGGTCGGCGGTCCCGGCAACGCCAACTCCGCCGCACCTACGACGGGGACCGGGCCGGGGTCGGGCACGGGCTCCGGAGCCGGCACCGGCGCCCGGCCGAGTGGCGTCGCCGCCGGCGGCGGCAACCAGACCCCCGCGGGCCCGCAGCCCCAGGGCACCCGCAACCCGGACGCCACGGCCCCGGCGGGCGGCCCGCGGACCACGACCGACGACACCTCGCGGACACCGGTCGACGACGGTCCGCGGACCACGGCCGACGACGGCCCCCAGGTCCCGCGGTCGCCGGTGACCGTCACTCCCTCGGAGACCGTCTCTTCTCAGGGCGCCGATCCGGCGGGCAGTGACGGCACTTCGGGCCTCGCCGGGAGCGGCCCCGCCCCGGTCGCCCCCGACGTCAACGGCGCTCCGCCGAAGGTGAGCACCACCGGCTCGTACGCCGACGAGGGCGACGTACGAGAAATCGGCGAGGTACGCGGCCCCAGCGAGGTACGTGGCACCGGCCAGGTACGCGGCACCAGCGAGGTACGTGGCACCGGCCAGGTACGTGGCACCGGCGAGGTACGCGGCAGCGGCGGGCCGAGCGACATCAAGGCCGGTCCGTCGCCCATCACCCCGCACCTCTCGTCCGTCCGGCCGCAGCCGTTGACCATCGTGGTCTCGCAGGTGCCGCCGCCGGGGGAGGGGGCGCCGGAAGCCGCCGAACTGCTCGACGGGGCAGGGGTCGACCGTGCCGTCGTACTCGGACCGGCGGTCGCGTCGGACGGCGCGGGGCGTCCGGTACGCGCCGCTGCCGAGCTGACCCGCGAGGGCCCGGGCGCCCCGGTCCGGGTTCGTCCGCTGACCGGTCCCCCGGCCGCCGTGAGGCCGGACGGCACGTCCGACACCCCGGACGCCGCGTTCCCCGGCGCGGACGTGTTGCTGCCGCTCGCCGACGCCCTGGGCCAAGCGCCCTCCGGTCCCGTCACGCAGAGCGGCGTGACGACCGACAGCGACCCGCTCCTCGACCCGGTCACGCGCCCCAAGCCGGTCTCGGACGTGAAAACCGCCCTCGACGGCATCGGAGCCGGACCGAACCCCACGAACGTGGGCGCGCCCGTCACGTCCAAGCTCGCCACCCTGTCCCGCCCCTGGACCGAGACGGCCACCGACCTGCACCTGGAGTCGGGCAACGGTGACGCGAACGGCGGACAGATCTCCGGCCCGGGTGCCGGCCGAGGGGCGGGCAGCGGCGGAACCCCGCCTCCGCCGCCCCCCACCGATCGGGACGACTCCCAGGCGGCGCCCGCCCCGGCGACACCCCCAGCGGTGCTCCCGCCCACGGGACGGATCGTCGTGCGGCCCGCGAACGGCGACCGGACCTCCGACACCGGGAACGGTCCCGCACGGCCCGCGGCCGAGCCGGTCGTCACCACCCTGGACGGCCACACGGTGCCCGTCGCCCAGCTGCGGCGCCTGATGCCGGACACGACCGTCAAGCCCCGACCGGGCCGGGCCGTGCGGACGTTGACCATCTCGCAGACCGCGGCGGAGGACGGTACGGCGCACGGTGCGGGGCGGCGCGCGCTGCTCGGCCAGGACACCTTCCGCGGTGTGCGCACCACGTCCGCCGGCCCCACTGCGGCAACCGCGACGGACCCGCCGGTCCGCCGTACGGTGTTCACCGGGCCGCCGACCGCGCTGCCCGGCTCGGGCACCGGGCGGGGTGCCGACTACTTCGCGGCGCACGGCACCTCCCGTACAGTCACGCTCGGCACCGAGGACCCGGCGCGTCCCACCGTGAAGGTCAGCGGTGTGCAGTTCGGCGACGTGCTCAACTCCTGGGCGCAGGACGGCGACCAGGAATGGCCGCTGGTGCTCTTCTCCTGCGAGACCGGGCGGCAGCCGAAGGTGGCGGGACTGCCGGTGGCGCAGCATGCGGCCAACCGGACCCGGCGGCACGTGTACGCGCCGACCACCGAGGTGGGCACGGCCCGGGACAAGGACGGCAACGTCCGGGCGGTGCTCACCGAGGGCCCGGACGGGCCTGGAGGGTGGAAGCTGTTCACCCCGGAGCCCACCGGTACCGATCTGGACGGGCTGGCGCGCGACGCCGGCCTGCACGCGGGCCCGGAACCGGCCGACGCCTTCACCCGGGCCCGTACCCTCCAGCAGATCCGCACACTGCGTGACGCTCTCGGCACCGACGCCGAACAGCGCCCGGAAAACCGGGAGTTGCTTGCCGGTCTCGCCTTCGTGGACGGTCTGCGCTGGCTCAGCCCGGACACCGCGGCCCGTTACGGCGACGGCCGGATGACCTTGGACCTGCTGCGCCGGATGGTCGTCGACCGGAGCCGTGCGACGGGCGCCGCCACCAGCGATCCCGCCGCCGGGCCCACGGTCGAGCAGTACACCGAATTCCTCCGCTCCGCGGGGGAGTTGCGGAGCACCGCGGGACCCGGCACCACGCTCGACGCACTGCTTCCCCCGCCGCCGCCCGTGCTCCCGCCGACCACCCTGGTCTCACCGGAGGACGTGCGCGGTCTCTCCTACGCGCCCTCCGCGCAGATCACCTGGTCGCTCTCCAGCACCCCGCTGCCGCTGTCCGAACTGGGGCTGAGTTCCGAGGACACCGCCGAACTCGCCCGCCGCCGACCTGACCTGGCGCCCACGCCGAGCCGCCCGGAGAGCCTCGCCGAGGACCTGGCCCTCCTCAGCAAGGCCACGCCCGGCACGGCGGACACCGTCCACGCGGACGGCCTCGCCTTCCGGCGGCTGGAGACCTCGGGCGGCGGCAACTGCCTCTTCCGCTCGCTGCTCGACAGCGCGCGCGGCCGGCAGATCCCACCGGCGTGGGCCGCACGGAACGTCGCCGGACTGCGCGGTCTGCTGCGCGATCGCATCACCGGGTCCGAGCTGGGCGACAACATGGCCCTGGCGATCCCGGACCCGGTGTTCTCCGTGGTGGACGACCTGCGGATGCGCGCCGTCACCGGGGTGCGGGACGCGGACGAGCGGAACCGGATCACCCAGCTCTGGAACCGCATCGCGCAGGACGTCGTCACCGGCGCCGACACCGACGAGTGGCAGCGGATCCTCCGCGAGAGCGACTACCCGCAGCTCGCCGCCGTGGCGCCCACCCCCGCCGCCGCCCGGCGGCTCGGCGCCAGAGGGCTCGTCGCCGCGGCGGCCGAACTGCCCGTGCTCTGGTCCTCTCCGTTCGCCGACCTTCTCCCGGAAGCGCTGGCGCACACCCTCGACCTCGACCTGCGGCTCGTCCAGCCCGACCCGCGGTCCCCGGGGAACACCTTCGTCAACACCCTCAACCCGGGCGGCCGGGGCGGCACCCTGCACCTGTCCTACAACGGTACCGACCACTACGACGCGCTGGTCCCGGCCTCGGCGCCGCTCACCCCCGTACCCGGCCCGGCGACCGGCCCGGACCCCGACCCGACCACCACCACCGGCCCGGCGACCACCCAGGACCCGGCCATCCAGGACCCGGACGGTGCCGACCCCTTCGGGGAGTGGCTGCGCGGCATGGGTGGGATCACCGACCTCGACGGTCCCGCCACCGAGGCGCCCGACCGCGGCGACCCCGTGCCGCTGGAGACCCAGCTCGAGCGGCACCGCCCGGCAAGGCTGCTGACCGGCCGGGACGCCCGGCCACCGGGCCCGGTACCGACGAGCGTCACCTTCGAGGACGGCAGCCGGCTGCCCACGATCCTGATCGATCCGGACGCCGACCCGGGCGACGGGACCCCGGGCGGCCGGACGGACGGCACCCCGCGCAGTCGCCCCACGGGTCTCTTCACCGGTCCCGGCATGACCACCCTGCGCTCGCCCGAGCAGGTGGCCGAGGAGATCCTCGGCAAGCTGCCGAAGAAGCTGCGCGCCCAGTTCGACGAGGCGGAGCTGCTGCGCCTGCTGACCGAGCAGCCCGGCGCGTTCACCGCTCCGCGCGGGGCGCGCTTCGTGGGCCGGGAGAGGTCCGGGGTCGGCCACGAGATGACGGTCGAGGCCATCCCGTACCACCGCTGGGAGCGGTTCTCGGACGTGAACGGCGGCACCGTCCGGCTTGACACCATGCGACGCGGCCAGGCCGGTACGGGCGGCGGGCGCAGCGTCGGCTTCGGGCGCCGGATCGCCGGCGGGCTGAGCATGGGCCCGCCGCTCAACTGGCTGCTGAAAATCGGTGTCTCGCTGGGCTGGACCCGCCGGACCGACTACGCCCAGGGCACACAGGCGTACAACCAGTCCGAGTGGCGGGCCCACGAGGGCTCGCACCTGCACCTGGACGACGTCTACTACCGGGTGCGGGTGGACCGCGTCACCGAAGCACCCGGGAACGCCGGTACGGACAACGGGGCCGGCCGGAGCGGTGACCCGTCCGGTCGTCCCCCCAAACCGTCTCCGGTGGCGCCCCCTTGGCTGCGCACCCGGGTGCACACCGCGGAGTTCGCGATGCGCGACGGGCTGAGCTGGCGGCTGCCCGACGACGTCACCGTGCCCTACCAGGGACCGCGGCGGGCACCGAAGACGCTCACCTTCCCGGACGGGGTCGAGCCGCGGATCACCGACACCGCCGGGCTGCACCTGGTGGACCCGCCCGAGGACATGGCACTCGCCATCTCCGGCGCGCGGCCCGGGAGTTCCGCGCACCGCACGCTGGTCTCGTACGTCCGTCCCGGTCGGCTGCTCGCGCTGTTCGGCCGGTTCGCCGGGCCGGTCACCGGGCCCGAACTGACGCGGGGCAGCGGACAGCACCCGCTGGGCCACCTGATCGTGCAGCGGTCGGTGCCGCACCGGGCCACCCTGGTCACCGAGTCGGTCAAGGCGGAGCTGCGGGACCTCACCCAGACCACGTACCAGAACGAGCGCGGCCACGTCCGTGACACCCGCCTGGGCATCCAGGTCACCGCCGGGCCGAACTACACCCTCGTCGGCCCCGAGACCGATGTGCGCCTGCAGGGCGGTCCGCTGGTGCGCGCGGACCTCAGTGCCGGGCGCGGCCACTACCTCGGCGTGGACGCGGCCCGGAAGACCACCGGCCGCGTCCGCAACCACCCGATCGCCCTGTATCGGGTGGAGCGCACCCTGATGGTGCGCAGGCCCGGCGAACCGCCGGCGGCCGCCCGCCCGGTCCGGGTGGTCAGCCTGGACTGGATCTCCACCCAGGACGCCCGCCGCCTCGCGGGCTGGGACAGCCGCACGCCCGGCCGGGCGGGCCCCAACCCGGACGCCGAGCCGCCGGTGCCGTGGTACCTCACCCGTGAGGATCCGGTCCACCTGAGCGGTCAGGTCCGGGCCGAAGGCTTCCGCCCCGTCCGCCCGCAGACCCAGCCGCAGCCGCAGCCGCAGGTCCAGGTGCAGCCCCAGACCCAGCCGCAGTCCCAGCCCCAGACCCAGCCCCAGGTACAGCCGCCCCAGACCCAGTCGCAGAGCCAGAGCCAGCCGCAGCCCCAGCCGCCCGTTCCCCAGGACCCCATGCGGGCCTTCGCGGACGCCGTCCTGGACACCCTGCACCGCTCCTACCCGTCGCTGTTCGTCCCGCCGTTCATGCTGCGGCACCCGCGGCTGGCCAAGTTCTGGTACGGCGACGGGCGGATGCGGACCGCACTGCACAACGACCGCCAGGTGCGCGAGGCGCTGAACCGGCCCAGCCTGGCGCAGAGCCTGGACGACCTGACCACCACCGGGGTGCCGGTCACCCTCACCGAGGACGGCAAGGTGCGCCGCGGCCACCACACGCCCATCCTGCGGGCACGCCTCACCGACCGGCAGTTCGAGACGACCATGAGCGAGCGCTCGCTGCGGAACGCGGTGATCGGCATCGAGGTCTCGGGCCAGGGACAGCAGGCGTCCCTCACCCTCTCAGGAGGGGTCGAGGTGGGCGTCTCGCCACGCGACCACGACAAGGTGCCCGATGTCGGGCTGCCCCGTCAGGCGGGCAACGTGACCGTGGGGGTCCGGCACGCCAGGACCGACCAGAAGGCCACCAGGAACACGGTCGCGGTCGCCCACGACCAGCTGACGTTCCAGACCGGCGCCGACCTCTACAGCTACCAGGTGGAGCTGAGTGCCACCTTCGAGGGCCACCGCCGCCCGCGCGGCTGGGCCCGGCTCGCCTCGGTCGGTCTGCTCGGCGCGGGCGTCTTCGTCAGCAAGATCGAGGAACGGCCGCTGTTCAGCGGGGGCAGCGAGACCGTGGGGCGGGTCGAGCTGGCCGTGCCGTCCGCGCACGGCTCCGACCGCTACGCCCCCGCCGACCCGCCGCCCACCGGGCCGGCCCCGGCGACCACGCCCGCGCCGCAGCAGCTCACCCCCGCCGAGGCCGACCAGCTCCTCGACGGCACCCGCCCGCTGCCCACGACGGACTCACCAGACCAGCAGCTCATCAGGAAGCTGCTGAGCGTTCCGCACGTGGTGCTCAGCGCCGAGGGCGGCCCGCAGCGCCAGCAGCTCATGCAGGACACCGCCGACCGGGCCTCGGGCACCTCATGGCACGTCAGCGCCCCCGGCGCCCCGGTGCGCACCGCGCTGCGCCGGGCGATGGCCAACCTCAGCGTGGCCGGACAACTCGGCCAGTACCTGGGCCCGTTCGGCTCCCGCGTCACCGGACTCAACGGCGCCGGACCGTTCCGTACCCACTACCTCAAGGCAGCGGTCCGCGGCGAACTGGGCAACTTCCGGGTGAAGAGCGACCCCAAGCCCGCCAGCCTCGAGGCCACCATCGGCAACGAGCACCGCGTCACCGGCAGTACGAGCACCGTCTCACGCACCACCGTCGGCCTCCAGGGCGCCGACATGCCGCTGCAGCAGGCACCAGGCCAGCCGGCGGTGGTCGGTTCCTACTCGACCGCGTTGCAGTACGCCTGGGGCAAGGGCCGCGGCGTCTCGCAGACCCTCACCCGGGGACGCAACACCACCCTCACCTTCGCCGGGCGCATGTACCTGGTGGTCGCCGACGCCGCCGAGACCGTCGCCGTACGGGACCGCTGGACGGCCGCGATGGGCGCGGTCGGCACCCGCGCCGGGGCCCGGATCAGCTCCGCGGCCGGACGGCTCTCCGGGCGCCTCGGCGACAGCCTCGCCCCGCGCCGGGCCGCCGCCGCGCTCCAGCGCATCCGCGACGCGGTGATGTTCCATCTGCCGATGCAGGACGTCATCGAGGCCGGGCTCGCCCCGGACGGCCTGGGCACCACCACCCCGCACAACCTCGGCCGCGGCTACCGCGTGCCCCCCTATCTGCGCGACCGCCGCTTCCCCACCCACCCGAGCGGCCGGCTCGACGCCGGCCCCGCGGTGCAGCAGCTGAGGGGACAGCTGGAGAAGATCGGGGTGCCCTCGCACGACCGGGAGCAGGTCCTCCAACGGCTCTCCCCGGACTTCCTCCGCGGTCACCTGCACGAGCTGACGACCGACGGGATGAACCTGCCGGTCCGCTACCGCGCCTGGTCAAGTCCGCATCACCTGCCGGTAGGCGGCAGCCCCGGCCAGGTCAGGTTCCAGCTGACCCCGGTCACCACCACCGTGGACAGGCTGCGTACCGGCTACGAGCTGGAGGACTACCGCACCATCGCCCGCGACGACGCCGGCGGCACCTCACAGGACCGCGGCGCGGACGTGACGCTGAGCGCCGGCCAGCGCGCGGCGGAGAGCGGCATCCTCGTCGCCAACCCCTCGCTCCAGGGCACCGCGGCCAAGCAGCGGTCGAGCACCCGGACCCAGACCGCCGGCACCACCGCGATGCCGAACATCGCCACCACCCAGGCGCACGCCGAGATCGTCACCGGCTACGTCCTGACCGTCACCATGACGGACGCGACCGGCGATCCGCTCGCCCCCCGCGTCAGCACCCCGGTCGGCAGCCTTCACGAGATCCTCCCGGCGAACCTGCTCACGCCGGACGGCGACGGCGCGGACGGCGCGCTCACCGAGCAGGACGTCCCGGAGCCCGAACGCGCGGTGAAGCTGCTGACCGCCTCCGAGGCCCGCCCGGAGAACATCGCCGCCTGGCGCACCTCCGCCGGGGACGGCACCGGCGGCACCGACCCGGACATCCTGCCCTTCGACGACCGGATCGGTTCCGGCATCCTCGCCGTGGACATCCGCGGCGCCGCCAACGTGCAGGACGCACTGACCCTCGCCACCGCGCGCGCCGACGGCCTGGGCGACGGCGACCTCGGCGCACGGCACACCGGCAAGGCCCTCGACTCACGCGTGCGGATGGCCCGCCAGACCCCGCTCACCGGCCTAGGCACCGCCCCCGCCCAGGCCCAGCAGGAGGCCACCGCGCAGGGCGGTCTGACCGCCGGCTTCCGGGAGGCCCTCGGCGCGAACGGCTCACCGCTGCCGGCACAGACCTCCGCGCGGCTCCTCGGCCAGTACCACACCGCGGACTCCCGCCTCTACGCGAAGATGCACCGCCGCGGCGCCCGCCTGCTCGCAGTGGAGAACAAGCCGCGCATGGAGGCCATGCAACGGGCGAAGACCTCCGACGCGCTGGACGCGGGCATCACCGACAACGTCGAGGGCGCGGTGGGCACCGCACCGATGGCGGGCAACAGCAACGCGGGCATGACCAACCCGGGCGCCACGGTCCCCATCGGCGGAACCAACGACGGCACCGCCCTCAAGGGCACCGCGGACACCACGCTCGGCACCCACCTCAAGGTCGTCACCGACCGGAGCATGCTCTTCGCGCTGCCGGTGAGCTGGCTGTCCGTGGCCGAGGTGGACCACCGCATCACCGACAGCCGCCCGCTGCACGCCCTCGGCAAGGCCAGGCGGGGACCACGCGCCGCCGAGGCCGAGACGACCGCGCTGGTCTGGCTGCGCGAGGACATCGCCCGCGACTACGGCCTCCTGGACGACACCACGTTCCCCGACGAGGTCGTCGCGGCCTGGGACAGCCAGGCCAAGGCCGCCGCCGACCTCGCCGCGGCCGAGAAGAACTACTACGACGCCCGGGCACGGGCCCGGGAGACGTGGCTCGACCTGAGCACGGAGGAGCAGGACGCGCTCGGCGACGACAACTCCGGCCCGCCGGTTGACCTGCCGCAGGACCTGCTCTGGTCCCCGGCCGTCGTCGCCTGGCAGGCGGCCCGCCAGGAGGTCCACCGCTGGGAGCAGCACACCGACGCCGCCGCCCGGGACCACCACCGGCTGCACCTGGCCGCCTCCCGCCTCACCGCCCACCACCAGGGTTCCGCCGCGGTCACGGTGCCGGACCTGCCGCAGGAGTACACCGCGCCGCAGTGGCGCTCCGAGGCACCCGCGCCGTACGTCCTCTCCGAGGGGACCGATTCCGCCCCGCGCACCATCACCTCGCCGGACGGCGCCACGGTGCGCGAGCTGCACGACATGCCGCACGACGGCGCCTCGTTCTTCCACGCGCTGCTCGCCGCCGCCGAGGCCCGGGGCCGCCTTCCCCACCTGCTCGGCAACGACCTCGCCGACCGGTTCGCCCGCACCCCCGGCGACCCGGCGGTCACCGCCGAGGCCATCGACACCGCCCGTGGCCGCCTGGCCTGGGCACTGGGCGAGGACAGCAACCAGGACCTGCTGGACGCTCTCGCCCTGGACGCCGAGGACACCTTCACCCAGGACGAACTCGACACCGCCGGAGTGGAGTTCACTCCCGCGCAGCAGGCCGAGTTCGACGCCCTGGGCCGGCTCCCGCAGACCTTCTGGCCGAACCCCGCACAGCGGGTGGCGCTCGCCACCGCGGCCCTGTCCCGCCCGTTCGCGAGCGAACCGCCACAGGACGGCGGCACGGCGCGACCGGACGGTGAACCGGCCCCGCCCGAGCGCCGCGCGGGCGACCACGGCGGAGCGGACCTGCTGCCCGCCCTTGCCGCCCGGGTCCTCGGCACCCCGCTCACCGTCGTGACCGGTGAGGGCCGCGATCAGCTGTTCCTCCCGCACGGCGCCGATCCGGCAGCCGTGGACCCGGCCGGCGATCCGGTCCTCTTCGCCACCGGAGGCTTCTTCCACGCCGCACTGCCGCCCGGCACACCGCCTCCGGTCGCCACCGCGCTGCCCGCCCCGGCGACCGGATCCGGTACGCACACCGCCGCCTCCGGGACCCCGGGTGCCGAGACGACGCGCCCGGCCCCGGAGCAGCCGCCCGCGCACCGCAGTCACACCACCGCGCCCTGGCTGCCGCCCGCCGACCACAGCGGCCCGCGCTACCGCCTCGACCGCGACGGCGTCCTCACCGCACCCGACGGCGCCCCCTACCGGCAGGGCACGCCCGCCGGCCGCGGAAACGGCTTCTTCAGCGCGCTCGCCACGACCTTGCGCCGGGCGGCGGAGCAGCCCGGGCTCGACCGTCGGGAGTCGGCACGGCTGCGCCTGCGCGCCGGGGCGACGCCCGCCCAGCTGATGCGCCTGAACGGCCTGCCCGGCGACCGTGCCAAGCGCGACGCGCTCTTCACGCCCCCGCCCCTCCGGGTCCGTCCCGGCGCGCCCGCGCCGAGCCAGGACGCCCTCGACGGGCAACTGCGCCGGCACCTCGCCGAGGCGCCGTGGGGCCCCGGGGCCGACCGTGCGGTGGCCGAGTGGGCCGCCGCCGCCACTGGCACCACCGTCACCCTGATCGAGGAGAACGGAACCGCCCACACCTATGCCGGGCCGTCCGGCGACAGCGGTCCGCACATCCGTCTCCGCCGCCGGGGCGGCGACTTCGTCCCCCTGATCCCGCTGACCCCGGCACCCGCGCCGAAGGCACCGGAATCGAAGGCTCCGGAGTCGAAGGCACCGAACCCGAAGGACGTGAAGGCGCCCGAGACGAAGGCGCCCGAGGCCAAGGGGCCATTGACGAACGCGCAGGACCCCGCCGCGCAGCAAGTGATCCTCCAGGACGCGGCCGGGCTTCCGCTGCCCCCGTCACCGACGGACAGTGACCTCCCGGGCCTCCTGGAGGAGGAGGCCTACGAGCTGAGCACACTGTCCGGCACCGGCGCGGGCCCGGACGTCCCCGGGGACCCGGACACGGCGCCCGCCGCACCGGAGCCGGCGCTGCGTCCCTTCAAGTTGGGGAACTTCGAGTTCACCAACCTGAATCAGACGGAGAGGTACCTGGACAAGGCCGTCCGGATCATCGAGCTGCTGGACGAGCACGGCACGATCAAGGACTACGTCGGCGAGCGCACCGTCCGTATCACCCTGCACCTGCGCACGACGGAGACCCCGGCCGACGTGCGCGACCTGGGCGACGAAGGCGTCGAGATCAACCTGGCGAGTTACTACTTCGAGAAGTACGACATCGGTTACATCATGGGGATGCTGGCCCATGAGATCGGCCTGCATCCCCTGGCCTCCCGCAACACGGACATTCCCGAGCAGGAGGAGGCGTACCAAGGTATGCCGCTGACCGTACCGGGACTGACCGATCTGAAGACGCCGCGCACCATGAACACCGAGGGGGCGGGCCAGGCCGACCACGTCATGGCCGCCTACCCCCGCACCATCCGGCACGGCATCTACCGCGACATCGTCATCGACATGGCCAAGGTGCTGGCGCGGCGCGCGCGGGTCGGCGTGCCGGGAGCGAAGTCCCAGGACGTCACCGACCTCTTCGACACCTACCTGATGGACCTCGCCTCCATCGCGGTCACCAACGACTTCCGGTTGAACGCGGTCAAGGAGCCCAACTACACGGCGAGGGTCTACAACGCCTACAAGGAGATGCTCGACGAGCAGTTGGCGGACAACACCGCACTCAGGGACCTCCTGCCGTCGAACAAGAGCCTGTTCGGCGTGGCACGGTCCTTCACCCAGCTCGCCACCAGCATCGCGACCAACAACCGTGGCGACAGCATCCAGCGGCCCGTCGCTCCCGACCAGGCCGGCACCACCACCGGTGAGGCACGCCCCCGGCTTCCCGGGGCCGGCGCCGGGGCCGCGCCGCGGACCGCGCCGCCCGCCACCTCGTCGGCGCGCGGCCAGCGCGACAGCCGTCCCCGGTTCGTGGTGCGGTCCGGCTTCGACGCCCGGCGTTTCTCGTACCGGGGCGAGCCGGTCACCGACCTCACCGTCCGCATCGCGCTGCGCGGTACGAACGACCAGGCCATCCATGTGTTCGGCCAACTCCGCGCGGGTGTGGAGGAGTTCCTCAACGACCCGGAGTACCGGCTGCCCAACGGTGAGCGGCTGCACGTGACCGTCGAGCACGTCGACCCCGCCGATGGCCCCCACCTCACCGTGGACCTGGCGGGCCGGGACCGGGCGATGGAACAGACCACCTGGTGGGCCGACGCCGCACCGGTGCAGCTGGTGCACGAGCTCACCCATCAGCTCGGCCTGCGGGACGAGTACCGGGACGCCGACTCCCCGCACCGCCCCCACATCCTCGGCAGCCTGCTGGGTGACCTCGACGAGGCTCCCGAGGACCCGTCCCAGACCTCCGTCGGCCTACGCGACCGGCACCTGGCCCTGCTCGGCGCGCTCATCGGCGACGTGACCCCGGCACCCCAGCGGAACGGCGACCAGGCCGACCAGGCCGATGACGCCGATCAGGCCGACCAGAGCTGGGCAGCCGCCCGGAGCGCCGCCGCTGCTCAGACCCGCGAGTCCATCTGGGTCGACCCGGTCTCCCTGCCCCGACCTGCCGACGGCACGGCGGGCACCGAGGTGCCGGCTCACATGCCGCAGGACCCGAACGCGCCGCCCACCGCGCCCGAACCGGCCCTCGAACCCTTCAAGTTGGGGAACTTCGAGTTCACCAACCTGAATCAGACGGAGAGGTACCTGGACAAGGCCGTCCGGATTATCGAGCTGCTGGACGAGCACAGCACGATCAAGGACTACGTCGGCGAGCGCACCGTCCGTATCACCCTGCACCTGCGCACGACGGAGACCCCGGCCGACGTGCGCGACCTGGGCGACGAAGGCGTCGAGATCAACCTCGCCAGTTACTACTTCGAGAAGTACGACATCGGCTACATCATGGGGATGCTGGCTCACGAGATCGGTCTGCATCCCCTCGCCTCCGGCAACACGAGGATTCCCGAGGAGGAGGACCTGTACCGGGGCATGCCCCTCATGGTTCCGGGACTGGAGACCCTGACGACGCCGCGCTTCATGAACAGTGACGGCGCGGGTCAGGAGGACCACGTGATGGCGGCCTTCCCGCACACCATCCGGCACGGGATCTACCGCGACATCGTCCTGGAAATGGCCGAGGTGCTGGCGCGGCGCGCGCGGGTCGGGGTGCAGGGCGCCAAGGCCAAGGACGTCACCGACCTGATCGACACCTACCTGATGGACCTCGCCTCCATCGCGGTCACCAACGACCACCGGGCGCAAGCGCTCAGGGAGCCCGGCTACACGGCAAGGGTGTACAACGCCTACAAGGCCCAGCTGGCCGAGCGCATCGCCCAGGACAGCCCCGTCCGACCCCTGCTGCCCGCCGACAAGGGGCGGTTCGGTGTCCTGGGAGACTTCGCCGCCCTTGCCACCAGTATCGGGACCAACAACCGCGGCGACAGCATCCAACGGCCCGTCGCTCCCGTCCAGGCCGCGGGCGGCACCGGCGAGGCACGCCCCAGACTGCCCCAGAGCAACACCGACACCGTGGCGAACACCGGAGTGCCCGCGCGCATGCAGCAGGACCCGAACACCGCGCTCGCGGCACCGGAGCCGGTCCTCGTCCCGTTCAAGTCGGGGAATTTCGAGTTCACCAACCTGAAGCACACGGACGAGAGGTACCGGGACAAGGCGGTCCGGATCATCGATGTGCTGCGGAAGCACGACACGATCCGGGAGTACATCGGCAACCGTCCCTGCCGTATCACCCTGCACGTGCGGACGACGGAGACCCCGGCCGACGTGACGGATCTCGGCGACGAAGGCGTCCAGATCAACCTCGCGAGTTACTACTTCGAGAAGTACGACATCGGCTACATCATGGGGATGCTGGCCCATGAGATCGGTCTGCATCCGCTCGCTTCGCGGGATGCGGGCATTCCCGATGAGGAGGAGATGTTCGCGGGGATGCCGTTGACGGTGCCGGGGCTGACGGATCTGAAGACGCCGCGTTTCATGAATACCGAGGGTGCGGGTCAGGCCGATCACGTCATGGCCGCGTACCCCAGTAGTACGAGGCACCGCATCTACCGGGACATCGTGCTCGGCATGGCCCATGACCTGGCGGAGGACGCGCGGACGGGTGAGGAGGGTGCGAGGGCGCAGGATGTGACGAATTTGATCGACTGCTATCTCATGGACCTGGCCACGATCGCGCTGACCAATGACAAGCGCAAGGACGCGGCGTGGGAGCCGCGTTACACGGCGAAGGTCTACAACGCCTACAAGGCGCAGTTCGCCGCGCGGCTGGCGCAGGACAGTCCCGTACGGGCCCTGCTGCCGGCCGACAAGAGCTGGTACAACGTCACCGGCAACTTCCTGGGCCTGGGCAGCAGCGTCGCGTTCAACAACCAGGGCGACAGCATCCAGACCCCCGTCCTGACGCAGACCGGCGGCGACACCGGTGGAGCCCGTCCTCAGCTCCCGCCGGGCACAACCGACACCGGGCCCCAGGCCTCACCATCGGGCACCTCGCGGCCCAGAGGACCGCGGGACAACCGGCCGCGCTTCGTGGTGCGGTCGGGCTTCGACGCACGCCGGTTCACCTACGACGGCGATCCGGTCACCGACCTCACCGTCCGCATCGCGCTGCGCGGCACGGACCAGCAAGCCTCGCATGTCTTCCGTCAACTCGGCGCGGGTGTAAGTGAGTTCTTGAACGTGCCGGGCTACCGACTGCCCAACGGTGACCTGCTGCACGTGACCGTCGAGCACGTCGATCCCGCCGACGACCCGCATCTGACCGTGGACGTGACGGGCCGGGACCGGACGATGGACCAGAACACGTGGTGGGCGGACGCCGACCCGGCGCAGCTGGCGCATGAGCTGACGCATCAGCTCGGGTTGCGGGACGAGTACCGGGACGCCGACTCCCCGCACCGCCCGCACATCCCGGGAAGTCTCCTCGGTGACCTGAACGCCGAACCCGAGGACTCCTCCCTCGGCGCCGCGGGTCTTCGGGGCAGGCATCTGGCCCTGTTGGGTGCGCTGGTCGGGGACCTGACTCCGGCGCCCGAGTCCAGCACGCAGGACGGCGAGCAGACCTGGCACGCGGCGCGCACCGGCACCGAGCCGGTCCTCCGGAAGTCGGTCTGGGTGGATCCGGTCTCCCTGCCGCGACCGGCGGACGGCACCGACGACACCACGTCCGCCGAAGTCCCGGCGCACATGCCGCCGGAGGCGAACACGGCACCTGCCGCTGACGCCGACTCCGGACCCTTCGTGATGGAGAACTTCGAGTTCACCAACCTGAAGCGGTCGAACGAGAGGTACCGGGCCAAGGCCGTCCGGATCATCGAGGTGCTCAGGGACCACCCGACGATCAAGGCGTACGTCGGTGACCGCACCGTCCGGATCACCCTGCACGTGCGGACGACGGAGACCCCGGCCGACGTGCGGGACCTCGGTGACGAAGGCGTCCAGATCAACCTGGCGAGCTACTACTTCGAGAAGTACGACATCGGTTACATCATGGGGATGCTGGCCCACGAGATCGGTCTGCACCCGCTCGCCTCCCGGAATCGGGACATCCCCGATGAGGAGGAGATGTTCCGTGGTATTCCGCTGCCCGTGCCGGGGCTGGCCGATCTCAAGACGCCGCGCACGATGAACACCGAGGGTGCGGGGCAGGCCGACCACATCATGGCCGCGTTCCCCAGCAGTACGAGGCACCGGATCTACCGGGACATCGTGCTGAGGATGGCGGAGATGCTGACCGAGTTCGCGCAGGCCCAGGTGCCCGGAGCCAAGCCCCAGGACGTCACGGACCTGATCGACTGCTATCTGATGGATCTCGCTTCCATCGCGATCACCAGTGACTACCGGGTGAACGCGGCCAAGGAACCCGGCAACACCGCCAAGGTCTACAACGCCTACAAGGCGCTGTTCGCCGCGCACATGGCTGAGAACAGCCCTGCCCGTGCCCTCCTGCCCGCCGACAAGGGGATGTTCGGCGTGGTGCGGGACTTCGCCACCCTGGCCGCCAGCCTCGCCACCAACAACCGCGGCGACAGCATCCAGCCGCCCGCGCCGACGGACGAGGCCCGCCCCAGGCTGCCGCACGAGCCCGGCAACGCTCCGCAGACCGCGGGGAGCGTCCGGCAAAGCCCGCCCGCCCGCACCCGGTTGGCCGGCCCGCGCGACAGCCGCCCCCGGTTCGTGGTGCGCTCCGGCTTCGACGCGCGGCGGTTCACCCACGCCGGCGAACCGGTCACCGACCTCACCGTCCGTATCGCGATGCGCGGCGCGGCGGAGCAGATTCCACGCGTGTTCGGCGAACTCAGTGCGGGCGTGCACGAGTTCCTCAACGCTCCCGGCCACCGCCTGCCCAACGGGGACCTGCTGCACGTCACCGTCGAACTGGTCGAACCGCCGGACGCCCCGCACTTGACCGTGGAGCTGGCGGATCGGGACCGGGCGATGGACCAGAACACGTGGTGGGCGGACGCCGACGCGGTGCAGCTGGTGCATGAGCTGACACATCAGCTCGGGTTGCGGGACGAGTACCGGGACGCCGACTCCCCGCACCGCCCGCACATCCCGGGCAGTCTCCTCGGTGACCTGAACGCGGACCCGGAGCACCCTTCCTCGACGGCCGCCGGTCTGCGGAACCGGCACCTGTCCCTGCTGGGTGCGCTGATCGGTGACGTCGCCCCGCGACCTCAGCGGAGCGAGCAGGGCGGCGCGCATGACACCGAGCAGACTTGGGACACCGCCCGCACCGCCGCCGAACCCGTCCTGCGCGAGTCCGTCTGGGTGGACCCGGTCTCCCTGCCCCGCCCGGCCGACAGCACCGACAGCACCGCGCCCACCGGCGTGCCTGCGCGCATGCAGCAGGACCCGACCGCGGCGCCCGCCCCGGCAGTGACCCACGTGCCGTTCTCGTCGGGGAACTTCGAGTTCACCAACCTGAAGCACACGGACGAGAGGTACCGGGACAAGGCGATCCGCATCATCGATCTGCTGCGGAAGCACGACACGATCCGGGAGTACGTCGGCAACCGTCCCTGCCGTATCACCCTGCACGTGCGGACGACGGAGACCCCGGCCGACGTGACGGATCTCGGCGACGAAGGCGTCCAGATCAACCTCGCGAGCTACTACTTCGAGAAGTACGACATCGGCTACATCATGGGGATGCTGGCCCATGAGATCGGCCTGCATCCGCTCGCCTCCCGCAACACGAGGATTCCCGAGGAGGAGGACCTGTACCGGGGCATGCCCCTCATGGTTCCGGGACTGGAGACCCTGACGACGCCGCGCTTCATGAACAGTGACGGCGCCGGTCAGGAGGACCACGTGATGGCGGCCTTCCCGCACACCATCCGGCACGGGATCTACCGCGACATCGTCCTGGAGATGGCCAAGGTCCTTTTGGAGGACGCGCGGGCAGGGGAAGAGGGGGCCAAGGTCCAGGACGTGACCGACCTGATCGACTGCTACCTCATGGACCTCGCCTCCATCGCCCTCACCAACGACCACCGCACGAACGCGGCGAAGGAGCCCGGCTACACGGCGCGGGTCTACAACGCCTACAAGGACCTGTTCGGGGAGCGGTTGGCGCAAGCTCCTGATCTCCGGGCGCTCCTGCCGTCCGGCAAGAGCATGTTCGGCGTGATGAACGACTTCCGGCGCATCGCCACGTACGTCGCGATCGGCAACAGCGGCGACAGCATCCAGCGGGCCGGTACGACCTGAAGCACGCGTGTCCCCTGACATGCGCGACGCCGGACGCATCAGGAGAGGCAGGCCCGCGCGCGGACGGGAAGGTGTCAGACTGACGCCATGAACGAGCGCGAATTCGGCAGGTCAGGACAGCATGCATCGGTCATCGGCCTCGGCACGTGGCAGCTGGGCGCGGACTGGGGCGACGTGAACGACCAGGACGCACTTGCCGTGCTGGAGGCGGCGGCGGAGTCGGGGGTGACGTTCTTCGACACGGCCGACGTGTACGGCGACGGGCGCAGCGAGCAGACGATCGCCACGTTCCTGCGCGGCCGGCCGGATCTGCATGTGCAGGTCGCGACCAAGATGGGCCGCCGTGTCGACCAGATCCCGGAGAACTACGTCCTCGACAACTTCCGTGCCTGGAACGACCGGTCCCGCCGCAACCTCGGCGTCGACCGCATCGACCTGGTGCAGCTGCACTGCCCCCCGACCCCCGTCTACTCCTCCGACGAGGTGTTCGACGCCCTCGACGCCCTGGTCGCGGAGGAGCGGATCGCCGCGTACGGGGTGAGCGTCGAGACGTGCGACGAGGCGCTGACGGCCATCGCCCGCCCGAACGTGGCGAGCATCCAGATCATCCTCAACCCCTTCCGCATGAAGCCGCTCCGTGAGGTCCTCCCGGCGGCGGCCGAGGCGGGCGTCGGCATCATCGCCCGGGTCCCGCTGGCCTCCGGGCTGCTGTCGGGCAAGTACACGAAGGACACCGTGTTCGGTGCGAACGACCACCGGACGTTCAACCGGCACGGTGAGGCGTTCGACCAGGGCGAGACCTTCGCGGGCGTCGACTTCGCCACCGGGGTGGAGGCGGCGGCCGAGTTCTCGGCCCTCGCCCCCCAGGGCTTCACCCCGGCCCAGCTGGCGCTGCGCTGGATCGTGCAGCAGCCCGGCGTGACCACGGTGATCCCGGGCGCCCGCTCGCCCGAGCAGGCCCGCGCCAACGCGGCCGCCGCGAGGATGCCGGAGCTGCCCGCCGAGACCCTCGACGCGATCGAGGACCTCTACACCCGCAGGATCAAGGAGCAGGTGGAGGGCCGCTGGTAGCGGCCGACGCGACTGCCGCAGGACCGCAGGGGCTGGAGGGGCTGGAGGGGGATCCAGCCCCTCCGGGCGTTTCGGGCTCCGGAGCGGAGCCGGGAGCCGGTCCTGCTGAGGGCCCGGGCCCCCGGCAGGACGAGTGAGCCGGGCAGGGCGGCGGGGCGATACACACCACCAGGGATGCGCTCAGGCGAACATGTTCGTCACGTACTTGTTCTGAACGAACATGTTCGCTACCTTGGGGGAGTGACAGCACATCCCCCGGAACAGCCCGCCCCCCGCCCGAGCCGCCGCGAACGTCCGGCCAAACCCGCTCTGACCAGGGAAGGCATCATCGCGACCGCCGTCGCGCTGATGCATGCCGAGGGTCTCCAGCGGGTCACCATGCGCCGCCTGGCGCAGGAACTCGACACCGGCCCCGCTTCGCTCTACGTGTACGTGCGCAACACCGCCGAACTGCACGCGGCGGTCCTCGACGACATGCTCGGCACCGTCGACCTGAGCCCGGCCGCCGCGACCGGCGACTGGCGGGACCGTCTCGTCGGCGTGCTCACCTCCTACACCGCGGTGCTGTTCGAGCACCCCGGGCTCGCCCGTTCGGCTCTGGTGGCCCGCCCGAGCGGCGGCCACTACCTGGACCTGCTGGAGGCCGTGCTCGCGCTGCTGCGCGAGGGCGGCGTCCCCGGCGCGCGGGCCGCGTGGGCGGTCGACCTGCTGCTGCAGTACGCCACCGCGACCGCCGCCGAGCACGCCGCCGGTGACAAGGACCCCGCCGACACCGAGGGGGAGTGGGCGGCGCTCGCCACCGCCCTGCGCGGCGCCTCCGGCGACAGGCACCCGAACGTGGCCGCCCTGAACACGGAACTGCTCTCCGGACCCGGAGAGGCCCGCCTGGACTGGGGCTTCGAGGTCCTGGTCAACGGAATTCTGCACACCCCAGTACCCGACGCACTCTGAAGCCCACCGCCACCAGGAGAAGAGCCATGACCACACCCCACCACCCCCTGGCCGTGATCGGTGCGGGCCTCGGCGGACTCACGCTCGCCCGGGTCCTGCACGTCCACGGCATCGAGGCCGCCGTGTTCGACCTCGACGCCTCCCCGGCCGCCCGCACCCAGGGCGGCATGCTCGACATGCACGAGGACTCCGGGCAGGCGGCGCTGCGGGCCGCCGGCCTGCACGACGCGTTCCGCGCCCTCGTCCACCCCGGGGGCGAGGCCATGCGCGTCCTGGACAAGGACGGCACCGTCCTGATGGAGGACGACGGCGCGGACGGCGAACGGCCCGAGGTCGCCAGGGGAGCGCTGCGCGACCTGCTGCTCGGTTCACTGCCCGAGGGCACCGTCCGCTGGGGCGCCAAGGCCACCGGCGCGCGGACCCGGGACGACGGCCGGCACGAGGTCGCGCTCGCCGACGGGCGGACGTTCACCGCCGACGTACTGATCGGCGCCGACGGGGCCTGGTCGAGGGTGCGCCCCCTGCTGTCGGACGCCGCTCCCGTCTACTCGGGGCTGTCCTTCGTGGAGGTGCACCTGCTCGACGCCGACACCCGGCACCCGGACGCCGCCGCCGCCGTGGGAGAGGGCATGCTGTTCGCCCTCTCGGACGAGAAGGGCATCCTCGCCCACCGGCTCCCCGGCGGCGCGCTGGAGGCGTACATCGCCCTCAAGTCACCCGCCGACTGGGCCACCTCCGGTCCCGTCGACTTCACCGACACCGACGCCGCGAAGAAGGCGCTCGCGGACCACTTCGACGACTGGGACGAGCGGCTGAGGTCTTTGATCACCGGCGCGGACGGCGCACTCGTCCCCCGGCCCCTCCACGCCCTGCCGGTCGGCCACCGCTGGACCCGCACGCCCGGCGTCACCCTGCTCGGGGACGCGGCGCACCTGATGTCGCCGTTCGCGGGTGAGGGCGCCAACCTCGCCATGCTCGACGGCGCCGAACTCGCCGCAGCCCTCGCGGCCCACCCCGGTGACGTCGAGAGCGCCCTGGCCGCGTACGAGAGGGCGCTGTTCCCGCGGAGCGAGGCCGCGGCCGCCGAATCCGCCGCGAACCTGGACATCTGCTTCGGCCCGGACGCACCGCAGGCACTCGTGGACCGGATGGCCGGCTACCGCGAAGGCGCCGCCTGACCCGCCGGTCGCCGCCACGGCTCGCCGAGCGGCCCGGCACCGCGTGGGGGCCCGACCCGGCAGGGCTGCCCCGGTGACTGCGGCGGCTCCGTGCGGACACTCGTCGTGTTCTCATGGAGCCGCACCTCCCGGACGGGAACTCTCCCTGCCGGCTGCGGCGTTGACGCTGCGAAGGACGCCGCGTCGCACGCACTCCGGATCCGCGATGTGACGGCCTTCACGTTCATGTGTCGGAAAGTGATGAATTCCTTACAGGGGAAACACGTACCGGTGTGCGTAGAGGCATCGTCAGACCGCGGGAGGTTCTTCGTGCGACCGTTCACGCTCGACTACGCCCTGACCACGGGGCAACCGCCGGCCGCTCTGCCTCCGTACCACTTCGACGCGTCGCTCCAGCTGAACGTGCTGCCGGACGGCCGCCCGGCGGTGAGTGACCGGGCGCTCCTCCTGGCCGCGGGCACCACGACCTCCACCGCCGGTTCCCAGACGCACTTCGACGACTGACGGACCGCCGCGGATGACCGTTCTGGTCCTCACCGCCGAGCAGGATGTCACCGCCGACATGGTGGTGGCCGAACTGAACGTGCGCGGTGTCCCGGTGGTGCGCCTCGACCCCGCCGACGTCCCCGACAAGGCCGTCCTGTCCGCCGACTACGCCCACGGCGACTTCGAGGGACACCTGTCCGTGAACGGGCACGTGCTCAGCATGACGGGCCTGCGCTCCGTCTGGGTACGGCGGCCGGGCGAACCGGCCGCCCACGCGGCGCACGCCTCGCCGTGGCTCACCGCCGAGACCCGGCAGGCCCTGTTCGGCATGCTGTACTCGGCCGTCACGCGCTGGATGAACCACCCGAGCAGTGCCGAGCAGGCCCGGCACAAGCCCTGGCAGCTGCGGGTCGCGCACCTCAGCGGCTTCGCCGTGCCACCGACGGTCGTCACCACCGCCCCGCGGGTGGCACAGCAGTTCGTGGCGGAGTACCGGCAAGTGGTCGTGAAGTCGGCCTCGGGCCCGCCGCCCGGCGACCCCACGGTGTCCCTGCCGACCACCCTCATCGGACCCGAAGCGGACTTCACCGGCGTCGCCGCAGGCCCCGCGCTGCTCCAGCGGTACGTGCCCAAGCGGGCCGACATCCGGCTGACCTGCGTCGGAACCCGCCTGTTCGCCGCCCGGAAGACCGCCGCCCCCGGACAGATCGACGGGCGCTACGGCGACACCGGCCACACCTGGGAGACCGCCGCCGTGCCCGACCGTGTCGCCCGGTCGGTCCAGGAGTACCTGGCGTTCACCGGACTCGCCTACGCCGCCTTCGACTTCGCCGAGGACGCCGAGGGGCTCTGGTGGTTCCTGGAGTGCAACCAGGGCGGACAGTTCGGCTTCGTCGAACTGGAGACCGGGCAGCCCATCGCCGAGACGGTCGCCCAGTGGCTGGCCCACCGAAGACCGGGCCGGGACACCCGGCCGGCCTGAGCGGCACCGGAGGGCACTTCCGACGGAGTGTCCCGGGGCCGCCCGCCGGCCTCTCCCGGGGCCGTCTTCGGGATCCGTGAGAAAAATGTGCGGTGGGATGTCGAGAACCCGAGCCCGGCTTCGTCCCCTGAGTGAACGCGGCCACCAGGGGCCGCACCGCACCAAGGAGAACATGATGGCCAAGTACCTGCTGCTCAAGCACTACCGGGGCGCGCCGGCACCGGTCAACGACGTGCCGATGGACCAGTGGGAGCCCGCGGAGGTGTCGGCCCACGTGCAGTACATGCGTGACTTCGCGGCCCGCCTCGAGGGCACCGGCGAGTTCGTCGACAGCCAGGCGCTCTCCCCGGAGGGCACGTTCGTGCGCTACGACGGCGAGGGGCGGCCCCCGGTCACCGACGGCCCGTTCGCGGAGACCAAGGACCTGATCGCCGGCTGGATGGTGATCGACGTCGAGACCTACGAGCGCGCGATCGAGCTGGCCGGCGAACTGTCCGCGGCTCCCGGCGCCGGCGGGAAGCCGATCCACGAGTGGCTCGAGGTGCGCCCCTTCTACGCCGAGCACTGCAGGGCCACCGAGTGAACGAGTCGCTGCTCCGGGAGCTGGTGCCCGCGGTGACAGGTGTTCTCGTCCGTCGCGGAGCCGACTTCGCGGCGGCCGAGGACGCCGTGCAGGAAGCCCTGGTCGAGGCCGTGCGGGGGTGGTCCGACGACCCGCCGCGGGACCCCAGGGGCTGGCTGGTCACGGTGGCCTGGCGCAAGTTCCTCGACGCCGCCCGCGCCGACACCTCCCGCCGGCACCGGGAGGTACGCGTGGAGAGCGAGCCGGCTCCGGGACCGGGCGAGGCGGTGGACGACACGCTCCAGCTGTACTTCCTGTGCGCGCATCCGTCCCTGTCCCCGGCCTCGGCCGTCGCGCTCACGCTGCGCGCGGTCGGCGGTCTTACCACGCGGCAGATCGCGCGGGCCTACCTCGTGCCGGAGGCGACCATGGCCCAGCGGATCAGCAGGGCCAAACGGACCGTCTCGGGCGTCCGGTTCAGCCGTCCCGGTGACGTCGCCACGGTGCTGCGCGTGCTCTACCTGGTGTTCAACGAGGGCTACTCCGGCGACGTCGACCTCGCGGCCGAGGCGATCAGGCTCAGTCGCCAGGTCGCGGCCGGCACCCGCCACGAGGAGGCCGCGGGACTGCTCGCGCTCATGCTGCTGCACCACGCGCGGCGCCCGGCGCGGACCGGCCACGACGGCAGGCTCGTGCCTCTCGCCGAGCAGGACCGCCGCCTGTGGGACACCCGCATGATCACCGAGGGGGTCGACATCCTCCAGGCGGCCCTCGCCCGCGACCGCCTGGGCGAGTTCCAGGCCCAGGCGGCCATAGCGGCGCTGCATGCCGACGCCCGGACGGCCGAGGAGACCGACTGGGTGCAGATCGTCGAGTGGTACGACGAACTGGTGCGCCTCACCGACAGCCCGGTGGCACGCCTCAACCGGGCCGTCGCGGTCGGCGAGGCCGACGGCCCGCGGGCCGGCCTGGCCGCCCTGGCGGCGGTCGACTCCCCCCTGCCCCGCCACACCGCCGTCGCGGCATACCTGCACGAGCGCGACGGAGACCCGGTGACCGCGGCACGGCTCTACGCCGAGGCGGCCCGCTCGGCGGCCAGTGTCCCCGAGCGCGACCACCTCACCCGGCAGGCCGCACGGCTCCACGCGCGGCTGCGCCGATGAGCGACGGCCGGCGGCAGCAACCGTCCCGACGAGGACACCCCGGCGGCCGGCGCGCGCGTCAGGTGCCGGAAGGGCGGAAGGAGCGCAGGAAGACGTCCAGCGCACGCCGGTTCGCGGCGTCGTCCCAGTCGGCGGCCGGGGTCGTCCAGCGGAAGGAGAAGCCCCGCCCGGACCCGATGACGAAGCCGCGCCCGAGGGTGTGCTCGCGCACGCCCGCGGAGTCGGAGAGCCACTCCAGGTCCGCCGCGTCGTAACCGCGGTAGTCGACGGCACGGATCTCGCCCACCCGTTCGTAGCGGACGGACGCCCGCTTCAGGGACGGCTCCAGTGCGCGCCAGACGTCGACCGGATCCGGCCCGAGCCGCTCGCTGTAGGTGATCGCCAGCTTGCGCGGGTCGCCGGGCGCACCGAACGTGACGCGGTAGGACACCTCGGAGGAGCCGGTGCGGGCGAGGGCCTTCCAGCCGGTGGGCAGAGCGATCGAGAACCCTTCGCGCGCCACGTAGCGGTGGAAACCGGCAGGCGGCTCGTCGCCGCCGGACGGAGCGGAGGACGAAGGCGACGCGGACGCGGACGCGGATGCGGACGCGGACGCGGAGGGAGATGACGGAGACGAGGGGGGCCGTGACGCGGGGGGCCGCGACGCGGGCGGGTTCCCGTCGGCGGGCCCGCCTGCCGTCGGCGGGGACGGCGTGGGGCGCGCCGCGGAGGAGCCGCCGTCGAAGCCGCCGCCGGTCAGGGCGAGAGCCGCGAGCGAGACCCCGGCCACGACGAGCGCCACCACCCCCAGCAGCGCCGGCCGGCCGACGCTCCGTCTGCTCCACACCCGGCCCGTCCGCCGGGCGGCGGCGTACGCGTCGCGCAGGGGCGCCGCCTGTTTCGGTTCCCCGGGGTCCTCGCGCAGGATGCGGGTGAACGCGGCGCGGACGACCGGTTCGGGCAGGCGCTCCTGAGGGTCTCTGCGGAGCAGCCCCTGTATGGCGGGGCCGAGCGGTCCGGCGCTCAGCGGGGACCGGATGGGCAGCAGATCGACCGCCCGCAGTGTCGCCTCGACCGGCCCCCGGTCCCGGACGGGCGGCCGCCCCTCCACCATCGTGTAGAGGATCGCCCCGAGGGCCCACAGGTCCGCCGCGGGACCGGTGCCCTCGCCGCGGGCCTGCTCGGGGGAGGCGTACGACGGGGCTGTGACGCGCGGGGACGACGTGGCTCCCAGCACGCCGAAGCCGGTGATCAGCACCCCGCCGTCGGCGCGGACGAACACCTGCCCGGGGCTGAGGTCGCCGTGCGTGATGCCGTCGCTGTGGGCCGCGGCGAGGACGTCGAGGATCGCGAGGCCCATTCTGGCCGCCCGCACAAAGCTGACCGGACCGTGCCGCAGGAGGTCGTTGAGGGGGGCACCCTCGATCCGGTCCATGACCGTCCACAGCGCGCCGTTCTCCTCGACTACGTCGAAGACGGCGGCCACCCGGCCGGGGCAGGCCAGGTCCATGGCCTCGGACTCGCGTAGGATCCGGGCGACGGTACGGCGGGCGTCCGTTCCCGGGGCGGGCCGTGACTCCACCAGGGAGACCGGCCGGTGGAAACCGACGTCCTGACCGTGCCAGCCGGTCCGTCCCTCCTCCCGGTGCACGACCTCCTGCGGCCAGTACCGTCCGGCGATCAACTCCTGTGTGGCGGTCTGCCCCTCGGTCATGATCATCCTTCGCTGCGCACGGGTCTCTCGCCTTACCCGGTTGTACGGCGGGCGCGACCGCGGGTGTTCAACGTCTGCGCGATTTGGGTGCCGGTTTTTCTCCCGTCCCGCCCACTTCGAGCACCCGTACGGACAACGGCCCGGATGTGTTGGCCAGTAGGTGACGCTAAGGAGTGATGCGGGCGACGACCGCGCAGTCGACGCGCCGCCCCTCACCGCTCGCCGGGTCCGTGTACGACAACGACGGCTCCGCGCCCTCGATGCCGGTCAATGCCACGTCGCGCAGCCGAAGCGGATGTCACCGCCCCGGACGTGCGCATGGGTGGCCTGCCCGCGGTCAGGCGAACGCGTCACGCAGCGCCGGCAGCAGTGTCTTCTCCGACCAGTCCAGATAGGCGTGCTGGGAGTCGCCGCCGATCTGCACGAGCGCGACCTCGGTGAAGCCGGCCTCCGCGTAGGGGCGTACGGCTTCGACGAAGGCCTCCGGGTCGTTCCCGCACGGAATCGACTCGGCGACGTCGTCGGGCGTCACGAACTGGGTCGCCCCGGCGAACGACTTGGGGTGCGGCAGCTCGGAGTTGACCTTCCAGCCGCCGCCGAACCAGCGGAACTGGTCGTGCGCCCGCCGCACGGCCGCGTCCCGGTCGGGGTCGTAGCAGACCGGGAGCTGCCCCACCCGCGGCTTGCCCTGTCCGCCGTGCCGGTCGAAACCGTCGAGCAGCTCCGCCTTGGGCTCCGTGGCGATGACGAGGTCGGCGAGCCGGCCCGCCAGCCGGCACGAACGCTCCCCGGAGACGGCGACCCCGATCGGCGGCGCCTGGTCCGGGAGGTCCCAGAGCTTGGCCGACTCGACGTCGAAGTGCGTCCCGCGACGGGTGACATGGTTGCCCTCGAACAGGTCCCGGATGATGCCGAGCGCCTCCTCGAACATCTCGTGCCGCACGTCGACCGACGGCCAGCCGCCGCCCACCACGTGCTCGTTGAGGTTCTCGCCCGAACCGAGCCCCAGTCGGAACCTGCCCTCGGACAGCAGCTGCATCGTCGCCGCCTTCTGCGCCACCACGGCGGGGTGGTACCGGAAGGTCGGACACGTCACGTACGTCATGAGGGGGATCCGCGAGGTGGCCTGGGCGGCGGCGCCGAGCACGCTCCAGGCGTACGGCGCATGGCCCTGCGACTCCAGCCAAGGGAAGTAGTGGTCCGAGGTCACCGAGAAGTCGAACCCAACCTGCTCGGCCCGCACCACGTGGTTGACGAGGTCACGGGGTCCGGCTTGCTCCGTCATCATCGTGTATCCGATTTGCACCATGGAAGACGGGTCCCCGATCCGGTGATCCGGAAACAGGACCGTCCCCCGTACGGATCCATGCCCCCGGGGGACCTACGGACTCCTAGCTTCCGTTCTCCTGGCGCCACTGCGCGACCTGCCCCGGAAGCGGAAGCGGAAGCGGAAGGGGCTTGCGGGGGCACGTGGACACGGGGGACGCGTGGCGGAAAGATGGCGCGTGCACGCAGCCGCTCTTCCCGCCGACCAGCTTCGCCACCGCTTCGCATCACCCCTGAGCCGCCTCCGGAGGCCGCCCCGCATGAGCGCCCGCCCGCTGTCCGTCAGCAGTCCCGCCGCCCAGGGCGTCGACGCTTCCGGCATCCACGCGTTCCTCGACGCCCTCGACGCCGCGCCCGACATCGAGCCCCACAGCCTGATGATCCTGCGGCACGGTCGGCTCGTGGCCTCCGGCTGGTGGGCGCCCTACGCTCCCGAACGCCCCCACCTGCTCTACTCCCTCAGCAAGAGCTTCACGGCCACGGCCGCCGGACTCGCCGCCGCCGAAGGGCTGTTGGACCTCGACGACCCGGTGATCACGTACTTTCCCGAATTCGCGGCCGACATCACCGACCCGCGCAGCCGGGCCATGCTGGTCCGGCACGTCGCGTCCATGGCCAGCGGACACCTCGCCGAGACCCACGACGTGGCCTTCCGGCGCGATCGCGCGGAGCCCGTACGCGGCTTTCTGCTCACCCCGCCGGACCGTGACCCGGGCACCGTCTTCGCGTACAACCAGCCGGCCACCTACACCCTCGCCGCGATCGTCCAGCGCGTGACCGGTCGGACGCTGACGGACTATCTCCGCCCCCGCCTGTTCGACCCGCTCGGCATCGGCGAGGTGGCTTGGCTCCAGCGGCCGCCCGGCCGCGACCTCGGCTTCAGCGGACTGCACGCCACGACCGACGCGATCGCCCGCCTGGGCCAGCTGTATCTCCAGGACGGGGTCTGGGAGGGGCGACGGCTGCTCCCGGCGGCATGGATCGCCGAGGCGACCCGCGCCCACGTCTCCACCTCGGACGGGACGGCGGACGGCGCGGAGTCGGACTGGCAGCAGGGCTACGGGTTCCAGTTCTGGATGGCCCGGCACGGCTACCGCGGCGACGGCGCGTACGGCCAGTTCTGCCTCGTCCTGCCCGAGCACGACGCGGTCGTCGCGACGACCGCGGCGACCGAGCGGATGCAGGACCTGCTCAACCTGGTCTGGCGGCACCTGCTGCCCGCGTTCGGTCCCTCGCCGCTTCCCGGCGGGGACGACGAGCGCCTCCGTGAGCGGCTCGCCGGTTTGGCCCTGCCGCCGGTCCCGGGCCGGGCCGAACCGCCGGGGCGGGCGGAATCCTGGTCCGGGGCACGCTTCACACCCGGGCCGGACGAGGACGGAACCGCCCGGCCCGGGAGACTGACGGGTGTCGTCGTCGACGGGGACGCGGGCGGCTGGACCCTCCGCCTCGACGAGGGCGCCTCGGGTCTCGTCCTGCGGCTCGGCGACGCCGGATGGGCCCTCGGCACGGGACCGGTCCCCACCGCGGTGAGCGGGGGATGGCGCGACCCGGACACCCTGAGCGTGGACGTGCTGTTCCTGGAGACGCCGCACCGGCTGAGCGTCACCTGCGCGCTCACCACGCGTACGTTCACGGCGCGCTGGCACACGACACCCCTGCACGGCGGCCCGCTCAGCTCCCTGCGCGCACCGTCCCGCGACAAGGCGACGCCGGCTCCCGACGCCGCGCCTGCCGCTCGCTGACCGCGTCCGCGCCCACCTCTTTGGTGTGATCGACGCCTTGCGCGAGTGACACCGCCGGGGTGGACCGACCAGCCTGGCCAGCAAGGAGATTGCCCCCTGACTCCCCGTCCTCGCATGCGGACGCCGACGTCCCAGGTCGCCGTGGACAGCGGCCTGGCCATGGCGGTCGGAAAACCACCGCTGCAGACCGGGTCAGGGCTTGACGGCGACCGCGCCGAACTGCGGCAGTGCCGGGGCCGTGTTGGAGCCGGCGCGCCACTGCGAACACGACACGAGGCCCGGGGTGACGAGGTCCAGTCCGTCGAAGAAGGAGGCGATCTCCTCGCGGCTGCGGGCCGTGATCGGCGGGGTGGCGTTCTCGTTCCAGAACTTCATCGCCTCGACGTTGCCCTCACCGCCCAGGTCGGCGTCGGTGGTCGGGTGGGTCAGGGCGAGACAACTGCCGGACGGGACGGCCGCCATGATCCGGCGCACGATGTCCCGCGCCTTGTCGGTGTCCAGGACGAAGTTCAGGATGCCCAGCATCATGACGGCGACGGGCCGGCCGAGGTCCAGGGTCGCCGTGGCGCCCCGGACGATGGCGTCCGGGTCGTGGACGTCGGCGTCGATGTAGTCCGTGACGCCCTCGGGGGTGCTGGTCAGCAGGGAGCGGGCGTGGACGAGGACGATGGGGTCGTTGTCGACGTACACGATCCGTGACTCGGGGGCGATCCGCTGGGCGATGTCGTGGGTGTTGTCCAGGGTCGGCAGCCCGGTGCCGATGTCGAGGAACTGCCGCACCCCGAGGTCCGCGGTGAGGAACTCCACGGCGCGGCCGAGGAATTCGCGGTCCGCACGCGCCACTTCGCGGATCACCGGGAACATCGAGGCGACCTGCTCGCCGACCCGCTGGTCGACCTCGTAGTGGTCCTTGCCGCCGATCCAGAAGTTCCACACCCGGGCGTTGTGCGCCACCGAGGTGTTCAGTCTTCCGGAGGCACCTGTCGGGCGCTGCGTCTCGCTCATGTCGTTCCCTTCCTGCGCACCCGCGGGCGTTCGGGGTGCATGCGGCCGCCACGGCGGCACCTGACCGTCGCCGCCATTGTGCCCCCTTGATCAGGGCGCGGCCGCACGCGGTAACGGCGCACCCCCGCAAGGGGGTTGTGCCGTTGTCCCACCATCGTCCGCGGAGGGGTCAGGAGAGGCAGCCGACGTGCGCCAGGGCCTGCCTGAGCAGGACTCCGTGGCCGCCCGGCATCTCGTTGAGGACCATCGGCGACGACGCCTCCTGGGGGCTGAACCAGACCAGGTCGAGCGCGTCCTGCCGCGGGCGGCAGTCACCGGTCACCGGGACGATGTAGGCCAGCGACACCGCGTGCTGCCGGGGGTCGTGGTACGGCGTGACCCCGTGCGTCGGGAAGTACTCGGCGACGGTGAAGGGCTGCAGGGACGCGGGGACCCTGGGCAGTGCCATCGGGCCCAGGTCCTTCTCCAGGTGGCGCAGGAGCGCGTCCCTGACCCGCTCGTGGTGCAGCACCCGGCCGGAGACGAGGGTACGGCTGACCGTCCCGTCGGGCCCGATGCGCAGCAGCAGGCCGATGCTGGTGACTTCGCCGCTGTCGTCGACGCGCACGGGTACGGCTTCGACGTACAGGATCGGCATGCGCGCGCGGGCCTGGTCCAGTTCGTCGGAAGTCAGCCAGCCGGGCGAGGTCTCGGTCATGTCAGACATTCGTTGATCATACTTTCAGCGTCCCCCGCTTCGCTCGTACGACTCCGAGCCGATCGCGGACGCGCCTCGCGGCACGCCGCACAAATGCTCCCCGACCGGACGGCGGAGGTCTAGAGTGAGTCGAAATATTTTGTTGAATTACAAACCATATGTGACGGACAACGGAGGAGCCCCCTCATGGAGCCTGTGGACCTGGCCGCGGTCGAGGCGGAACGCGCACGGATCCGGGAGACGTACCTGGTGACGGCGGACCGCCCGGCGAGTTCCGCGCGGGGCGTGCACCACGTGGCGCTCCTCTCCTCGGACGTGGAGCGGACCGTGCGCTTCTACCAGGAGACCCTGGGGTTCCCGCTCACGGAGATGATCGAGAACCGCGACTACAAGGGCTCCACGCACTTCTTCTTCGACCTGGGCAACGGCAACCTGCTGGCCTTCTTCGACTTCCCCGGACTCGACCTCGGGCCGTACGCGGAAGTGCTCGGCGGACTGCACCACCTCGCCATCTCGGTGGACCCCACCACCTGGCGGCGGCTGCGCGAGCGCCTGGTCGCCGCCGGCGTCGACCACCAGGAGGAGAGCGGCACCTCGCTCTACTTCCGCGACCCCGACGGCGCCCGGGTCGAGCTGCTGGCCGACCCGCTCGGCGAGATGTACGGCACGACCGTGCTCTGAGGGGGTGTGACCGAGATACGCGCCAAAGGGGCAACGGGATGATCTTGAAGCCCTGATCCGCTCGGATCTACGTGCGGCGACGTGCAGCGGGGTCGCGTTCGGCGACGTGCCGAGCGACCGAGTCGACGCCGGGCCGTGCGTATCGCTCCAAGGAACGGACGGAGGCGTGGCGGGAGCGGGCCAGCAGCATCGGGGTTGAGGTGCCGTCCTCGGCGTCGTGCGTCAGGGCACTGTGCCGGAGCCGGTGGAGCGTCCACCCGTCCAGGGACTCGATGTCCTCGGATGAGGCGAGGGGGTTGGCCAGCAGGCGGGTGTTCTCCTCGAAGATCTCCTCGGCCCGGCGGTAGGAGAGCCGGGCCCGGCCGGTCTCCGGGCACACGTCCAACGTCGGCGTCCCGGCGGGGGCCTTGCGGTCGGTGAGGAACAGCGGGCCGCGGGTACGTCGGGCGATGAGGCGGGGCAGGAGCTGGGCGGTGCCGGACTGCCAGTGAATCCACTCGGTCGCCCCGCCTTTGGCGGTGATCTTCCCGCGTTTGTCCTGCGGGTACAGGTCTTCCACGTTCAGGCACAGCACCTCGTCGGCCCGTGCGGCGGACTCGTAGAGCATCTTCCACTGCGTCTTCTCGCGCAGGGCGACGTCCAGGCGCCACAGGGCGGCGATCTGGTTCTCCGCGAGGGCCTTGGTGCGGTCCGGTGGTGCCGGCCGCCGCTCGATGCCGATCGTCGGATCGCGTTCGATCCAGCCCTGGCGCTGCCACCAGCCGATCGCCTTGCGCGCGATGGACAGCTCCCGGTTGACGGTGTCGGCGTCCATCTCGTCCGCCCTGGCCGCCGCCAGCTCGGCCAACACCTCAGGCAGGGATGGGTCGTCGATCGCGGCGACGGGGAAGACGGGCGGCTTCGCGCCCCGGCGGGCGGGCCCGGTCGGCGCCGGTTCGCCGGCGAGCATCCACCCCCACGTCGTCAGCGAGATCCGGTAGATCCGCGCGGAGGACTTCGCGATGCCCGCGCCGGTGAGGTACCGCTCGACCGCCGCGCTGTAGGACGACGGAGGGGCGGACAGGGGCACCACCCGGGCGCGCGGCAGCCGGAGCGAGCCCCCACTCCCGAGTTCGGTCACCGGTTCGATCGCCACGTCCACCCCGCCCTTCCGGCACTGCCGCAGTAAATGCGTACACCTCACCCCGGCGGCCGGAATCGTCCGCCGCAGGTCGCGGTGATCACCGTAGAGGCTCTGCCGCAGTAAATCCGGCATTTACTGCGGCAACACCCTGGCAGGGCGTCAGGGCCCAGAAGTCCGATAAGTCGACCTCGATGCGGCATCCCTGCTACCGCATCCGCTGCTCGATTGGCCCTCACCCCGAGCCAGCGACCGACCGTCACGTTGACTACAGAGAGCTACTCGCTACTTCGCCGTAGCTTCGAGAGAGCAGGGCCGGGTCAGCCCTGGTCCTTCGCCCTCGCCGCGTAGACGGGCACGTACTCCTGGCCGGAGACCTCTGCTATTGCCAGCACGATCAGGTCAGAGACAGCCCTTCGGGCACCGGCGTCAGCAGCGGAGTCCTCGTACAGGGAGAGGTCGACGGGCTTGCCGAAGGTGACCTTGACCTTGGCCGGACGCGGAAGTACGCGCCCGGGCGGCAGGACGCGATCGGTGCCGCTCATGGCCACCGGCACCACGGGCGCGCCGGACTTGAGAGCCAGCCATGCCACGCCCGTCTTGGCCCGGTAGAGCCGGCCGTCCGGGGAGCGTGTGCCCTCGGGGTAGATACAGAAGACGCCGCCGTCCTTCACCACCCCAAGACACGCGTCAAGCGAGGCTACCGCCGCCCGTTGGTTCTCGCGGTCAACTGGAACCTGCCCACTGCCCCGCATGAAGGACGAGACGATCCGCGTCGGCCAGGAACCTCCTGCAAAGTACTCCGCCTTCGCCATGAAGGTCACCTGTCGGTCCAGCACCAGCGGCAGGAAGGTGGAGTCCACGATGGACAGGTGGTTGGACGCGAGAATGACGCCGTTCGACTGCGGCACATTCTCCAGGCCCACGGCTTCGAGCCGCGCCGCGGTACGCAGCACCGGTCCGGTCAGCCGCTTCAAGTGCTCATACATCAATCGTTCCTCTATTGGATCTGTGCCGGGTCCGCGGCGAGCGAACGCTGCAGGCTGGGCCGCGCCACAAGCAGGACGGTGCCGTCCAGTGCGACGATCACCGCCCCGGCCACGCTGACGAGAAGCGGGACCGAGCGCCGCAGCCGCCCGGTCATGAGGCCATCGGCCGGAGATGGGCGTCCAGCGCAGCTTCGATCAACCGGTCGTGACTGTCGGAACCCTCGCCGCCAAGGGCGAGTTGCAGGCTGCCCCAGGACCGCAGTTGGGCGATGCCGTGCAGGTTCGCCCACAGGGCAGCCGCGGTGACTGCCGCCGAAGGCTCCAGCGCCTGCGCCCGGCACCGAGCGACGAGCTCGGTGAGGCGCTGGAACATCGGGAGCGTCGCCTCCCTCAGCCGAGGCCCGTCCGGAGTGCCACTCTGCTCGCCGCTGTCGAGCAGGTCGTGACGGAACATCAACTCGAACATGCCGCGCCGTTCCAATGCGTAGGTGACGTACACCCGCGCCAGCGCCGCCAACTCATCACGCGGCACGGCAGTACCTGCCGCGGCGGCGGCGGACCGCGCACCCAGCTCCTCGAAGCCTCTGCGCGCGATGGCCGACAACAGCGCCCGGTGTGTCGGAAAGTAGCGCCGCGGCGCACCGTGCGACACACCTGCCCGGCGGGCGATCTCCCGAAGACCAACCGAAGCGGTGCCCTCAGACAGCACCAGCTCTACGCCGGCATCGACCAGTCGTTCCCGCAGGGGCCCTTCAACATCCATAGACAGTGTCTACCAGACATTCATAGACACCGTCTACCGCCAACTCATCTGCGCGGACTGAGGGCTGGAGGTCCGCATGGTGCCGTGCGCCGTTTGCTCGGCCTGCGATGCAGGCCGAGCCGGCTACACGGGGTGCCGGTAAGAACGCTGTCACCAGCCGCAAACGGCGGTGATCAGTCCTCTACAGCCGCAAGCTCGCCGCCTCGCGCGGCATGCGCCCGCTGGGCTGGAACGTGGACACCAAGGACTTCGAGCAGCCGGGCGCGGACGCCATCGTCGCCACCGTCGAGCGGGAGCTGCCCAACGGGCCGACGCTCCTCTTCCACGACGCGGGCGGCGACCGCTCCCAGACCGTCGAGGCCCTGCGCCGGATCCTTCCCGAACTCAGGGATCAGGGTTACTCGTTCGGCTTCTCGGTGCGTTGAGCGTCGTCGGCGCCGGCCGAGCCCAGCGGCCGAGCATCGCCGCGCGTCAGCGACCACTGCCACTGCGACTGCGACTGCGACTGCGACGAGTTGATCTGAAAAAAGATCTCGGCTTCGGCAACCCTTTGCAAAGTCTGTGACGACAAGGAGTCGGATCCGGCCTTCGGGACCTGGATCCGCCTTTGTCTGGTGAACGGCATGCAAGGAGAGCACCTCCCCATGAAGAACCCCACGACCGGCGGGCGCCGCGGGCGTCACCGTCGGCGCTGGACCGCGACCGGCCTGCTGCTCGGCGCACCCGCCCTCGTCGTGCCGTATCTCCTGTTCACGCAGGAGGACTCGCAGGCCGCGACGGTCGACGGCGATGCCTACTACCGGCTGGTTTCGGTGCGCAGCGGCAAGGTGCTGGACGTCGACGGCTTCTCCACCGCCGACGGCACCCGCATCCAGCAGTGGACCGACCAGAACACCGCCAACCAGCAGTGGAAGCTGAAGCCCACCGGGGACGGCTACTACGAGCTGATGAACCGCAACAGCGGCAAAGTGCTGGGGATAGCGGGCAATTCGACCACCGAGAGGGCCGCCGCCGAGCAGCAGACCGACAGCTCCGCCGCCTCCCAGGAGTGGCGGATCGACGATGTGAGCGGCTCCGACGCCGTCACCTTCACCTCCCGCAGGAGCGGCCTGGTCCTGGACGTCTCCGGAGGCTCCACCGCCCAGGGTGCGACGGTCATGCAGTATCCCGACAGGCACAGCACCAACCAGCAGTGGAAGCTGGTGAAGACGGCCGAGACCCCGTCGACCGGGACCGGTGGGGCGCAGACCACGGCCGCGGCCGGACCGTATGCGTGGAAGAACGCCCAGGTGGTGGGTGGCGGTTACGTCACCGGGCTGGTGTTCAACCAGCGCGAGAAGGGGCTGTTGTACGCGCGCACCGACATGGGCGGCGCCTACCGCTGGGACACCGGGGCCGAGCAGTGGATCCCACTGACGGACTGGGTGGGCGAGAAGGACTGGAACCTGCTGGGCATCGACTCGCTGGCCACCGACCCCGTCGACCCCAACCGGCTCTACATCGGGGCGGGCACCTACACCAACGGCTGGGCAGGCAACGGCGCGGTCCTGCGCTCCACCGACCAGGGCCGCACCTTCAAGCGCACCGAGCTGCCCTTCAAGCTGGGCAGCAACGAGGACGGCCGCGGGGCGGGCGAACGGCTCGCGATCGACCCCGGCAACCACACCACCCTGCTGCTGGGCACGCGCAAGAACGGCCTGTGGCGCAGCACCGACAGTGGCGTGACCTGGGGGCAAGTCTCCTCGTTCCCCGTCAAGGACGGCGCCGGCAGCGGCGCGGGAATCTCCTTCGTGACGTACGGCCCGGCCGGCAGCAAGGACGTCTACGTCGGCGTCGCCGACAAGTCCCGCTCCCTCTACCGCTCCACCGACGGCGGCAGCACCTGGCAGGCCGTCTCCGGGCAGCCCACCGGCCAGATGCCGCAGCACGGTGTGCTCTCCGGTGACGGCTCGCTGTACCTGTCGTACACCAATGCCGTCGGACCCAACGGCGTCACCGCGGGCTCGGTGTGGAAGTACACGCCGACGGGCGGCTCGTGGAAGAACATCTCGCCGTCCCAGGGCAGTTACGGGTTCTCCGGTCTGGCCGTCGACCCGCAGAAGCCGTCCACGGTGATGGTCACCACCCTCGACCGCTGGTGGCCCGGGGACGAGATCTACCGGAGCACCGACGGCGGCGCGAACTGGAAGGCACTGTCCGACAAGTCGGAGCGGGACGCCTCCGGCGCTCCTTACGTCGGTACCGACGTCGGGCACTGGATGACCGCCCTGGCCATCGATCCCTTCGCCTCCGGGCACGTGCTGTACGGCACCGGCAGCGGCATCTGGCGCAGCAAGAACGCCAATGCCTCGGACACCGGTGGCACCAGCCACTGGACCATCGGGGCCCAAGGGCTGGAGGAGACCGCCGTGCTGGACGCGGTCGCCCCGCCCGGCGGTGCCACCGTCATCTCCTCCATGGGCGACCTGGGCGGTTTCCACTACAGCACCTCCAGTGCCCTGACAAAGGTGCCCGCCGGGCGGCTGAAGAACCCGATGATGGTCACCAGCACGAATATCGACTTCGCCCAGTCCAACCCCTCGATGATGGTCCGCGTCGGCCGGGGCGGCACGCAGGACGGCGCCTACTCCACCGACGGCGGCAGCAACTGGACCGGCTTCAAGTCGGAGCCGGTGGGCAGCGCCGACAGCGGCCATGTCGCGCTCTCGGCCGACGGCTCCGCCATCGTCTGGACCGAGGACGGGCAGGCCCCGTACCGCTCGACCGACAAGGGGGCAAGCTGGTCGAAGGTCGGCGGCCTGGGCACCGGCGCCGTGGTCGTCGCCGACCGCTCCTTGGCCAGGACCTTCTACTCACTGGCCGACGGCACCCTCTACGCCAGCACCGACGGCGGCGCGACCTTCAGCGCTCGCGCCACCGGCCTGCCCGCCGGCAAGCTCACGGCCGTTCCCGGCATCGCCGGGGACCTGTGGATCGCCGACGGCGGCAAGGGGCTGCTGCACTCCACCGACGGCGGCCGGACGTTCACCACGCTCACCACGGTGAAGTCCGCCTCCGCCCTCGGCTTCGGCAAGGCGGCACCCGGCGCCTCCTACCAGGCCCTGTACCTGATCGGCACCGTCAAGGACGTCACCGGCGTCTTCCGCTCCACCGACATGGGCGCCACCTGGCTCCGCGTCAACGACGACGCCCACCAGTGGGGCAACATCGGCGGCACCGCCGTCGTCACCGGCGACCCCGACATCTTGGGGCGCGTCTACGTCGGCACCAACGGACGCGGTCTCCAGTACGGCGACCCGTCCTGACCCCGAGCCGTTGAATCCCTGCACTCCCTGCACGCAACTGTTCTTGAGTTAGCTCGGGAGTGGTTGACGAGATCCCGTCCAATCGGAAGATCGGGCGGGATCTTCGTCGTTTCCGGGTGGTGCTCGATGCGGTGTCCGAATGTGCGGGACGGCACGGGTGGCTGCTGGTGGGGATTCCGCCGGGGGATCGGAACCACACGCTGCGTGAGCGCCTGCCCCGACTACCGCGGTCCTGGGGCGCGGTGACGCTCCGTCAACTGCCGAACCACACCAGCCGCCCGCTGGACTGCACGGAGGCCCCCTCGTTCCGCGAAGCGGTGACCGCCGACCCCCGGCGCCACTTCGACTCCCGCCGGCTTCTCGACCACGTGGCGCACGAGTCGCTGGACTTCGAGCCCGGCGGCGGTGACCCCGGCGCCGGGCGGGATCACGACGGTCCCGCCCTGGTCGGGCCGCCCCGGAGACGACCGGACTCCGCGCCGGCGATGAGTTCTCGCGCCCGCCGGAGTCTTCCCTGTGCCACCGCTACCGCGGGGGCACCCGCGGCAGGAAGGAACACCCCATGACCACCACACACACCCTCACCGTCCCCGGCGTGCGCCTGCACTACGAGGTCCGCGGCGCGGGCCCGCTGCTGTTTGTGATGGGAGCGCCGATGTCCGCCGCGGCCTTCGCGCCGTTGGCCGACGCGCTGGCCGGCGACCACACGGTCGTCACCCACGACCCGCGCGGCATCGGGGGCAGCCTCCTCGACGATCCCGGGCAGGACTCCACCCCCCAACTCCGGGCGGATGACGTCGCCGCCCTCCTCGACGCCCTCGGAGCGGAGTCCGCCGACGTGTTCGGCAGCAGCGGGGGCGCGGTGGCCGGGCTCGCCCTGGCCGCCCGGCACCCCGGCCGGGTGCGCACGCTCGTCGCGCACGAGCCGCCCGTCCTCGGCCTGCTCCCCGACGCAGCGGAGCGGCACGCCGCGACCGAGGACATCATCGAGACCTTCCACAAGGAGGGTGTGGGAGCGGCGTGGGCGAAGTTCATGGCCGTGTCCACAGCCCCCGGCGCCGTTGCGGGCCAGCCCTCGGAGTCCTCCGGCGGCCCGGAGTCCTCGGCGTCCCGGGAGTCCCACGAGCCCTCGGCGCAGGATCTCGCCGACAGCGCCCACTTCTTCGCCCACGAACTGCGCGGCACCACCCGCTACATGCCGGACATCCCGGCGCTGACGTCCGGCCCGGGGCGTGTCGTGGTCGGAATCGGCGCCACGTCGGGACCGCTGCTCACCCACCGCACGTCCACCGCGCTGGCCGGACTGCTCGGCACACCGCCGGCCGAATTCCCCGGCGGCCACGGCGGCTTCATGGAGCAGCCCGAGCAGTTCGCCCAGGTCCTGCGCGAGGTACTGGCGGGCGGGGGAGACGGCGGTCCCGCAGCAGGCTGACCGGAGCGGCACGGAGGGCACGGAGCCGCCGGGACCGTACAGCGGGTCGCGTGGCCAACTCCCGCGCACGTCAGCGCAGTGTGTCCGCCCAGTTCGCCGGGACGCGTCCCGCGGGTCCCGGCACCGGCTGCTCGGCGGGGTGGCACAGCGGCGGAACCAGGTCCGGGCCCGACTCGTACAACTCGGAGCTGTCGAAGTTCCAGAACCAGTTCTCGCCCGGTTCGAAGCTGCGGATGAAGGGGTGCCCGGTCTCCCGCGCGTGGGCGGAGGCGTGCTTCGAGGGCGAGTCGTCGCAGCAGCCGATGTGACCGCACTGGGCGCAGCGCCGCAGATGGAACCACCATCCGCCGTCCGCGTCGCAGTCACCGCACCCCGTGCCGCTCGGCGGGGCGCTGGGATCGATTCCGGCGGGCAGGGTCATGATGGCTCCTCGGGTGTGTCGGGTTCCGCGGCGGTCAGGGGGAGGCGGACCTGGAAACGGGTGTCGCCCGGTACGGACCGCACCTCCAGATGACCGTGGTGCTTGTTGACGACGATGCGCCACGAGATGTCCAGGCCGAGGCCGGTGCCCTCACCCACCGGTTTCGTGGTGAAGAACGGATCGAAGATGCGGTCGCGGATCTCCACGGGCACCCCGGGGCCCGTGTCCCGGAACTCCACCACGAGCCGGTCCCGCTCGAGCGCCGTCCGCACGGTCAGCGTGCCGTCACCGTCCGTGCTGTTCATGGCCGAGACCGCGTTGTCGACGAGGTTCGTCCAGACCTGGTTCAGCTCGCCGGGATAGGCCGGGATCCTCGGGAGGGTGCGGTCGTAGTCCTTGACGACGGTGATGCGGGAACCGATCTTCCCGGACAGCATGAGCAAGGTGCTGTCGAGCAGTTCGTGCACGTCGCAGACCTGGTACGGGGCCCGGTCGAGCTGGGAGTACTGCTTGGCCGCGTCGACGAGATGCGAGATGCGGGCGGTGGAGTCCTCGATCTCGTTCATGAGGAGCTCGGTCTCCACGGTGTAGTTGAGCCAGCCCACGGCACCGGGCAGAATCTCCGCGTCGACGGCCGCAGCGACCTGGTCGAGCCAGTCGACGTCGAGGCCGGCCTGCACGAAGGTCGGCGCGAGCCGCCACCCCTCGGTGATGCCGTGGTCGTCGAACCAGTCGCTGAGGGCGTCCTCCCGGTCGGACGCCTCCAGCGGGCTCAGCGCGGGGGCCTTGGCGACCCGCTCCGCGGTCCGCTCCTGCAGTTCGATGAGGCCGGCCAGGGCTTCGCGCGAGAAGGGGCCCGTGGCGATGATGCCGAGTTTGTGCCGCATCTTGGCCACCCGCTCCCGCAGGGACGAGGTGGCCCGCACCGCCGCGGCGGCGGGGTTGTTCAGCTCGTGGGTCAGGCCCGCCGACAGCGAGCCGAGCGCCAGCAGCCGCTCCCGCTGCCCGATCACCTGCTGGGTGTTCCGCGAACCGAAGAACAGCCCCTCCAGCAGATGCACGGCCATCGGGAACCAGTCCTGCATGATCGCGGCGAACGTCTCGGCGGGCAGCACGAAGAACCGTGCGGGCTCGGTGACCCGCATCGAGCTGTTGTAGACCGGGCGCACCCGGTCGCCCAGGTAGGCCTGCATGGCGCCCGAGTACACACCACGCATGGAGCTGCGGCTGATCTCCACGTCGTCGTCGCCGACCCGGCGCGAGAGCACCACCGTGCCCTCCAGGAGCACGAAGAAGCACGTGGCGGGCTCGCCCTCGGTGTAGACCGGGCCCGGCTCGAACCGCTCCACGCGGCCCTCCCGGCACAGCCGGTCGAGCTGGTCGCCGTCGAGCTTCTCGAAGAGGAACAGCGTGCTCAGCTCGGCGGCGCTGCACGGCACCGGCCGCCCGCTCACGACTGCTCCAGATAACGGTGGACGAGCATGACGGCCATGGCTCCCTCTCCGACCGCGGACGCGACCCGCTTCGCGGACTCGGCCCGCGCGTCACCGGCCACGAACACGCCGGGCACGTTGGTCTCCAGGTGGTACGGCGGCCGGTCCAGCTCCCAGCCCGCCGGCGGCTGCCCGTCCTCGGTCAGGTCGGGACCGGCCACGATGAACCCGCGCGGGTCCCGCAGCACGGTCCCGTCCAGCCAGTCGGTCAGCGGCGCCGCGCCGATGAACACGAACATCCACTGCGCGTCGACGAGTTCGGTCTGCCCGCTCGCCACGTCCCGCAGGGTCAGCTGCTCCAGATGGTCCGAGCCGTGCGCGGCCTCGACGACCGTCCCCGTGCGGACGCCGATGTTGGGCGCCTCCTCGATCTGCTGGATCAGATAGTGCGACATCGACGCGGACAGCGACGAACCGCGCACCAGGATCGTGACCGACTTCGCGCCCCGCGCCAGATGCATGGCGGCCTGCCCGGCCGAATTCGCGCCACCGACGATGTACACGTCGTGGCCCTGGCAGGAGGCCGCCTCCGTGAGCGCCGAGCCGTAGAACACCCCGCACCCGGTCAGGTCCGCCAGCCCCGGTGCCGCCAGCTGCCGGTACGACACACCGGTCGCCAGGATCACGCTGTGCGCGGCGATCGCCGAGCCGTCCGAGAACCGTACGGTGCGCGACGCCCCGGTGACCTCCAGGCCCGTCACCTCCCGCGCGGTGAGGATCTCGGCGCCGAACTTGGCGGCCTGCCGCCGCGCGCGGTCGGTGAGCTGCGCCCCGGACACCCCGTCCGGGAAGCCCAGGTAGTTCTCGATCCGTGAGCTCTGTCCCGCCTGCCCGCCCGTCGCCGACCGCTCCACCAGAACGGTCCGCAGCCCCTCCGAGGCCCCGTACACCGCCGCGCCGAGGCCGGCCGGGCCGCCGCCGATGACGACCAGGTCGTAGAACTCCGCCGTCGGCGTCGTGGCCAGCCCGACGTGCGCCGCGAGGTCCGGGTCCGCGGGCTCCACCAGCGGTGTGCCGTCCGGTGTGATCACGAGCGGGAGCCGCTCCGCGTCCGCTCCGGCGGCGGACAGCAGACGCCGCCCCTCCGGCGTGTCCGACGAGTACCAGCGGTACGGCACCTGGTTGCGGGCCAGGAACTCCCGGACCCCCGACGAGCGTGCGGACCAGCGGTGCCCGACCACCTTGCAGACCGGCACGGGCCGGTGGTCGGCGGCCCGCCACGCTTCCAGCAGTTCGTCCAGGACCGGGTACAGCTTCTCCTCGGGCGGGTCCCACGGCTTGAGCAGATAGTGATCCAGGTCGATCACGTTGATCGCGTCGATCGCCGCGTTCGTGTCGGCGTACGCGGTCAGCAGCACCCGCCGCGCCCCCGGATACACGTCGAGGGCCTGCTCCAGGAACTCGATGCCGTTCATCTGCGGCATCCGGTAGTCGGCCAGGATCACCGCCACCTGGTCGCCGCGCAGCTTCAGCTCGCGCAGCGCCTCCATGGCCGCCTCACCGGACTCCGCCCGCACGATCCGGTGGGCCTCGCCGTAGCGGCGCCGCAGGTCACGGGCCACGGCCCGCGACACACCGGGATCGTCATCCACGGTCAGAATGACGGTCCTCGCGGAACCGGCCGCCTGTGCCATACGTCTCCCACCCCGAGCAGGTCGTTGTACTCGCTCAATCGTATGTATGAACGGTCACCTTCGCTTCTGAACCGCCGCCTGCCCGGTCGGCGCGGGTCAGGCGGGTGGCCCTGCCTCCTCGGCCGGGGGCGGCAGCTCCGCGCGTACCCGGGGCAGCACGTTCGCCACGAAGTCCTGCACGGCCGTGTCCAGGCCGATGTCGTGCTGAGCGTGCTCGGACAGGTACCAGCGGTGCTCCAGCAGCTCGTGGTAGAGCTCGGCCGCGTCCATCGTGCCGCGCAGCTCCCGCGGCACGGCCCGCACGGTGGGGCGGAACACCTCGCGGACCCAGCGGTGGGCGAGGACCTCGGGACGGGCGGCGAGCGGATCGCCCGGCGCGTAGTCCTCCTGGGTGGCCATCCAGCTCTCCAGGTCGTTGAGCAGCCGGCGCGCCTGGTTCTCCTCGGCGTCGAGACCGGTCAGCCGCAGCAACTGTCGCTGATGGTGACCGGCGTCGACGACCTTGGGGACGAAGGTGACGGTGTCGCCGTTCGGCGAGTGCCCTATCTGCATCTCGGCGACGTCGAAACCGAGGTCGTTCAGCCGCCGGATCCTGCGGTCGATGTAGTGGTGCTTGCCCGCCGGATACACGGAGGTACGGGTCAGCTCCTGCCAGAGGCCCTGGTAGCGCGCGCAGATCTCGTTGCCGAAGTCGATCGGGTCCACGGAGGGATGCAGCGCCCCCGCCGCCTCCAGGTCCAGCAGCTCGCCGCTGATGTTGACCCGGGCCAGGTCGAGGTCGTACTCGCGCTGGCCCTCGCTGAGCCTGGCGTGCAGCTCCCCGGTCTCCGCGTCGACCAGATACGCGGCGTAGGCGCCCGCGTCGCGCCGGAACAGCGTGTTGGACAGCGAGCAGTCGCCCCAGGCGAACCCCGCCAGGTGCAGCCGGACCAGCAGCACGGCGAGCGCGTCCATCAGCCGGTGCATCGTGGCGGGACGCATCGTCGTCTCGAACATCGACCGGTACGGCATCGAGCCGCCCAGGTGCCGCGTGATCAGCACCGGCTCCAGCGGCCCCTCGGCTCCGGTGCGACCGGTGACCACCGCGAGCGGGTCCACCGAGGGGATGCCGAGCCGGTCGAGGCCGCGCAGCAGCTCGTACTCGCGCAGCGCGGGACGCTCGGCGAGTTCCTTGACGGCCACCACCTCGGTACCGGCGCGCGCGTAGCGCACCACGTGCCGCGAGATACCGCGCGGGAGCGGCACCAGGAGATGCTCGGGCCACTCCTCCAGCGGCAGTTGCCAGGGCAGTTCGAGCAGGAGCGCGGGATGCTCCGGGTTGGTGGCGCTGATCTGCAATGCCATCGATGTGCTGCCCTCACCTCAGGGTCGACGTATCGCCGCAGGAGCATCTCCGCATCCGCGCGCCGGTTTCGTCAACCGGGTGCCCGAAGGGTGGGCGGCCGCGGGGCCGTTACGGGAGGGACGCGGCGTCGACCAGGTCCGTCAGCGCCGCGGTGAGGCGGGCGAGCCCCGGACCGGCAGAGCCGCCCGGCTCGCTCATGTAGGTGTCCCGCCGGATCTCCACCATGAGGGCGCTCACACGTGGTTCCCTGCCGTGGAACTCCAGCGGCACATAGGTGCCGGAGAAGGGACTGTCGGTTCCCGTGCCGCCGAGTCCCGCGCAGGCCTTCCGCGCGGCCGCCAGCAGCCCGGCAGGCGTGTGGAAGGAGTCGGTGCCGAGACAGACCGGTGGACGCGGGCCGTCGCCGTGCAGTTCGTACGGCAGCCGGGCCGTCGGGTAGGAGTGGACTTCGATGACCACCGCGCGCCCGGTGGCCGCCAGCCGGTCGGCCACCGCGTCCGTCATCGCCCGTGCGTAGGGGTGGAAGTAGCGGTCGATCAGCGGTTGCGGGTCCACGTCGTCGGGGCGCAGCGGCGCGCGTCCCGTGGTGCGTGTGTAGACCGCGCCCATCCCGACGGCCAGCATCTCCCTCGCTCGTCCGGGAAGCGCTCGGGGTCGACCACCAGCCGGGACAGCCGGTTGACGAGCCGCCAGGGTGTGACCCGGGCGGATCGCGCGACGAGCGCGGCCAGTTCGGCGGTGTGCGCGTCGGTGATGTGGTCCAGTTCCCGCTCCAGCGCGGCGTCGTCGAGGAGGATGCCGTCGCGTACCGCGGCCGGTATCGCCCGCGCGGAGTGGGGCACGTGCAGCAGCACGGGGGAGTCGGTGGCGCCGGGGAGGACGTCGAAGGACCGGGGGGACCGGGAGGTGTCGTTCACGGGACGATTGTCGCGGTGGGCCCCGGCGTCATCTCACCACGCCGCCGTGGCGGGCGTAGTGCTCGATCAGGGCCTGCCGGGTCGTTTCGAGCCGGTGGGCCAGGATGGCGCCGATCGTGCGGGTCAGCGAGAGCTCAAGGGCCGGGTCGTCGGCGCACAGCGCGAGCACCGCGTCCGCCTCGAACTCGTAGGCGCGCACGGGGCTGAACGCCTCGGCGCCGAAGTCCCACCGGTGCGGCGGGAACAGCCAGGACCAGCCGAGCAGGTCGCCCGGCCCCAGCGCCGCGACCGAGATCCGCCGGTCCGCGACGACCTGCTGGTAGAGGGAGACCGTGCCGGACCGGACCACCCAGAAGCGGTCCGCGTTCCCCCCGGCCTCGAAGATCCTGCCGTCCGCGGGGAACGCGACCTCCCGGGCCACGCCCATGAGGCGTTCGCGATGGTCGGCGGAGAGTGCGTGCAGCAGCCGGAGAGCAGTGGGCATCGCGGACCTCCGTCGCGCCGCCCCGGGAGAGTCCGCTCCGGGGGAGTGGGGCCCCGGGCCTGTGACGGGATTGGCGCATCTCGTACCGGTTGTCTTCCGTCACCCTCCATTGGAGCGGACTCCGCGCGTTCCGTCGCGCCGGAGGCCGGAATCCTTGTGTTCACCGGCCTCCGGGGCACCGGTGGTCACGGTTTGCGGGCCACGCCCCCGTGCACGTCCGTCGGCTCGGGCGAGGTGCCCGGGGCGGGCCGCCACAGCGGGCAGGACACCACGCCGGGCTCGACGAGCTCCAGGCCGTCGTAGAACGCGCTGACCTGCTCGGGGCTGCGCAGCACGTAGGGGACGGCGCCGGTGTCGTCGTAGCCCTGCTGGGCCTCCTTGAGCGCGGCGTCGGTGTCCGTGCTGTCGTAGTGCACGAAGCAGCTGCCGGGCGGCAGGGCGTCCTGGAGGCGCCGGACGATCGACTTGGCCTCCTCGTAGTCCTGGATGTGGCCGAGGATGCCCATGAGCATGAGGGCCACGGGCCTGCCGAGGTCCAGGATCCGGCCCGCCGCCTCGATGATCTTCTCGGGCTCGCGGAGATCCGCGTCGATGTAGTCGGTGACGCCCTCGGGCGTGCTGGTCAGCAGCGCCTGTGCGTGGCGGAGGACCAGGGGGTCGTTGTCGACGTAGACGATGCGGGACTCCGGCGCCACGCGCTGGGCGACCTGGTGCGTGTTGTCGTACGTGGGCAGGCCCGTGCCGATGTCCAGGAACTGGCGGATGCCGAGTTCACCGGCCACGAAGGTCACCGTGCGGACCAGGTAGTCGCGGGAGGCGCGGGCCATGGTCTCGATGTTCGGGGCGACCTCGCGGTAGGCGTCGCCCGCCGTCCGGTCGACCTCGTAGTTGTCCTTCCCGCCCATCCAGTAGTTCCAGATGCGGGCCGAGTGCGGGACGGTGGTGTCGATCTTGGACAACGCCTCCTGGTCGGGGAGGGGCCGGCCGTCTGCCATGGGAGTCTCCTGCCGTGCGTCTCACGTGGTCTGCCACCAACCTATCGACAACTGCCGCTCGGAAGGCGCGAGTTGGGGGCGACTGGGTGGCTGGTGCGCAGGGTGTGGCCGAATACGTCGCACGGTTGGGGCGTCCGGCGCCCGCGGGCGCCTGTGACGTGCGGCCCAGGCGGAGCGGCGGTGCGGCTCGCGCGGACGGCTCGCTCCGTGACGGCCGGTTTTCCTCGGTGGGGGACGACCCGCACGGGGACGACCCGCACGGGGGCAGCCCGCACGGCGAGAGCGCCGTGCGGGCTGCTCGGTGGTGCGGGCGCGGTGGCGGCCGCCGCCCGCACTTTTCGGGGTCGGCTCCGTGGATCCGGCCCGCGTGTCAGGAGATCAGGAAGTCGGCCTGGCCGGACTTGACGCCCGCCAGGAAAGCGACCATCTCGGCCCGGGAGTAGACCAGCGCGGGCCCCTGCGGGTCCGTGGACTGGCGGAGGGCCACACTGCCGTCGGCCAGCAGCTTGGCCTCGACGCAGCTTCCGCCGTTCGTGCCGCTCCAGGGCTTCAGCCAGCCCTCGGTTCCCAGGTCGGTGGCGGTGACGCCGCTGCGGACGGGGCCCGTGGATTCCATGGTCACAACTCCTTACGCAGTTCAGCCAGGATGTCCCTGGTCCGAGTGACCGGCTCCGCCTGCACGGACATCCGGTCCAGCACTTCGAGATAGGTCACGACGTCGGCGGGCTGGTCGACATAGACGGCGCCCGCGAGGCTCTCGGTGTAGACGACGTCGGGCAGTTCCGAGAAGCCGAAGCGGAAGTAGTGGAACGGGCCGAAGGCGCCGGGGTGTGCCCCCACGCCGAAGCGCATGATCTGGATCCTGACCTTCGGCATGTCCAGAGCCTCGGCGATGCGGTCGATCTGGGAGCGCATGACCGCGGCCCCGCCGACCGGCCGGCGCAGCACCGTCTCCTCCAGGACGGCCCAGACGGCGGGCGCGTCCGGCTTGGCGAGCAGATCCTGGCGCCTGGCGCGCAGATCGACCCGGCGGGCGATCTCCTGTGGCGACTCGTTGGGGAAGCCGACGTGCAGGAGGGCGGCGGCGTACTCGCGCGTCTGCAACAGGCCCGGTACGTAGTGCGGCTCGTAGAGACGGATGACGCTGGCTTCGCTCTCCAGACTCACGTAGGCGCTGAACCACTCGGGCAGCACGTCGCGGTACTTGTACCACCAGCCCGGCCGGTTGGCCTCCCTGGCCATGGCGAGGAAGTCGTCCACCTCGGTCGCCGGGACACCGTAGGTGCGCAGCAACTCCTTCACGTACGGGATACGGAGACCGACCTCGGCCTTCTCGATCCTGCGGACCGTCAGGGGGGTGACCTCGATGGCCCGCGCCGCGTCCTCGAACGAGACTCCGGCCCGTTCCCGCAGGTGCCGAAGCCGCTTGCCGAGAACGATCCGCAGGACGGTCGGCGCACTGCCGCCGGAACGGTTGTCGCCCACGTCCTGCCTCCCGGTACGGCCGTCACAGCGTGCAGTGTGGCACGCGGCGGCCGACAGAGACAGGGTGATGCGAATCGTTCTGAAATTATCAGAACGCAGGTTGCGACCTGAGTCCGTCCGCCACCATAGTGATCGGTGAACCTGTCGCCCGGAGAGGGGCGACGACGAGCAACTGCGCCTGTCCGCAGCGTTTCTGACGGAAAACCAGGTACGGGGCGCAGCGGCACACGACGTGACGTGAGACCGGGTGGCCACCGTGACGGATGGACGATCGAGCACCGTGCACAGCGAGCGGCCGTGCCGGGCGCCGCGCGACTTCCGCCGACGTCCGGAGCGGCGGCGGCGCGAGCGGCTCGTGCTGGACTGCGAGCGGCGGTGCCACCCCGTCCTGGGGGTGGTGGCGTGACGGGGAACGCGGGGCCGTTAACCGCGGTGCCCTCGGCCGCGGGGCCGGCCGGTGTTCCGTTCGGTGCCGGGCCGTTCGGTGCCGGGCGGTTCGGTGCCGGGCCCCCCGGTGCCCCGGCCGGGGTGCTGCCGTTCCTCCGATGCGCCGGGGTCGTGCGACTCGGCGCCCCACCGGCCCCCCGACGGCGCGGGTCCGCCCGAGCCCGGCTCTGCCCCGGCGGGCTGTACGGGCCGCGACACCGGTGGGCCCGCGGGAACGATTCCCCGGAGCGCCGGCAAGCTCTGCGACGCGCTGTCGCCGTTGCGCGGCCGGCCGGCCGGACCGTCCCCCCAGCCGCGCCGCACGCGAAGGAGGCTCGATGACGGCATCCGGAGCGCACCGCCGCCGGCCGTCGCCCTCACCGGCACCCGGCGCCCACGCGCCGTACGTCCCCGCACACTTCGGCCGGCACAGGCCCGGTGAGACCGTGAACCAGGTGACCGGGCCCCGCCTGCTCCGCACCGTCGTGCCCGCCCACCCCTCACAGGCCGCAGGCGTCCGGCGTGCGATCACCACGCACCTCACCGCCCTGCCGCTCCCCGCCGAGACCGTCGACAGCGCCGTCCTCGCGGCGGACGAGATCTTCGCCAACGCCGTCGGACACGGCAGCACCGGCCCCGCCGACACGGTCACCGTGACGGTCGAGTCCTTTGGGCGGCACCTGTGCGTGACGGTCGCCGACAGTTCGTCCGCCGTCCCGCGGGCCCGCCCGCAGGACGCGAGCGCGGAGTCGGGCCGGGGCCTGGCGATCGTCGCGGCGCTGGCCGACGACTGGGGCGTCGCCCCGCCCGCGCCCGGCGCGGAAGGCAAACAGGTGTGGTTCACCCTGGCGCTCCGGGAGGCGCTGTGAAGCGCTCGGAGCAGGTGGCGGGCGAACAGGCCGACGGCGTCGGGCGGATGCCGCGGCCGGACGGGCGCGCCGACGGTGTGCCGATCTTCCTGCCCGGTCAACGGGCCGGCGCGGCGCGGAAGCGCCCCCCGGACGACCCCGCGGGCCACGCGCCGGGGCGACCCGTACGCGACGGGGGTCGCCACCGCGGGACGGCTCTCACCGCGGACGGGTGCCCGGCCGGTGACGCGGCGCCCTCCGGGGGCCCGCAGTCCGGTCCCGCCGACGGCTGCCCCCTGGACGGGGGAGCGGCGGGAACCCGCATGCCCCCCGGGGTCGCCACCCTGCTGGCCGGGGAACTGATCCGCAGGGCGGAGGAGGACACCAGGCTGACGCGGCGGGCACAGACAAACCTCGCCCCCGGCAGCCGCCGCGCCCTCCTCGCATGCCGCCGAGCCAACGCCGACGCCCTCCGCACGATCGTCTCCCGGCACGGCTGGCCCACCGCCGACCAGGTCGGGGTGGCGGCGTCGACGGCCGCCGTCATGATCCTCCTGCACACACCGGACCTCGACTTCCAGCTGCTGTGCCGCGACCTGATCGCCCAGGCGGCGGCCGACGGGCACTGCCCCGCGGCCCAGCACGCCTACATCGCGGACCACTGCGCCGTCGAACTCGGCGAACCGCAGTTCTACGGAACCCGGGTCAATCCGGTGACCCTGCGCCCGTACGCGATCCGGCAGCCCCACACCATCGACGAGCGCCGCCGTGACGTCGGGCTGTGCCCGCTGGAGGAGCAGATGCGCGCCCTGCGCCACCACGGCTGAGCCGCCCGGCTCTCACACTCCCGGGCGTGATGTGCAGCACGCGCCCGGGCGTCGCCGTCGCCCCCCGGGGAAGGTTCCCGCTGCGCACGGCTTGATCGACGATCACGCGGGGAGAATTCCCTGGCCACGGTACGTTCCACGCATTTGACACGTCGTCGAGCGCACGGATAAGAAAGCACCTCTCGGAGGTCGAGAGGTGAACTGTGTACGAGCCGAATGTGGTCGGAGACTGGCAGGAGTGCGACGAGCACGCCGGCCTGCGTGTCCGCGTCCACGGCTTGGAGAAGGCGGAACCCCCGCGCGGACGCGACGACGCCGCTGAGGGACTCACCTACTTCAGATTCCGGGTCACCGTCGAGAACCGCGCGAGCGAGCACTTCGGCATCCACGTGGAGGACGGCCAGATCGACGTCCGCCTCGGCACGGACGGCGAGAGCGCGATCCTCGACTGGCGGAACTCACAGTTCATCGAGGGCTTCGACGTCTACCCCCTGCGCCGGGCCACGGCGGTCGCGTACGCCGCCGGCACGGACACCGACCTGGCCCGGATGGACATCCAGGTCCAGCTGAAGGTCGACGAGGAGTGGACCGACCGCTACCTCTGGTCGGGCGGCGTGGGCCTGCCCGAGGACCCGGTCGGCACCGGCGTACGGACCGGTGCCGTGGAGGAGAGCCTCGCCTGTCAGGTGAGCAACTTCCTCAAGAAGGAAGCCGGCCCGGGCGTCGAGTGACGCCACCCCGGCCGCACCACCGCCCGGCCACGTCAGCACCGTCGACGCGCCAAGACCTAACCCCCGCCGCGCCGCCGGGGCCCGTCGCGGGCTCACCGGCGCGGCGCCCGCCCCGGCTACAGGAATCGCCGAATCGGCAGGACGGCGCACTCCTTGAGGCGCTGGACCAGCGGGCGGTGCTCCCAGCGGACCGGGTCGATGATCACGGCCCGTTCCCGGTCCTTCTCGAAGTCCTGGTCGAGAGCCGCGGTGAACTTCTCGTCGAGCACGGCGAGCATGACCTCCTCGTCGTGCTCCATGGAGCGGCGGTTGAAGTTGGTGGAGCCGATCAGGGCGGCGACCCCGTCCACGGTCATGATCTTCGTGTGGATCATGGTCGGCTGGTACTGGCTGATCTGGACGCCGGCGTCCAGAAGGCGGCTGTACAGGTGCTGACCGGCGAGACGACAGGCACGCTGGTCGGTGTAGGGACCCGGAAGCAGGATCTCGACCCGCACCCCGCGGCGGGCGGTCGCGGCCAGCAGATCGGCGAAGTACGCGTCCGGGGCGAAGTAGGCGGTGGACAGCCGCACGCGCTCCTCGGCGGAGGTGAGCATGATCCGGATGAGCGTCTGCATGTCCTGCCAGCCGAAACCGGCCGAGCCCCGCACCACCTGCACGGTCGAGTCGCCCGGCTGACCGTGCCGGGTGAAGCGGTCGCGCTCGTCGAACAGCTCGTCGTGGCACTCGGCCCAGTTCTGGGCGAAGGCGGCGGCGATACCGTCGACGGCCGGGCCGCGGACCTGCACATGGGTGTCGCGCCATTCCGACGGATTGCGGGCGTCGCCGCACCACTCCTCGGCGATGCCGACGCCGCCGGTGAACGCCGTGTGCTCGTCGATGACCAGCGCCTTGCGGTGACAGCGGTGGTTCTGCTTGAAGGGGGAGAGCAGCAGCGGCTTGCGGAACCAGCCGATCTGCACACCCGCGGAACTCATGGTCCGCAGCAGGTCAGCCTCGATCTTCTTCGCTCCGAAGCCGTCGAGCAGCAGCCGGACGCGCACACCCGCGCGGGCCCGGTCGGCCAGCGCCGCCGCGAAGTCGCGCGCTATCTGCCCCCGCCAGTAGACGAACGTCATCATGTCGACGGTGTGCTCGGCAGCGTGGACCGCGTGCAGCATGGCGGGAAAGATCTCGTCGCCGTTGCGCAGCGGGACGAGTTCGTTGCCCTCGGTCGCGGCGATGCCGAGCAGCCGCTCCAGTCTTCTCCGCAGCCGCTGCTTGCGCGCGTCCGGGTCGCCCCCGCCCACCGTGTCCTCGTGCTGGGGTTCCAGCGCCGTCGCTTCACGCATTCGCCGTCTCCTGTGTCCGTTCACTGTCGTCGACGGTCCGAGCCGGACCTCCGACCGGGCCTGCGGGCGTGCTGCCGGACCGCTCGCCGACCGGGCGGGACCGCGGTGGGGAGGGGCCGCCGCGCCCGCCCTGAGTCTCCCAGGACGCGGCCGTGCCCCTCCGCTCGACCGCGCGGGCGCCGGGGTGACCCGGCCCCGTGGCTCCGCGCGGGAGCATAGCCACCGACGCGACCGGGGGGAGTCCGTCGGTGGCACACGTTCTGGTGCCCCCGATCGGCAGTTGTACTCCGGCGGATGTCCGCGGTGCCGCGGACATGGAACGGCATACTCCCACGACTGCCGGAGCGGGCGGTTCCTGCGGGACACTGGTGCCATGGACACGTACGCATCCGCGGTCTCCGGCTTGCGTGAGCGGCTCGGTGCCGAGCTGTTCAGCCGGGTCGCGGGCCCGGAAGGTCCGGCCAACCGGGCCCGTATCCACGACACACCGGGACCCCGGTGGTTCGGCCCGGACCGTCCGATCCGCACCGTCCACGGCGACGCGTCGATGTTCGTCGGAGGGGTGCGCGCACTGCTGCTGCAGTCACTGCACCCGCTGGCGATGGCCGCGGTCGCCGCCCACTCCGGATACCAGGGCGACCCGTGGGGACGCCTCCAGCGCACCAGTACGTTCCTCGCCGTCACCACCTTCGGCACCGCCGAGGACGCCCAACGGGCCGTCGACCACGTCCGCGGCATTCACCGCAGGGTGCGCGGGACGACGGACCGGGGCGAGCCCTACCACGCGGCCGACCCGCATCTGCTCGGCTGGGTGCACGCCGCCGAGACCGACAGTTTCCTCGACGCCCACCAGCGCTACGGGGCGCACCCGCTGGACGCCGCCGCCTGCGACGCGTACGTCGCGGACACCGCGCGGGTGGCCGAGGCGCTCGGTGTCGTGGACCCGCCCCGGAACCGGGCGGAACTCGCCGAGGTACTCGACTCCTACCGCCCCGAGCTGCGTGCCACGGAGGCGGCCCGGTCGGCGGCGCGCTTCATCCTGTTCCGCCCGCCGCTGCCCCTCGCGGCCCGTCCGCCCTACGCCGTCCTGACGGCGACGGCGGTGGCCGATCTCCCGCCGTGGGCCCGCGGCCCGCTGCGGCTTCCGCGGATCCCGCTGCTCGAAGGCGTCGTGGCGCGCCAGGCCGGCCGTGCGATCGTCGGGACGATCCGCTGGGTGATGACCCCACCGCCGCCCCTGTCGCGGTGACCGGGCCGGCGCCTGCCGGAGATCCTTCGGTTCGTCCACGCGACACGCGTGCGTGGGCGGGATGTCCGCAGTACGAAGCCCGTGTCCGGGGTGTGAAATCGTCCCGGGACTTCTTGACCGGCCGAGCGCCCCGCTGATTCGATCGGGGACATGAGGCGACGGGGACTCACGCGGCGGCACCACGTCGATCCGGCGCAGGTCTCCAGCTCGGCCTGTCGCCGGCGCGTCTGAGCGCTTCCGGCCCCTCGCCGGGGTACAACCGGCCCGGCAGCCGGGTCTCCGACGTCCCCGTTGTCGAGGGCGTCCTGGACGGCACCGACCAGCACGTCTTCGCGATCGTCCCGTCCGACACCGCGGGCCTGACGTTCCACGACGACTGGGACAACGTCGGCCAGCGTCCCCGACGCCGTCACCGAGCGGGCGCGCGGTGCCTTCGAGGTCCGGGCCGCCGCGGTGATGGCACGCGCCACCACGTCGCCCTGGAGGTCACCAGCGGAATCTTCGAGGTCACCGGCACCCGCGCCACCGCGACCGCCGAGGGCCTGGACCGCTTCTGGCGCAACGTGCGCACCCACACCCTGCACGGCCCGGTGGCGTACAAGCGCCGGGAGGTGGGCCGCAACGTCCTGACCGGCGAACTCCCCGTCCCCACCTGGTACTCCTGACCCCTCACGTGCCGGGGCTCACGTGCCGAGGATCGGCGGCCCATGCCGACACACGCGGACGGCTCCCGCCCTGCGAGCAGGGGAGGGAGCCGTCCGCGTGTCGTGGGTGTTGCCGCCTGGCGCGTTACGCGTGACGGTGCCGGTTACCGGTGACGAGACGGTAGATGGCGAGCAGGATGACGGAGCCGATGATCGCGGCGATCCAGGTGGAGAGTTCGAAGAACCCGTCGACGGAGTCGACACCGAAGACGACCTTGCCGAGCCAGCCGCCGAGCAGGCCGCCGGCGATGCCGATGAGCATCGTGATGATGATGCCGCCCGGGTCCTTGCCCGGCATCAGGGCCTTGGCGATGGCGCCGGCGAGCAGGCCGATGATGATCCACGCGATGATGCCCATGCTGTGTCTCCGTCTGATCGTGTAAAGACTGTGTCAGCACACCGTCTGCACCGTCCGCGCCCGGACAAACATCTCGCGTGCATCACGGTTCCAATTTTTCGGTCGGCAGCAGCAGAACCGCTGTTGGACCCCTCCGTGAACGACGGGGACGTGACGCCCGATAGCCTGCACGCCATGATCACCTCGAGCCTTGACGACACCGATGTCGCGATAGCCGCGGCGCGGGCCGGCGCGCAGACCGTGCACGCCAGGTACGGCAAGCGGCTCACCCGCATCGACAAGGGCGCCGGAGACTTCGCGACCGATGCCGATGTCGCGGCCGAGGAAGCGATCCTCGGCGTCATCCGTGCCGCGCGGCCCGACGACGCGGTGCACGGCGAGGAGGGCGGGCGGCGGGGTGCGACCGGCGCGGCACGGCAGTGGCTGGTCGACCCGCTGTGCGGCACGCTCAACTACGCGGTCGGCACCATGCTGGTCGCCGTCAACGTGGCGCTGCGCAACGGTCCGGCCGCGGTGGCCGATCCGTTCAGCGGTGAGATCTTCTTCACCGACGGTGCGACCGCCCGGGTCCGGTGCGACGGGGACGACACGCGGCTGGCGCCGACAGCCGCCTCCCGGCTCGTGGACGTGAACCTGGACCCGCCCTTTCCCGGCGCGCCCGGGTTCCGAGCCGTCGACCTCCTCGCTCACCCCGGTTTCGTCGAACGGTTCCGGCCGCGGGTCGTCTCCACGACCCTGGCCCTGGCATGGGTGGCGGCCGGCAAGCGCGCCGCATACGTGACCGACGGCGGTGACCTCACGGAAAGCGTGCACTTCGCGGCGGGCATCGCACTGTGCCGGGCCGCCGGTTGTGTCGTCACCGGCGTCGACGGCGCCCCGCTCGGACGGGCCGGCCGGGGGCTCGTCGTGGCCGCGGACGCGGAGACGCACGGGCTGCTGCTCTCGATGATCCGCGGCCGGGGCTAGGGTCGCGCCCGAGGGGGCTACGCGGGCCGGGTGCTCGTGCGGTGCAGATGGGCGTCGACCAGGGCGAAGGTGGCTTCCGGCTGTTCGATCTGCGGAAGATGGCCGGCCCCCGGGATGACCTCGAGCCGGCCGTCGCCGAAGGCTCCGGCGTAGGCGGCGCCGTAGGCGGGGGTGACGATGCGGTCGCTCTCTCCCCAGAGCAGGAGGGAGGGCACCCGCACGCGTCCGAGCCTGCGCAGCAGTCGGGGGTCGTGCATGTAGGGGTCACCCGCCAGGATGCGCATCGTGGCCATGTTGCTCTGCCGGCGGGCGAGTTGGTCGGCCGGGATGTCCGCGGGGTCGAGGTGGTACCGGTCCGGGTCGTGCCAGGAGTGCTCTGCGACGCCGCGGGCGTCCAGGGCGAAGAAGTCGGTGACCGGTTCCGTCTCGACGTGCACGCCGACCGGGTCGATCAGGACGAGGCCGGTGATGATTCCCGCGGTGTCGCGGACGGCCATCTCGGCGGCCGTCCAGCCGCCCAGTGAGGATCCGACGACGAGAACGTCGCGCAGCCGTCGGTCGTGCAGGTGATGCAGGTAGGCGAGGGCGAGGTCGTCGATACCGGTGAGCCAGTCGGGCCGGTGGGTGCCGTCCCAGCCGGGGTGCACGGGGGTGAGGGTGTGGGCGCTTCGGGAGAGGTGCTCGGCGAGGCCGGCGACGGTGGCCGGGCCCCCGCCGCCGTGCAGGATCAGGACGGGCCTGCCGGCTCCGGCCTCGGACAGGGTGAGGGACAGGTCGGGGTATACGGCTGCTGCTGCGTCTGTAGGCACCCGTTCAGAGTAACTAAAGTTCTTTATATAAGCTAGCTTGGTCGCAAAGTAGACTCGACCCATGCATGAGGATCTGGATCTCCAAGAGCTGGGCAGAGCGGTGAAGCAAGTCCAGTACCGCCAGCACAGGGCGCTCGACAGCGCGCTGACGGCTGCCGGTACGACGCTGGCCCAGTGGGACGCGCTGCGCGCGATCAGCCGCTCACCCGGGGCGTCGGCCCGCGCGCTCTCCGCGGCGACGTTTCAGACCGAGCAGGCGTTCGGGGCGCTCGTCGGCCGCCTGACGGCGAAAGGCCTGGTGGAGCGACGGCCAGGACATGGCCGACGCATCGAGCACCACCTCACGCCCACCGGCGAAGAACTGCTGGCGGCCGGCCACAAGGTCGCGGACGAGGTGCTCGCCCGCTGCTTCTCCGGGTTGTCCGCCGCGGATCGCGCGTCCCTGCTGGACCTGCTCCAGCACCTCACCACGGAGCCAGAGGCATAGCCCGGGACGCCGGTCCGGAATCCGGCTCCGGCTCCGCCGCTGGCTTCGGCTCGCGACGCTTGGCCGCGGGACCCCGGCTGCCCCGCGGGACCCCGGCTGCCCGGGGGCTACCGGGTTGCTCGCCGGGCGCTGGTGTCGCGGGTGAGGAGGAAGCCGAGGGCGATCATGCCGATGCCGAGGACGAAGTGGAGCCAGTTGTCGGCCGTGTTGACGGGGATGAAGTTGGCGTCACTGGCATGGTCGATGAACAGGCCGTACAGCCACAGCACCAGGTAGACGGCGCCGCCGACGAGGAGGTAGTTGCGTGCGGTGCCGGGGGTGCGGGCCAGGGCGAGGCCGGCGATGCCGAAGAGCAGGTGGACGATGTTGTGCAGGACGGACACCTGGAAGATGCCGAGGAGTTTGGCGCCGGAGTGGTGGGCGGCGAACTCCATCGTGTCGTAGTGGGTGGTGACACCGGGGATGAAGCCGAGGATGCCCACGAGCAGGAAGACGGCGCCGACGAGCAGCGCGGCCTGTTGCACCCGCGTGCGGGTGGGGGCTCTGGAGGGTGTGTGCGCGGTCATGGGCCTGTTCCCTTCGTCCATGCGTCGGGCTGAAGCCGCTCCGGGCTGTGTGTCTTGGCCAGTACCCACGGTGAGGAAAACATTCGGCTCACGGCGGGTGAGCTTTCGGGGCGCTCGGGCTCGTCACCGAGGCGTCTGCGGGCGACCGGCCGGGCGCCGCGAATCCCGGCCGTCGGCGGGAGTGGATCGCGTCCTGGCCGGTGGTGCTGCGGCCTCCCGGGGGCGCCAACAGCGTAGATCCCGTCATGGAGGCGGACCCGCATCGTCGTACACCAGGAGGCCGTCCTCGCGAAGCCGCACGCCCGGCGTCGGACTGTGCGGGGTGAGCCGGCCGTCGTGCATCAGATGATGGACGGGCACGCCGTGGGCCAGGACGGCGAAGTCGGCGATCAGGCGCCGGTGGCACCGCCACCACAGCGCTTCACCGCACATCACCGCGGTGCGCTCCCCGGCCGCCCGGTGCACGAGATCGTCCATGGCGGCGACGAAGTCGGGGCTGCGGGTATGGGCGGCGTAGCCACGGAAGGACGCGTTGCGCCAGACCGTGTCGGGCGAGTGCGGCGGCGGCTTGCGGAAGCCGCCCAGGCGCGGCTCCCACCGGTAGGTGAGGTGCTCCTCTGGCATCCACTCGGAAAGTCGCTGCCGTGACACGTCCGGGTTCCGGCGGCTGCCGGGAGCGGTCCTGACGTCCACGACGGCGGTGACGCCGGCTCCCCGCAGGAGTTTCGCCAGCGAGGACCGGTCCGCGGTGCTGTGGCCGAAGGTGAGCAGCTCCCGCGTGGGCACCGTGGATCCGTCTGCGGGGGCCGCCCGGTCGTGGTCCATGCGTCCAGTGCAGCAGCTTCGGGCCGGCATGTCCCTTGCTGGAGTGCGCCGGTCGTCCTGCCGGCGCCTCGACGGTCCGCCGCGCCATACCGGCGGCGAGGACCGCCCCAAGGTGCCGGCACCTCGTCGTGCGGGGCCGGCCCCCTCCACCGGCTGAGGTATCCGGCATCCTCACCACCCGTCACGCCCGTACTCCGGGCACGTGAGGATACGGCCGGGCCACGGGCGGGATGTACTGCCGCCGCCGTGTCGGCCGGGGAGCCCGCCGCGAGCGTCGTAGCGTGGGTCGCGCCGACCGCGCAGGCACCCGGCGACGGCCGACCCCGAGGTGGCGTGATGTGCTGGAGTGCGAAGGCGGACCTCGTGGCGGGCGCCGGAATCGCGGTGCTCGGAGCCGCCTGCCTCGTGCGTTCACGGCGATGTCGGGATCTGCCCATGGCCGCCCTGCCGGTGCTGCTCGGGACTCACCAGATCGTCGAGTCGGTGGTCTGGCACGCCGGAGGCGGTGCGGGACCCGCCACCGTGGCCTGGGCCGTCATCGCGCTTCCGCTGCTGGCGGTGTGGGTGCCCCTGGGCGTGATGTGCGCGGTGCCCCGAAGAGCCCGGCACAGGGTGGCGACGCCCCTCGTGGCGGGAGCCGTGACGGCGACGGCCCTCGCCCACGCCCTTGCCGTGCGTCCCGTGACCGCCGAGGTCCGTGGCCACACCCTCGGCTATGTGCTGGACCTGCCTCACGCCCAACTCCTCATCGGGGGATACCTGTTGGCTACCGTGGGCTCGCTGGTGCTGTCCGGCGACCGGGGGCTGACAGCGCTCGGGATGCTGGTCGCCGTGGGCGCGATCGTCTGCTGGGCGCTGTGGCGGCTGGAGTTCGTCTCGACCTGGTGCGCGTTCGCCGCCCTGTGCTCGGTCGTCCTCTGCTTCTGGGTGCGCGGACGGCAGGACGCCGGGGCGGCGGACCGGACGGGGCGCGCCCCGGAGCGGGTACGGGGGAGCGGTCCCGGAGCGTGAGGCGCGGCGCCCGCACCGGTCACGGGGCACGCGGGGCGACGCCTGTCACCGCACCACTCGCCGTTGCCGCCAACGTTGCGACACTGGTGGAGTGACGGACGGCGAAGGGCGGACGGACCGGCGCTTGGAGCGAGCCATTCTGGAGCTCCTGGAGCGACGTGCCCCGACGGCGACGATCTGTCCCTCGGACGCCGCGCGGGCGGTGTACGAAGGGGACGACGACGGCTGGCGTGCGCTCATGGAACCGGCCCGCCGCGCGGCCCGGCGGCTGGTCGCGGCCGGCGAGGTGGACATCACCCAGGGCGGCCGTCCCGTCGATCCGGCACAGGCCCGCGGCCCGATCCGCATCCGCCGCGCCCGCTGACACCACGTGCGCGTCCACCGCGGCGGGGTCAAGAGCCTCCTTCACGCCTCGGGCGGCCCGCCGACTTCCCAATTACGACACCGGTCGAAGTTTGACGGTCATTGAAAGATGTGTTTCGTTGGCGCATGGACGGCCGGGTGGCCGACGCCGTGGCCGTACTGCCGGGCGTCCGTTCCGCGTCGCCGGCCTGCTCCGTCGATCCCGCGGCCCATCCGGCGCCCGGCGCACCCCACGGGCCTGCGCCGGATTCACCTCAGTGGAAAGGACCACGTCCCGATGCGTGCCTGGCAGCTCGAAGACTCCGGCCTGGACGACCTGCGCCTGGCGGAGCGGGCCCACTCCGAGGCCCGGGCCGTGGGACACCTCGTCCGCGGCGTCCTCGGCACGATCGTCATCCGCGTCGCGGACTGACTCCCACCCGGCCCGGCGGCAGGCCCCCGGCCAGGACATGGCCGGGCGGCGCAGGAGCCCTGTCGCAGCACCGTCACCCCGTTCTCAGGAGAGTCCCCATGGCGAAGATCGTTCAGTTCGACCGGCTCGGCGGCGCGGAGGTCCTGACCCTGCGCGACGTGCAGACCCGCGATCCCGGACCCGGCGAGGTGCGCGTCCGCGTGGACGCCGTCGGCCTGAACCGGGCCGAGATCATGTACCGCGAGGGTGCCTACTGAAAGAGCGGTTCGCTGGCCCCTCTCCTCGACCGCACCTTCGACCTCGCCGACATCGCCGACGCCCACCGCTAACTGGAGTCCAACACCCACCTCGGCAAGATCGTGGTCACCGTCACGCACGACGCGGACGAGCCCGCGGCCTGAAGTCCGCGGTCATCACGGTCCCCGTCCAGGACGCGGGTCCCGCCGGGCGGCCCGGGTGTCCTGCCGCCGGACCCGCCTACGCGGCGGAAGCGGCCAGGACCGCCGACAGCAGGCCGGGGAAACGGGCCTCCATCTCCTCGGTCCGCAGCGTGTTCATCTTCGCCGTCCCCACGTAGTACTGGCGGATCAGCCCGGCCTCGCGCAGCACGCTGAAGTGGTGGGTCAGCGTCGACAGCGACACCGGAGCCTCGAACGTCCCACAGCTCATGTCCTGACCGGCGTACGCCAGTTGGGAGACCACCCCACGCCGCACCGGATCCACCAGAGCCTCCAGCACCTGCTGAAGGGACACCTGCGACAACTCCGGGTGCTCCACCGTCCGGGCGGCGGTACGGGGGCGGGCCATGGTGACTCCTCAGAACGGCATGAGCGTGCGGCTCCATAGTACGACCGCCATCAAAATTGGGTGTCGCGCCGGCCCTGGAGCGCGTGGGGCGAGTCCCTGTTCCCGCCCTGTGCCGGCGCCCCGGGTCAGGACTTCCAGGGGCCGATGCGGTCCAGGCGGCGCGACTGCTGACGCGCCGTGGCTACGTCCAGGCTCCCGCCACGCTGGGTGAGGCGACCGGCGACGCCCGCGCGGTGTTCCACGGGCTTGTGGTCGTCGTACTTGAACTTGGCCCGCACGTCGAGGACTTCGAGCCGCAGGCCGCGGATGCCGGGGAGCATCCGTCCGTAAGGGGGCCCGTCGGGGTCGATGGGAGCGTGGTCGCCGTCGGGCTGGAAGTGCGCCATCTGGCGGCGCAGCAGATCGGCCTTGGCCTCGGGGTCGTCGACGATGTGGGCGCGGCAGGTGAACTGGACGGCCGCGTAGTAGCTGGTGGGCACGCCGTCGGTGGGCGGGGTGGCGGGCTTGGCGCGCCAGGGGCCGGGGATGAAGGCGTAGTCGCCGACGACGGTGAAGGTGACGTTCGCGTCGTGCTCGATCGCCTGCCAGACCGGGTTGGGGCGAGCGAGGTGGATCAGCAGAAGGCCGTCGTCGAGGCTGAAGTGGGTGGGGACGACGGCGGGGGCCTCGCCGGGCGGACCGTTGACGCTGAGCTGGCCGAAGTCGTGGCCGTCGGCGATCCAGGCCTGCCACTCGGCGTCGTCCAGGGCGGCGTCCCAGGGCTGGATGAACATCAGGTGCTCCCTGTGTGCGTGCGTGGGCGGGCGTGTCGGGTGGGGCGGGTCAGGTGAGGGCGAGGAGGCTGACGGCGACGGCGGCGGTGCCCAGACCGATGAGCTGGCCTCGGTGTATGCGTTCGGCGAGGACGCTGCGGGCGAGCAGGACGGTGCCCGCCGGATACAGGGCGGTGATCACGGCGACGACGGTGAGGTCTCCGCTCCGGGCGGCGAGCAGGAACAGCAGGTTCGCCAGCGAGTCCAGCACCCCGGCGGCCGCGGAGATCGCGAGGGCGGGCTTCTCCGTGCCGAGCCGGCGGAACATCACGGCGGCGGCGGCGAGCGTGACGGCCGAGGAGACCGCCCTGCCGACGATCAGCGGGGCCACGCCGCTGTCGGAGGGCGCCTGGTGCAGGCAGACGAGCTGAAGGGCGATCGCGGCGCCCGCCCCGAGGGCCAGCAGCAGCGCCGTGCGCGACGGACGCGAGGAGCCCACACCGTGCCCGGCGCTGACCAGGACCACCGCCACGAGCGCCAGCGGCAGACCCACCAGGCCGCCCATCCCCAGGTGATCGCCCTGGAGCAGGCCGACCGTGACCGGCAGGGCGGCGGACACCAGCGCGGTGACGGGAGACAGGACGTTCATGGGGCCGATCGCCAGCGTCCTGTAGAGCAGGGCGAACGCCGCGGCGGACGCCACCCCGGACACCGCGCCCCAGCCGACGCTCGCCGGGGTGAACGAAGCACCCAGGAAGGGCCACAGCAGCAGCTCGACCGCGAGACTGGCGGGGGCCGCGACCATCACGGTGCGCAGCACATGAGCCTTGCGGGCGCCGAGGCCGCCGAGGAAGTCGGCACACCCGTAGGCGAGAGAGCTGCCCAGGGCCAGCAGGAGGGCGATCACGGTACTTCCCTATGTTTCACAATGGAACGACTCGACCGTACAATGAACCGACCGATGGTTGTCAACCAAACGACCGAACGGTTCATTCCAGTGATTCGCAGTACGGGACAGGACGGTGACCGGGTGCCCGAGGCAGAGGAAGCCCTGCGCACGCTCGCGCACAACGTGAGAGCCGCACGGACACGGGCGGGCCTGTCCCTGGACGAGCTGGGCCGGCGCGCCAGGGTCAGCAAGGGCGCCCTGGTCGGGCTGGAGAAGGCCCAGGGCAACCCGAACTTCTCCACCCTGGTCCGCCTCGCCGACACCCTCGGTGTCTCGGTGTCGGCCCTGATGGAGGGGCCGGCCGAAGGCCGGGTCCGAGTGGTGTCCGCCGACGCCGTCATGCCTCTGTGGGCCGGCGAGCGGGGCGGCGAAGCCCGGCTCATGCTGACCACCGCGGGGCCGGCTCCGGTCGAGGTCTGGCGCTGGAGACTGGAGCCGGGTGAGGAGTACCCGAGTCACCCCCATCAGGCCGGCGTCGTGGAGACCGTCAGCGTCACCTCCGGACGGATGACACTGGTCGTCGACGGCACCGAGCATCCGGTCGAGGCCGGGCAGACCGCCACCTTCGACGGCGACACCGCCCATACCTACCGCGGCTCGGGTACCGGAACCTGCCACCTGATCATGACCGTCCACATCCCGCCCGGCCCGGGCTCCCCGGCCTGACCTCAAGGCGGGCGAGGGAACTCAGGGCGACACCGGTCAGAGGGACTGCCGACGGCGCGCGTTCTTCCGATTGGCGACCAGCAGGCACGGCCACACGAGGACCATGCACACCGCGACGGTGATGCGGCCCGCGCCGACGCCGTCGATCACTTTCCACACCAGCAGACCGACGCTCAGACAGGACATCGGCCAGTACACCCGAGGGCCCCACCTGTTGCCGGGTCTCGTCCAGGGCGGCGGAACACTAGAACCGGAGCGCAGTGTCATGCGGGACCTCCCTCTCCGCCAACCCTCCTGCCCGTAACGGCCGTTGATGAACGTCGACCCGTCGCCCGCGCGGTCCGCTCACCCCTCGTATTCCGTCAGGTCGATGCCGTACACGCCCAACGGATAGCCGTACACCGGGTGTTCGGTCTCGCGCTCCAGCGTCAGTCCGAGCTTGCTGATGACGTTCTCGGAGGCGTCGTTGCCCATCTGATTGATGCTGATGACCCGGTCCAGGCCGCGGTCCTGGAGCGCGAACTCCAGGACCGCGTGGGCGGCTTCCGAGGCGTATCCCTGCCCCCAGAACGAGGAGCCGAGCCGCCAGCCGATCGCCACGGCGGGCAGCACCTCGGGAAGGAACTCGGGCACCGAAAGGCCCGCGAAACCGGCCAGTTCACCGGAGGCCAGCAGTTCGACGGCGAAGATGCCGAAGCCCTCCTCGTCCCATTCCTCTTCCCACTGCTCGATCTCGGTGGCCGTCTCGTCCAGGCCGAGGACCGACCCGTCGCCGATCCATCGCATCACCTGGGAGTCGGCGTTGATGTCGGCCAGGGGCGCGAGGTCGTCGTCGGTCCAGCGGCGGAGGACGAGGCGGGGGGTGCGGATCTCGGTCATGAAGCACATCCTGCCTGACGTACGAGGCCACGGCTGACCTGGGGCCGGACCCGGCGGGGGGTCGGCTCCACGCCACGGGGCCGGCCGGGGGAGCACGTGTCGCGGGCGAATGATGCATCGACGCGCGGCAAAACGGGCAAGAACCCGGAGCGGTCGGGAGAGACCCCCGGACGACCCGGTTTCCCAGCGGCGTGAAGGCCAGTGCGGACTGCTTCACGGCGTATGTCACCTCGTGACCGGGACCGCGGCGTCCAGGACCGGACCGCGCACCGCACTGCCTGCTGCCGAGAGCGGACCCACTTCATACGGACCCTTGCTTCGCGCCGCACCCGGCCGCACGGATGGCATGTACACGAAGTTGGGTGGCGGCGCCGCGTGCTCGCGCTCCCCTTGCATCACGTGAAGGGGCGCGTGCGCGACCGGGACGGCATCGGCAGAGGGCTTTCAGGGGAGAGAGGCGTTTGCGATGGAGCACGCGGAGACAGCGCCCGAGGTGTGGGTGGAGAAGCTGCCCGTCCAGGTGGGAAGCGGGCGGTCGGCGTGGCTGATACGCCCGGTCGGCACCGTCGACGGGGCGGACCATCCCCTCTTCGAGGCCGTCCGGACGGCGGGGGAGCGTGCGGACACCGCGGTCGTCGTCGACCTCTCGCACGTACGTGCCCTGTCGGCGGCGGCCGTCCGGGAACTGCTGGACTGCGCCCACACGCTGGAGGCCGCGCGGGCCCGGCTGCTGCTGGCGGGCCCGGCCCAGGACGTCGACCCGCTGCTGAGGCTTGCTCTCGGCCTCGCCCCGGTCCCGGTCTTCGCGACGCTGGGGGCGGCGGTCCACGCGTGCGCGAGCCGCGTGCCCGCGGACGCGACCGGCATCCCGGGAGGCGGCACGGCCGCCGACAGGGGCGGCCGGACGGCGGCGCGCCATGACGAGCTGGCTCAGCTCCAGCAGGCCGTGTCCTCGCACGCCGTCGTCGACCAGGCCATCGGCATCGTCGTCGCGCTGGCCGGTCTGCGCACCGAGGACGCCTGGCACGTCGTACGGGAGATCTCCCAGCACACCAACATCAAGATGCGGCACGTCGCCGAGCTGATCGTCGAGTGGGCCCAGACGGGGCATCTGGCCAGTGACATCCGCCATCACCTGCAGAAGAGCCTCGCGACACGGCGGCCGGCGCTGCCGGAGGCGGGCTGACGAGACGGCCGCGCGGTGGACAGGGCCGCGGACAGCCACCTGCCCGACGACCAGTCCGTCGCAGTACGGGGGAGGGCGCCGGGCAGTATGGGGGAGGGCGCCGGGCAGGAGTGAGACGGCCGCCTGCCGCTCCCCCGTGACGCGGCTCCGCGGCCGGCGCAGCTCCCGTTGCGACCGGCCGCGGAGCCGCGTCGTGTCCGATCGTCCCTACGCGGTGGTACGTGTCCGGCGTCCGGGCCGGCCATCCGCTGACGAAGCGTCAGCGGCCGACCTCTTGACGGGTGTTGGGGACGCAGTGCGTCATCGTCAGGCCGGACACGTCCCGGGGCTCGTTCTCGCCCAGGTTGGCGAGCCGCTTGCGGTCGTCGTCGGTCAGATCCTGGCTGGCCAGCGGCTCGAGACCGGCGACGTCCCGGGGGCTGATGCCGAGCCCCTCACCGACCCTCAGACCGAGCTCGTTCTCCACCAGCAGGAAGTGCCACACCATCCGCTCCTGCACCGGCCGGTCGCACTGGGACAGCAGGGTGGTGAAGTTCTTCACCAGGTCGTCCCGCTCCCACTGCTCCATCAGCTGATAGCGCTGACCCGCCTGCAGGTAGTCGTTGGTGCGGGGGATGCGCTTGCGGGTGACCCGGCCGTGGATCTCCGGCCCCTGCTCGTCGTGGGACGGGTACTGCGCCTCACGCAGGCCGCCGGTGATCGACGGCTCGTAGTTGACGATCGGGTTCTCGCCGCCGCCGTCCTGGTGGTAGGCCATCTGCCCGTCGCGCTGGTTGGTGCGCACGTCGGCGTTCTTGGCCCGGTTGACCGGAAGCTGGAGGTAGTTCGGGCCGACCCGGTAGCGCTGGGTGTCGCTGTAGGAGAACGTCCGGCCCACGAGCATCTTGTCGTCGGAGAAGTCCAGGCCGTCCACCAGCACACCGGTGCCGAACGAGATCTGCTCGTTCTCCGCGAAGTAGTTCTCCGGCATCCGGTTGAGCACCATCCTGCCCACCGGCCGGGGCGGGAAGTCCTGCTCCGGCCAGGTCTTGGTGTCGTCCAGGGGGTCGAAGTCCAGCTCCGGGTGGTCGTGGTCCTCCATCATCTGGACCAGCAGTTCCCACTCCGGGTACTCGCCGCGCTCCACCGCCTCGTAGAGGTCCTTGGTGGCGTGGCCGAGACCCTGGGCCTGGACGTTCGCGGCGTCCTCCTCGGTCATGCTGCGCACGCCCTGCTTGGGCATCCAGTGGTACTTGACCAGGACGGTGCTGCCCTCCTGGTTCACCCACTTGTACGTGTTGACGCCGAAGCCCTGCATGTGGCGGTAGTCGGCCGGGATGCCGCGCGGGCTGAAGAGGTTGATGAGCATGTGCATGGACTCGGGGGTCTGCGACATGAAGTCGAAGATCCGGCGCGGCTGCTGCTCGAAGGTGACCGGGTCCGGCTTGAGCGCGTGGATGACGTCCGGGAACTTGATGGCGTCCCGGATGAAGAACACCCCGAGGTTGTTGCCGACGAGGTCCCAGTTGCCGTCCTCGGTGTAGAGCTTCACCGCGAAACCGCGCGGGTCGCGGGCCGCCTCCGAGGAGTCCCGGCCGCCGATGACGGTGGAGAACCGGACGGCGAGGTCTGTGCGCTTGCCGCGCTCGGCGAAGACCTTCGCGCGCGTGAAGCGGCTGATGGGCTCGTCGCCCCAGGAGCCGTACGACTCGAAGTAGCCGTAGGCGGTCACACCGCGGGCGTGGACGACGCGCTCCGGGATGCGCTCACGGTCGAAGTGGCTGATCTTCTCGAGGAACTGGTAGTTCTCCAGCGTGGCCGGGCCGCGGGCTCCGACGGTGCGCTGGTTCTGGTTGTCGTAGACCGGGTGGCCCTGCCGGTTGGTGAGCGCTTTGCGCTCGTCGTCCGGGGCGGGACCCTTGCTTGACACGTCCGTCACGATCGTCGACTCCTTCGGCCCGTATGTGCGGTTCTATCCCGATGTACCACTATTTCCAGTCATACGTTCATCCGCTACGGCAGGACGGCCCCTGGGTACCCCTGTCGTCGCCCTCGAGTCCCCCGGGTGGCCGTGCCTACGCGAGAGGGCGGACCCCGGTGATCCGGAACCCGCTGCGGGGCCGCGTCGGGATGTGCCGCAGCGGGATCGTCAGATCCTGGACCGGAACGCCGTACGTCAGCCGCGACAGCCGGACGCCGAGGGCTTCCAGCAGGGCGGTCGTGACGGCCTCGCCGGGACACCGGTGGCCGCCGGACGGATCGGCGCCGCCCTGCGGGACCGGTTCGTCGCGTCCGTGGCGTGTCACCGGGCGGGCCAGGAAGCGTTCGGGGCGGAACCTGTACGGGTCGCCCCACAGCCCCGCATCGCGATGCCGCCCGTACAGGCCGAGCAGGGCGGGACCCCCCGCCCGCACGTGCTCGCCCCTCCAGTACAGGTCGGCGGCGGCCCGGCCGCCGGTGAAGGGGGCGAACGGGTAGAAGCGTCGGACCTCGTGCGCGAAAGCAGCGACGTACGCCGCGTGTCCGGCCCGCAGCGGCGCGCGGTTCTCCGGCCAGCGATGGAGGGCGTGAGCCGCGAACGTGACGAACCACGAGACCGCGACGGCGGGCCGGACGATGTTCAGCAGTTCCACGGCGGCCGTACGGGCGTCGAGCGGGCGCCCGTCGGCGTCACGGTGCTGCACCACGACGGACACGGCCGACCCGGCCGGAGCCTCGACCTCCCCGGCGCGGATCCTCCCGACCAGATCCGCGATCCGGGCTTCGCAGCCGGCGCGGGCCCGGCGTGCCTGCCAGTGCCGCGCCCCCGGCGTGGCGAAGCCGTCCACCATCGCCACCAGGTCCTGCGCCGTGACCTCCACCCGGTCCTCGTCCAGGGGTAGCCCGGCCCAGCGGCACACACCGGCCGTGAGGACCTTCGCCGCCTCCTCGAACAGGACGATCTCCGGCCGCACCCGCCAGGCGTCCACGGCCTCGTCCCACGCGTCCGTGACGTGTCGCACCAGGAGGGCCACGCGGGCCGGCGGGGTCAGCAGCGAGAAGAGCAGCGCCTCGCGGGCCCGGTACGCCGCACCGTCGGGCGTATGGGCCGCACCCTGGCCGAACAGCGTGCTCCGGACGCGCTCGGGCGCGGCCCTGTGCCGGTGCACGTGCCGCTCGTCGTAGAAGAACCGGACGGCGTCCGGGCCCCGCAGGCCCCCGGCGTGCCGTCCGAGCAGCCGGGTCCTGACGGCCGGGCTCGTCGCGTGGCCCATCCTGTCCGGCAGCCAGGCGCGGCCCTCCGGCGGCAGCGAGCCGGTGCGGTCGGCGAGAGGGCCGGGTGAGGTGCGCATGGGGCCCGGGTGCCCGACGTGACGGTGCGAAAAACGCTCGAGCCCGGTGGATGCCCGGAATGCGACCGCGGCACCCGGCACGGCATGCCCGGGATGCTTCGCGGTCGGGCGCGCCTGCGGACGCCTCCTGGACAAAAGGGAAATATTCCGCTGGGTCCGTGTGTTGACACGGACGTGGGCGCGGAGGGAACTGTGTCCCCGGGCCTCATTTTCATAGCCCACGAGGACGATCGTCCGGCTGAAGCCTCGTGGAGCCTCTTGCCGGAGGCGACCGCCCTCCGCGTCCACCCTCGATCGGCCCCGACCGGCTGTCCCCCGAGCCGGTCGGGGCCTTCGTCCGCCCCCGGCACCCCCGGACGGACGTCTGTGAAAGCATCAGTCCATGATGACGTCAGTCGACACTGATCTGATGCGGGTGCTGGCCGATCCGCTCAGGCTCCGGATCGTGACCCTGCTCGCCCGCGAGACGCTGTGCACCACCCATCTGGTGGAGGAGACGGGCGCCAGGCAGACCAACCTCTCCAACCACCTGCGCGTGCTGCGCGAGGCCGGCGTCGTCGACACGGAGCCGTGCGGGCGCTGGACGTACTACCGGCTGCGCCCCGAGGTCATCGCCCGGCTCGCCGACGGCTTCGCCGCCCTGGCCGCGTCCGCCCGCACCGCCGCAGACAGCAGGAGGACCTGCAGATGACGTCCGCCGGAGCACCCGCGACCGCCGAGGATCAGCCGGTCGCCGCCAGGCTCTCGACCCTCGACCGCTTCCTCGCCGTGTGGATCCTGGCCGCGATGGCACTCGGGCTCGGCCTGGGCCGCGCCGTCCCGGGCCTGAACGACGCTCTCGCCAAGGTGGAGATCGGCGGCATCTCGCTGCCGATCGCCGTCGGCCTGCTGGTCATGATGTATCCGGTGCTGGCGAAGGTCCGCTACGACAAGCTCGACTCCGTCACCGGTGACAAGAAGCTCATGGTCTCGTCCCTGGTCATCAACTGGATCGTCGGCCCGGCGGTGATGTTCGCGCTGGCGTGGATCCTCCTGCCCGACCTTCCCGAGTACCGCACCGGCCTGATCATCGTCGGGCTCGCGCGCTGCATCGCCATGGTCGTCATCTGGAACGACCTCGCCTGCGGCGACCGGGAGGCCGCCGCCGTCCTCGTGGCCCTCAACTCGGTGTTCCAGGTCCTCGCGTTCGGCCTGCTCGGCTGGTTCTACCTCGATCTGCTGCCCGGCGTGCTCGGCCTCGACGACGGCGACGGGCTCGACATCTCCACCGGGAAGATCGCTCTGAACGTCGTCATCTTCCTCGGCATTCCGCTCCTCGCCGGATTCCTCACCCGCCGCCTCGGCGAGACGAGGCTGGGACGTGAGTCGTACGAGGCGAGGTTCCTGCCCAGGATCGGTCCGTGGGCGCTGTACGGGCTGCTGTTCACCATCGTGGTCCTCTTCGCCCTGCAGGGAAGGACGATCACCTCCCGGCCGCTGGACGTCGCCCGGATCGCACTGCCCCTGCTGGTCTACTTCGCGGTGATGTGGTTCGGCACCTTCGCGCTCGGCAAGGCGCTCGGCCTGTCCTACGCCCGCACCGCGACCCTCGCGTTCACCGCGGCGGGGAACAACTTCGAGCTGGCGATCGCGGTGGCCATCGCCACCTTCGGGGTGACGTCGGGCCAGGCGCTCTCGGGTGTCGTCGGCCCGCTGATCGAGGTGCCCGTCCTGGTGGCCCTCGTGTACGTGTCGCTGGCCTGGCGGAACCGGTTCGCGACCGGCCGGCCGGGGACATGAGCCGGCCCATCGACGTCGTCGTCATCGGCGGCGGCCAGTCCGGGCTCGCCGCCGGCTACCACCTGCGCCGCCTCGGCCTGGAGTTCGTCGTCCTCGACGCCGGCCCCGCCCCGGGCGGCGCGTGGCAGCTGACGTGGGACTCGCTGCGCCTGTTCTCGCCGGCCGCGTTCTCCTCACTGCCCGGCCGGCTCATGCCCCCGCAGGCCGGCCAGGAGTATCCGGACGCGACGCACGTCGTGTCGTATCTGCGGGACTACGAGAAGCGCTACGACCTGCCGGTCCAGCGGCCGGTGACCGTCCTTGCCGTGCACCGGGACGGTGGGGTGCTGCGCGTGGACACGGACGCGGGGAACTGGTCCGCGCGGGCGGTCGTCAGCGCGACCGGCACCTGGTGGCGCCCCTTCCTGCCCGCGGTGCCCGGACACCGGGACTTCCGCGGAGAGCAACTGCACACCGTCGGCTATCGCACCCCACGGGACTTCGAGGGGCGCCGTGTGCTCGTCGTCGGCGGCGGCAACTCCGGCGCGCAGATAGCGGCAGACCTCGCCCGGGTCACCGAGCTGACCTGGGTCACCCGGCGGCCGCCCCGCTATCTGGCCGACGAGGTGGACGGCCGCGTCCTCTTCGACGCGGCCACCGCCCGCCGCCGCGCCCTCGACGAGGGCCGCGCGGACACCCGGGGCGTCGCGTCGCTGGGAGACATCGTCGCCGTACCGCCCGTGCGGGAGGCCCGGGACCGCGGACTCCTCGATGGCGCCCCGATGTTCACGCGGCTCGTCCCCGACGGTGCCGAGTGGGCCGACGGCACGCGGGCCGGGGCCGACGCGATCATCTGGTGCACCGGGTTCCGCCCCGTCCTCTCCCACCTGGCGCCCCTCGGGCTGCGCGGCCGGCGCGGCCACGTCGCGACCGCGGGCACCCGTGCCGCGGACGAGCCGCGGCTGCATCTGCTCGGATACGGCGACTGGACCGGCCCGGCGTCCGCGACCCTCGTCGGCGTCGGACGCACGGCGAAGGAGGCGGCCCGCGAGATCGCGGCGCTCGTACGCGGGTAGCGGCACCGGCACACGAGGGAGACCTCCGGCCCGGTGGGGAGGCGCTGCGACGACGGCCCCCCTCCCCACCTGCGGCGTCAGGCGCGGTCGCGCTTCATGGAACGCCCGGTCTTCGGGGTGCGCTCCTGGGCCTTGCCCTGGACCTGCTTGGCCCCGCCGCGGGCCTGCTCGAGCTTCAGCCCCAGGACGACGTCCGTGTGCTGTTCGATCCGGCGGGTCTCCCGTTCCGCCTTTTCGTGCGCGCCGCCTCCGCCCGGTAGTTTGCCGACGCGGGTTCGAGGGACGCGGTGACCATGTTCGAAGACTTCGAAGCAGAAACGGTCCAGTTGAAGGAAGCGTCCCTCTTCGTACGTCACGGCGGGGAGGGCCCGCCCGTGCTGCTGCTGCACGGGCATCCCCGGACCTCGGCGACCTGGCACCGGGTGGCCCCGCAGCTGGTCCGGCGGGGATTCACGGTCGTCTGCCCCGACCTGAGGGGCTACGGCCGGTCCCGGGGTCCTGCGCCGACACCGGACCACAGCGGATACTCCAAGCGGGCGGTCGCCGACGACCTGGTGGCGGTCATGCGCTCGCTCGGGCACACCCGGTTCGCGCTCGCCGGACACGACCGCGGAGGTGCCGTCGCCCTGCGTCTCGCCCTCGACCACCCCGACGCGGTCTCCCGGGTGGCACTGCTCGACTGTCTGCCGATCAGCGAGCATCTGTCCCGTGTCACCGCGAAGTTCGCCACGCAGTGGTGGCACTGGTTCTTCTTCGCCCAGCCGGACGTTCCCGAGCGGGTCATCAACGCCGACCCGGACCGCTGGTACCGCGGCGACCCGGCGGTCATGGGGCAGGAGAACTACGAGGAGTGGCGCGAGGCCACCAGGAACCCGGACGTGGTGCGGGCGATGCTGGAGGACTACCGGGCCGGTCTCACCGTCGACCGGCGCCACGAAGAAGCCGACCGGGCCGACGGGGTGCGGATCCAGTGCCCCGCGCTGGTCCTGTGGTCCCTCCGGGACGACCTGGAGGACCTCTACGGGGATCCGCTGGAGATCTGGCGGGACTGGGCGCCCGACGTGCGAGGTCACGGGATCGACTCCGGCCACCACGTGGCCGAGCAGGCCCCGGACGAGCTCGCGGCCTGTCTCGGTGACTTCTTCGGCGGCTGACCCGGCGTCCGGCGGCGGCCCGTACGGCGAGCCGCCGCCGTGCGGGTCCCGGAGTCCGGGCTGCATCGGCCCCGGCAGCAGGGGCACACTGGAGAGTGATCTTTGGCGCCGGACTCCCCGGACCCCGGAGGCGACCTTGACGTCGGACATGCATGAAGGGCGACTCGCTCCCCAGGGGTGGGAGCAGGACGCGGAGCGGCTCGTGCAGCTGGAGGACGAGAACCTCCAGCTGAAGCGTGCGGTCCACTCGCACGCGACGATCGACCAGGCCATCGGTGTCGTCCTGGCGAGGGGGGAGCTGACGCCAGCCGAGGGCTGGGACGTGCTGCGCGAGGTCTCCCAGCGGACGAATGTGAAGCTGCGGAAGGTGGCGGAAGCGGTCCTGGAGTGGGCTCGGACGGGAGAGCTGCCCGAGGCCGTCAAGGACGAGCTGGAACGCGGGATCCGGTCGGCCCGGGCCCGGCGACGGATGGACGGTCCGTACTCCTGACGGCCCGGTGCCCCCGCGGAACGCCCCGCGTCACGTCGGCGCCGGCGTCAGGCCCCCGGGCACGGCACGCCCGGCGTCATCGACCACCCGATGGGATGGGTTTGGAGCCATTTGTTGCGGTCAGTCGTAAAATGGATCCGCATTGCTGGAGCACTGAGGATGTGAGCTGTGGTGGCCAAGGACCAGAAGGCGAAGGCCAAGGGGGAGCAGGCCAAGGGCAAGGCGAAGGAAGCAGTGGGACGCGCGGTGGGCAATGAACGCATGACCACCGAGGGAGCGGCAGGACAGTCCAAGGGCGACGCGCGGCAGGCCAAGGAGAAGGTGAAGGACGCACTGGGCCACTGACCGGTACCCGTGCACGCGGACGGGGTCCGCCGAGATCACGTGTGGCGGACCCTGCTGCGTTCCCGTTCCCGATATCCGGATATGTCGTGCGGCCGTTGCGTATCCGAGGGCAAAGGCTCCCCGGAGTCAGAGGTGCCCGTCGTCCCTCGTGGATCCGGACGTCACCCCTCCGCACCCGCGATCAGTTCGGCGAGGAAATCGTCGACGGAGACCTTCTCCTGCCCCGGTGGGACGACCTCGTAGGTCTCGTCCAGGAAGGACATGACGGCCGGGGCCCAGGCCAGGATCACAGCGTGGTGCCGGTTTCCGTCGGTGTGGGGCTCACCGAGGAACTCCATGCGCAGCTCCCGCCACAGCCCGGTGGCCTGCGGACCCATCCGCACGTCCCCCTCACCGACCGGACGTTCCATTCCGTCGGCCATCATCTGGCGGTCGAGTCTCCACCGGGCGAGGACCCGGCCGTCGTGGCTGAACACGACGGTGACGGCGAACGGATCGTCGGCTTCGTACGTCATGTGCGCCAGTACGGAGAAGCGGCCGGTGCCGCCTGCCTCGAGCTGCATGACGAGCGTCCTGTGCACGATCGGGATCAAGGGAAGCCTCCGGGGGAACGGGCCTAAAGCCCCCTACTACCCCCGTTGCGCGCATGATGCTCACGCAAATGGGGGATTCACACAAAGGTGACGGGACGCACGTTGCTCCGCCGCGTCGGCGGGCGCCCGACGCGGGCGGCCGGGAGGCCGCGGCCACCCGGGCGCCGTACCGGCGAGACCTCTCGAGCGGCGGCATGCGCGCGGGCGCACCATTCTGGATGCAGATGCGATCACGTCGCCTACATCGGGGAAGTCGAGTGCCATGAGCGAATCAGAACTTCCGCCGGAGGGCCGGCCCGTCGACCTGTACCTGGACCTGCTCCGCCTGCGCATGGCCCCCTCGGACTATGCGCTGCTGCTGCGCATGGTCGAACCAGTGCTGGAGGCCATCCAGGAACAGCGGGCAGGACCGATCGAACTGAGTCTGGAGGGCGCGGACGGGGAGAACGTCTCGCAGGAGGTCCGCGACGAGGCCTCTCTCGTCGTCGCGGTCGCCGTCACGGGCCGTCTGGACAACCAGATCGTCGAGATCGAGACGGAGGAGCAGGGGCCGGTCAGAGTCGTCACGGACTCGGGGACCGCGGCCGATCCCGTCAAGTGTCAGGAGATCGCCGAGTTCATCGGCGAACGCCATCGCCAGGACGAGGAACTGCGGGGCATCGCGGAGGTGAGCGGCCTGCCCACGGACGTCTGAACGGCCCCGGGCCTTCGGCCGGCCGTGACGCCCGTCGGCTTCCGGCGGGTCGCCCCGGCGTCACCAGGGCAGGAAGACGTGCACGTCCTTGCCGTCGGGCTGGCGGACCACGCTGACCTGGTCGCTCAGCGCCTGGATCAGATGCCAGCCGATGCCCCCGCCGCCCCCGTCCGGACTGAAGGACCGCGGGGTGGGCCGCACCGTACTCGTGTCGTGCATCGTCACGTGGACGCCGTCGAAGGTGGGTCGCAGCTCCAGACGGAAGGCGCCCGGAGCGTACTGCACCACGTTGGCGGCCAGTTCCGTCACCACCAGCAGGATGTCGTCCAGATGCTCGGGCGCGCCGGGCGGGGACGTGCGCGCAAGGGCGCGCAGGTAGTCCTCCGCGGCGATCCTGGCATCGGTCACGTTGCGCAAGTCACCGGCAAAGGTGCTGGTCAAGCTGGTCATCTTGGTGGAAGCCAGGTCGTTGTCCCACTGGGGCTCGGTCGTCATCTCGCCTTCCCGGTGTCGTGCGGACCGGACGCCGTGCGGTGCTCCGGTCTTTCCCGGCCGTGTGCTGCGGCCGGGCGTGTGCTGCCCGCGTCGTGCGGCCTACGCCGCAAAATCACCGCGGCGACTGCCCAGGCGACGCTTCAGCGCTCGGCGCTCGTTCTCGCTCGTACCGCCCCAGACGCCCAGGGTCTGTTCCGTGTCGAGCGCCCACCGCAGGCACGCGTCGCGCACCGGGCAGCGGCGGCACACGGCCTTGGCCTCCCGGATCTGCAGCACCGCGGGCCCCGTGCTGCCGACGGGGAAGAAGAGGTCGGGGTCGACGCTCCGGCATGCCGCAGCGTCCCGCCAGCTCTCCATGGCAGTCTCCTTCGATCGAATCGTTCCGGTCGGTGGGACTTCGTTCGTTGTCCGGGTCACCTTCAGACGCGGGGGTGAAACAACCAACTCGGATCCGATGTGCGTGCCGAGGGGCGGTCAGGAGCAGACATACGTGACATGCGTCGCATTCGTACGTCGCTCGGGGGAGAGCAGGCGCAGCTCCGCGCGACCCGTGTAGCGGCCCTCGCCGTGGAAGGACCACAGGAGGTGCAGCCGGGCCGTGCGCCGGCCGCCAGGCACGTTCTCGCGCAGGACTTCGGAGGACGTGCCGTCGCTGCGCACCCAGCGGTAGGAGAGGATGCCGGGTCCACCGCTGGTGGTGACGGTGGCGACGATGTCGGCGGTGCCGTCGCAGCCGGGCGAGGGCCGCTCGACGGAGACGGTGACGTCGCGCACGTCGACGGGCGGCGCGGCCCGGTCCCAGGCGAGGAACGCGAGGACGCCCAGCACCACCAGCGTGGGCAGTGCGTGTCTGCGCCAGGCGTGGTGGCGCGGCCCCGGACGTGCATCGGGCTGCGCGGGGAGGTTGACGTGGGCACGGCGTACGGTGTCGGCGTTCACGCCGGGTCCGAAGCGCAGCAGGGTGCCGTCGACGCGGTCGGGGTGCACGCCTGGGCCGAGGCGCGTGGCGTCGGCATGCGGGGCGGGATCGGGACGCGCGCTCTCACCGAGTGAGGCGGGACCGAGGCGCCCCGTCGCGGCGGTCGTGTCCGACGGAGCCGCCACCAGGGTGTCCGCGTCCGACCGCGTGTTGTCGGAGTCCGGCCGCTGGATCCAGTGACTGGCCAGCGCCGTGGCGCTGTAGTCGTCGTCCGCGTCGGGGCGCTCGCCATGGGCCCGGGGGTCGTCGTTCACCGGAGGTCACACGCCCGGGTCAGAAGCTGCTGCCACGCGTCGCCGCCCGCCGGGGCCGGGTCCGTCGTCGCCCGCACCCCCCAGTAGCAGCCCGTCCCCTGGAAGGTGTGCTCGACAGGGAGCGTGTACTGCGTCGAGCCGCTCCGCTCGTACGTCGAGGCCGCCCCGTCCTGGGTGCCGGACTGTCCGCGGGTGTCCCCGGTGAACCAGGTGACGCTGAGAGTGACGGGTCCCGTTCCGTCGGTGGTGACGGTCACGGTCGCCGTGCCCGTCGCGGAACCCGTCTGCTGGAAGCCGGTCAGCGTGACGTCCTTGACCGCCGCGGGGGCCGCAGGAGCCACGGTGGGTGCGCCGGTCGGCCCCGCCGTCGGCGTCGCCGCCCCACCCCCGGCGGAGGCGGACGCCGAGGGCTGCGCGGAGGAGCCGTCGGCCGTTGCGGACGCGGAGGGCGGGGGAGTCCCGTCCGGCGCGGAGGAGCTGGGCGAACCGGATTCCGTCGTACCCGCCGGCCCTTCGGAGACATCCGGCTGCGTACTCGTCGTGGCGAGAGCCTGCGCCGCCTGCTGCGGAGTGTCCGCGGTGCCCGGTCCGGCGCGGTGCGCCAGCAGGAGGGCGGCGACGAGGGCCGCACCCGCGACGAGCAGGCCGCGCCGGCCCGGCAGCCAGGAACGGAACCCGCCGGGGTGCTGGGAGAGGACCGTGCGCGCCGTGTCCGTGGTGCCGTTGGACGTGTGGGGAGCGGACGGCAGCAGCAGGAGGGAGAGGGCCACGAGCGCGGCGAGCCGGCCGCGTCCGCGTTCCTCCCAGTCGGCTCCGTACGCGCCGCCCGCAACGGTCTCAAGTTCCGCCACGAAGTCCCCGGCGTCCGGCGGCCGTTGGCCGGGGGACTTCGCCAGACCCGCGAGGACGAGGGGCCGCAACGCCTCGGGCACCTCGTCGGCCGGGATGGGACCGTCCACGTGCTTCAGGGCCAGTTCGGCCATGTTGTCGCCGGTGTAGGGCTTGCGGCCGGTCAGGCACTCGAAGAACGTGGCGGTCGCCGCGTAGACGTCGGCCGCGGGGGAGGCGGGAGCGCCGGTCCACTGCTCCGGGGCCATGTAGGACGGAGTGCCCGCGATGCCGGCCGCGGTGCCGTCCGTGGCGGCGATCCCGAAGTCGACGAGTTTCGAGTGGCCGTCGGCGGTGACGAGGACGTTCTCCGGTTTGTAGTCGCGGTGCACCACGCCGAGGCGGTGCGCGTCGGCGAGCCCGAGCAGCGAGCCCTTGAGCAGCGTGAGTGCGGCTTCCGGGGCGAGAGGAGCCTCCCGGGTGAGCAGCCGGCGCAGGGAGAGACCGTCCACGAGTTCCATCACGATCGCCGCGCCGTCCGGGCCCTCGACGTACTCGTACAGACCGGCCACGTACCGGCTCCCGAGCCCGCCCAGGAGCCGTGCCTCCGCGCGGAACTCGGCGACGAAACCGGGGCGGGTGCGCAGCGACTCACTGAGGTACTTGACCGCGACGGGAAGCCCGGTCTCCTCGTGGACGGCCAGCGCGACCCGCCCGCTCGCTCCCGAGCCGAGCTCACGTGTCTCCGTGTAGCCCGGCACTGCCCAAGTGTTCATGGCCCGTCCCCCCGAGACGCGGGGCGCGGGAGTGTCCGAGGCCCCCGCGCTTCCAGTCGTGTGCACAGAGACACGTTTCCGGCCATGACGGTTGCACTCGGGGCGGGCCGGGACGGCACGACGGCAAGCCGCATGCGCGGCGGGCCGTCGTGCCGTCCCGGATGGTGGCCCTGCGACAGGGCCGGGCCGCGGTCAGCCGAGGATGCTCCACGACGTGGTGCCGTTCACCGCCATGAGGACGGCGAGCACCACGATGTCCGCGATGCCGAGCGCCAGTCCGAGCCGAGCCCGGAAGCGGCGCGGGGTGTTCCGGCGCAGCGCCATGACGGCCAGCACGATGGCGACAGGGCCGAGGACGAAGTTCATGACGAGGAGTCCGACCAGGCCGAGGACGAAGGAGGCGACCGCCATTCCTTCGGTGTCCCGCCTGCCGGTCTCCCGCCGTGGGGGCGCGGTCAGCTTCATGGTCACGCCCTTCCGGTTCGGCCGCGCCGTCGGCGCTCACGGACGGCGAACACCGCCAGCCATGCGGCGATGACCACACCGGCCACGACGGTCACGGGCAACGGAAGGTAGGCGGCCGATCCGAGCACGACGGCCAGGAAGAGTACGGCCACGACAAGGAACAGCACGGCTACCTCCGTTCGCGGGCGGGCACGGGCGTCAGCGGGGATCGCCTCGGTAGGAACATGCCCATACAGGTGTCCCGTGTCCTCACCGTCACACCTGCGCATCCCGGCACTCGGGCGCCGCCTCGAACGAGTCGGCGCCGCACGACCTCCTGTAGTTCCGCTTCGGCATGAGTCGACCTCCGCAGGCCGGGCACCCGCGAGTGAGGAAGCGGCACGCCCGACGACAAGGAGCCTTCTGTCATGACCGTCCCCGAAGAGAACCGCGCCAAGACCGGCAGCACCGATCAGGTGCTGGACGGCCGGGCCGGTGCGGAGAAGCCGCAGGAGCAGGGCGGCACCGGCCGGACGCTGCGCGAGGCGCTGGAGGAGGCCCAGGTGCGCCCGGACGACTTCGCGGAGAGGGAGGAGAACTAGGGCGTGAGCTCACTCACCGGCTTGGAACGAGCGCTGGAGCGCTTCGGAGGAACCCTGCTCGCGCACATCCGCCACAAGGAACCCGTGGAACTGCTCGGCGCACTGCACCGCGAATGCGACGACAGCGCCGTCGTGTGCAGCGAGACCCGGGTGGTCGTCCCCAACGCCTACGACGTCGAACTGGCCGAGTTCGTCATCGAGGAACTCGAACGGAACGGCGACCGCGTCGGCCAGCTGCTCACCGACAGCCTGGCCCGCCACGGCGAGCGCATGGGGTACGAGTGGGCCGGCCCGCTCGCGGTGCATGTCACCAAGTCCCGCCAACTGCCCAACGGCCGGTACCGGGTGACGAGCCGTGTCATGCGGCACGTGCGTGCCGACGCGTTCCAGAGCGGCGCAGCGGACCCGGCCCCGGCAACGGCCCCGGCGCACGCGCCCGTTCCGGCCGAGGCGCCGCCCGTGGCTCCCCGGCGCGGACTGCTGCCGGAACCCGGGATCTGAGACACGGGCCCTTGCCCCGGCGTGCCGCGGGCGTCCGTCGATCCGGTCGGCAGCCCGCCGGACCGGATCGACGGACGCCCGCTGCTACCGCCTGCGAGGTGCCCCGCTTCCCCCGGCTGTTCGTGGTGGACTCGTCTCTCCGCGCGCAGGACCTGACAAACCTCCTCGGGCGCGACATGGCCCGGATGTATGAAGGTCTGCCGAATACGTTGACCGGGGCGTGGCGGGCGGGAACGCGGCTCGTTCTCCCCGTCATGACCGATGTCTCCGTCCCGCAACGCCATGCCCGACTGCTGGGCGCCTACTGGCTCGACTCGCCGGTCCTGCCGCACGACCACTGCGTCTGCTGCGAGCGCCTGGCACTCCCGGTGAGCGGGAGCCGCCGGGACCGCGGCCCGGGAGTGCGCGGTCCGGGACTCCGGGGCGTCGCGGTCGCCGTGGCCGTCCTCGTGATCGCCGCCGCCGTCGCCATGGCACCCCTGTAGTCCATGTCCCTGTCCGTGGGCGGGTGACAGGCCTCGGACCTGCTTCTCTTCCTGGCCGTCAGGATCCGTCGACGGTCGCCCGCCGATGGGACGCTGCTTTCGGCGCCGCCGAGTGAGCATGCAGGGGGTGGTGCGCGGTGCCATCCTGGAGACAGGACACGGAGGCTGCCATGGGCTGCTATGCCGACCGCGTGCTGCCGCGGATCATCAACGTCGCGTGCGGGGTCAAGACCGCGGGACCGCTGCGCCGCCGTGTCTGCGAGGGCCTGACGGGCGAGGTGATCGAGATCGGGTTCGGTACCGGTCACAACGTTCCGTACTACCCGCCGACCGTCACCGGCGTCACGGCGATCGAGCCCTCGGACCTCGGCTGGCGGCTCGCCGGCGAACGGGTCCGGGCGGCACGCGTCCCGGTCCGGCGCGCGGGGCTGGACGGCCAGTCGCTGCCGTTCGTGGACGACAGCTTCGACGCCGCCCTGTCCACCTGGACGCTGTGCACCATCCCCGACGCCGGGGCCGCTCTGCGCGAGGTGCGGCGGGTCCTGAAGCCCGGGGGAACGCTCCATTTCCTCGAACACGGTCTCGCCCCGGAAGAGGATCCGGGCGTGCGCCGCTGGCAGCATCGCCTGGAGCCGGTCAACAAGCGGCTCTTCGGCGGCTGCCACCTCACGAGACCGACCGCGGACCTGGTGACGGCCGCGGGCTTCACGATCACGCAGCTGGACGTCTTCTACGAGAAGGCTGCCCCGAAGCCGGTGGGCGCCGACTCCTTGGGCTTGGCCCTGGCCCCGTAGCCTCACGCGCGACCGGGTCCGCCCCTGGGCCGGCCCTCCCCGTCCATCGGGGCTCAGTCGACGGCCGCGACTCCGATACCGATGGCGATGAACAGCCAGCCGGTCGTCATGTCCCATCGGTCGCGGAAGGCAGGCCGGCCGAGCAGCGTCCGCAACTGCGCCGCCGCGCTCACCAGGATCAGCCAGTAGAGGACACCGACAAGGACGTCCAGCACGCCGAGGAAGAGGATCTGCCCGGTCATCGAGCCGTGGCCGTCGACGAACTGGGGCACGATGCTCAGGAAGAACAGCGCCGCCTTCGGATTGAGCACGTTGGTGAGGAAGCCCTGGGTGAAGCCGTCCCGACGGCTCGGCTCCGGCTTCGTCGCCGGCTCCTGAGCGGTGCCTTGGCCAAGGATGCGGCCGTCCCCGCCCTGCGCGGCCCCGCGGCGGCGTTCCGCAGCGGCGCGCCGGGCGGCTGCCACGGCCCGGATGCCCAGGTACACGAGGTAGGCGGCACCGGCCAGCTTGATGGCCGTGAACACGGCCGGAGAACGTGCGGCGACGACGGACAGACCGAGAGCGGCCGCCAGCATGTGGACGCACAGACCGGTCTGTGCGCCGAGCGCGGCCATCCGCCCCAGCGACGGACGTAACGCCGCCGCTCTGACGATCACGAAGAAGTCCGGGCCGGGGATCAGATAGGCGAGCATCACGACGCCGAGGAATCCCATGAGGTCGATCGACATGCCTCGCTCCGCTTCTCCCGGCCGACGGTCGCGGCGGCACTCCGACGGACCGGCCGGTGCAGACCGTCGAGACTCCCTGTGTGTCCCGGGAGGCGGCATTCACGCCTCCTCGTCCGTGGACAACACCGCGAACGCGTGTGCGGAGGAGTCGGGTCGGACCGGAAGGAGGGGGCGGACGGCAAAGACCCCGACTGGACGGGGGAGACCAGCCGGGGCCGTACGGGGTGACAGGCGGAGGGCGGTCGCCTCGCGGCGAAAGGCTCCATGGGGCTTCAGCCGGACGATCGTCCCCATGGGCCATGGGTGAGGCCCGGGGACACTGTCCCCTCCGCAGCCACGTATAGATGAACGATAAACCGTTGTGGGGAGTTCCCGCGCCACCCCCGGTCGGATGTGACGTGCGCCATGGCACTTCTGCCGCCCGCTCTCCTGGTCTTCACTCAAGGTCAGCGGGCGGACCGCAGGCGCTGCAAGACCCGAATGCGACGCTGGGATGCGGCGTTCTCCGCGGTGCGCGGCGCCTCCGCGTCGCCCCGCGCCAGGTGGCGGGGTACCGGGGCGACGGCCGCGTCTTCCGGGGAGGATGTGTCACGCACCGGTTGTGGCCGCCGCTCAGGAGCGGCCGCGGTCCGCGAGGACCGTCGCGACGAGTTCGCGTCGACTGCGTACGCCGACCCGGTCGAAGACCGCGGTCAGGTGCTCCTGCACGGTGTTGGCGGAGATGTGCAGCTCCCGCACGATCTGGCGGGTGGAGCTTCCCCGGACGACCATGGCCGCGACGCGGGTCTGCGCGTCGGTGAGGCCGTACGCGCTCAGCAGCAGGGAGCCGGTCTCGGTGGGAGAGGCCGGTTCGATCACGATGCCGATCTGCGATTCGCTTGGCCCGTGCAGGCGGGTGGCGTGCAGCGTGAACCATCGTCCGGACCGGCCGCGCAGCCGCACGGTGGCCGAAGCCGGCAGCGTGGGGGATGCCTGCTCCAGGGTGCTCAGCCGGGAGGCCGCCGCCTGCACGGCCAGCGGCAGTCCGCCGGTGCCCGCGCCGCTGGCGTCCTCGGTCTCCGCCAGCCAGGCGTGCGCTTCCGGGTTCATGGACACGACGGTCAGACCGGCGTCGAGCACGATGATGCCGGGGGCGGCCGGAGCCGGGGCGCCCGCGGCGGTGGACTCGAAGGTCACGGCCCTGCGCAGGCCCTCCGCGAGGTGCGGTGCGATGTTCCGCACCAGTGCCAGGTCACGGGAGTCGAAGCCGGCGGAGGCGTCCTCTCGGTGCAGGCACAGCACCCCCCAGCAGCCATCGCCGCTGATGAGGGCCGCGCGCAGCTCGTCGCCGAGCCCGAGCGGCGCCATGATCTCGCGGTAGCGGGCGCTGGCGGACCGGTCGCCGAGAGTGGCCCGGTCCAGGGAGCCGACCGGATCGCCGGACCTCGCGAGCGCCGCGAACTTGTTGACGTCCGCCCGGCCGAACTCGTTGTCCAGGAACAGCGTCCGTGCCTCGGCCAGGGGTTCCTCGGCGACCGCCGAGGTGAACAGCAGCGTCGCGGGGTCGACGGCCGCGAAGAACACCGCGTCGACGGACAGGAGACGCCGGATCCGGCGCAGCGCCTCCGTGCTCAGACTCGTTACGTCCAGGCCCGCGTGGCAGCGGTCGATGAGGACCTCGGCCTGGTGTGCCGTCGCTGTCGCGACCATGTGTACGACGCTACTCCTCGCGCCCACCGCCCGCACCGGACGGGCGGCGGGCGCCCGTCGGCGGGGCGCGCCCACTTGCTCAGGGCCCCCGGACGAGACCGAGCCCGCGCAGCAGGCCCAGCTCGTCCAGCCGGCCCCAGCGCTCCACCACGCGGCCGTCACGGAGCCGGAAGACATTGATGCCGGGAAGGCTGAGCGTGCGCCCGGTGGGAGCTGCTCCGAGGATCTCGCCCCGCTGTGTGCCACTGGCGGTGAACTGCTCGGCCACCAGATCACCCTCGCCGATCATGAGCTCGGTGTCGCTGTGCCAGTCGGGGAACGCGGCACGGAACATCGCGCCCGCCCCGCGCATCCCCTCGCGGTCGGCCGGCCCGCCGAAAGGTGGATCGTGATCGACGAAGTCCTCGGTGAGCCAGGCGTCGACGGCGCCGAGGTCACCCTTGGTGAACAGCGCCTCGATGAAGTCGGAAACGGTCTTCTTGTTCTGCTCGATGATGTCCATGCCCCCAGTCTTCAACCGCGGACACGACCGGGGTACCCCAGAAACCTGGGGTATCGGATGCCGCCAGGATCATCCGGTCGGCATCCGGCAGCCGGCCCAGCGCATGATCGGCCGGACAGTCTCAGGTCAGTCGAGGAGATCCGCGACCAGGACGGCGAACTCGGCCGGAGTGACAAGGCGCACCCCCAGCGCCTCGGCCTTGGCACGCTTGGACCCGGCACCCTCGCCGGCGACCACGAGACCGGTCTTCTTGGAGACGCTGGAGGACGAGCGCCCCCCGGCGCGCTCGACGAGTTCGTTCATCTGGTTGCGGCTGAGCTTCTCCAGGGCGCCGGTCATCGCGCCGGTGACGACGACGGTCATCCCGGCGAGTGGCCCGGCCGCGGGCGCCACGGCCGCCGCGCCGTCGGCGTCATCGCCCGCGGGGGCCGGCGGAGTGGCTCCGGGCTCGGACATGTTCACCCCGGCCGCGGTGAGTCTGTCGATGAGCGGGGCCAGTTCGGCCAGTTCGGCGACGATGGAGGGGGCCTTCTCGGTGCCGATGCCCTCGACCTGCTGTATCGCCGCGGCGTCGGCGGCGCGGAGGGCGTCCATCGTGGCGAAGTGCCGGGCGATGCGCCGGGACATGGAGCGGCCGGTACCCCGTACGCCGAGCGCGCACAGCACCCGCGACAGGGGCTGTCCCTTGGCCGCGGCGATCGCGGCGAGGAGGTTGTCGGTGCTGGTCTCGCCCATGCGCTCCAGGCTCAGGAGCTGGTCCCGGGTGAGGGCGAACAGGTCGGCGAGATCGGACACGAGGCCCGCCTCGACCAGCTGGACGACGCGAGTGGCTCCGAGGCCCTCGATGTCGAGCTGGTCCCGTCCGGCCGCGTACGAGAGGGAGGCCACCAGGTGGCAGTTGCGGCCGTTCTCGCAGCGCCAGCGCTGCTCGCCGGTGTCGATGGCGGAGCCGCACCGCGGACAGGCGGCGGGGAAGGCGATCGGCTGTTCTTCGCCGGTGCGCAGATGCGCGACGGGGGCTTCGATGCGGGGGATGACGTCACCCGCGCGGTGGACCATCACATGGTCGCCCAGGCGCAGGTCGCGGCGGGTGATGTCGGCCGGGTTGTGCAGGGTGGCGTAGGTGATGACGGAGCCGTCGATCTCGACCGGCTCCAGGACCGCGCGAGGGGCGATGATGCCGGTGCGGCCCACGTTCCACTCCACCCCCAGCAGGCGGGTGATCTTCTCGACTGCGGGGAGTTTGTAGGCGATCGCCCAGCGGGGAGCGCGCGAGCCCGAACCCGCGGCCCGCTGGTCGGCGGCCAGGTCGGCCTTGACGACGATTCCGTCGATCCCGAACGGCAACTTTGCCCGCAGCGCGGCGATTTCCCGGACGCGGACCAGGACCTGTTCGGCCGTGTCGACCACGACGCCTGACACGGCGGTGTCACCAGGGGTGTTGACCCCGAGGCGGGCGGCCTCCGACATGAGGTCGCCGTGGGCGAGTTCACCCAGTCGCGCCGCGAGGTCCGGGTCGGTGCCGGCGAGCGGCAGCAGGCCGTAGCCGAAGAACGTCATCGGCACCGTGTAGGCGCGGTCCCTGGCGCGCAGTGTGCCCGCGGCGGCGTTGCGCGGGTTCGCGAACGGCTGCCCGCCGTGGGCGGTGCGCAGCTCGTTGGCATGCTCGAACTGGCCGGTGGTCATGAGGACTTCGCCGCGCACCTCCACCGTGACCGGTTCGGCCAGCCGGACCGGCAGGCCGTCGACGGTGCCTATCGCGTGCGAGACGTCCTCCCCGGCCGTGCCGTCGCCGCGCGTGACGAGCCGGACCAGGCGTCCCCGGGTGTAACGGGCGGCGATCGCCAGCCCGTCCAGCTTGGGTTCGACGCTGAACCGCGTGACGTCATGGCCGATCCGGCGGGCCAGCGACGCGGTCCACGCGGTGAACTCCTCGGCGGAGAACACGTTGTCCAGGCTCAGCATCGCCACCGTGTGCGGAACGTCGCCGTCGACCGCGCCACCGGCGACCTTCCCGGTGGGAGAGTCGGGCAGGACCCGGTCCGGGTTCTCGGCCTCCCAGGCCGCGATGGAGCGCACCAGCCGGTCGTAGGCGTCGTCGTCCAGCGCGGACGTGCCGCCCGTGTAATAGGCGGCCGATGCCTTCACGGCCTCCTCGACGGCCTCGGCGTAGCCGGCGGCATCGACGATCACTGCTGCGGGTGTGGTCATGGCCGCCATCCTGCCCGCCACCACTGACAATGCCGCGCTGTGGACGTCCCGTCACGCGCTGCGTCGGTCACCGTTCGGTCGCCGCGCGATCAACGCACTGACACATTAGTCCCTTTCTTTGCGTTTCGTACCCATAGGTCCCGGTGACCCGTGCAAGAGCCGAATGCTGAAGAGCACGCTGAGAAGCACAGAGGGAAGGTGCTGAGGAATGATCACGCAGGAGCAGATCTCGACGGTTCTGGAACACCCTGTCTACGACTCCGAAGGCAACAAGATCGGCGAGGCGAAGCACGTCTTCTACGACGACGCCACCGGCCAGCCGGAATGGGTCAGCGTCAAGACGGGACTGTTCGGCACCAGCGAGTCGTTCGTGCCGATCGGTGAGGCGGTGGTGGTGGAGGATCACCTCGAGGTGCCGTACGCCAAGGGCATGGTCAAGGACGCGCCCAATGTCGACGTGGACGGCGGCGGGCATCTGTCCGAAGCCGAGGAGCACCGTCTTTACGAGCACTACGGCATCGACTGGGACGACGCGTGGCAGCAGGCGAACCAGCCCGGCGGCGAGGGCTGGGCCCACTCCGGGACCACCGGCACCGCGGGGATGACCGGCACGACCGGAATGGCCGGCACCACCGGCACGACCGGAATGGACGACACCGCCGACTCCGGGGGCATGGCCGGCAGGCCGGGGATGGCAGGTACCGGCCGTGGCGCCGCGGGCGGCGTTTCCGGTGAACGCGAGGACATGCGCGGCGACGACGCGATGACACGCTCCGAGGAGCAGGTGCACGTCGGTGCCGAACGGTACGAGACCGGTCGCGCCCGCCTGCGCAAGTACGTGGTGACGGAAGAGGTGCAGCGCACCGTCCCGCTGCGGCACGAAGAGGTCCGTATCGAGCGTGAACCCATCACCGACGCCAATCGGGACGCAGCGCTGTCCGGCCCGGAGATCACCGAGGCCGAGCACGAGGTCACCCTCCACGCCGAACGCCCCGTGGTGGAGACGGAAACGGTCCCGGTGGAACGCGTACGGCTGAGCACCGAGGAGCAGGTCGAGAACGAGACGGTCACGGGTAAGGCCCGCCGTGAGGAGATAGCCACCGAGGGCGTCATGGACGACGACGAGGAGGAGGGCGGCCCGCGCCGGTAGGCTCCTTCGTCGCGCGTCCGTCCGGTGACCTCGGGGTGCCGGACGGACGCGACCCCCTTTGCGGGCAGAGGCTCCCGGCCGCCTCCCCCTCCACGGAATGGTCACGCGTCCTTCACCGTCCGCGGCTTTCGCCGGGCGGGAACCGGGCTACTCGGCCAGGAGGGCGCCGAAGGGGGACTTGGCATGGTTTTCATCGCGGTCGGTGTGCCGCCTCTGCTGCTCGGCCTGTTACTGCTCTTGGACCGGTACGAGGAGAGGATGTTCCGTCCCGTGCGGGGCGCGCGGCACGCGCGGCGCCGGGGGCACCTGTGGCTCGTGCCGAAGGCGGGGCCCGCCAGGCCGTCCGTGGAGCGGGAGGGTCCGGGCGCGGAAGCCGCCTGAGACGCCCCTCGCACAAGCGGCGGAACTCCCGCACCGCATCGGACCTCCGCTCCCTCCAGGACGTGCGGCACGACCGGGTCCACGGCGGCCGGTGCGACGCCACCGCTTGCCACGGGCACGACCGGGTCCACGGCGGCCCGTGCGACGCCACCGTTCGCCGCGTCGAACGGTCCGGTTTCGGCCGAAGCGCACGAAACGGCGCGCAGCGGGCAGACGCCCGGCGTAATGCTGGACGCACGTCGGCGCCGTCGCCGCCTTCCGCCCCGCCCGCCCGATGACGTACGGAGTCACGATGACCAAGGCCGAACACCAGGGAAGCACCGTGCTGAGCGACGAGGAGGTGCGCACCCTGGACGCCCACTGGCGGGCGGCCAACTACCTTGCCGTGGGCCAGATCTACCTCCTGGCCAACCCGCTGCTGAGCGAGCCCCTCACCCCGGCCCACATCAAGCCGCGACTGCTCGGCCACTGGGGCACCTCGCCCGGCCTCAACCTCGTGTACACCCACCTCAACCGGGTGATCAAGGCCCGCGGTCTCGACGCGCTGTGCGTGTGGGGGCCGGGCCACGGCGGCCCCGCCGTGCTCGCGAATTCCTGGCTGGAGGGCAGCTACAGCGAGACCTACCCGAACGTCTCACGGGACGCTGCCGGGATGGACCGGCTCTTCCGGCAGTTCTCGTTCCCCGGCGGAGTGCCCAGCCACGTCGCTCCGGAGACGCCGGGCTCGATCCACGAGGGCGGCGAACTGGGCTACTCCCTCGCGCACGCCTACGGAGCCGCCTTCGACAACCCCGACCTGCTGGTCGCCTGCGTCATCGGTGACGGCGAGGCGGAGACCGGCCCGCTCGCCGCCTCCTGGCACTCCAACAAGTTCCTCGACCCGGTCAACGACGGCGCCGTCCTGCCGATCCTCCACCTGAACGGGTACAAGATCGCCAACCCGACCGTGTTGTCCCGTATCCCGGAGTCCGAACTCGACGAACTGCTGCGGGGATACGGCCACGAACCGATCCACGTCACCAGCGACGACCCCCGCCAGGTCCACCGCGCCATGGCCGACGCCTTCGACCAGGCGCTGGACCGCATCGCACTCGTGCAGCGCACGGCGCGCGTGGACGGCGTGCCCGAGCGGGCACGCTGGCCCATGATCGTGCTGCGCACGCCGAAGGGCTGGACCGGTCCCGGCGAGGTCGACGGCCTGCCCGTCGAGGGCACCTGGCGCGCTCACCAGGTGCCGCTGTCGAAGGTGCGCGAGAACCCGGAGCATCTGCGGCAGTTGGAGACCTGGCTGCGTTCGTACCGCCCCGAGGAACTCTTCGACGCCGACGGACGGCCGACCTCCGACGTCCTCGCCTGCGTCCCCGAGGGAGCGCACCGCCTCGGTGCGACCTCGCACGCCAACGGCGGTCTGCTCGTGCGCGATCTGCCCATCGCCCTCCTCGACCGCTTCGCCGTGCCCGTGGACAAGCCGGGCGCGTCCGTGCACGAGCCCACCCGGATCCTCGGCGACCTGCTCGAACAGGTCATGCGTGACTCCGCGGACCGCCGTGACTTCCGGGTCGTGGGCCCGGACGAGACCGCCTCCAACCGGCTCGAAGCCGTCTACGGTGCCAGCGGCAAGGCGTGGCAGGCGCAGACCCTCCAGGTGGACGAACACCTGGACCACCACGGCCGGGTGATGGAGATCCTCTCCGAACACCTCTGCCAGGGCTGGCTCGAGGGGTACCTGCTGACCGGGCGGCACGGGCTGTTCTCCTGCTACGAGGCCTTCGTGCACATCGTGGACTCGATGGTCAACCAGCACATCAAGTGGCTGCGGACATCGCGGGAGTTGGCTTGGCGCGCGCCGATCGCCTCCCTCAACTACCTGCTCACCTCGCACGTCTGGCGCCAGGACCACAACGGCTTCTCCCACCAGGACCCGGGCTTCGTGGACCACGTCCTCAACAAGAGCCCGGACGTCGTCCGGGTCTATCTGCCGCCGGACGCCAACACCCTGCTCTCCGTGGCGGATCACGCCCTGCGCAGCCGCGACTACGTGAACGTGATCGTCGCGGGCAAGCAGCCCTGCTTCGACTGGCTCTCCCTCGACCAGGCCCGCGCCCACTGCGCCCGCGGTGCCGGAATCTGGGAGTGGGCGGGCTCCGAGAACGGGGACCGGGAGCCGGACGTCGTCCTCGCCTGCGCGGGTGACGTCCCCACCCAGGAGGTCCTCGCCGCGTCCGCCCTGCTCCGGCGGCATCTGCCCGAGCTGGCGGTGCGCGTCGTGAACGTCGTCGACATGACCCGTCTGCTCCCCCGCGAGGAACACCCGCACGGCATGCCCGACGCCGAGTACGACGGGCTGTTCACCGAGGACAAGCCGGTCGTCTTCGCCTACCACGGCTATCCGTGGCTGATCCACCGGCTCACCTACCGGCGCACCGGCCACGCCAACCTCCATGTGCGCGGCTACAAGGAGATGGGCACCACGACGACGCCCTTCGACATGGTGGTCCGCAACGACCTGGACCGCTACCGGCTCGTCATGGACGTCATCGACCGCGTCCCCGGCCTCGCCGTCCGCGCCGCCTCCGTACGCCAGCAGATGGTCGACGTCCGCACCCGGCACCACGCCTGGATCCGCGAACACGGAACCGACCTGCCGGAGGTCGCCGACTGGTCCTGGAACGGCTGAGACCCGCTGCGCCCGTCCCCGGGCGCGAGGGCCAGCCGACTGGCACTTCTGCCGTGCCCCGAGAGTCGCGGGCACGGCAGAAGTGCGAGCATCGGCCGGACGGGTTCCGGCGGGACCGGACGGGACCGGGAGAGCGGGCCGCCGAGCGCGGAGCCCGCACCTGTCCGTGACGATGTCCGCGGTCGCCGTCCACCCGCCGGCGTAACCGGCGAGCAGAACCCCGTACGGGCGGGCCACTCGGGCGACCGCCGGGCCGTGGGCGTCCTTCCGGCGGACGCCCGACGCCGGCTACTGGTCCTGCGGCTCGGGGGAACCCGCCCGCTGCCGTACGGCCGCCTCGACCTCCGCGCGCTCCTGGCCGGTGGCCTTCGCGTACTCGGTCGCCGCGGCCTGGACGTCCCGGGTGAGGTCGCGCCACGCGCGCCACGCCGTCTCGTAGGTCTCGGACTGCCGAGCCGTCCAGCCTCCCTGCTGCATCGGCGCCCCGAACCTGTCCCGCAGCTCCAGGACTTTCGCGTGCGCCTCGTCGGCTACCTGCTGCTTCTCGACCAGTTCGTCGAAGGTGTCTGCCACAGCGACGGATCTTAGGCGCGCCATCGCGCGGGCCCGCCGCGACACGTGGTGCGTACGCCGGGTGTCACCACGGTGCGCGCGTCACCGTCCGTGTCGGACGTGCCGCGGCGAGAGGTCGTGGGCCCGGAGTCGCACGCACCGACGCGAGCCGAGGCCCGGACCCGCTGCCCCCGTCACCGGGTCCGGGGCCGGGCCCCTCACTGTCCGCGGGCCCCGGGTGTCAGGCGCCCTCGGGCATCGGCGGCCCGGTCCGCCGCGAGGAGGGCGTCTGCGGTGATCAGCGCGGTGGAGCCCGGGGCGGTGCACGCGTGGGCGCCCGCGATGGCGCCCAGCCGGGCGCAGCCGAGCACGTCCCGGCCGCTGTGCCGCCCGTAGAGGAAGCCGCTGACGTACGCGTCGCCCGCGCCGTTGGAGTCCACCACCGGGGCGGGCGGGGCGACGGCCGGGACGTGGTGCGGGGAGGAGCCGCCGTCGCGAATCAGGACGTAGGAGCCGTCCGCGCCCGCCGTGGCGACGACGGTGTGGGCACGCCCGGCACGCAGGATCTCCCGCATGAGGGCCGGGGTGCCCTCACCCGCGCCCGCCGCGCTGAGGAACACGAGGTCGGAACGGAGGGCGAACTCCCGATGGTGCTCGGCCAGCCCGTCCCAGTCGTGCAGATCCGTCGAGACGGGGACGCCGACGTCCTCGATGTCGTCGAACAGGAAGCGCGTGAAGTTCATGATGGACAGATGGACGTGCCGGGTGCGTCGCAGCCGGGGCAGGTACAAGTCCCGGGGCATCCGCAGGCCGTCCGGGTCGCGGGCGTCGTAGAAGGACATCCGCCGGCCGGTGGCGTCGACCAGGTTCACCGCACGGCGCGTGCCCGCCGGTGAGATCGACGGGACGAAGTCCACGCCTCCCTCGGCCAGGCGCTCGCGTACCTGCGCACCGGTCCGGTCGTCGCCGATGCAGTCGAGGAAACCCACCTCCAGGCCGAGCGCGCGGGTGCCCAGCGCGACGTTGCCCCCCGTATGGCCCGGCCACTCCTCGATGGGGCCGACGTGGACCGAGTCGGCGAACGGGACCGGCAGGGAGTCGACGCGGACGATGGTGTCCACCCCGCTGCCGCCGACCACCAACACGTCGTACTGCCACTGCTGTTGCGTCACCTGTCCGCCTCTCCGTTCCCGCGGGTCCCAGTATGGCGGGCCCCCGCCGGTGGGCAGGGCCACCCGTCCGAGGGCACTGCGGGCCGGGTGGAGCGACGGCAACGCGGGGTTGTAGGGACGCGCGCGCCATGGCCGGATAGAAGCCGTACACCGTCCGAGCTACGGGAGCCAACATGATCGTCCCCTTCGGGGCCCGGGATTTCCTGGACCGCGCCACCACCGTGTACGCCGACCGGATCGGCATCGTCGACGAACCCGACCAGCCCGCCGAGCCGTGGGAGGGGCTCACGTACGGACGGGTCGGCGAGCTGGCGCGTGCCCAGGCCGCCGGGCTCGACGCGCTCGGGGTGCCGCACGGCGCACGGGTGGCGGTGGTCTCGCCCAACAGCGCGCGGCTGCTCACCTCGTTCTTCGGGGTCAGCGGCCACGGCCGGGTCCTGGTGCCGGTGAACTTCCGGCTGACGGCCGAGGAGGTGGGCTACATCGTCGGCCACTGCGGCGCGAGCGTGCTCCTCGTCGACCCCGAACTGACGGACCGCCTCGCCGGTGTGGACTGCAAGCACCGGTTCACGCTCGGATCCGTCGCGGACACCGAGCTGTACCGGTTCGGGACGGAGCCGCGGCCCTGGCAGGCGGACGAGAACGCCACCGCCACCGTCAACTACACCAGCGGCACGACGGCCCGTCCCAAGGGCGTGCAGATCACGCACCGCAACATCTGGGTCAACGCCGTCACCTTCGCACTGCACGCGGGTGTCACCGACCGGGACGTCTATCTGCACACGCTGCCGATGTTCCACGCCAACGGATGGGGCATGCCGTTCGCGATGTCGGCCCTGGGCGTGCGGCAGGTCGTGCTGCGCAAGGTCGACGGGGCCGAGATCCTGCGCCGGGTCGCCGAGCACGGGGTGACGGTGATGTGCGCGGCGCCCGCCGTCGTCAACGCCGTGCTGGCCGCGGCGCGTGCGTGGGGCGGGGAGATCCCCGGCCGGGACCGGGTGCGGATCATCGTCGCCGGGGCGCCGCCGCCCACGAAGACCGTGGCACGCGTCGAGGCCGAGCTGGGCTGGGAGTTCGTCCAGATCTACGGTCTCACCGAGACCTCGCCGCTCCTCACGGTCAACCGTTCCCGCGCCGAATGGGACGGCCTCGACCCCCAGGCGCGCGCGGAGAAGCTCGTGCGGGCCGGCGCTCCCGCGCTGGGCGTCACCCTGCGCACGGACGACGAGGGTGAGATCCTCGCACGCTCGAACGTGGTCCTGGGGGGCTACTGGGACCAGCCCGAGGAGAGCGCGCGAGCCCTGGCAGGCGGCTGGTTCCACACCGGGGACGGCGGGTCCGTCGGCGAGGACGGATACCTGACGATCAGCGACCGCAAGAAGGACGTGATCATCACCGGCGGCGAGAACGTGTCCTCGATCGAGGTGGAGGACGCACTCTTCGGACATCCCGCGGTCGCCGAGGCCGCGGTCATCGGAGTGCCGCACGAGAAGTGGGGTGAGACGGTCAAGGCGCTGGTCGTCCTCGCCCCCGGCGCGCAGGTCACGGAGGAGGAGCTGATCGCCCACTGCAAGGAGCGCCTCGCCGGGTACAAGGCCCCCACCTCGGTGGAGTTCCGCGGCCAACTGGCCCGCACGGCCACGGGGAAGCTCCAGAAGTACAAACTGCGCGCGCCGTACTGGAAGGGGCACGAGCGAGGCGTGCACTGACGCTTCCCGTCGGGTTGTTGCGGTGCCGGTGCCGTGGGCCCTTGTCCGCTCGGCACGGCGGCGGCCCGGCCGGCGGGCCAGCACCCAGGTCTCCGCCGGTCACCGGCGTGCTGGGCGCTCCGCTTGATCGTGGGTCGCACGCAACAGGGTGGACGGGGAGGGATCGGTGGCGGCCATGTCATCCTTCGGAAGCGCGGTCAGGAGGGTCGGCCTGGAAGCCGGCGATCAGGGTGTCGATGAGGAAGTGGAAACTCCGCGTGACGTCGCGGGGCATCCTGAAGCCGCCGGTGCCCTCAAGGGTGACGAACCCGTGAAGTGCCGAGCGCAGCGCCCGTGCGGAGTCGACTACCCGCGCGTCGGGCAGGCCGAAACCGGCGAGGACGTCGAGCAGAACCTGCAACGCCGCTTCGCTGACGCGGCGGTCCTCCTCGTCACCGGCCGCCGGAGCGGGGACGGTGGCGGCGTAGCGGCCGGGATGCTCCAGGGCCCAGTGGCGGTAACTGTCGGCGAACGCCCGGACCGCGTCCGGGCCGGAACGGCCGACGGACTCCCGGGCCAGCTGATGGGCGAATTCGCGCTTGGCCTGGACGGAGATGCCGTGCCGCAGTTCGTGCAGGGAGCCGACGTGCTTGTACAGGGACGGCGGCCGTACGCCGAGCCTGTCGGCCAGCAGACCCATGGTCAGGCCCGCCAAACCGACCTCGTCGGCGAGCGCCGCTCCCGCCGCGACGACGGCGCTCGTATCGAGGCCCGCCCTAGGCACGGGCGTGTGCGCTCAGGAAGGCCAGCATCAGGGACACCGTCTCCTCCGGGTACTGGTCGTGCGGGTAGTGGCCGGCTCCGTCGATCACCGCGAGTTCTCCGACACCGGCCGGCATCGCGGCCACGATCGCCTCGCCCTCGGCGCGCGGATCGCCCCAGTCGGGGTCGAGCGAGCCCTGCACGATCAGGGCGGGGCACCGTACGTTGCCCAACTGGGCGCCCGCGTCGGCCGGCGCCGACTGCCCCATCTTCTGCATCGCCCGCATCCGGCCGGGCTCGCCCAGCATCGCCTCGATGCGGGCCAGCCTGTCGGTCCAGTCGGCCGGCTTGCGGCCCGGGTAGGCGTGGTCGAGATAGCGGGACCACAGTCCCTTGCTGCCGAACAGGCTGGAGCCGAGCAGCCGGAAGGCACCCCTGCGGTAGCTCTTCGAGCGGAAGTCGCCGAATTTGATCGACTGTGCGCGCGTGAAGGGGCCCAGCTCGATGATGCCCCTGACCAGGCCGGAATCCTGGGCGGCCGCGATGGTGGCGGCGCCGCCGGAGATCGAGTGGCCGACCAGGACGGCCGGGCCGCCGGCGATGTGGCGGATCACCGCGAGCAGATCGCCCGCGATGTCGGTGCGCGAGTAGGAAGGCCATTGCGCGCTCGACTCGCCACAGCCCCGCAGGTCGACCGCGGCCACTCGATACCCCGCCGCCACCAGACGCGGCAGGACGAACCTGTACGCCGCTCGGCTGTCCCCCATGCCGTGGGCCAGGACGACCAGCGGGCCTTCTCCGGCGGCCTCGTAGGCGATGGTGCCGCCCGGGACGGAGACGAACTCAGCCATGACATCTCCCTGCTCGTCAAGCGCAATAGCTACAAGCTAATGCGACTAGCCAGAAGCTAATGCCCATAGCTATGACAGTCAAGTCCGGCCGGTTACCAGGGGCGGCGCGTACGCCTGTTGAAGCCAAGCGTCGAGTGCTGAAGGTTGCCGGTGAGCACTTCGGGCTGTCACTGCCGCGACAGGTCATCGAGAATGAAAGGCTCCCCGCCGTGGTCACCCGGACCTCACCCCCGTCCTCCTGGTAACCACCACCGTGCTCAATGAGCCGCCGGTGTGGGGCCGGCCCGCCGGAGAGTGCGGCCCGGCGCCGAGGCCCGACCGGGCCTCGGCAGGCGCACACGGGCGTCAGGCGAAGGTCACGCGGGCGACGGGCTCGAGCTGTCCTTCGGCGAGCAGCACCCGGCAACGGAACCGCTGGATCTTGCCGCTGGGCGTCTTCGGCAGCACGCCGCGCGGCAGGAAGAGGCACTCCGCGAGTGCGACCCCGGCCTTCTCCATGGCCAGGGACGCCGCCTCCTCGGCGATGGGCCGGTAGTCGCGCGGGTTGCCCTGCGGCTCCACCATCAGGACGAGCCGCGACCTTCCCGAGTCACCCGTGTCGACGACCGCCGCACACCCCTTGCGTACATTCTTCAGGCTGTCGACTGCCGACTCGATCTCGGAGGCGTAGACCTTCCGCCCGCCCACCGACAGCATGTCGTCGGCGCGGCCCAGGACATAGAGCTCGTCGTCCTTGATGAAGCCCAGGTCACCGGTCCGCAGCCAGCCATTCCGGAATCGGGCGGCCGTGCGCTCCGGGTCCGCGTAGTAGCCCCTCGCCAGGCTCGGTGAGGACACCTGGATCTCCGCGATCGCGCCGTTCGACCCGGCGCGCACGGAAACACCGGGCAGCGCGCAGCCGTTGGAGACGAGCCGGGTGGCCTTCGGATGGTCGGGCGCCACTTCGATCACCGAGCCCTCGACGAGCGCGGGCCCGTCGAAGGCGAGTGCGGTCGGCGCCTGCGCCCAGGGCTTGCCGGTCACCGCGAGCGTGGCCTCGGCCATGCCGTACGCGGGTTGGAACGCGGAGTCGGTCAGACCGAACGGCCGGAACTTCTCCGTCGCCGTGCTGAGTGTGTCCCAGTCGACGCGCTCCGCTCCGATCACGGCAGCCCGCAGCTTCAGCTCCCTGGGCAGCGAGCCCCGCCCCTGCGCCCGCGCCGCGAGATACACGGCGGTGCTGGTGCCCGCCGTCATCGTCGCCTCGTACTCCGACATGTCCCGGAACCAGCTGCGCGGCGCCATCCCGAACCGGTCGGGTGTGGACAGCACGAAGTCGAAGTCGTACGCCCACGAGTACAGCAGGCAGCCGAACATGCCCATGTCGTGGGAGAGCGGGAGCCAGGAGGCCACGGTGTCCGCGCCCGGCCGGCCGCCCGTCAGATGCAGGATGATCTGCAACTGCTGTTCGATGGCACGGGTGGTGAGCGCGCACCCCTTGGGTGTGCTGGTGGAGCCGGACGAGTACTGGACGAACGCCAGGTCGTCCCGTCCCGGCGGACTCGGCTCGATGCGTCCCGAGCCGCGCAGGGCCGACCAGCCGCGCACCGGAAGCTGCCGGGTCAGCTCCCCGGGGACCATGCCCGTCAGCCAGTCGTCGACGAGCAGGAGTGCCGGGTCCAGCCGCGCCGAAAGGGCGACGAGCTGCTGGCCGTACGCTTCGGGGCTCTGTCCCCGTGTGGGCAACGGGAGCGAGGCCACCACGCCGCCCGCGAGCCAGATCGCGAGCAGTCCGCGGACCGTGTCGGGGGTGTTGGTGAGGATGCAGGCGACCCGGGCTCCGGGTCGCACACCGAGGGCGCGGAGCCCTGCGGCCAATCCGTGTGCGTCCCCGACGACCTCGCGCCAGGGTGTGTGTGCGAACGCTTCGCCGTTCCACTCGTGCAGTACACCGTGCGAGGCACCGTCGGTCAGGGCGCTGAAAAAATCCATGTACGTGTTTCCCCGTCTCTCGTCTCGTTCGGCTTCCCCGGTGTGGCTATTCGACGTCGACGAGGGAGGCGTCGGAGCCGCGGTCGCGTTCGGCCATGGGCGCGATCTTCTGCTGGGACTCCAGGAGTTCCCTCTCGTCCAGGGAGGAGCCGGAGACGCGGCTGACATTGGCCTCGCGCATGGTCATGCGGTCCGGGTCGATGCGAACGACCTTCCAGGCCAGACGGCTCTTCTCCAGCGACCAGATGAGGATCGCGGAGAGGTCGATCTCGTACCACTTCATGCCGTGGCGGGCGGAGCGGGGGAAGGCGTGGTGGTTGTTGTGCCAGGCCTCCCCGAACGAAGGGATCGACAGCCAGGCGACGTTGCGCGACTGGTCGGTGGTCTCGAAGCGGCGACGCCCGAAGACATGCCCGACGGAGTTGACGGCGTACGTCATGTGGTTGATGAGGAAGATGCGGACAAGGCCGCCCCACAGCGTTCCCGTAAGGCCGGCCCGGAGGGATCCGCCGGTGATGCCGAAGGCGATGAGGCCGGGCAGGACCACACTGGAGGCGGTGACCAGGACCAGATGTTCGCTCAGCCAGCGCAGGGGCTTCTCTCGGACCAAGTCGGGGCAGTAGCGCATCGGGTCGGAGCTGAGGCCGACGTCGAAGAGCCAACCCAGGTGGGCGTGCCACAGTCCGGCCACGGTGCCCCTGAAGCCGGGTTCGAAGTCCAGGTGCGGGGAGTGCGGGTCGCCCGGCTTGTCGGCGACGCGGTGGTGCTTGCGGTGGTGCGCGGCCCAGATCAGGGGCGGGCCCTGCCCCGCCATCACTCCGGCGGTGGCGAGGGCGATGCGGATGGGCTTGTAGGTCTCGAACGATCGGTGGGTCAGCATGCGGTGGTACCCGGCGGAGATCCCGAAGCCGGAGACGGCGTACATGATGACCAGGACGACGACGTCCGACCAGCCGAAGATCTCGTTCCACAGCAGCCCCATGGCGCCGAAGACCGCGAGCAGCGGAATGAGCGACGCCCCGAGTATGAACCAGCGATGCTTCTTGCCGTCCATGTGCTTCTCACTTCCGGGAGTTGACTGTCTGACGGTTCGCGACGGTGCCCCTGGCATTGCGGAACAGGGGAAGAACTGCCGCGCGCAGCAAGGGGAAGAGCAGTGCGCGGGGGAGGTGGCGGCCAGCGAGGTACTGGGCCTTGGCGGCAGGGCCGGGGACCACGACACGACGCCCCCGCGCCATGCCTCGCAGGCCCGCCTCGGCGACGCGCCGGGGCGTGAGCCAGGCGAGAAACGCGTGCCTCTGCAGGCTTGAAATGCCGCCCGTCGCATAGAAAGCGGTGCGCACGGGTCCGGGTGCGAGCAGTGTGCAGCTCACCCCGGTGCCGCGCAGTTCGATGTGCAGCGACTCGGCGAAGGCATTGGCGAAGGCCTTGGTCGCCGAGTAGGTGGCCGCAGTCGGCACGGGCTGGCAGCCCGCGGTGGAGCCGGTGACCAGGACGCGACCGTGCCGGCGGGCCAGCATCCCGGGAAGAAGGGCCTGGGTGAGGGCGTGCAGCGAGACGACGTTGACCTGGACCTCGGCGGTCTCCTCCGCCGGGTCGTTCTCGCTGAACGGCCCGCAGGTGGGGAACCCGGCGTTGACGCAGAGCACGGAGACCGGCTCCCCGGCCAGCTCCCCGGCCAGCTTCTCGCGCGCGGCCGGGTCGGCGAGGTCGCAGGTCCTCACGCGCACGCTCACGTGGTGCCTGTCCCGCAGTTCCTCGGCGAGCAGCTCCAGGACCTCGGTCCTCCGCGCGATCAGCCACAGGCCGTATCCGCGCGCGGCCAGGCCCCTGGCGAGGTGCTCGCCGATGCCGGACGACGCGCCGGTGACCACCGCCCACTCCGGGCCGCTCACGCGGGGGACACCGGAGAGCCGAGGTGCTCGGCGAGCCGCCCGGCCGCGGCACGGCCCGTCCGCGCGCATGCCTCGATGGACACTCCCTGGATGTAGTCACCCGCGAGCTCCAGGCCGGCGATGTCCGTGACGCTTTCGCGGATTTCGGCCAGGAACTCAGCGTGGTAGGGGAGATAGCCGCTGTAGGCGGCCTTCCAGTGCTTGACCAGGAGGTTGACGCGCTCGGCGCGCGGCGCTCCCAGGTGGGTCACCAGGCGCTGCTCGGTCTCACGTGTGAGCCGGTCGATGTTCTCGGCGCTGAGGTCGGTGAGCCTGCCCTCACGGCCGCTGTAGGTGTAGCGGACGATGTGGCGGTCCCCCTGGCCGTACGAGCCGGCGTTGCTGCATGGTCCGTCGTCCATGGTGAGCGCCCGCACGTCATGTGTGAACATGTCCCGGTCGTACTCGACGAGCACCACGGTCGACGGGAAGTAGTTCACGTCGTCGAGGCGGCGGGCGAGTGCCGGCCGAGCCGAGCGGACGATCTCGGCGGTGGCGTAGGCAGGGGTGGCAAGGACGATGCCGTCGTAGTCGCGGGACGTGGCCGCGGCGCCCTCCTGAGAGATCCGCAGACCCGTGACCCGGCCGTCGCGGATCTCCACGCCCTCGACCTTCGAGTCGAGACGGACGGGCACCCGCTTCGCGAATGCCGCCAGGACGGGCTGGATACCGCCCGACAACTGGTCGTAATGGTCCAGCAGCATCGCGAGGTTGGTGCCGAACGTGCCGGGATAGACCTCGTCGGGCTCCGCTCCGTTGTTGCGGAGGACCATGGGCCGCACCAGCATGTCCGTCATCTGGGCGCCGAAGAACGCGCTGAGCGGGGCGTGGTCGTGCCGTGCCGAGACACCGCTGAAGTAGCGCGAGCCGAGGAAGCGGTTGCGCCGGTCGGCGCGGATACGGGCCGCCATGCCCGCCATTCGGGCGAAGTCCCGGGTCGAGCCCATGCGCCGGACGTTCTTCAGGGTCTGACCGCGGCGCTCACTGTCGATCGTGAGCACCGCGCCGTCCTTGATGCGGGACGCGTTGTATCCGAAGCTTTCGTACCGGTCCGAGCCGAGCTCCGAGGTGAACCAGCGGAAGGTGTGGTACTGGCGGCCGATGTTCTTGCCGCCCGTCATGACCTCCCGGTCGCCCAGTCTGCCGAGACCGAAGCGGCCACCCAACGTGCCCTGGGATTCGATGACTTCGACGTCGTGACCGAGCAGGTCGAGGCGGAGCGCAGCAGTGAGACCGGCGATGCCGCCGCCCACCACGGCCACGCGGCGCCGGGTACGTTTCAATGACATGGATCAGACTCCGTGGCCTTGTGTGGTCGAACGGGGATGCGGGCCGGCGTCGGGCAACAGCTCGATACGGCCCTCGACGATCGTTTTGCCGAACTGCTGGATGCGCACGGCCACCGGCAGCCTGCCGTCCGCGCCGGGGACCGAGGCCTGAGCCTCGTAGACGACGTCCGCCTCGAACTCGGCGAAGTCCAGGAAGGCCGCGTCGCAGCCGACCGCCAAGGCGTGGGGGGATGCGATGGCCCCGCCCCGGCAGGCCGCCGCGACGGCCGCCTGCCGCATGCCCTCGACCATCAGAGGACCCGGCACATGGTCGTACTCGTGGTCGAAGAAGGCAGGGTGGCGCCGGTCGGCGGCGAGGAGATAACGGATCGGGCCGTCGTGGGGCTCCGAGCCCGTCGGGCCCGTCGAACCGATGACGACGTTGCGCGGGATCTCGCGGCCGACCAGGGAGGGCGCGAGCCGGTGTGCCGGGGTCGGCCGGCTGTCCTCCACCGGCTTCTGGGCCCGCTGGAAGGCACGGAAGATGTCGTAGTCCTCCTGCGACATGAAGGCGAGGACCGCGCCGAGCGTCATCGCCCGGCGGCCGTCGATCTCCATGGCGCCTTCAAGGGTCATGCTCACCACGTCGGAGCCTCTGCCCTGCTGTTCGGCGACGCGGTAGTGCAGACGGCCCTGGAGCGCGGAGATCCCATCGTCCCTGTACGCCGCCGGGTCCTCGACCCGCAGCGTGATCCGCTGGAGGCTGAAGGGTAGCCCCACGGGCACGCCCACATGGCGGTGCAGCAGCACGAAGATGGCCTGCCGCGCGGCCTCGGCGGACGCGAGCGAGTCGTGATACGCCTCGTTGCGGTCGGACCACAGGCTGTGCGCGCGGGGGATCTGGAACGACACATGGAAGTCGACGTCCGAGCTCTGCGCGGAGTCCGCGACGAAGACCTCGCCGATCTGTCTGCGGTGTGCGAACGAGCGTGGCACGGTCTGCTCGAAGCCCAGCTGGACGCCGGGCGGCAGCACCGGGCCGGGGATGACGGGGTAAGGAAGCGGACTGGTCATCGGATCGACTCCGGTTCAAGCGGGTCCTGTTGTACGGGGCGTGGCTGGGCGCCGCTCTGATATACGGGCGTGCGCATGGCGCTGCGGCGGCGGACCTCCGTGGTGGCGAGCCGCCCCAACTCGCCGAGCGCGGCACGGCGTCGGCCCCGGCCGCGCAGTACGGCCGCGCCGGTGGCGCCGAGCACCCGCCCGGGGGTGAGGACGTCCATGACGGAGGTGCGATGGCTCAGCAGGTCCAGTACGCCGTCGACCTTCCCCTTCGCGTGCAGCCTGCCGACGACCCGCGGGACGACGCCCGCGATGGGACCCGCGACGCCGAGGTCCGCCGCCAGGCCGTAGTACTCGGCGTAGGTGCGGTCCCGCCATGCGCCGAACTCGGCGGTGGCGAGGTCGATTCCGGCGGGGTTGGGCAGAGCCGCCGAGATCGCGGGTGCGAGCCGCTCCGCCTGGTGGAAGGCGTCCCCGATGCCCCGCCCGCCCGCCGGGTCCTTGAAGTGTCCGGCGTCCCCGAGCAGCACCCAGCCGGCGCCCGCCGCTTCGCGGAAGTACCCGACGAAACGGCGGATCCCGTAGATCTTGCTCGCCCGGGTGGCGCCCGAAAGAGCCTTGGCGATGGGTGCGCAGCGCAGGACGTGGGCGTGTACGGAGCCTTCGGCGTCGGCGCGGAAGGACTCCCGCTCGTGCTGTTGCGGGGAGACGCCCACGATGTACAGGCCGTTGTCGGCGGGGCCGCCCAGCATGTGCCGGTCGCCCCAGCGGTGGAAGACGAAGGTGGGGTCCGCGCCGAAGTCCGCGCCTTCGAAGTAGGTCCAGTAGTAGCCGCGTTCACCCGGGCAGACGTGATACATGCGGGAGCCGCAGGTCTCGGCCACCTTGGAGTTCCGGCCGTCGGCGCCGACGACGAGGCGGGCGTGCAGGACGGTCTCGGTGCCCCCCGACACGGCTCTGACCCCCGAGACGCGGCCGTCCTCGCGGATCACCCCGACGACCCGGGTGCCCAGGCGCACCTCGGCGCCCGACGCGCGGGCCGCGCCCACCAGCACCGGATCGAGGACCTCCCGGCGGATGCACGCCGCGCCGCCCACGTCCCCCTCCCGCTGCGGAAACGCCGCCACACAGCGGAACTCCTCCAGACGCATGTCGACATGGGTCATCGTGGTGACCCCGGCCACCCTCAACTCGTCGGTCACGCCCAGACGGTCGAGGAATTCCAGGGAATCGGCCTGGAGGATGTTCGAGGAGAGCGTCGAACGGATCTGTGAGGCCTGATCGAGCACGACGACCCGCAGTCCCCGGCGCGCGAGGAGTGCGCCGAGCGTGGAGCCTGCGCAGCGTGCTCCGACGATGACGATGTCGAAATCCTCCGTCGCGGTGCCTCCCGTGCCGCCGCTCATGACGCGTTCCAGCGCACTGCCGCCGCGGCCGCGAAATCGCCGGCGTGCGCGAAGCCGGACATCACGATGAGGTCGCCGTCGCGCAGCTCGCCGGCGCGCGCGGCTTGGTCGAGGGTGACGGGAACGGCGGCGCCGTACAGGTTGCCGAAGCGGTCGAAGGTGTCGAAGTGCCGCTTCTCGTCGAGTTCCAGGGCCCGCCGCCAGTTCCTCAGGAAGATCCGGTTCGGCTGGTTGGTGACGAGGACGTCGATGCCGGACGGTTCCTCGCCGAGGTCCGAGCAGAGCTCCCGGACGAGTTCGGGGACCAGAGCGTTGCCGCGGCCCAGGATCTGAGCCTGTTTCTCGTTGTCGAACCAGATGTCCGTCTGCCCGGTGCCCGGCTCCCAGTACTTGCGCCCGTCCGGAGCGGACAGCCCCAGGTCGACCGAGTACGCGGGAGTGCTCCGCTTGCTCACGCCGAGGATCGGCGACCCACCGCCCGCCTCCAGATAGGCCACGCCACACCCGTCGCCCGGTACCGCCGCGTGGGGGTGCTTGCGCACCTCGGACTGGGCGAACATCTGCCCCGCGGTGTTCTGCACATTGGCGATCAGAGCGGTACGCGCGGAGCCGTCGGCCATGATCTTCTGTGCCAGCTGCAGCATGTAGACGAAGGAGGCGCAGCCGCCGTTGTGCAGGTCCACGACCCACTCGGGGTCGATGCCGAGCCGGTGCGCGGCCTGGGCGCCGACGCCCATGAACGGCTCGTCCGGGAGCAGCACGTTCGTGAGGAGCACATCCGCCTGGGGTTTCCTCCCGAGCCGCTCGAAGAGCGGCTCGGCCGCCTTCGCGATCATGTCGGCGGCCCGCTCGTCCGGTGCGACGTGGTGCCGTGTCGCGGGGACCTTGAACAGCGGGGCGCCGGCGAGTGGGTCCACCGGAGCGTCCGGGTCGTGGAAGAACTCGGGTCCCACGACGTTCTCGGGCAGATAGCTCCCGAAGTCGACTATGCCGACGGGCTGCATGAACGTTCCTTTCGAAGCCAGTCCTCAACAGTCCGTGCCGTCTCGGCGGCGTGTTCCTCGAGGAGCGAGAAGTGATCACCCGGGACCGGCGTGACGGTGTCCGCCGCGCCCCACAGCGGCCAGTCCTGGCTGTTCGGCGCGTCGGGGCCGCGTTCGGCCCTGAGGAGCAGTGCCGGGGCGGCGAGCGGGTCAGCGGCCCAGTCGTCGAAGAGGCGCAGATAGCCGCCCATGGCCAGCACAGCCGCTTCGTCGACGCCGGCCGACGCCTGGTCCCTGGAGAGGACGCGGCCCATGGCCCAGGCGAAGACCTCGCTCTGCCGGGCGGGTTCGGGCTCGTACGTATCGATCAGGACGACACCTGCGACCTGGTGTCCGGCACGTTCGAGGCTCGCGGCCGCGGCGTGCGCGAGGGCCCCGCCGATGGAATGGCCGACGAGCAGCACGGGGGCACCGGCCGCGGCTGTGAGTGTCTCGGCGGCCAGTGTGTCGGCCGCCGCGCGCCAGGATCTCGGGAGGAGGGGTGAGGGGCCGCCGAGACCCGGCAGAGTGAGCGCCGACATCCGCAGGCGACGGCGGAAGCCCGCGGCGAATCGCGCGAACTGGTGCGGACCCGAACCGGCCAGGAACGACGGCACGCAGACCACGGCGGGCTCGGCGACGCCGTCGGAGACGAGGGTGGGTCCGCCCGTTGCGGTGAGCCGGCCGGGGGAGGAGAAGGTGGGGAGCGCGGCGGCGGCCTCCCGCAGCCACGGGACGGTGGCGGCGAGTTCGCCGCGCAGATGGGCGGACCGGAGCAGGGTGGTGTATGGGGTCGGGTCGGCCGCCGGGGCCGCCGCGGGCTCCCGGGTTTCGGGCATGGCCTGCCCGACCAGCGGCCGCAGATGATCGGCGACCGACACCGGGGTCGGGTGGTCCACGAGGAGTGTCGCCGGCAGGTCGAGTCCGGTGACGGTGGACAACCGCCGCTGGAGCCGGACCGCGCCGAGGGAGTCGATGCCGAGTTCCAGGAGGGATCTGCCCGGGTCCACCGCAGTGCTGTCCTTGTATCCGAGGACGAGGGCGACCGCGGCCAGGACCAGGCCCAGGACGTCTCGGGCCGGCTCCTCGAGCTCCTGCGAAGTCCCGCTGGGGGAGGGCGCGTCGCGGTCCGCCCGCTGCGTACCGCTGACAGTCCGCAGTACGTCGATCCAGTGGCGGCGGGGCTGGAATGCGTACGTGGGAAGGTTCACCCCGCGACCGGCGGCCGGCGGGAACAGACCCGCCGGGTCGGCGCCCGCGCCGTGGGTGTGCAGCTCCGCGAGCGCGGTAAGGAGCGCGGCGGGCTCGCGCCTGCGTCCGTCGAGCGCGGAGGCGAGGACGGCGGCGGACGGTTCGGCCAGACAGTCCTGCACCATGCCGGTGAGTACCCCGGCCGGGCCGAGCTCCAGGAAAGCGGTCACCCCCGCGTTCTCCAGGGTGCGTACGCCGTCCTGGAAGCGGACCGGAAGCTCGGCATGCCGCACCCAGTAGCCGGGGGTGGCGAGTGCGGCGGGGTCGGCGAGGGTGCCGGTGACGTTGGAGACGATCGGGATGCGCGGTGCCCGGTAGCTCAAGCCGCCCGCGATCTCGGCGAGGCGACCGAGCATGGGGCGCATCAGGGGTGAGTGGAACGCGTGGCTCACCCGCAGCCTGCGGGTGCGGCGGCCCCGCTGCCGCCAAGGTATTTCCCAGGTGTCGAGGTCGTCCGTGGCACCGGAGACGACCACGGAGCGAGGTCCGTTGACGGCTGCCACCGCCAACTGCTCGTACCCCGACAGGCTGGTGCGCACCTCCTCCTCCGAGGCCTCCACCGCGACCATCGCGCCCCCCTTCGGCAGCGCCTGCATCAGTGCGCCGCGGGCGGCGACCAGAGTGCTCGCGTCGGGGAGGGAGAGGACCCCGGCGACATGAGCGGCGGACAGTTCGCCGATCGAGTGGCCCAACAGGAGATCGGGGGTGAGGCCCCACGATTCGACGAGGCGGTAGAGGGCGACCTCCAGGGCGAACAGAGCGGGCTGGGTGTGGCCTGTGCGGTGCACGAGCTCTGCCTCCGGGGTGCCCGGGGCGGCGAACATCACCTGCCGCAACGGCATTTCCGTACGACGGTCGAGCTCGGCGCATACCGCGTCCAGGGCCTCCGCGAACACCGGATATACGGCGGCGAGTTCATGCCCCATGCCGACGTGCTGGGAGCCTTGCCCGGAGAAGAGGAAGGCGGTCTTGCCGGCCCGTGCCGCTACGCCCTGCACGTTGTTGGCCGAGTGCTCGCCCTTGGCCAACACCGCCAGACCGGCCAGGAGTTCGGCAAGGTCCGCGCCAACGACGACGGCCCGGTGCTCGAAGCGGGTGCGGCCGCGGGCGAGGGCCGCGCCGACCTCGGTGGGCCCGGCGCCGGGATGCGCGACGAGGTGGGTGTGCAGGCGGCGGGCCTGGTCGCGGAGGGCGGCCGGAGTCCTGGCGGAGAGCACCCACGGGACCGCGGGAAGGCCGGGCGGTTCTTCCTCGCCCTCCGGTCCGCCGACCGGTGCTTCCTCGACGACCACATGGGCGTTGGTGCCGCTGATGCCGAAGGACGAGACGCCCGCGCGACGGACCCGCTCCCCACGTGGCCAGGGTGTGGCCTCCACCAGCAGGGAGATGCCGCCGGACCAGTCGGCCTTCGACGTGGGCCGGTCGACGTGCAGGGTCCGCGGAAGCAGCTCGTGGCGCAGGGCCTGGACGATCTTGATGAGCCCGCCGACACCGGCGGCCGCCTGGCTGTGCCCGAGGTTGGATTTCAACGAGCCCAGGAATAGAGGCGGTCGTTCCCCGCGCTCCCGGCCGTAGACGGCGTCCAGCGCCTCGATCTCGATGGGGTCGCCCAGTGTGGTCCCGGTGCCATGGCCCTCGACGACGTCGACATCGGCCGGACGGACACGGGCGGAGGCGAGCGCCTGGCTGATGACGTGCTGCTGAGAGGTGCCGCTGGGCGCGGTCAGTCCGTTGCTCGCGCCGTCCTGGTTGACTGCTGAGCCCCGGACGACGGCGAGGACCCGGTGGTCATTGCGGCGGGCCTCGCTGAGCCGCTCGAGGAGGACGACTCCGACGCCCTCGCCCCAGCCGGTTCCGTCGGCCGCCTCCGCGTAGGAGCGGCATCGGCCGTCCCGCGACAGGGCGCGCTGCCTGCTGAACTCCGTGAACAGGCCCGGCGTGGACATCACCGTGACGCCACCGGCGAGCGCGAGGGAGCACTCGCCGCGGCGCAGTGCCTGCGCCGCCAGATGCACACCGACCAGGGACGAGGAACATGCCGTGTCGACGGTGAGCGCCGGACCCTCGAAGCCCATGGAGTACGAGACCCGCCCCGACAGCACGCTGCCGGCCGAGCCGATGCCCCAGTAGCCCTCCAGATCGCTCGGACCGGAGCGGGCGAGCAGGGCGTAATCCTGCCCGGTCGTCCCCACGAACACGCCTGTACGTGAGCCACGCAGTGTGCCGGGGTCGATTCCGGCGTCCTCCAGGCACTCCCAGACGGTCTGCAGGAGCAGCCGCTGCTGCGGGTCCATGGCACGCGCCTCGGTGTGCCCGATGCCGAAGAATTCCGCATCGAACTCCGTCGCCCCGTGGAGGAAGCCACCGGATCGGGCGTACGTGGTCCCGGAGCGGTCGGGGTCGTCGTCGAAGAGGCCGTCGAGGTCCCAGCCCCGGTCGTCGGGAAAGGGCCCGACGACGTCCCGCCCTTGGTCCACGACCTCCCACAGATCGGCGGCGGACGTGACACCGCCCGGATACCGGCAGGCCATGCCGACGATCGCGACCGGCTCGTACAGGAGTTGCTCAGCCTGCTGCAACCGCTCGCGGGTGCTCTGAAGTTCGGCGACCACGCGCTTGAGATAGCGCAGGGTCCTGTCGTCGTCGGTCATGGCTCAGACCACCCCCAGGTCCTTGTCGATCAGGTCGAACATCTCGTCGGCGGTGGCGTCCTCGATCCGCTGCGCGCGGCTGCCGGGGGCGCCGGGTTCCGTGCCCTCCAGAGAAGCGAGGAGGGATCGCAGCCGGGCACTCACGGAGTGAAGGTCGGACGCCGGGACGGAGGGCAGGAGCGCGGTGAGCCGGTCGAGGCCCGCGTACAGGGCGGCAGCGGCCTGCTCCCGCGCGTGCGGTTCTGTCCCTTCCTCCAGCAGGGCCCGCAGATGGGCCGCGAGTGCGGGGATCCTGGGGTGGCTGAAGACAAGCGTGGACGGCAGGGTGAGCCCGGTGGACAGGCTGAGCCGATTGCGCAGCCGCACCGCACCGAGCGAGTCCAGTCCCATCTCCTTGAAGGGCCGTTCCGGGTCGACTGTCCCTGCATCGGCATGGCCCAGTACGGCGGCGATCTCCGTGGTGACGACGCTCGCGACGATGGCGTCCCGCTCCTCGGGAGATGCGGCGTCGAGCCGGGCGAGCAGCGCCCCGCCGAGGGCCTCCGCCGGGCGGGCCGCGGCCGGCGCGAGGGCGCGCAGGACGGCGGGGAGCGTGCCGTCGCGGCCCTGAGCGCGCAGAGCGGCCAGGTCGAGCCGTGCGGGCAGCAGCAGCGCGTCACCGGTGCCGTGCGCGGCATCGAAGAGTCGAAGTCCTTCGGCGGTGGCGAGAGGGGCGAGCCCCGATCTGCCGAGCTGCGCCACGCCGCCGTCCACGAGATGCCGGGTCATGACGCTCGTCTCCTCCCACAGCCCCCAGGCGAGGGACACGGCGGGCAGTCCCTGCGCGTGCCGCCACTGGGCGAAGCTGTCGAGGAAGGTGTTGGCGGCGGCGTAGTTGGCCTGGCCCGGCCCGCCGATGGTCCCGGCCACCGAGGAGAAGAGCACGAAGGACTGGAGTGGGGTTTGCGCGGTCAGCTCGTGCAGATGGACCACGGAGTCCACTTTGGGCCGCAGGACACGGTCGAGGCGTTCGGGAGTGAGCGTTTCCAGGAGTCCGTCGTCGAGGACCCCGGCGGCGTGGATCACGGAGGTGAGCGGATGCACCTGCGAGACGGACGCGAGGAGCCCGGCCACGTCCGCTCGCTGGGTGAAGTCGCAGGACGCGACGGTGACTTCGGCGCCGAGAGCGGTAAGTTCGGCGGTCAGCCCGTCGACGCCGTCGGCCGCGCGGCCCCGACGGCTCGCGAGAAGCACATGCCGGGCAGCGCGCTCGCCGACCAGGTGCCGAGCCACCTGGGCGCCGATCCCGCCGGTGCCGCCCGTAATGAGGACGGTGCCGTCCACGGTGAACGGGAGCGGCTCACCGGGGGTCTGGGCGCGCACCACACGTGGCATGTACGGGATCGCGTCGCGCATGGCGAGTTGGGGCTCGGACGTGGCGAGAAGCGTGGGCAGCGCCGGACCCCGCACACCCTCGCGCACGCCGAGGAGCGCGGACAGCGCGGGGCCTGCCGCCTCCTCCACGTCGATGAGCGTGAAGCGCCCCGGGTGCTCGGACTGCGCGGCACGGACGAGACCCCACAGGGTGGCGAGGCCCGGCTGGACAGTGTCGGCGTCCGGAGTGACAGCGACGGCGTTCCGCGTGACGAGGACCAGCCGGGAGGCGGCGAGGCGGTCGTCGGCGAGCCATTCCTGGAGAAGCGCGAGGGTGCGGACCGCGAGGGCACGGGCCGTCGCCGCGTTCGGCACTGCGTTCGGCCCCGTGCCGGGAGCGAATTCGGGTGCGATCACAGTGTCCGGGACGGGTGCACCCGAGTCGAGAGCGGCGCGGAGGCCGGACAGATCGGCGTACGCCGCGAGATCTCCTGTGGCCGAGGGGGCTAGAGCATTGTCGGTTGCGCCCAGGACCGCAACCGGCCCGTGGGATCGCGCCTCTGCGGCCGGTGTCGGCACCGGCCGCCATTCCAGACGGAAGAGCCACCGCGTGGCCGAGCGCAACGATGCCGGACCGGCTGGGGACACCGGGCGGGCCACCACCGAGTCGACCGAGACGACTGGGGTGCCGGTCTCGTCGGTCGCGGACATCTGAACCACGCCTTCGCCCTTCGCGGTGAGCGTCACCCTCAGGCGCGTGGCGCCTGGGCGGGCGATCCGTACGCCGGACCAGGTGAACGGAAGCCAGACCTGCGCCGACTCGGCGTCCGCGCCTGTTGTCTCCCCGAGCTGGGCGTGGAACGCCGCGTCCAGCAGCGCGGGGTGCACCACGAAGCCCTCCTCGTCCGCTGTGGTGTCCACCTCCGCCAGGAGTGTGCCTTCGTGCCGCCAGGCGGCACGAAGGCCCTGGAAGGCCGGGCCGTAGCCGAAGCCTCGGTCCGCCAGGCCTTCGTACAGGCCGTCGATGTCCACCGGTGTGGCGCCGGGCGGGGGCCAGACGGTCGGTTCCGTCGGGGAACCGCCGGGCGGCGCCGTCCCCAGGAGGCCGGCCGCGTGACGCGTCCACGCCTCTTCCTCATCGGCGTGGGCGGGGCGTGAATACAGGGTGATCGGCCGTTGTCCGGCCTCGTCCGGCGTACCCACCGTCGCCTGCAGGTCCACCGCGACCGCGTCCGGGAGGGCCAGTGGTTCCTCCAGCGTCAGCTCGGTGAGCACCTCGCAGCCGACCAGTGCTGCGGCGCGTGCCGCCATGTCGACGAAGGCGGTGCCGGGCATCAGAACGGTGTCATGGACAGCGTGGTCGTCCAGCCAGCTGTGCGTGCCCCGGGAAACCCGCCCGGTGAGCAGCCACCCCGCGCCGTCTGCGAGTCCGGTGGCCGCGGTGAGCAGCGAGTGCCCGGTGCCGAGCAGACCCGCGCCGGTGACATCGCCCGTGACGGTCCGGGGAACGGCCCAGTACCGCTCCGGCTGGAAGGCGTACGTAGGGAGTTCGACCCGCCGTGCGGTGTCCGGGTCGAACAGAGCCTCCCACGCCACCGGTGCTCCGTGCGCATGCGCTTCGGTGACGGCGCCGACGAAGCGCGCCAGTTCGCCGTCGCGCCGGGCCGAGCCGAGGACGGCGGCCGAGGCGCCCGTCGCCTCCACCGTCTGCTCCAGCGGGACCGTGAGGACCGGGTGCGGACTCACCTCGATGAACGTCGTGTGACCGTGTGCGAGGAGATTCCGTACGACAGGGTCGAAGCGGACCGTCCGGCGCAGATTCCGGTACCAGTAGCCGGCGTCGAGCCCCGCCGTGTCGAACTCGGCCGCTGTGACGGTGGAGTGGAAGCGGACTTCGCCGGAGCGTGGCTCCAGAGGTGCGAGGACCTCTGCGAGGCGCTTCTCGACGGCTTCCACCTGGGGGGAGTGCGAGGCGTAGTCGACGGGGACACGACGGGCCCAGATGTCCTGGGCGGCACAGAATGCGAGCAGTTCGTCGAGGGCATCCGGGTCCCCGGAGACGGTCATGGAGGACGGCCCGTTGACGGCGGCCACGGAGAGACGTTCGCCCCAGCGTTCGAGCAGCGGAAGAAACCTTTCCGGGGACGCCGTCACCGACGCCATTCCGCCGCGCCCGGACATCACGGCGGCGATGGCCCGGCTCCGCAGCGCCACCACGCGGGACGCGTCCTCGAGCGACAGCCCTCCGGCGACGTACGCGGCGGCGATCTCGCCCTGCGAGTGTCCGACGACGGCGTCCGGACGCACCCCGTGCTGCCGCCAGAGCGCGGCGAGCGAGACCATCACGGCGAACAGCGCGGGCTGTACGACGTCCACGCGGTCCAGCGGGGGCGCGCCGGGCACGCCGCGGAGCACGTCCTCTAGCGACCAGTCGACGAACGGCGCGAGCGCGTCGGCGCAGGCACGTAGCTGCTGCGCGAACACCGGTCGCGTGGAAGCCAGTTCACGCCCCATACCGATCCACTGGGACCCCTGCCCGGGGAAGACGAAGACGACTTTGCCGCCGCCGTGGCGGGCTCGGGCGAGGGTGACCCCGTCGACGGCCTTCCCGCGCGCCAGGGCGGCCACGGTGCCGAGCAACTCGTCTCGCGTGGCACCGGTGACGGCGGCACGGTGACTCAAGTGGGCCCGAGTCAGCGCGAGCGCGGCCCCCACTTCGGCGACGGTGCCTTCGGGCCGTGCCGTGAGATGCCCATGGAGGACCTCGGCCTGCTTTCGCAAGGCGGCCGGGGTCTTGGCGGAGAGAACCCAGGGGACGACCGGCAGAGCGCCCCCGGGGGCTCCGGTCTCGCCACGCCCGGCGGGGAGTTCCGCCGACGGCTCGTCGACGGGTGGCTCCTCCAGGAGGACGTGCGCGTTCGTACCGCCGACCCCGAACGCCGACACCCCTGCCCGGCGGACGCGCCCACCCCGTGGCCACGGGGCCGACTCCGTCAGCAGGGACACCGCACCACTCGTCCAGTCCGCCTTGGGCGTCGGCCTGTCGACATGCAACGTCCTGGGCAGCACTTCATGGCGCAGAGCCATGATCATCTTGATGAGTCCGCCGACGCCCGCCGCGGCCTGGCTGTGGCCGATGTTGGACTTCATGGAGCCGAGTCGCAGCGGCTGCGCCGGGGGACGGTCCTGGGCGAACACCGCCGTGAGGGAGTCGATCTCGATCGGGTCACCGAGTTTCGTGCCCGTGCCGTGCCCCTCCACCGCGTCGATGTCGCCGGGACGAAGGCCGGCCGACGCGAGCGCCTGTGCGACGACCCGGCGCTGCGCGGCGCCGTTGGGCGCCGTCAAGCCATTGCTCGCACCGTCCTGGTTGACGGCCGAGCCGGGGATGAGCGCCAGGACACGGTGGCCGCGTCGGCGGGCATCACCGAGGCGTTCCAGTACGAGGATCCCCACGCCCTCGGACCAGCCCGTACCGTCGGCCGCCTCCGCGTAGGACCTGCACCGGCCATCCGGTGACAGGGCCCGCTGCCTGCTGAACTCCGTGAACACCTTGGGCGTCGCCATCACGGCGGCGCCGCCGGCCAGCGCGAGTGAACACTCCCCGTCACGCAGCGCCCGGGTCGCCAGGTGCACGCTCACCAAGGACGAGGAGCAGGCCGTGTCGACGGTGAGCGCCGGGCCTTCGAAACCGAACGCGTAGGCTATGCGGCCGGACAGGACGGAGCCCGCCGAGCCGATGCCCCAGTAGCCCTCCAGTTCGCGTGGCCCCGAGCGCGCCAGCTGTTCGTAGTCCTGGCCGCTGCTGCCGATGTAGACCCCGGTCGGGGAGTTCCGCAGCGTGCCGGGGTCGATACCCGCGTCCTCGAGGGACTCCCAGACGGTCTGGAGGAGCAGCCGCTGCTGCGGGTCCATCGCCAGTGCTTCGCGCCGCGCGACCCCGAAGAAGTCGGCGTCGAAGTCGGCGACGGACTCCAGGAAGCCGCCGGTGCGGGCATAGCTCGTACCGGGCCGCTCCGGATCGTCGCAGAAGAGGCCGTCCAGGTCCCAGCCGCGGTCCGTGGGGAAGTCCGAAATGACGTCCCGCCCGGCGGCCACGACGTCCCACAGGCCGGCGGGGGAGGCGATGCCGGCCGGGTAGTGGCACGCCATTCCGACGACCGCGATCGGGTCGCCGTCGGCCGGCTCCGGGGCGGTCCGCGAAGACTCTGCGTCTGCTGGGGCGAACCCCAGCGCCGACAGCAGGTGCTTCGCCACGGCCGCGGGCGTCGGATGGTCGAACAGCAGCGTCAGCGGCAGTTCCAACCCGCAAGCCGCCCCGATACTGCCGGTCAGCTCCACCGCGGCCAGGGAGTTGTAGCCGAAGTCGCGATAGGCGAGGTCGGGATCGACATCCCCGGGGTCCGAGCCGAGGAGTTCCGCGGTCTTCTCCCGCACGAGGTCCAGCAGGACCGGGTACCGGGCATCCACCGACAGCCCGGCCAGCCGCCCCGCCAGGGGATTGCTCCGCTCGTCCGTCGGATCGCCCGAGTCCCTCGCGTCCGCCATGCCATCCTCCACGTCGTCTTCCTTCGCCTCGCGCCCATGCCTCACCACCGCTTCCCGCGCGAGAGAAGCGGCTGCGGACGAGTCACGTCGTCCTGACTAGTCGGTGGCCCTGCCCGTGAGCAGGAAGGACCGGAGGTGCGCGGCGAGTTGTTCCGGCTGGTCCTCCGGGATGAGGGTGTAACTGTCCGCGATCTCCACGAGCTCGCTCTTGGGCAGCAGCTCCGCGAGCCTGCGCCCGTGCGCGAGCGGCATGACCTTGTCCTCGGCGGCCCAGACCACGAGTGCCGGTCGGTCGAACTCCCGCAACTTCTCCGCCCAGTTCAGGAGTTCGTCCTTGGGCGGTACGCCCAGGACGTACTTCCGCAGATCGCGGCGGATCTCCGCGGAGGTCCACAGGGGTTCGAACCACGCGTCCATCACCTCGTGCGGGACGGGCCGCTTGCTCATCCAGCCCCAGGTCATGGGAAGACGCCGCATCGGCTTCAACTTCAGGAGCTTGAAGGCAAAGTTGATACCTCCGGGCATCTTCGCGGAGGTGTACAGATTGGAACCGGGCACACCTGGGGGGAAGTTGTCGAACGCCTCGCATGAGGTGATGACGAGGCGGCCGATCCGCTCGTCCCGGCCCAGGGCGACCAGTGCCTGCGCCCCACCCCAGTCGCTCATGACCAGCGTGACGTCCCGTAGGTCCAGTTCGTCGAGGAACTCAGCCACGAGCCGGGCGACACCGGGGATCGACAGGTCGGCGTCGGCCTTCATCGGGGTGCGGTGTCCGCCGAGCGGCAACGTCGGGGTCACACAACGGAATTCGGTGCGCAGAGGGGCCACCACGTTCCGCCACAGGGAGCTGTCCATCGCGACACCGTGCAGCAGGACCACTACGGGCCCGTCGCCACCTGTGTCCTGGTACTCGACCGTGCCCGCCGCAAGGTGTACCTCGGCCATTCGATTTCTCCTTGGTCCTCGTCGGATCAGAAGGGGCGACAGCGGCCCCCGCGGCAGTTGCCACGACACAGGGTCAGCTCGCGCGCCCTTGCCCCCCGGGCCGGGCGAGCCTTCGCAAGCAAAACACGTCAGCCCTTTTTTCGCCAGCAGTATGTCGGTTGAAAACGATCACTACCCTAAAGGGCAATAGTGCCCCGCCGGTCACCTGGGTACCGTGGCAACTCCCGTCCCGCACTGGAATCTCCGTCCTACCGTCGACGGCGGTGCGCACCGGCCTTCGAATGTGCCCCGAGTCGCTTGGTGGCGTGGCCGGATCGCGGATGGTGAGAAGATTTATGGCATTCATCGCCTCGTATCCGAAAGGCATCCTGTGATCACTGCTGACGAAGTGTGCTCCCGCATTGCCAAGAAACTCGGCAGCAAAGCAAATTCCTATGACCTCAACGCCGATACGGCTTTCGAATCGGTCGGCCTTTCGAGCCTTCAGATAGCCGATATCGTGTACACGATCGAGGACGACCTCGAGATCCAGTTCGATGAGAGCAAGGCCGCGAGCGTCAAGACGGTGGCGGATCTCGTGAAGCTGGCGGAGGAGAGCGAGAAGGGCGGCGCCGCCGCGTGAGGACAGGCGAATACCAGGGTGCGACGGTCGAGTCCATTCGTCATCACTACGACGTGTCGAACGACTTCTTCGCCCTGTGGCTGGATGCCGATCTCACCTATACCTGCGCGCTGTGGGACGAGAACGATTCCGGTGACACTCTGGAGGCGGCCCAGAAGCGCAAGCTGGACCATCTGATCGAGGGTGCGCGGGCGGCCGGCGCCCGCCGGGTCCTGGATGTCGGCTGCGGCTGGGGCAGTCTGCTCGACCGCCTGGTCAACACCCATCGTGTGCAGCGGGCGGTCGGACTCACACTCAGCGAGAGCCAGGCCGAACGGCTGCTCCGGACGGCTCTGCCGCGCACCGAGGTGCGGGTGGAGAACTGGCTCGACCATGAACCGGACGAGCCCTACGACGCCATCATCTCCATTGGCGCTTTCGAGCACTTCGCCCGCACGGGCCTGTCACGCGCCGAACGGGTCGCCGCGTACCGGGAGTTCTTCGACCGGTGCCGCACATGGCTTCCGAAGGGCGGTCGGATCGCTCTGCAGACCAACATCAAGGGCAACAACGTCCAGATGGACAAGCAGACCGTCCGCGACCTGACCTTCATCATCGACACCATCTTCCCGGAATCCGAGATCCCGGCCCTCTCCGAGGTCATCGAGTCGAGCGAGAAACGTTTCGACATCGTCAGTCTACGCTCCGACCCGGACCACTACAGCCGTACCTGCCAGGAATGGCTGAACCGCCTCCGGGCCAATCGCGATCAGGCCGTCAAGGCCGCCGGCGAGGAGAATGTCGCCAACTACGAACGCTATCTGGGCTCGACGGTCGGCCACTTCGCGAAACGCCACCTCGGCCTGTCCAGGATGATCCTCGAAGCCGTGTGAGGCGGGTCCACGAGATTCTGGTGACCGACAGCTCCACGATGGCCCTGTGAGGAGCAATGAGTGAACGTATACAAGCACGTCGTCTACTGGCACGACACCGAACAGGTCGCCGTCGAAGCCCCCTTGCGGGAAACCGTCGACTGTGATGTCTGCATTGTCGGGGGCGGCTTCACCGGGCTGTGGACCGCCTATTTCCTCAAAGAGGCCGAGCCCGCGCTCGACATCCGTATCGTCGAGGCGAACCACTCCGGCTACGGGGCGTCGGGTCGCGCCGACGGATTCGTCACGCCCACCATCGGCAAGGACATCCAGGCCCTGGTCAAGGAATTCGGTCTGCGGCGGGCCCTGGAAGCCTCCCAGGCCGTGGGCCGGTCGATTCTGGAGATCGGCAGGTTCACCCGCAGGAACCATGTCGACGCGGAGTACGAGGCCAATGACTACCTGATGGTCGCCACCGACGCGGCTCAGCTCAAGCGCCTCCAGCGAGACCGTGAACTCGCCGAGCGGATGGGTGCGGCACGGGCCGAGATCCTGACGCGAGAGGAGTCCCGGGCGGTCATCGGCTCGCCCGCGGTCCTGGCCGGCATGCGCACCGGCGGTGCGCTGGTGAACCCTTTCAGGCTCGCTCGCGGCATCGCCCGCGTCGTGCGCGAGAAGGGCGTGACCATCTACGACAACTCGCCCTGCCTGCGCGTCGAGCCGGGCGTGCGGCCCACGGTGATCACCACCGGCGGCCGGGTGACTGCGGACAAGGTGGTCCTCGCCACCAACGTCCACATGGACGCCTTCCCGCCCTTCCGCAAGAAGGTCGTTCCGATCTGGACGTACGCCATGGTGAGCGAGCCCCTCACGGATGGACAACTCGCGCGTGTGCGGTGGCCCGGACGCGAGGGCATGGTCGAGGCCAAGTCCCTCCTCACGTGCGCCCGTTTCACGCACGGCAACCGTGTCATGTTCGCCGGAGGACCCGCTCCGTACTACTTCGGCCGGGACAAACGGCAGCGGAACATGAACCGCACCGAGGTCTACCGCGAGATCCACCGGGAGTTCCTGCGGTTCTTCCCGATGTGGGCCGATCTCGAATTCACCTACGCATACGGCGGAACCGCGGATGTCGTGCGTGACTACGCTCCGCACTTCGGTTCCCTGGGCGGGGGCAACATCCTTTACGGATACGGCTATTGCGGCAACGGCATCGCCGCGACCCACACCGGTGGCAAGGTCCTGCGTGACCTCACCCTCGGCAAGGACACCGATTACACCCGGCTGCTCTTCGTGGACGACAAGCGACGCAAGCCCCCCGCCGACTTTCCGCCCGAACCGGCTCTCTATGTCGGCGCCCGCGCGGCGGCCCGCCTGATGGACTGGAAGGAGTCCCGCTCATGAGCGCCCGTCGCACGGTCCTGCTCACCGGAGCCTCCGGCGTGGTGGGCCGCAGCATCCTCAGGGAGAACGGTGCCGACGGGCCGCGGATCATCGCCGCCGTCCATAGCGCGCCGATCCCCGAGGCCGTGGACTCCACGGTCTCCCTCGATCTGACGACGGAGCGCTTCGGGCTGGACGCGGACAGCCATGCCGCGCTCGTGACCTCGGTCGACACCGTCGTCCATTCGGCAGGGCTGACCGAATGGGGCCTGCCGGCCGAGCGCTATGCGCCGATCAACATCGAAGGCACCCGCCGGGTCATCGAGTTCGCCGAAGAGGCGGGTGCCGCGGTCCACTTCATGGGCACGGCCTTCGTGGCGGCCCTCGCCGAGGACGCGCCCGTGCCGCTCGGCGAGGAGAACGTCTGCAAGAACTACATCCGCTCCAAGCACCGGGCGGAGCAGCTCCTGCGAGACAGCGGACTGCCGCACACCGTCTTCCGGCCCACCAACCTCATCGGCGACTCCTCGACGGGCTGGACCTCACAGGGCCAGATCGTCCAGCTGATGTCGGACTGGCTCGGCCGGGGCCGGGCGCCGTTCGTCCCCGTGCACCCGGGCATTCGGATGGACTTCGTCCCGCAGGACCTGCTGGCGAAGGCGGTGTTGCGCGCCATCGAACTCGGCGACGAGCAGGGTGAGTTCTGGGTGACCTACGGCGAGGAGGCGATGGACGTCGAGACCTGCCTCCAAGTCCTGGTCAAGCACGCGGCCGGGCGCGGCCGCTCGCTCGTCTTGCCGCCGCTGCTGAACCCCGACGAACTGGTGCCTGAGGCCATCGCGAAGACACCCCCGATGACCCGTTCGTATCTCTCGGTCCTCAGGGACGTCAGCGAGGTCACCCGCTGCTGCGGCGGCGTCCTGCCCTCCTCCATGGCGGAGCTGCGGGACCGTTACGCAATCCCGCGGGTCGACGGCGAGGCCGCGTACCTGGCCGGCCTGGAGTACGCCGCCGAGCATCTCGGCTGAGAAGGCGACTCGGACATCGTACGAAAAGGGCGCGATCCCAAACCAACGGAAGGACTCTGGCGTGAACGACGCGTGGAACGCTCCGGATCTCGGCGGAAAGGTAGCTGTGGTCACCGGGGCCAGCCGGGGCGTGGGCCGCGGCATCGCGCTCGCGCTCGGTGAGGCGGGCGCGACCGTGTATGTCACGGGCCGCAGCACTCGCACGGGCCGGCGCACCGAGGGGCTGCCCGGCACGGTCGACGACACCGCCGACGAGGTGACGCGGCGTGGCGGCAAGGGCATCGCCCTGCGCTGCGACCACGCGGCGGCGGGGGACAACGAGGCTCTCGCCGAGCGGATCAAGGCCGGTCACGGCCGACTGGACCTTCTGGTCACCAACGCCTGGGGAGGGTACGAGCGGTCCGCCGAGGTCCGCTTCGACGCGCCCTTCTGGGAGCAGCCGATGTGGCGCTACGAGCTGTTCGAGGCTTCGCTGCGCGGGCAGTACGACGTCACGCGCAGGCTGGTCCCTCTGATGATTCCGCAGCGGAGCGGCCTGGTTGTCGGCATCAGCTTCTCCGACGGGGACATCTACCTCGGGCAGGTCGGCTACGACGTGTTCAAGTCCGCCTCCGACCGCATGTGCCGCGGCGTCGCCTCCGACCTGCGTAGGAGTGGTGTCGCGGCGGTCTCCCTGCACCCGGGCTTCGTACGGACGGAGAGGGTGGAGGCGGCCTGGGAAGCGATGGGCAGCGGCCCGGCGTCGGTGGTGCACTCCCCGGAGTACGTGGGCCGTGCCATCGCCGCCCTGCTGGCCGACCCGGACGTCATGAGGCGCACGGGCACCGTGCTGAGCACCGGCGACCTGGCGGTCGAGTACGGCTTCGACGACGTCGACGGCCGCCGACCCCCGGCCTTCCGCCTGGAGGGCCGTATGAGCCTGGCCACGCGGATGCACCGCCTGAACAAGGTGGTCGGCGCCGCCGGACAGCAGTAGGCGGAAGTGATCTCAGGACAGACGCAGTTCGGCGGGCCGCACCCCGGGAGGTGGGCCGCCCGCCCTGCCCGCGCCGTCCGACGTGCCCTTGTCGCGGACGGCGATCGCGGCCTGGTAGCCGTCGGGCGCCTCCACGTCGGCGAGAGACCAGCCCTTGGGCCCCGCCGGGGCCCAAGGGGGCGCCAACTCCGCGGCAAGGCCGACGTGATGGCTGCCGAGCCCGCCTGCAAGCCCGGTGCCGATGCCCTTGAGATACGCCTCCTTGCGCACCAAGCAGCCGAGCAGAGCCCTCGCGCGCAGGGCGGGGGAGAGGGCGGCGACGGCACACCGCTCGGCGGGGTGGAGGCGCCTGCCCGCGCGTTCCAGGCCATCGCGCACCAGTCCCGCCGACTCGATGTCCGCACCGACGGGTGTGTCGGCAATCGCGTACAGAGCAGCGTCCCCGGCGTGCGAGAGGGAGAAGTGCAGCCCGGACAGGCCGGCGATCACCGGCCGTCCGTGCGGCCGTTCGCAGTCCGGCACCCCGCAGGCCTCGCGGCGGAACCCCACGTCCTGCGGCGCCATCCCCACATACCCGCCGAGCAACACGCGAAGGCCCACATGGGAGGTGACATAGCGTTCACGCGCCGCCGGGTCCTGGAAGCGAGCGGCCCGTTCGGCTTCCTCGGCGTCGAGCGCCCACGCGCTGTCAGCCGCGACCGCCGCGTTGTCGGGGATCCACAAGGTCCAGACGGCTACCTCACCGGGCCCTGCCGGACGGATCGTCACCTGCGCTCGCAACCCTGTCCGTCCGGGCGGAGTTCGTCCGCCCACCGCACCGACAGGAGGGTGGCCTCGACCCGGTTCCGCAGCCCCAACTTCCGCGTGATGCTCGTCAGATGGGCCTTCACCGTTCGTTCGGCAATGCCGAACCGGCGGGCGAGAGCCCTGTTCCCTTCGCCGATCGACAGCACGCTGAGCACTTCGCGCTCGCGCGGTGTCAGCTTCTGCAGGGCAGAGCGTTCCACCTGCGCTAAGCCCACAGCGCCCCCTGCCCCTATTCCCCATTCGGTCTCATCCGTGGTTGTGCGGTCCCCGTTCATGCGCTCTCCAACTCCTTGATGGAATCGTCTACCGTACGAGGAAACAAATGACCACGTGGCCATGTGCGGCCATTCCCCCGTGATCTCTGCACCCTACCTCCGTGTCGAGAGGCTGTCAGCTGACAATCTTACGGGGTGCCGGTCGCGGACGAAACTAATTGACTACTCAACTTCGTATCCTGGCAGGGGCGTTGACCTGTCAGGCGGGCATCAGGACGCTGAATCCGATGTCGATGACCTGGCGTGGAGCCAGGCGTCTCCTGTCTCTCTGGAGCGGCAGAGATTTGATGCAACCTTGAGCTTCCGCCGCTCCGCCCAGTGCTGCCTGCATTCGTATTCCAGGACGCTTGGAATTGAGGGCAGCTGCCGAGTTGCCCGCTGTCGCAGATTTACCGAGGTGGCCGTATGTCGTCCCATTCTTCCGTACCGATCACTTTTGATGCCGGACCGGGCTCGCGAATCGCAGCCGTGGCGGGCGTCCGGCCCGAACGGGTCGTGGCGAATTCGGAATTGGGGGATCCGCTCGGCGTTTCCGCCGAGTGGATAGAGCGGCGGGTCGGTATCCGCGAGCGGCGCTTCGCGGGCCCGGAGGACTCCCTGACGGGTATGGGAGCCACCGCCGCCGCGAAGGCTCTCTCGGCCGCAGGGCTGGCCCCGGCGGACGTCGACCTCATTGTCCTCGCCACCTGTTCAATGCCCTCTCCCATGCCGAACGGCGCGGCGTCCGTGGCCGCTCTGCTCGGCATCCCAACGGTCGCGGCCTTCGACGTCAACGCGGCGTGCGCGGGCTTCTGCTACGGACTCGGGATCGCCGACGGGCTGATTCGCTCGGGCACCAGTCGGTGTGCCCTGGTCGTCGGCGCCGAGCGGATGACCGACTGGGTGGACCCAGCGGACGTGGACACCGCCACGGTATTCGCGGACGGAGCGGGTGCCGCGGTCGTCGTCTCCGCCGAGTACACCGGAATCCACCCGGTGGTGTGGGGCGGCGACGGCGAGCGGGCGGGCCTCGTCGCCATTCCGGACCGGCACGGCAGCGTGACGATGAGCGGTCGGGCCGTCTACCGCTGGGTCACCACGGAGCTGGCGCAGGTCGCCCGCGCGGCCTGCGCTCGCGCCGGACTGTCCCCGGCCAGCCTCAAGGGCTTCGTCTCCCACCAGGCCAACCTGCGGATGATCGAGCGCCTCGCGACGAGCCTCGGCGCGACGAACGCCGCGGTCGCCCGCGACATCGTGGAGACCGGCAACACCTCGGCGGCCTCCGTCCCGCTGGCCCTGACGCGGCTCATCGACCTCGGCCAGATCCAGTCCGGCGACCCGGTCCTCCTGATGGGCTTCGGCGCGGGGCTCAGTTATGCGGCACAGGTGGTGACCTGCCCCTGAGTCGGCTCTGCCCCGGACCGGCGCGCTGCCGGCCGCCCTGGCAGGCAGCGCGCCGGCGTCGCGTCGGGTGCCGCATCCAGCCGAGCGAGACGAACTGGCCCGGCGAGCCGGGGGTACGTCCAGGCCGACGTCGATCCCGGTGCGGTGATTCAGGTCGTTGGGGCGGTCGGTGTAGCTGGTCAGGCGGAGCAACGCATGGAAGAACTGCACAAAGCGCACGGCCGCTAGCATCTCTCCACACCCCCGCCCAGGAACACAAAGGTCCCCCGCATGAGCTTCGCTGTCACGCCGGACGAACTCCTGAACACCTTTGGCCTGTCCGGCGTCGTGTACTTCCCCCGGTACCGAGCGCCCGACAAGCAACTCCACCCGCGCACCGCAGTCTTCCTCGGCCGGGTCGGACTCCCGGACGACGACTACTTCAAGTCCAAGGCCACCGTCGGTCAGGTGGAGCCGATCGCTCTGACGGAGTGGTTCAAGCCTGACGACGGCCCTTTGCCCTCCGAATGCCGCTCGTGGCTGGTCCTTGCCTACTTCGCAGCCTCCGTCATTGCCCTCGACCCCGGGGACGGCAAGGTGTACGCGTTTGGCGAAGGTGAGCCCCCGAGCCGCTACATGCAACTCCACCTAGATGTCGAATCCCTCGTCTACACCCTGCACCTGTTCAAGAAGTTCGATGAACAAGAGCGCGACGACAACAGCGGCATCGAGGGGCGGCTCGAGCAGTTGCGCACCAGCATCAAGGCCCTCGATCCGATGCCCTTTGAGAGTGAGCGATCCCAGTGGGCCCTCGTCTTCGACGAGGTTGCCGAAGGGATCTGGTGATCCCCGGGGCCTGGCGCTTGCCGGCCGACATCTCAGCGCACTACGACGAGGTCGTCCATGCCGCCAGCCTTTGAGGGCCGGCGGCGGTGGGTGGGGTTCCCGCCGGCTCAGTAGCCGTCCACCGACCTGCGTGCGCGGGCGAGGACGTCCGCGGGGACGGCACTCAGGTCGTCATCGGACATGACGGACAGGAGCCGCGCGGTTTCCGAGCCGAGCTCGCGTGCGAAGTGCTCGTCGGTGGACCACAGGGTGAACAGCCGGGCCGGATGCGCGCGTGCGAGCGCCTCGGTGCAGGCGCGAGTCCCCCGGCGCAGCGCCTCGTCCGAGGTGTGCGTGCGCAGGGCGGTCACACCGGCCGTCACCCCTCGTGCGAGCCCCTCGGTGTCTAGCCGGTCGAGGTCCGGCGCTTCGAGCACCGCGGCCACCACGGCGGCCGGGAGCCGGGCGGCATCGGACGCCAACTGGCCGAGCACGAGCCGCGCGACCTGTCGGCGGGAGTCCTCGTCCAGCGCGCACCACGGTTCGAGGAAGGCGGCGCAGTGGAGGTAGAGCGCGGCGAGTTCGTGCTCCGGGGTGTCCAGCCCGCCCGCGAGCCACAGGGCGGTGAGGCCGCCGGCGACCGAGGTGGCCGTGCCCTCCTCGGAGCCGACGAAGGTGGTGACGGCGGGCCCCAGCCGGCGGAACAGCGGGTCGACGGCGTGCAGGACGACGCCGTCGTTGGTACCGGCCGACACTGCCATCTTGTGCCGGATCGCGTCCGGGTAGGGGCGTGCCCAGCTGATCGACCGGTTGCGGTGTTCGCTGCCCGGCGGTCGCCCGTAGAGCCAGTAGGCGTCCACCGGCTCGGGGGAGTCGAGCAGGTCGTGCGCCGGGCGTACGTCGAGGTCGCGCCGGTTCCCGGCCCAGATGCGGCGCAGGCTGAGGGCCAGCGCGAACTCGGTCCACTCCGGTTCCGTGAAGGCCGCCCGCCACAGAAGCACCCGCCGGTGCCAGACGCCCGCGGGATCGTCGGCGCCTGGGAACAGCTCGCTCGCCCTGCGTCCGCCGGTCACCAGAAGGGTCAGCAGCAGCAGGTTCGCCTCGTAGACGCCGTGCCGGGACGACGTGGCCCGAGGAGCTGGGCGGTAGTCGGCGAAGCGGTGCTCGGTCCGGGTGCGGTGGGCGGCCATGACGGTGACCAGGAGGCCGCCGAGCCGCTCCCGGTCCTCCTGGGGGATCCGCCTGATCCGCGCGCCGACGAACCGCAGCATCTGACGTGCGGAGAGAGGAGCGTAGGAGAGAAGGACGTACATCAGGTCGTCGTCGACGGCCGACCGGCCCAGTGTCAGTGCCGGGCGCTGGCCCAGCAGCCCTTCCAGCAGCTGCACCGCGAGCCGGGCGGCGAGGTACTCGCCGAAGGTGGCGTGCAGGAACTCGTAGGTCGCCAGCCGCCGGTCGTCGCGGACGGCCTGCGCTCGCTGGACGAAGAAGAACCGGCCCAGCGCGATCTCGCCCTGGTCCAGCGGAGCGCGGAAGCCGTCGCGGGCGGGTTCGGGGCGCCTCAGGAGTGCTGCCAGATCCTGCTCCGCCTCCGTCGCGGTGATCCACTGACGCCGCCGGTTGAGCATGCCGAACGAGATCAACGACAGGCGCTGCAGCTCCTGCTCGGCACGTCCGCTCAGTTCTCCCTCCTGCCAGGCGCTGGCCGCCTTGCCGACCTCGCGGACCGCGAAGGAGACCAGCAACTGCTCGTACAGCTGCGCTTCTTCGAGTGGATCGTCGTCCCGGACCCGTTGCAGGGCGTTGTCCGCGGCGTCGTACAGCGCGAGCATCAGCAGGAGCAGCGGCTGGGAGGCGAGGACCTGGTGGCGGCCGGCCACCTCCGCGGGCAGGGCCCGCAGGCCGCGCTCAGCGAGATAGGGCGAGTTGAGTTCGTTCCAGAGGTCGAGCCAACGTCCGATCTGGCGTCGCCGGAAGGGCTCCAGGCGCAGCGCCACCGCGCCGTCGGGGTAGCGCGCCCGATCCGCGACCGCCGTCCGGCTGGTCACCAGGGCGAACACCGGCCGGCCCTGGTCCGCCTCGCGCTCCTGGAAGCGGGCCACCCGCACCAGGAAGTCGGACTGGCTGACACCGGTGGTCTGCAGCAGTTCGTCGAAGCCGTCGAAGAGCAGCACCGGAACGGCACCGTCGGCGGCGCGCACCAGCTCCGGCCACGAGACGCGCTCTCCGGTCGCGGCGCGGACCGCGGCCTCGATCTGGTCCTGGACCTCCACGTCGCCCGGCACATCCCGGAGCACGATCCGCACCGGCAGGAAGCCGGCCGCAGGCAGCCGGGCGGCGAGGATCTTCGTCAGGACGGACTTGCCCGCGCCCGGCTGGCCGAGGACGACCAACGGGGCGGTCGTCGAGGTGGGGGAGGTGAGGACACCGGCGAGGTACTCGGTGAGGTCGGACCGTACCGCCTGGGCTTCCCACCAGTCCTCCTCCGCCGGACCGTGGGTGCCGGCCAGCACGGCCCGGACCCTGAAGTCGGGGTCGACGTAGCCCTCGCCGAGGGTGGGCAGGACGATGCCCGCGGGAGCCTGCCCGTCGGAGAGGATCGGCCGGTCCAGTGAGGCCCGGTAGCCGCGTACGAGCGCTTCGGCGGCATGGGTGAGCGGGCTCGGGGAGCTGAGTCCCACCAGGGCCGTCTCGATACCGGCAAGAGCCTGGCGCAGGGAGAAGCGGGTGGCCTGGTGCTCCACCTGACCGGACCAGTAGCCGAACTCCGGTACGTCCTGGGCGAGTTGCGCGTACAGCTCCTCATACCGTGCGACGGCCGGTTCGTGCAGTCGGCCTACCTCGCTCTGGAGCGTCGCGCGCCGCGTGTCGTCGAGCCGGTCCCACAGGGCCAACCCCTGGACGAAGCGCAGCAATTGCCCCGCCCGGCCGGCGTACCAGGTGTGGAGGTCGGCGAGGACGAGCTCGTGCGGCTGGTGCGGTGCGGGCTGCGGCGTCCCGGCGTCCAGCAGCGACGCCACGAGGTCGCGGCCGTCCGTGCCGTCACCGGCGATCGCGAGCTGCTCCTGCCGGGTCAGCTCCAACTCGGCCAAGGAGAAGGGAAGTTCCAGCTCCGCGAGTGCCTCGAAAAAGGCGGTGGTTACCAGCACGGCGTGTCCGGCGGCCAGCCGTTGGGTGCGTGTGGCGCGGTTCCCCGTTCCGCGGCTGTCCCTGAGCCCCGCGATGAGATCACGTCCGACCCGCAGTACGCGGCCCTGTACGTCCAGGACGGTGAGGGCCGTGTCGCTGAGCCCGCCCGTGGCCGCGGAGAGGACAGCGCCGAGTGCGCGGTCGGCCGCGACCAGGGCGTCGCCGTCGCCGGTGAGAATGGCCACCGCGTCCCCGTAGCTGAGCAGTTGGCGTCCGCGCACTCGTCCCCCCGGGCCTTGCCTCGGCACGTTTCAGGTCCGGTCTACCATGCGCCCCGCCCTCGATGGTCGTGTTCGTACTGGGGGCACCCCGTCACGCCGACTGCGGCTCCAGCTCCTCACGTGCGCGGTCGGCCCTCCACCAGTTCCGGCGGCCCGGTGGACCTCAGAATACGCACATAGTGCAACGAAATGTTACATAGAGTTATCGATCGTCGCGGGGTACTCAATCTGGCGGAGAACAAGAGCAACCTCCGGCAGCCAGTCCACGACGAGTGCCCCGAAGCAGGTCAGCAGGTCAGCAGGTCAGCGGGCCAGGAAGGCCCGGGAGCGGTACTCACGTTTTCCCCTCTCCATGACGGGGACCCGGCACGAGATGACCTTCCGCGGCTGCGGGGAGTGGACATGGCCGAGCTGACCTTCATCGGTACCGCGACGGTGTTGCTGCGGTTCGGGCCCTTCACGGTTCTTACCGACCCGAACTTCCTGCACAAGGGCCAGTACGCCTATCTCGGCAAGGGGATCGTGAGTCGTCGGCTGACCGAGCCGGCTGTGGGCATCGACGACCTCCCTGAACTGGACTGCATCGTTCTGTCCCATATGCACGGAGACCACTGGGACCGCGTGGCCAAGCGGAGACTGGACCGCGGCACCCGCATCCTCACCACGCCCAAGGCGGCCCGCGCTCTGCATCGGCAGAGGTTCGCCGGAGCCGAAGGGCTGCGGACGTGGCAGACCGCCGAGTTGGAGAAGGACGGCCACGTACTCACTCTCACCGCCGTTCCCGCCCGTCACGCGAGAGGCAGCGCCCGCGTGCTGCTGCCGCCGGTGATGGGCAGCGTACTTGAGCACAGGGAGCCGAACGGCGCTCTCGCGACCCGTCTCTACCTCACCGGCGACACCCTGCTGATCGACGAGCTGCGCGAGCTACCGCGGCGCTTTCCCGATCTCGACGTGGCCGTCGTGCACCTGGGCGGAACGACGCTGCCCGGCGGCCTGGTCGTCACCATGGACGGACAGGAGGGCGCCGAACTGGTTGAACTGCTCCAGCCTCGGTGTGTGGTGCCGGTGCACCATGACGATTACGGCGTTTTCAAGTCACCGCTGTCGGACTTTCTGGCTGAGGTGGAACGGCGAGGACTGGCCCGTCTGGTGCGGGTGGTCCACCGGGGCGCCACCTGTGCCCTGTAGGCCCGCCGGACCCCGTCAGCGGTTCAGCAGCATGAGAAGGATGACGGTCGCCACCGCACTGATGAGCAGGGAGCCTAGGCAGCCGACGCGGTTGCTGAAGAAGAACATGTCCCCCGGGTACCCCATGCGCGCCTGACGATCGCATTTACATGGGAAGAAGGTGTGGAGTTGCGCCCGCGTGCCTGCGACCGGATCGGCCGCCCAGGACCCGGGTGCCGCCGCGCCCACCGGGCGGCTGCGCCGAACTGCCGCGCAGGGCGTCTCGTCGTCTCGTTTGCCGTCTTCACAGGTGGAGACCCGCTTGCGTATGAGTACAACGCATAGCCGCCCCGTGATGCGGCAGAACCGGGCCCTGTGGCTGCTGGACCGCCTGGAGCGGGACCCGCGGGCCGACGTGGTGATCGATGCCCTCCGCAGGGGCGTACGGTCCCTGCCGCTGGGGCCCGGCCGTGATGCGCTGCACGGTCGCTGGCTGGGACACCCGGTCCATCCGCTGATGGTGCAGGTACCGATCGGCAGCTGGCTGTCCGCGGCGGTACTGGACCTGCGCCCGGGCTCCTCCCGGGGGGCGGATCTGCTGGTCGGTGTCGGACTGGCCGCAGCCGTGCCCGCGGCGCTTGCCGGTGCCGTCGACTGGGCCGAGCTGCACCCCCAGCAGCAGCGCGTCGGCCTGGTGCACGCAGCTTCCAACGCGGTGGGCGTCGCCCTGTACGCGGCCTCGCTCGCATGCCGGATCAAGGGGCGTCCCGCAGCGGGCCGTACATACGGCTTCCTGGGCCTCACGGCCGTCGGCCTCGGCGGCATGCTGGGCGGACACATGGCGTACCGGCAGGCCTCGGGCGCCAACCATGCCGAGGAGGTCCCGCACGTCGTTTCGGCCGGCTGGCACCGTATCGGGACCGTCGAGGAGTTCCCGGCCGGTGAGCCGGTACGGCGCAGCGTGGACGACGTCCCGGTCCTGGTGGTGCGCGAAACCGGTGGGACGATTCATGCGCTGGCCGAGCGGTGCAGTCATCTGGCGGGACCGCTGTCCGAGGGCACCGTCGCCGACGGATGCGTGGAGTGTCCCTGGCACGGCAGCGTCTTCCGGCTCGCCGACGGCTGGAACGTACGCGGCCCCGCCACCGCGCCTCAGCCCGCCTTCGACACCCGGATCGTCGAGGGTCACGTCGAGATCCGCTTGCGCATGCAGGACCAGGAGGAGCCCCGTGACGACGGTCGGACGGACGTCCCCGGGCACGACGGCTGACAGGTGTCGTAACGACGTCTGCTCGACCTGCCGACGTGCGGACGTGCCGACGTGCGGGATTCAACTACCCCGTGTGCCCGCACGTCCACCAGGTCCTGCACGTCGTCGGCTTGGATGACGTCCTGCCTCTACGTCACCGACAGCGTGAGGGCCCGAAGCCGGGAACGGCTTCGGGCCCTCACACGCACCAGCCGGGGCCGGTGCCCCGCATCTCTCGCCCAGACCGGCGCGGAGCAGACAAAACTCTGGTCGGTCTGTCGCCCTGGCTCCGCCCGGGTAAGCGAAGGAGGGGGAGGGGCTCAGCGGGATTCGTCGTAGGGGTCGCGGCTGCCGGACTTGGCCAGGCCTCGGCTGATCATGTAGCCGACGGTGAGGATGACGATGTAGAACCACGCCTTGTCGGCGCGGAAGTAGTCGGCGTGGCCTTCGTCGTCTCCCACGACCATGGAGGCGATCAGTACGGCGACGACCGAGGCGAGGTAGACGAAGAACTCGGTCGTCTTGAAGGCGGCCTTCGTCTCTGTCGACAGTCGGCGTGACTGGTGAGCGGGCGTGCCGTCAGTCGTGTGGTGCCCCGCGTTGCCGACCGGGTTAACAGTGCTCATGAGAAGGCGACTTTCTCGTCGTGCGACGCACCTGATGCGCTTCGCGGAATCGGACGGCGTCAAGATCGACGCTGCTGCTACCGAGTGCCCACCGCCGGTGAAGTAAACAAGATTTCAAGGCATGCGCAAAACAACTTTCCCGGGTAGTCGGCCGCGGCTACCACGAGCTGGGCGGTACCCGAGGCGCGGTTCGATTCGTGCGGGCAGTGGATTTGCGCGTAGCTGACCATGTCACCGCCGTTCAGCGTCTCCATTTCGTCAGCGGCCCGCGCGGCGTGGGCTGCGGGAGCGAGCAAGGTCGTACTCGCCATCGACCCAAGACGGCGCCGCCGGCTCAGGCCGCACCGTGATCAAGCACGGTGCGGCGCGCTGCGTCAGCGCTCGTACAAGTGACTCCGCTTCACGAAAGGACGGCAGAGACGGTTTGGAACAAGGCATACGGGACGGGGATGAGGAGTGCGGCCATGAGCCACGGTCGCAGCGGCTTTCGGCGATGAGAGGGAATGAGGACGTCAACGACGGCGACCGCCAGCAGGACCAGCACGCCGGTGACAGCCAGTGCAAGCCCGGCCAGCCCTGCCTGGTCGCAGTCGGCTCCGCAGACTTCGATGAGTGTGCCGGGCTGCCCATCGACGAAGCCGTCCTTGACCATGTGGTGGTTCAGCAGCCACCAGGCGCTGTGCAACGGCGCCATGGCCAGGATGCCCAGAAGAACATTGGCCCCGACCGGGGCCCGAACGGACTGGACGGTCATCCGAGGTGCTCGAGCATCGGTGCGTAGGACATCTCGAAAACGTGGTACAGACCCATACGTTTTTTCCTTCCTTCTCCGCATCAGCAGTCGTGCCTGGTATCGAATCAGAATGCTCTCGGTGTCTGCATCCGAGGTGTTGAGGTCAGGGTGGGGCACGTTGGATGGTCCAGGGCATAGATGAGGATCACCGCGCGCACGACCGCGGGTAGCCGCCGCACTTGCCCTGAGCGTCGCTCCGCTCGCTGCGGTGCCGGGGCGGGCCGGTCGCGGTGACCGGCGATCGCCGTCGCGGTGACCGGCAATCGCAACGCGCCAGCGCAGGCCATCAGCCGTGCGTGAGCCTTCGCCACCTGCCGGATGTCGTCCGAGAAGATGACGAACCGGCAGCACTGCTGCGCCCTTGTCGAGTTCCGTTGCCGGCTGCTACTGGGCCAGGCGTCCGCTGTCGTCGTGGCGCAGGCGCAGCTCCCACGCCTCCTGTGGGGATGACTGGGCCAGCCCGGCGGCGAGTTGGCCCGGGATGACGTGGGCGGCGAGCGTGGCCCGGTCGGCGGGCGGTCCGGTGCCGGGCAGCCCCTCCAACCCACCGCCCTGCGGCGGTACCTTCGCTTTCTGTACATGCCCACTTCGCGCGCGTGACGTCCGGGGGCCGTTGCACGCTTCCAAGATCGCTAAGTCGAGTGTCCTCGACTGTACTGCTCTTGACGAAAGGGAGTTGTCGCGTGACCAGGTCCCGGCCCATCCGTCCGGTCTTCCTCGCCCTGTCCACCGTGTTCGTCGCCTTCGGTGCGACCCTGCCCGCGCAGGCGGACAGCGACGGCGGAACACTGCCCGCGATCACGCCCACGGCGGAGACACCCGCCCTGTACGACGACGAGGCCGGGGGCGACGCCAACGCGGACGACCCCGCCATCTGGCGCAACAACGCCCAGCCGGGCCGCAGTCTGGTGATCGCCACCGCCAAGCAGGGCGGCCTGCGCGTCTACGACCTGGACGCCCGCCCCGTGCAGTCCGTCCCGGCGCCGCCGGCGCAGTCGCCCGACGACGCCCCCGGACGCTTCAACAACGTCGATCTCGTCAGCGGCCTGAAGCTCTTCTCCGGGCGCGCCGATCTCGCCGTGACCAGCGACCGCGGACACGACAGGCTCCGCTTCTACCGCATCGACCGCGACGCCCCCGGCGGCCCCCTCAAGGACGTCACCGCCCCCGACGCGCCGCCCGTCTTCTCCGCGGACCAGGCCGAGATCAACGACCAGCGCACGGCGTACGGCCTTGCCACCTGGACCGACCGGAGGACCGGGCGCTCCTACGCACTCGTCAGCCGCCGCGAGCGCACCTCCGTCGCCCTGCTGGAGCTCACCCCGAAGTCCGGTGGCACGGTCGGCTACCGCAAGGTGCGCACCCTCGACCTGCCGTCGTCCTTCCGGCTGCCGGACGGCACCTCCTGGTCGCCCTGTGGGGAGCCCGGCGAACTGCCCCAGGTCGAGGGCATGGTCGTCGACCCGGCCGACGGCGTGCTGTACGCGGGGCAGGAGGACGTCGGCATCTGGCGCGTGCCCGCCGACCTCACGGGCACCCCGGTCCTCGTCGAGAAGGTCCGTGAGTACGGCGTACCCGGCACGTACGACGAAGCCACCGAGGAGTGCGCCGCGGGCGCCGATCCCGGCTTCGGCGGCACGCGGCTGACCGCGGACGTCGAGGGCCTGACGCTCCTGACCGAGTCCGACGGCGACGGCTACCTCCTCGCGTCGAGCCAGGGCGACAACACCTTCGCCGCCTACGACCGCGAAGTCGAGGACGACAACGAGTACGAGGGCGGCTTCCGGGTCGCCGCCGCCACGAGGGAGCTGGACGGCTCCGAGCAGTGCGACGGCGCCGCCGTGCTGAACGCGTCCCTCGGCTCGAAGTACCCGAACGGGCTGCTGGTCGTCCAGGACGGCGAGGAGACCCCCGCCGTCGGCGAACGCGAGGCGACCGGCTTCAAGTTCGTCGACCTGAAGAAGGTCAAGGACAGTCTCGACGACTGAGTCCCGGCAGCACCCGTCAGGCCGCCCGGCCGGAGCGCGCCGTCCAGCGCCCGCCGTGGCGGCCGACCTCGATCGGGCGGCCGAAGCAGGCCGTCAGCCGGGCCCCGGTCAGCACCTCCGCGACCGGGCCCGACGCCTGGATCCGTCCCTCGCGGAGCAGCAGGGCGTGTCCGATCGCGGGGGACAGCTCCTCCAGATGGTGCGTGACGGTGATCGTCGCCAGCCCGGGCCGGCCGTCGGCGAGCCGGCGCATCGAGTCGATGAGGTCCTCCCGGGAGGGCAGGTCCAGCGCGTTGAACGGCTCGTCCAGGAGCAGCAGGGCGGGGTCCGCCATGAGCGCGCGGGCGATGAGGATCCGCGCCCGCTGTCCGCCGGAGCACACGCCGTACGGCCGCTCGGCGAGTTCCTTGACGTCCAGTTCGGCCATCAGCGCGTGCGCACGGTCCCGCACCTCGGCGCCGTAGGTCCGCCACAGCGGCTGCACGGTGCCGCTGTGCCCGGTGAGCACCACGGTGAGCCCGGGCGCGTCCTGCGGCACGCGCTGCGCCGGGGACACCAGGCCGATGTGCGCACGCAGTTCCCGTACGTCGACGCGGCCGAGCCGGTGTCCCAGCACCTCGACCGTGCCGCTGGTGGGATGCATCAGCGCGCCGATCAGCCGCAGCAGGGTGGTCTTGCCGGCCCCGTTGGCACCGAGCAGCGCCCAGTGCTCACCGGAACGCACCCGCCAGTCGACACCGTCGAGAATGACCTGATCCGTGGTGAGGCGGCGCACGCTCACCCCGTCGAGGGCGGCGACGATCCGCCCGTTGTCCGTGGTGTGCACGCTCACCCTCGGTCCTCCCCGTGCCGCGCGGCTCGCCGGCCGCCCAGCCGGCGAGCGGCAGTCCCCGGGGGTCTGATCCCCCGCGCGCCAGGGTAGCTATCGCTGCACATACCAGTCGGGGCGTCCGTTCCTCGGACGGTGGCGCCGTCCGGGGAGGGCGAAGGTCGCCCGCGGGAGGACGAGGGCACCGTCCGCCGGGAGGGCGAGGGGCACGGCGGGCGCGCCGCTCCACCCGTCGTTACGATGGAAGTGATCTTCGCGCGCCTTCCCGGCCCGCCGCCGAGGGGGCCCACCCGAGGCAGGAGGCCGCCGTGCGCACGGTCGCGGTGAAGTCCGTACAGCTGGCGGGAGGGCCGCTGCTGCCGTACGCCGAGGCGGGCCGTCCCGACGGCATCCCCGTGGTCTTCGTGCACGGCATCGGGGACTCCTGGTGGACGTTCGAGCCCCTGCTCAGACAGCTTCCCGCGGCGCTGCACGCCTTCGCCCCCACCCAGCGGGGACACGGCGACGCCGAACGGCCCGCGGACGGCTACCGCCCGGAGGACTTCGCCCGCGACCTGGTGCGGTTCCTCGACGCCGCCGGGATCGAACGCGCCGTCCTCGCCGGAGCGTCCAGCGGCGGGGTGCCCGCCCGGATGGTCGCGGGCAGCCACCCGGACCGCGTCGCGGGGCTGGTGCTGATGGGCGTACCGGCCGTGCTCGACGACAAACCCCGCCTGGCGGCCCTGTGGGAGAGCGTCCGGCAACTGCGGGACCCGGTGCCGCGTTCCTTCGTCGAGGACCTGCTCGACGGCATGACGAACCGGCCCGTGGGGCGCGGATTCATGGCGACGATGACCGAGGAGAGCCTCAAACCGCCCGCGTACGTGTGGCGCGAGACGCTGCGCGGCCTGCTGGAGACGGACCTCGCCGCGACCCTGCGGGGAATCCTCGTCCCGACCCTGCTGCTCTGGGGCGACCGGGACGGCTTCCTGTCCCGTGCCGACCAGCAGCTCATCCTGGACACGATCCCCGGCTCGGCCCTGGTCGTCCACGAAGGCTGTGGCCATCTCCTGTACTGGGAGCAGCCCGAGCGCGTCCTCCAGGACATCGCCGGATTCGCCGCGCGGGTCGTGCCGCGCGGCCCCGGCGGTGATGCCTCCCGGGACGGCGTGACGCGGGGGAGCGGCGGCGCGGGCTCCGGATGACGTCGTGATCAGCGCGACGTTCAATGAGTGGGTCGGACGCGTCGTACGGAGGAGCAGCCCATGCCGGCCACCCGATCCACCCCAGGAGGCGGACGAGTACGGGCCGGGAGGCTGCGCCGGCTGGGGGAGTGGTGCGCCCGGCACTTCGCGATCGTCATCGCGGCCTGGCTGGTCGCCGTCGTCGCCCTCCAGGTGCTGGACCGCTCGTTCGGCGGGGACTACTCGGACAATTTCTCGCTCTCCGGCGTCCAGTCGCAGCAAGGCCTGGACGTCCTCGAGAAGCACGACCCGGCGGCCGGCGGCTACAGCAGCCAGATCGTCCTGCGCGACACGAGGACACCGCTGACCTCGCTCGGATCGCAGATGAACCAGACCGTCACCGATCTGGGGAAGCTGCCGCACGTGCTGTCGGCGCAGAGTCCGCTGCCACCGCCCGGGACCCCGCCGCCGTCCTCCCAGCAGAACGTGGGACCGCTGTCCGGCGACGCGAAGACCGGCTACATCACCGTCCGCTTCGACGTCCAGCCGTCCACGCTCGGCGACGCGTACCTCGCCGGCGTCGACAGCTCCGTGCAGCCGTTGCGGGCCGCCGGCGTCGACGTCGACTACGGAGGCCCGCTCGGCGAACTGGCCCGGCCGGCGGCGGACGACCGCGTCAGCGAACTGATCGGTTTCGCGGTGGCGATCGTCGTACTGCTGGTGGGCTTCGGCAGTGTCCTCGCGGCGGGCATTCCGCTGCTGACCGCCCTGATCAGCGTCGTGGGCGGCCTGGCCTGCCTCGGACTGCTGGCCGCCGCGTTCACCTTCGCCACGGTGTCACCGACGCTGGCCACGATGATCGGGCTGGGCGTCGGCATCGACTACGCGCTGTTCCTCATCACCCGGCACCGGCAGCACCTCATCGACGGCGCCGACCCGGTCACGGCGGCGGGCCGGGCCACCGCCACCAGCGGCCGGGCCGTGCTCGTGTCCGGCTGTACCGTGATCATCGCGCTCGCCGGACTGTCCGTCTCCGGCGTCGGTTTCATCGCCAGACTCGGGGTCGCCGCGGCCGTGACGGTCGTCTCGGCGGTCGTCGGCGCGCTCACCCTGGTCCCCGCTCTGCTGGGACTCCTCGGCCGCCGCATCGACCGCTACCGGGTGCGCCGCCCCGTCGCGGAGACCGACGCGGTCGCGGGCGAACCGGTCCAGGGCACCTGGCACCGCTACGCGCAGCGCGTCCAGCGGCGTCCCTGGTGGTTCCTGGCCGGCGGAGTCCTCGTGGTGCTGGTGCTCGCGATTCCGCTGCTGTCCATCCAGCTCGGCCACATCGGCGACGGCGCGGATCCGAAGTCGTTCACCGACCGCCGGGCCTACGACACCATGGCGCAGGCCTTCGGCCCCGGTTCGAACGGCCCGCTCACCGTCGTCATCGACCAGAGCGCCGTGCCCGCCGACCAGCGCTCCGCACTGGCCTCGCAGGCGCAGAAGTCGCTCGCCGGCGTACCGGGCGCGGCCACGGTCACGCCGCTGACCGCCACCAAGGACGGAGACGTCCTGGTGGGCACCGTCTTCTCCGCGCAGGCCCCGCAGAGCTCGGTGACCACCGACCTGACGAACCGCCTGGTCGACCAGACCCTGCCGCAGGCCCTGTCCGGCACCGGCGCCAAGGGCTACGTCACCGGGACCACGGCCGCTCAGGTCGACTTCCGTGACATCGTCGCCGCCCGCCTCCCGCTGATCATCGCGGTGGTGGTCGCGCTCGCCTTCCTCGTCATCCTGATCGTCTTCCGCGGACTGCTGGTCGCGCTCAAGGCGGCGGTGCTCAACGTGCTGTCCATCGCCGCCTCGTACGGCGTCGTCGTCGCCGTCTTCCAATGGGGCTGGGGCGGACCCGCCCTGGGCGTGTCGGGCAAGGTGCCGATCGAGAGCTACGTGCCGATGATGATGTTCGCCATCATCTTCGGACTGAGCATGGACTACGAGATCTTCCTGCTGTCGCGCGTCCACGAGGCGTGGCTGCGCACCGGGGACGCCGGTGGGAGCGTGGCGCACGCCCTGGAGATCACCGCCCGCGTCATCACCTGTGCGGCCCTGATCATGGTGAGTGTGTTCGCCGCGTTCATCGTGAGCGACAACATCGTGGTGAAGATGCTCGGCCTGGGGCTGGCCGTGAGCGTGCTGATCGACGCGACCGTCGTACGGCTGCTTCTCGTACCCGCCGTGATGACACTTCTGGGCAGTCGCGCCTGGTGGACGCCGCGGTGGCTGGACCGCGTGCTGCCGCACGTCGACCCGGAGGGCGAGCACGGCTGAACCGGGGGCACCGCCCGTTCGCTCGCGGTCGGCCCTCGGTCCCGGCTCGCTCCGACGGCCCTGCGATGATCGACGGCAGCACTTGTCCGCAGCCGTTCGCAACCGTCGGACGGGCCGCGCCCCGACCGCCCGGCGACGGGTGGCGCCCGGACGCGGCCGCGTCCCGTGAGGAGCCCCAGGTGACGTACGACGTCGACGCCGTGCGCGCGCAATTTCCCGCCCTGCGCGCCGGAACCGCGCACTTCGACGGGCCGGGCGGCACACAGACGCCGACCCCGGTGATCACCGCCATCGCCAACGCCCTCGGCAGTCCCCTGTCGATCCGCGGGACCACGGTGCCGGGTGAGGTGAACGCCGAGACGGCCGTGCGGGAGTTCCGGCAGGCCATGGCGGACCTGCTGGGCGCCGAGCCCGGCGGGGTCGTCTTCGGACGCAGCGCCACCCAGTTGACGTACGACTTCGCGCGCACGCTCGCCGCGACCTGGCAGCCGGGCGACGAGGTCGTGGTCAGCCGCCTGGACCACGACGCCAACATCCGCCCGTGGGTCCAGGCCGCCGAGCGCACAGGTGTCCTGGTGCGGTGGGCGGACTTCGACCCCGGCACCGGGGAACTGCCCGTGTCCGCCGTCGGTGACCTGCTCTCGGAGCGGACCCGGCTCGTGGCGGTCACCGCCGCCTCCAACCTGATCGGCACCCGTCCGGCCGTCGCGGAGATGGCCCGCCTGGTCCACCGGACCGGTGCGCTCCTCCACCTCGACGGAGTCCACTACGCCGCGCACGACTTCGTGGACGTCACGGAACTGGGCGCCGACTTCTTCGTCTGCTCGCCCTACAAGTTCTTCGGCCCCCACCACGGAGTGCTCGCCGCCCGCCCCGAACTGCTGGAGACGCTGCGTCCGGACAAGCTGCTGCCGTCCACGGACGCGGTTCCGGAGCGTTTCGAACTCGGCACGCTGCCCTACGAGATCCTCGCCGGCACCCGGGCCGCCGTCGACTTCCTCGCCGGACTCGCTCCCGGGGCCGGCGGGAAGGGCGGCCGGCGGGAGCGCCTGCGGGCCGCGTTCGCCGCCGTCGGCGGCCACGAGGGCGCGCTGCGCGAGCGGCTGGAAGGGGCGCTCGCCGGGCTGGAGGGCGTCACCGTCCACTCCAGGGCGGCCGACCGCACGCCCACCCTGCTCGTCACCTTCGACGGCCGGCCGGCGGCGGACGCGTACCGCTTCCTCGCCGGGCTGGGCGTGCACGCGCCCGCCGGGTCCTTCTACGCGCTGGAGGCCTCGCGGCACCTGGGTCTGGGCGAGACCGGCGGTCTGCGTCTCGGCCTCTCCCCGTACAACGACACGAGCGACGTCGACCGGCTCGTGGAGGGCCTCGCCGACTTCCTGAAGTCGTAGGCGTCCCGAGCGCGCACGCGCGGTATTCGGGGGTACTAGGGCCTGTCCGACAATGCCCTTCGTCGTCCGGAGGGCGGCGCCGCGAGGCAGACGGGAATTGTCGGACAGGCGCTGGCCCCGCAGCGGTGTGCACCCCACAGGAGGACGCGTGACCCTGCCCACGAGTGCGACAGATGTGCCGGGATGGACGCGGCTGAGAGCGGTGTGGCCGACGGCCGCGCGGCGGGTTCCCGCGGCGATGTGGAACGACAACGTGTCCGACTGGGCGGCGGCACTGACCTACTACGCCGTCCTCGCGCTCGTGCCCGCGCTGCTCGTGACCGTCTCGCTCATCGGTCTGGTCAGCCCGGACCTGACCGACCGGCTCATCGAGCACGTGACGACCTGGGCCCCCGCCGAGTCCGGTGCCCAACTGCACAGTGCCCTCCGGGACATGGCGGACGAGCGCTCCGCCGCCCTGACCGTGGCGGTGGCGGGCGGGGTCGCCTCGCTGTGGTCGGCCTCCAGCTATCTCGCCGTGTTCCGGCGCGCCCTGCACACGATGCACGGGATCCCCGACCAGCGTCCCCTCATGCGCCGGCTGCCCCGGATCGTGCTGACCGCCCTGACCCTGCTCGCCCTGCTGGTCGCGAGCGCGTTCGCCCTGGTGCTGACCGGGCCGCTCGCCGAGGGGATCGGTGAACGGAGCGGCACCGGCCGGACCGCCGCGGCCACCTGGTTTCTGCTGCGCTGGCCCGCGCTGGTGTGTCTGGTGGCGCTGCTGGTCGTCGTGCTCTTCCGCAGCGGGCCGCCGGTGGCACGGCAGCGGCGGCACGCCCTGCCCGGGGGAGTCGTGGCCGCGGTGCTGTGGCTGATCGCCTCGGCGTGTTTCTCCCTCTACGCCTCCGGCATCGGAAGCTACGGACGGCTCTACGGATCGCTGGCCGGCGTCGTCGTCTTCCTCATCTGGCTGTGGGTGTCCCACCTCGCCCTGCTGGCCGGGGCGCAGTTCGCGGTCGAGGTCAGCCGCATGCCGTAGGCGGCCCCGTCTCGTGGCACCGGTCCGCCCTCCGCTCATTGCACTGGTCGCCGTCGACCAGCGGGACGGCGCGGTCGTCGCCACCGCCGCGCTCGACGCGCGGGGACCGGAGACGGCGCAGCTGCGCAGGGTGTACGCACGCCCCGGGCACCGGAGGCGGGGACTGGCCCGGCGGCTGGTCGGTGAACTGCTCGGCTTCGGCTTCGCCGCCCGGGACGGCGGCTACCAGGCCGTGTACCTGCACACCGACCCGTCCGTGCCGGGCGCCGAGCAGTTCTGGCGTTCGCTCGGCAAGGTCGCGTGCGACGAGCGCGCACACGCGAACAGCCGGGCGGCCAGAGCGCCCGGGAATGCTGCGGAAGAGTGGCCCGCTCCTGCCGTATCAGGGCGGTGGTGTACGTGGAGAGCGGAGCCCGGGCGACGTGGCGGTCCGGCGACGCGCAGCCGGTTGCCTCGGGGCGCTGGCGGTGACCGCGGCCGACGGGCCGCGGTGGCCGCGGCCGAGACGGTGCGGGCCACGGCCGGCGTGACCCAACCATGCCCTCGTGTCCGTTCCGTCCCGCATCCGTAGGGGCGTTCCAGGGAAATCCGCGAGGCCGTCCGCACGCTCTCCCATTGGGCCGTGTCGGGCGTCGACTTGGGGGCATGCGGACTTCACCACATCGACAAAGGAGATCTCATGCTCGGCATCGTGGCAGCGGTCCTGTTCTTCATCGCATTTCTGATCAACGCGGCTGACATCTCGACGAACGACGTGTTCACCTCGACCAACTTCATGCTCATCGGACTCGCGCTGCTCGCCCTTCATGTCGCGGGGATCGGCAGTGGCTGGTCGAGCCGCAGACGCTGATGTGGCGAGGCGGCGGAGTGCGGCGATGACGCCGCGCTCCGCCGCTTTGCTGTGCGCGGGGTCCGACAGTTGTTCATCGGGGGCTCCTGGGACCGGCGTTCGGGCATGCGTGGGCCAGTGATTCAACGGACGTTGGCCATTGACCCCCGACCGCGTCCACGGGTGCCGGCCGGAAGGCGGAAGGCTGCCGAATACGGCCCCGTTCGGGGGGTATTGACTGCTGTGGAGCGCGGCGGGAGCGGCATTCCGCATCTCGCCCACCTGGCAATTTTGCATCGGAGACGGCTCATTGACCGGCCGCGCCGAGGGTGCGGACACAGAGAGGAGCAGCGTGTTCATCGAAAGAATCTGGTCGTACCCGCCGCAGTGCGGTCACTCGGAAGGGTACGAACTCACGGGATACGTCGTCGAGGCGACCGACGGGACGATTGGGCACGTGGACCGGCAGGCAGACGACTCCGGGACGCGGCATCTGATCGTGGACACCGGGGTGTGGGTGTTCGGGAAGAGTGTCCTGGTGCCGGCCGGCATCGTCACCGGAGTCGACACCCAGGCGCAGAAGATCACCGTGGCGTGCACCAGGGACGAGGTCAAGTCCGCCCCCCTGTTCAAGACCGACCGGGAGACCCTGGACCCCGGATACCTGGGCCGGGTGGGCAGCTACTACGAGAGCCTGCCGCCCAGGCAGCCCGCCTGACCGGCACCGGGCTTCGTCCGGGGCGACGCATCCGTACACCCTCCACGTCCGGAAGGAACACGGGCCACCTGATGTCCCGGTGCCCGCCCGGAGAAGTGCCCGAGCGCCACAAGAACGGAAAGAGTGTGCCGATGTCCGACGAGTTGGAGGCCACCGTCACGCACCGTTCGGCCAAGGACTCTTTCGTCGTGCGGGTGGGCGGTGACATCGACTACGCGAGTGCGTCGAGGCTCGAGGAAGCCCTGGACCTCGCGCACCGAGTGGGTGCCCCACGCGCGATCGTCGATCTCTCCGGCACGGATTTCGCCGACTCGTCGATCCTGCACGTTCTGCTCGCGGCACAGCGCGCCCACCGGGCCCGCGGCAGTCTCATGGTCGTGGCGGGCCCCTTCAGCGAGACCGTCAGCAGGCTCTTCGACGTGACGGGAACCGCGGGCTTCTTCGTGCTGGCCGACACTCTGCAGGCGGCCATGTGCCTTCCCCTCCCCGGGGACGAGCACTGAGGGCCGGCCCCTCCTCCCGCAGCAGCCCCGGGACATCACCATGGAGCGGTGTCCCGGGGGCAGGAGGTCAGCGGCCCGGCCCCGTCGGAAGCGGGCCGCGGAACCACGCGCAGGCAACGCCGATGCGCCTGTAATGTCTGACGTCCCGTCACCGAGCGCTGTTCTCGGTCCTGTTGGAACGTCGCCTGAGTATCCAGGGCAGGAGGTACCAGCAGAACGCGAACCACAGCATGACGGCGCCCGCGAGGAATTCGGCGAGCAGGCTGGGCAGCACCACATGCAGAATGAGGAGCACGGTGCAGCTGATGGTGAGCGCCAGGAAGACGATGCCGCACATCATCAGGCGCCCGGCGGCGACGACGAGTTCGTCCTTCATCCGCTGGCCCGAGAGGAAGCGGTGGATCGAGACCGGTGCGATGAGGGCGCCGGTCGCGGCGGCGCCCAGGATCACGGTGACGACGTAGACCGTACGGTCGAACGTGCCCAGTTCCTTGAACAGCGACGTGAAGGCGACGCTCAGCAGGAAGCCGAACAGGATCTGCACGCCGGTCTGCGCGACCCGCGTCTCCTGCAGGATCTCGTTCCACCGCCGATTGGCGCGCTCCTGCTCCGACTCCCCGGTGTCGGAGTCGTTCCCGTTCTGCCGGCTCTGCGCGGCTCGCTCGGCCGCCTCGTCCGCGGCCTGAGATCTCTGATCCATCAGACTCAAGGCAATGCTCCTCTCCCCTGGCCCCTGATCGGGCCTCCGACTCCTTGTACCCCCCAAACGCCCGATCACGACCTGACCAGGCGGCATGCCTTGCCTGCGCGTACGGGGACGAGCCGGGCCGCCGTGGCCGACGATGCCCTGCGGTTCGCCCCGGTCCGGGCCGGGGTGTCGGGCCGGTGGTGGGCCGGTGGATTCTCCCCGGAGTCGGCGCCCGGTGCCCGACCGCCCCGAGTGTTCCGCCGCGTATCGCGGGTAGACGCGCAGAGCGGACCGAAGGTGACGGTCCGGGCAAGGGGACCGTGATGGTGGAAGCTGTAGCTGGCGAGGGTGACGCGGACATGGTTCTGCCAGGAGCGTTGCCGTGGGCCGGAGCCGTCTATGACGGCGCATCCGAGTCGGTCGGGGAGGCCCGGCACTTCGCCGCCGACTTCATGGAGCGATTGCAGCGGGCATACCGCCTCGTGGTGTCCACCAAGGTGATCGGTGCGGTGCAGCTCGTCGTCAGCGAGCTGGTCACGAACGTCTGCAAGCACGCGCCGGGGCCCTGCGCCCTCGACCTGGTCCTGATCGACCGGTCCCTGGAGATCAGGGTGTGGGACAGCAGCTTCGACGTGCCGGTCGCCCAGGCTCCCGACCCGGCACGGGTCGGGCGGCACGGCCTGGAGATCGTGACGGCGCTGTGCGGCGGGATAGACGTCCGGCGCGAACCGGTCGGAAAGCGGGTCAAGGTACGCATCGCCCTGACCGGGGCGCCGGCGTAGCCGTGCGTACGGCGCCGCGGACACGGGTGCGCCGGTGCCAGGACAACCACCGCCCAGGGTGACGGGCGGGAGTTCCACCTCCCGGCTCACGGGGAAGGCACTGGCGCGTCCGGCTTCCCCCTGCTTCTCCGGCACTGCTGTCGCCTGTTACCCCGAGGGGCACCTGTGCCGGAACAGGGCCCCTCGACGAGCAATCCGTCCGCCTCCCGGCGGGCCGCTCCTTCGTCGAAGCGGCGGTGAGCCGCCGGCGGAGACTCAGCCGGCAGCGGGCTCTCGCCGCGCGTCGTCCTTGGTGGGCTCGGACGTGGTCGTGGCGGTGTAGAAGACGGACGAACCCTGCTTGCTGCGGTGGGCATGGCTCTTGGCGACAAGGCCTTCGAGGGTGGTGCGCACGACCGTGGTCTTGATGCTGCGGTCCGGGTGGGCCTGCGTCAGCGCGGAGGTGATCTCGGCAGCGGAGCGCGGCTCCTTCTGCTCCTCGAGGTGGCCGCGGATCAGCTCGACGAGGGTCGGCTTCGCGGCGCCCTTGTCGGTCTTCTCGGTAGCGGATGCCGCGCTCTTGGCGGCGGGCTTCGCGGCCGGCTTCGTGGCCGAGGAGGTCTTGGTGGCGGAGGCCGTCTTCGCGGACGAGTCCGTCTTATTGGCCGCCGTGGCCGCGGTGCCCGCAGTGGACTTGGCGGCCGTGGTCGCCTTGGTGGCGGGCTTCCTGGCCGCCGTCTTCCTGGCGCTCGCGGAGACGGCCTTCTTCGCCTTGCTCTGCTTCGGCCCGGACTTGCCCGGCTTCGCCTCGGCGGCCGTGGCCTGGTGAGGCACGGTCGGTGTCGCCCTGATGTCCAGCTGCGCGGCCGACTCGGCGGCCGCGATGTTTCCGGCACTCAGCGCCTGCTGCATCGTCAGCAGCACGGTGTGGTCGTGCTGGAGCGCGCGCAGTTGCTCCTGCAGCGCCTCGATCTCGGTGCTGATGCGCTCCTGCTCCTTGGCGTTGCGCTCGAGGTCGCTCGTCACCTGGGCGACGTACTGCGAGGTCAGTTCGGTGGAGGGAGCTTGGGTGTCGGGCATGTCAGCGGCCTTTCTCGAATTCGCGGCCGCGGCGGTGAAAGGAAGTGCGCCCGGCTCGCGAAGGGACGGAGGATGTCTCCCGTTTGCGGTGACTGGATCGGCTGCAGTCGCAACTACTGCGGCTACTACCAGCCTAGAGATAGTACGCATGACTGGAACCGAATGTTCCTGTCGAGGGACGCACAACTCGATTCGCCGCGCTCACAAGCCGGGTGGCGAGGGCGGTACGTGAGGTCGCCACCGGCAGGGTGGGTCGACTCACCCCACACTCCCATGTGCCGCTCTGACCTGCGAATTCAGGGATTCTCAGGGGCAGTCGGTGATATTCCGTTCGCAAAGCCCGCGGTGGGGCGAACACGGGGTCACTGACGGCCCGAGGTGAACAGAAGTACCCATGCCGAAGCGGAATTCCCACACTCGGGACGAGGGCATGCGAAAGGCGCACCTTCCCCCGGTCGGCGGTTGAAGTCGCCGGGTGTGCCGACGCCGCTGAATCGGAGGGGCAGATGCGCCCATGCTTGCCGACCGAGGAGGTGAGCCCCAAGTCGGTTGCCTGGCAGGGGAGTTGAGAGACACAAACATTGGCTCATGGTGTCGCGTGGTCAAAGACCTCCAACGCCTGCGGGCCCATTCGGCCGCAGAGCGCGGCCGGCCGTCAGGCTTCAGGGACGCCGCCAGTCGTCGCTCTCGAGGTGCGAGCCGGCCTGGGGGCCCATGCGTACCATCCCGCCGTCCGCGACCCAGGACGCACCGGTGACGTACGAGGCGTCGGGACCGGCGAGGAAGGCGATCACCGCGGCCACCTCGCGCGCGTCTCCGGGGCGGCCCAGGGGGATGCCGGGGCGGCGCTCGGTGTGCACGTCGGTGTCCTCCTGCCCGGTCATGGGTGTGGCGATCTCCCCGGGCGCCACGGCGTTCACGGTGATGCCGTACTCACCGAGTTCCAGTGCCATCACCTGGGTGAGCAGCCCGAGGCCGCCCTTGGCCGCGCAGTAGGGAGCGGCGCCGACCCGGGGCTGGTGCTCGTGCACGGAGGTGACGTTGACGATACGGCCGCCGTCACCCTGCCCGATCATGAGGCGGGCCGCGCGCTGACCGCACAGGAAGGGGCCCACCAGGTCGACGTCGAGGACACGGCGTACGTCCTGAAGCTTCAGGTCGAGGAAGGGCATGGCGGTGCCGGTGCCCGCGTTGTTCACCAGTACGTCGAGGCGGCCGAGCCGGGCGGCCAGCTCGTCGATCGTGTCGGCGGCCTCGGGCAGCCGGGTGAGGTCGAGATGTGCCACTTCCGCGCGTCGGCCGTGGTGGCGCACCTCGGCGGCCGTCCGCTCGGCGCCTTCCTCGTCGCTGTGCCAGGTGATGCCGACGTCCATGCCCGCCTCGGCCAGTCGGACGGCGGTGGCCCGGCCGATACCCGAATCGGCGCCGGTGACGATCGCCGTCCTGGCGGGGGAAGGGGTGGGCGCACTCATTGCTGCCTCCTCGAAGCCGTGAGCGACATGCTGCGGTGTCTGTTGCGAGCCGCCGCCCCGGCCGTACGCGCTGCTACGGAACGGGGTGTCGCAGTACCCGGGGGAGTGGTGGTGAAACGGGGCCCTTCGGGTGCCGGGCGCTGCCGCCCGGGTACCGGCAACTGCTCGTCCCCGTACGCGAGAAAGAGGTGGGGCACGGAGCCGTCGGGCTCCGTGCCCCACCTCTTCGGGGGTGTTCCGCGGTCAGCGCCGTGTGCCCCGCCGGGACGCTGCGAGGTCCAGGGGGCTAGAGAGCGGCCAGGTGCCTGTGGTCGGCGGTGTACGCGTCCACCGTGTCGTAGACGGCGGGCGTGGCGCGGGAGTGGTCGAACGTGCGGGCCCCGAGCAGCCGGTTCCGCGCGGACACGAGGGCGGAGTCGATGTCGCGCGTGCCGGTGGCGACGCACAGGGTGTAGGTGACATCGTCGAGCCGCCGGCGCGCCTCCTCGTTGCCGTCCTCGGCGTGGAATTCGCTGAGGGCTTCGTACTGGGAGATGAGGTCGGCCAGAACGGCGGGGTGGGCCATCAGCATGGCGTTCTCCTTCGCAACGGCGCCTGGACAGGCGGTTCCGCGGTGGGGGCACAGCCCGTTTACCCCGGCCGCTCCTCCTCACGCCTCACTTTTCACCCCTACGGCACGGGGGCACCGCCGGCCCCGCAAGGTCTCACCTCCTCGTCGGGGGTGAGCCGCCCGATGCCTGGGCGACGTCGATGGGCAGGCCTACGACGGCATGCGAACTCCGCGGGGCCCCGGGCCGGTTCCGCCGTCCTCGGTGCCCGGTGTCGCCGTCATCGGCCGGCTTCGCGGGCCTGGTCGCGTGCGGCCGTCGTCCGTGTCTCCCGGGAGGGTCGTGCCTGGTGGCTCCCTCACCATCCGTCCCGCACGTCCTGCGGATCGTCGGCGTCGACACCGTGATCGCCCACTGCGCCTCCCTTCAGCCGCCCCTGCGGACCGGACCGGACCGGGGCGCGGCAGGCGGCCTCGTCGACGGGCTCAGTCGAGGATGCCGAGCCGGTGCCCGGGTTCGCAGTGGGTGCAGGCACGCAGGCCCGAGGCGAGCAGCTGACGCGCCTCCTCGCGGCTGACGGGACGGCGCCGCTTGCCGGCGGCGTAACAGTCACCGGCGTGGAGCTCCACGGGGAGCCGTCCGTCGCCGATGCCCAGCTCGACGATCCAGTCCGGGGCCGGGGGGCGGTTCCGGCGTCCCTGCTCCTGCTCGGCCTCCTTTCGGCGGACAGCCGCGATCTTGCGGTCGATGCGCTCCAGCCACATGGCGTGCCAGACCCGCAGGGTCAGCAGGCGCCCCAGGTCGGGCGGCAGGTCATCGAACATACATCCGATTGTGACGCGTGGCGGCCCGGTTTGGCCAACCGCCGTCTGACCGGCGTGGCTGTTCTCCGCCGTGGCCGAGCGTCCTGTCGATCACCTTCTCCCGCATCGGCGTCTCCAGTTCCGCGTCCGACATCGGGTGCAGGGTGTCCAGGAGGCGGCGCAGTCCCGGCTCGTCCAGGATCCGGCTGGTGACCTCGACCTCCGTGTTGCGGCGGCGGGTGAGGGTGAGGGTGATGCTGCGGTTGCCGGGCCGACCTCGGCACGGGCTGCTCGCATGCCGGGCGGCGTAGCGGTGACGTAGAGCAGTTCCGGATGCTCCCGGTACCTCGCGACCTCCGCCGTGTGCAGGTGTCGGCGCGACTGTGCCGGGCCGAGAAGGCCTCCGTGGGCCACCCCGGCCGCCAGGAGGGCGACCGCCCCACCCGTATCCACCGGATCGGTACGAAGAGCGCCGCGACCACCGCGTACGGCGCTCCCGTCAGCGCGATCCGGGTACCGGCACTGCCCAGGCCGACGTCCTCACCAGCCGACCCGAGGGAACAGCCGCAGGGCGCGAGCCCGCGCGCGTCTTCGCCCCGTGCGCGCGATGCCGAGGTCGTCCGGGAGCGCTCCCGGACGCGCTCCTGTTTCTGGCCGGAATTTGTCTCGCTCCGAGTCGTACGCGAGGCGCCGCAAAAGATCAACCGGCGGACCTGTGGGAATTCCGATCAAGAAAAGATGCCGGGTTGAACGCCAGATCGGCCAGGGCGCCCTCGGTCGGCAGAAGATCTATTCCGCGTGTTCAGCCATGCGGTATCCCGCTGATTCGAGCATGTCCTGATCAGGGCTTATCGCCTCTGTTTTCTTCTGCTTCAGTAGAACGCGTTGTGTCCCGTACTCATGGAGGAGGCCACATGGCCGAAGTCAGGAAGGTCGTCCGACCCGCGGTCACCGCGTCGTCGCGGCCCTGCGCGTTCGTCTCGCCGGACAAGGGCAACGCGCCGACCATCACGCCCGTCCGCAAGCAGGTGGAGGCCGACACCGCCCCTGCCGAGCAGCGGAAAGAGCCCACCTCTGCCTAGGCGCCGAGGCTGATCCGGGCTCCGTCCGGTTGGCCGGGCCCCGGGCCGTCGCGCGGACCGAACCCGAGTACAGGGTCGGTCCGCGTCCCGAGGGCCGCCGCCCGAAATCCCCTTCGCCGAGGCCGTGCCACGCGCCCGCCGTGCTCCACGGCCGGGCCGCGGAACACGGCCGCGCCACGCACCGTACCGAAAGCCGTGAGACGCAGGGAGAAGTTTTCAGCATGCAGAATTCGGTGTATCAGTCCTCGCGTTATGTCCGCACTCTGCGTGCCGCGGGTGACCGGGATTTCACGTCGTTCGGAGGGCGCCTCAATTCCTATGAGGATGACGCGCGGACCATGGCCTTCCATTCGCTGTACGGAAATGCGCGGCTCATCGACAAGGACGTGGTCGAACTCCTGCGGGATGCCTCCCAGGGCCTCAGCGTGGACCGGCTGCGGGAGCGGATCGACGACGCTTCGCTGCGGGACCTGGTGGAGGCGCGGTTCCTCGTCGAGGCGGGGCACGACGAGGCCGAGGAGATCGACGGCCTGCTGGCGAGCCGCCAGGACGTGCTGGGCACCGGGGTGTTCCACTCCTCCATCCAGCTCGTGCTCACCAACGCCTGCAACTTCTCCTGCCAAGGCTGCTTCGCGTACAACTTCGACGGCGGTGTGGAGGAGCGCAACACCTCCGGCGAGTCCGTGAAGCCCGGCCCCGTGCTCGTGGAGCTGCGCCGCTCCCGCGAGGACGGTTCGGGTCCGGCCCGCCAGGACTCGGGGCCCACGCTGGCGAGCGGCGACTGGAACCACGGCTCGGACACCGGCCGCAACCCGTCGATGCACATGTCGCGCGAGGTGGCCGAGAAGACGATCAAAGAGGCCATCGCGCTGCGCAAGGCCAACGGCGGCGGCCATCTGACCGTGTCCTTCTTCGGCGGCGAGCCCACACTGGCCCGGGGGACGATCCTGCACGTGCTGCGCACCTTCGGCGACAGCCACGACGGGGTCACCCTGTCCTACGACCTGACGAGCAACGGCTCCCGCATCGACGACGAGCTGCTGGCCGCACTCGCCGAGCACCGGGTCGACACCACGGTCTCCATCGACTACCTGGTGCCGGAGACCGGCGAGTTCCGGGGCGGACAGCAGCAGCGCACCCCGTGGCCGGTGGTCCGCAAGGCGATCCTCGACATGAAGGCCGCGGGCGTCCCGGTCAACATCACCACCGTCCTCTCCCAGTACACCTGGGAGAAGTGGGGCAACCCGTTGATCGACTTCGTCGCCGAGGCGGGTCTGGGCACCCTGGACGTCATCGTCTCCTTCCAGGCCAGGGAGTTCTTCCAGCAGCACAGCCCGCACGACGTGGCACAGCGGCTGCTGGCCGCGGTCGACTACGGGCGCGAGCGCGGGGTGCAGCTCAGCGGCTACTGGTACCAGACCTTCCAGATGATCATCGACGAGGCCAAATGGGCTGAGCAGGCCGACTACAAGACGTGTCCGGCGGTCGGCCGGCAGCTCTCCATCGAACCCAACGGCAGCGTCTTCGCCTGCAAGGCCACCGCCCGCGTGCTGGGCACCATCGACGACTGGCGGGGCATCTTCGCCTCCCCCGCCTACCAGGACTACGGCATGCGCGCCTACACCAACGGACCTGGCTGCCAGGGCTGCGAGCTGCAGGGGACCTGCTCGGGCGGTTCGGCGGGCGGACTGGAGGAGGAGAACGGCTCGATCCAGGTGATGTCACCCGGCTACTGCGCCTACATGCGCGAGGTGGTGCAGGGCCTCCTGGAGCGGCACCACGCGCAGAGCCTCGCCGCGCTGTCGTAAGCGGACCCCGGAGATGTCCCCGGCGGCCCGCCCACGGCGGGCCGCCGGTCCACGGGTCCCCCGCAGCCGGCTGAGGAAGAGGTGACAGGCTAATGGCAACGATCGGTATGCACTTCGGCCACGACGCGGGTGCCGCCCTGACCGACGCGGACGGCTACCTGGTCATCGAGGCGGAACGCCGGCTGCGGCTGCGCCACGTGTGCGGGGGCAACGGCGACTTCCCACAGGCAGCGGCCGGTTGGCTGGCGGAGCTGCGGGAGCGCGCCGCGAGCCCGGTGACCCGGGTCGCGGTGGCCGACTGGTACACCCCCGTGTGCCAGGTCCTGCCGCCGGCGCTCGTCGAGCTGGTCAACGAGGACGCGCGCTGGACGGCCACGGGCGGGATCGGACTCGCCGACGCGGTGACCCGGGTGATCAAGCCGGTGGACTGGCCGCTCGCCGACGGGCTCGGCGACATCTCGCTCGTCGCCGTACGCCACCACTACGCACACGCCGCGCTCGCGTACTACACCTCCGGTGCCCGCAAGGCCCTCGTGCTGGCCCTCGACGGGACCGGCAACTACGCCGAATGCGGCATGGTCTGCCTGGGCGACGGCGACCAGCTCACCCCGGTGATGTCGTTCACCAACCGCGGCGGCCCGCGCTTCGGCCTGGTCTACGAGGCGCTGGCCCGGCGGGTGCACGGCAGCCAGTTCGACACCGGCAAGCTGCTCGGCCTCGCCGCGACCGGCGAGAGCGACGCCTCCCTGTTGCCGGTGCTGCGCGCCATGCTGGTCCCGCAGTCCGCCCGGCGCGCCGCGCCCGACCTGTACGAGCAGCTGGACGAGGGCCGGCTGACCGGGTCGGCGCTGCGCTACGCCGACACCTGGTGGGAGTACGACCCGGGCAGCGGCGGCTATCTGGACGTGGGCCTCGCCGACTCCTCGGACGACGACGTCGTGCACTCCTTCGGTTCCGTGTTCCCGGATGAGATCCGCACCCCGGGCGGCCGTACGACCGTGGTGGGGACCTCGCCCGACGAGCGGGTATGCAGGGATCTCGCCGCCACCCTGCAGTCCGCCGTGGAGCGGGACCTCACCCGGCTGGCGACCGGGATCAGTCGGCGCTTCCCGAGTTACTCCACGCTCTGCTACGCGGGCGGTTGCGCACTCAACATCACCGCGAACAGCCGCCTCGCCGAATCCGGGCAGTTCACCCGGGTGTCCGTCCCGACCTGCTGCGACGACTCGGGCATCGCGCTGGGCGCGGCCCTGGCCGTGGCGGAGCCGTCCGACCGTCCGGCCCTGGCGGGCCGCTCGGGGTGGGCGCGGCTCGCGTACGCCGGGCCTCCGTTGGAGGGTCTGGACGAGCCACCGCCGCAGGAGCAGTCGCCGGCCCCCGGGTCCGAGGCCGCGTCCGAGGACGGAGCGAGCGCGGACCCGGTCAGCGGCCTGGCCGCGCGGCTGGGCGCCCGAGGGCTGTCCACGCGTGGACTCGCCGACGACGGCGAACTGGTGCGGGCGGTCGCGGACCTGCTGGCCGAGCGTCGCTGCCTGGCCTGGCTGGACGGCGGCATGGAGACGGGGCCGAGGGCGCTCGGACACCGCTCGCTGCTGGTGTCGGCGCACTGGAACGGCGCCCGCCGGCACGTGTCCCAGACCATCAAGGGACGCGAATGGTTCCGGCCGGTCGCGCCGATCTGCCCGGAGGAGGTCGCGGACCGCTACTTCACCGGCCCCCTGGACCACACCGAGAGCATGCTGTTCGCGGTGCGGGTGCGGCCCGAGGAGTCCCACCGGCTCGCCGAGGCGCGGCACATCGACGGCACGGCCCGCCTGCAGACCGTACGGCCGGACACCCACCCGCTGCTGCACCGGCTGTGCCACGCGGTCGGCGACCGCACCGGACTGCCCGTCCTCATCAACACCAGTGCCAACGGCGGCGGCATGCCCATCCTCAACCACCTCGACCAGGCCCTGGAGCTGCTGGCGGAGACGGAACTGGACGCCGTGGTGCTGCCCGGCCGCCGCCTGATCGTCGAGTGATCCGTGCCCGGGCGGTTGTCCCACCCGCTCCGGCGGGCGGCAATCGGCCGAAAACGGCGGTGCCGGTCCGGGCCCGCCCACCCGATCCTGTACAGGCGTCGTCCCCTGGAGAGTGCACGTGCCCGCAACCCAACTGCGCGACATCCGCAAGACGCAGCCGCTGCGTGTCCTGTCACCCGCCGACTGGGCCCAGTGGACCGAGCAAGGCTATGTGATCGTCCGTCAGGCGGTGGCGCCCGAAACGGTCGCCGCGCTCGCGGACGGGCTGCGGTCCTTCCTCGAAATGCGCCCCGACGACCCCTCGACCTGGACGTCGCCGCACACCGGCAACGACCGGCTGCCCGGCCACAGCGGACTGGTCGAGATGTACAACCACCAGGCCCAGTGGGACGTGCGCCAGACACCGCGCGTGTACGAGGCGTTCACCGACATCTGGGACCTGGACGAGCTGTGGGTGACCATCGACTTCGCCAACGTCAACCCGCCCAACCGGGGCGAGCGGGCCTTCGGCGGGTTCGTCCACTGGGATGTGGACACCTCCGCCGACCCGCTGCCGGTGAGCTGCCAGGCAGTGCTCTCGCTCACCGCGGGCGACGAGGACATCGGCGGCTTCCAGTGCGTGCCGGAGATCTTCGCCGAGTGGGAGAAGTGGGTGAGCCGTCAGCCCGCCGACCGGGACCCGTTCACACCGGACATCACCGGCTACTCGATCACCACCCCCGAGGTGGCGCCCGGCGACCTGATCATCTTCAACAGCCTGCTGCCGCACGGCGTGCACCCGAACGTCTCCGAGCAGCGGGTGCGCATGGCGCAGTACCTGACCATGGCGCCCGCCTGGGAGGACGACACCGAACTGCGCGAGGCCCGGGTGCGGTTCTGGCGAGACCGCGTCCCGCCGCACCCGTCGGAGGGCGGGATACGCAAGGAGGAGGCGCAGCTGTACGGGCCGGCGCGGCTGACGGAGCTGGGCGAGCGGCTGCTGGGACTGCGCGGGTGGCACGAAGGGAGCGTCGTTGGCTAGCACTGCGTCACCGGGGGCACGCGCCGCCGGACGGACGGACCTGGGCCGTCCGTTCCGCTGGCTGCTGGCCTCGGCAGCGGCCTCCAACGCCGGCGACGGCATCACGCGGACGCTGCTGCCGCTGCTGGTCGTCGCGCACCACCCCGATCCGGCGGCGGTCGCCGGCCTGACCGCCGTGAACATGTTGCCGTGGCTGCTCTTCGCGCTCCCTGCGGGCGTCCTGGTGGACCGGGCGGACCGGCGACGCATCGTGCTCGGCAGCAACGCGGTCCGGGCCGCGGCGCTGGCCGGAGCGGCGTTCGTGCTCGCGCAGGACCGGCCGCTCGGCCTGCTGTACGCGCTTGCGTTCGTGCTGGGCATCGCCGAGACACTGGCCGACACCGCCGCCCCCGCTATGCTGCCCCGTCTCGTGGACGAGCGGCAGCTGGAGCGGGCCAACGGGCGTCTGTCGGCGGCGCAGATCGTTCTCAACGAGACGGCCGGACCGCCCGTGGCGGGTCTCCTCGCGGGGCTTACCGCCGCGGCGGCGCTGGCCGCGGGCGGGGCGCTGTACGCGCTGGCCGCGCTGCTCCTGCTGGGCCTCGCCCCGCTCGCCCGGACCGAGCGCACACCGCAACCGGACGGGGCACGCTCCGCAGAGGCGCGCGGAGGAGGGCGCGGCGGTGTGCTCCGGGACATCCGGGAGGGCGTCGGCTTCGTCCTGCGCCACCGCACCCTGCGGCTCACGCTGGCCGCGAGCACCCTGTACGGACTGGTCTTCTCGGCGACCTTCTCGATGCTGGTCCTGCTCAGCGACCGCACTCTGGGGCTGAGCGGCACCGGGTACGGACTGCTGCTGGCCGCCGGGTCGCTGGGCGCCGTCGTGGGCAGCTGGCTGGCGCCCCGGGCCGCCGGCCGGCTGCCCACCGTACGGCTGGCCTTCTGGTCCCTCATGGCGTCCGGGGCCGCGTACGTCCTGCTGGGCACGGCGCCCGACCCCGTGCTCGCCGGGCTGGCGCTGGCCGCGAACGGCGTCTTCATGATGGGCTGGAACATCCCGGTGATGTCACTGCGCCAGCGGCTGACACCGGAGAACCTCCAGGGCCGGGTGATGAGCGTGTCCCGGCTGTGCGCCTGGGGCACCATGCCGCTCGGCGCGCTCCTCGGCGGGCTGCTCGCCGAAATCCTCTCCGTTCCGGCCGTGTTCGTCGTCTGCGGCACCGTCCTGGCCGCGGGTGCCCTGCTGCTGCTCACCCTCCTGCGAGGCTCCCCGGCCGCGGCGCCCGGGGAGCCTCCGCGTCCCGATCCGCACACAGACCTTCTCGACAAGGGGTGACCATTGGACACGCAGCTCTACGACACGGTGATCGTCGGGGGCGGCCCGGCCGGCCTGAACGGCGCACTGTACCTGGGCCGTTCACGCCGCCGGGTGCTGCTGATCGACTCCGGCGACGCGCGCAACATGGCGGCCGGGGTGATGCACAACGTGCTCACCAACGACGGCGTGGGCATCGCCGACTTCCGGGCCCGCTCCCGCGCCGAACTCGCCGAGTACGACGTGTCGTTCCGCGACGACGAGGTGGTGTCCGCCGCCGGCGAGGGCGACCACGTGGTGGTCGCCACCAAGGAGTCGGGCACCTTCCGCGCCCGCACCCTGCTGTACGCGGCGGGCGTGCGCTCCCTCCTGCCGCCGGTGCCCGGGATCGCGGACCTGTGGGGCAAGAAGGTGTTCGAGTGCCCGTACTGCCACGGCTGGGAGGTCCGCGAGCGGACCATCGCCGTGTACGGCGGTGCGGAGCCCAGCGAGTGCCTGGCGTCGATCCTCACGGCATGGTCCGACGACATCACCTACCTCTCCGACCGGCGGGAGTTGCCCGTGGACGAGCGGGACCGGCTCACCGCGGCCGGGGTGCCGGTCCGCGCCGACAAGGTGGCGGCGCTGAAGCCGCACCCGGAGGGCGTACAGGTGGAGTTCGAGAACGGGGACGGCGCGAGCTACGGCGCGCTGTTCCTGCATCTCGACATGGAGCCCCGGGTGGAGCCCCTGCGCCCCTGGGTCGACGCCCCGGACCTGGAAGCGGTGCAGACCGACGACCGGGGCCGCACCAGCGTCCCCCGCCTGTACGTGGCCGGCGACCTGGGACGCACCATGCACCAGGCGGCGATGGCCGCGGCGAGCGGCGGACTGGCGGCCATGGCCATCAACACCGACCTGATCCGCGAGGACCGGCCCGGCTCCCTGCCCGCGCCGCCGCCTCCCACCCCGGCGCCCTGACAGCAGCCCGCCCTCCACCGCGCACACCGACGGGAGCACACCGCAGCGATGACGTCACCCCGCGCCGCGTACACGCCGCACATGGAGCACTACACCTTCGTCCTGGAGGACCAGCCCTACCTGGGGTACTTCCAGTACGGCGGTGAGAAGACGCCCGTCCACAGCACCGACCGGCACGGCTTCCGGATCACGCCCGGTCCCGGCGGGCAGCGGGCCACGGTCGGCGACGACCGGCCCGAGGGACCCGCGCGGGTGCTGGCGGGCAGTTCCGCCGTGTTCGGAGTGGGGGCCACCGGGGACGCCGCCACCATCGGCGCGCGTCTGTGGAACGCGTACGCGCCCCGGCTGCCATGGCTGAACTTCGCCGGCCAGAGCCACAACTCGGTCCAGGAACTGCTGCTGTTCACCCTGTTCCAGCACGAACTGCCGCCCGTCGAGGACATCGTGCTGCTGTCGGGGGTGAACAACCTGGTGCTGAGCCGGTTGCCCGAGGAGAAGCAGGGCCGCCACGGCGCGTTCTTCGACTGCGGTCCCGCCCCGGACGTCGTGCCCCCGCCGGACCGCAGGGTCGCGCACGCGACGGACCTGACGCTGCGCCACCTCCGCGGCTGGAAGGTGCTCGCGGACGGGCTCGGGGCACGGCTGACGTTCGTCCTGCAGCCGCTCGCGCCGTGGGTGCGCGAGGAGCCCCTGCCGCGCGAGAAGTTGCTCTTCGAGGAACTGGACGAGGTGTCCAACTTCCGCCGGTTCCACAACGACATCTCCACCATGGAGGTCGGCCGCTCCTACGCCGAGCGGCTCGCCGCCGGATGCGCCGCGCTGGACGTGCCGTTCCTGGACATGAACGTGGCGCTGGGCGAGGCCGCAGCGCCGGAGGACTGGCTTTTCATCGACCGGGTGCACTGCACGGACCTGGGCTACGACCTGGTGGCCCGGCAGCTGGCGGACCGTCTGGACCTGGCGTGAGGGGGCCCGGCGGCGGCGGGGAACACGGGGCCGGCCGAACCCCGGCGGCCCGCCGCCTCGCGTCCTGGCTGCGCGCCCGGAGCCGCATCGAGCGGTCCACCGACGCACCGGACCCGGCCGAGTCCCCGGCGGACCGGACAGCCGAACGGCCCCCGACGCCGTCGCGGTTGCGCCCGCAGCCGGAAGACGACGCGTCCGTCTACCCGTTGTTCTGACGTGAGGACGCGGACCGGCGGGGGGCGGATCGACAGCGCGGGCCGGATCGACACTGGGGGCCGGGACGGTCCGGTACTGGGAATCTCCGCCTACTACCACGACAGCGCGGCGGCCCTGGTGTCCGGCGGCGTTCCGGTGGCCGCCGCCCAGGAGGAGCGGTTCAGCAGGCGCCGCCACGACGCGGGCTTCCCGGCCCAGGCCGTCGCCTACTGCCTGCGGGAGGCGGGTCTGCGGCTGGACGAGCTGGCGGCCGTGGCGTTCTACGAGGACCCGGCGCTGAAGTTCCGCCGGGTGATGGCCACGTGGCTCGCGACGGCGCCGCACGGCTTCCCCGTCTTCCGCCGCGCCTTCCCGCAGTGGGCCGGCTGGAAGCGGCACGCCCTGGACGACGTGCGCGCGCGGCTGCGCGCGCCGGCCGGCGGACGGCCGCTGCCGCCGGTGGTGGCGCACCGGCACCACGCCTCGCACGCCGCGTCCGCGTTCCTGCCCAGCCCGTACCCGTCGGCGGCGGTGCTGTGCGTCGACGGCGTCGGCGAGTGGGCGACGACGACGCTGTGGCACGGCCGGGGCACCGAGCTCGTCCCGCTCGCCGAACTGCGCTTCCCGCACTCGCTGGGCATGCTGTACTCGGCGTTCACCCACTTCTGCGGCTTCAAGGTCGACTCGGGCGAGTACAAGCTGATGGGTCTCGCCCCGTACGGCACCCCGCGCTGGGCACCCGTCATCCGGGAGCGGCTGATCGACGTCAAGGCGGACGGCTCGTTCCGCCTCGACCTGCGCCACTTCGCCTTCCAGTACGGCAGCACCATGACCGGCCGGGCCTTCGAGGAGCTGTTCGGCGGGCCGCGACGCACCCCCGAAGGACCGCTCACGGAGCGGGAGTTCGACCTCGCCGCCTCGGTCCAGGCGGTGACCGAGGAGGTCGTACTGCGGCTGGCCCGCACGGTGCTGGAGCGCACGGGCGAGCGACGGCTGTGCCTGGCCGGCGGTGTGGCGCTCAACTGCGTGGCCAACGGACGGCTCGTGGACGAGGGCGTCTGCGACGAGCTGTGGGTGCAGCCGGCCGCCGGGGACGCCGGCGGCGCGCTGGGTGCGGCTCTGGCGGAGTCGCACCGCCGGGGCGCGCCGCGCACCCATGTGCGGCGCGGCACGGACGCGATGGCGGGCGCACTGCTCGGGCCCGCGTACGGCGCTGAAGAGGTCGCGGAGTTCCTGGACCGGGGCGGCTGTCCCGCCGTACGCCTCCCGGAGCCCGAACTGGTCGAGCGGGTGGCCGCCGAGTTGGCGGCAGGAAAGGTGGTGGGCTGGTTCCAGGGGCGCATGGAGTTCGGTCCGCGCGCGCTGGGCAACAGGTCGATCCTGGCCGATCCGCGCGATCCCGGTACGCAGTCCACGCTCAACTTGAAGACCAAGTTCCGGGAGTCCTTCCGGCCCTTCGCCCCGGCAGTGCTCGCCGAGGACGCCAAGGACTGGTTCGACCTCGCCGGGGAGAGCCCGTACATGCTGCTGACCGCCCGGGTCGCGGCGGCACGACGCAAGGCGTGCGGACCGGAGGCGGAGGGACTGGCCGGTCTGGACCTGCTGCGGGTGCCGCGCTCGACGATCCCGGCGGTGACGCACGTGGACGGGTCGGCCCGCGTGCAGACCGTCACCGCCGAGCGCAACGCTCGCTTCCACGCGCTGCTGACCGCGTTCCGGGACCGGACGGGCTGCCCGGTGCTGGTGAACACCTCCTTCAACGTGCGCGGCGAACCGATCGTCCGCGACCCCGGGGAGGCGTACGCCTGCTTCATGCGCACCCGGATCGACTTGCTGGTGCTGGGCGACTTCCTGCTGGACAAGCGGGACCAGCCCGCGTGGCAGGAGGAGGGGGACTGGCGTGCCGCGATCCCGATGGACTGAGCGCCTGGGCGGACTGGGCCTGGCCGCGCTGTACTTCGGCGTGCTGACTCCGATCGGATGGTGCGTCCGCGCGGTGCGGGACCCACTGCGCCGGTCCTGGGACGCGGACCGCGCCGGCTACCTGGAGCCCCCGGACCGGAGCCGGGCCCGGCCGCGGGCCGGACGGCGGCGACCGGCGCCCGGGACGGCACACGGGTTCAGCGGCCGCCGGGCGTGACGGCGGAGGTCACCACCACGCCGCGGGTGCCGAGGACGTGGACGCGGGAGACGGCGTCGGTGAAGCCGCTCGCGGTGGCCCAGGCGTCGGCCTCCTCGGCGCTGCCCGGGAGCGGGACGTCCGCCGCGAGGAGCGCGGCGAAGCGTTCGGACGGGCGGAAGCGGGCGGCCAGCGGGAGCGTGAACCCCACCCGTCCGCCCGGGCGCAGCGCGCGTCGCCAGTCGGCCACCGCCCGGCCGCCCAGGAAGTGCAGCGAGGAGGCGCAGAGGACGACGTCGAGGGAGTGGTCGGCGACCGGCAGCGGCACGGCGTCCGCGAGCCGCCAGTCGATCGCCGCGCTCAGCACCGGGGACGCGGCCCGCGCCCGGCCCGCCTCGATCATGCCGGGCGACATGTCGACGGCGAGGACGGGCGGCGCGGCGGCGGGGCGCCCGCGCGCGAGTTGCAGGGCCACGGCGCCCGCTCCGCAGGCCACGTCGGCGACGGCGTCCAGCGGGCCGGGACCGACCAGGGCCAGCAGGGCCCGCGCGATCTCCTCGTGGTGCTCGTGGTCGTAGCTGGGGGCGAGATCGTCGAAGACCCCGGCCAGGGTCGTGCTCTGCGTCACCCGGCGATCCTACGCATCCGGGTCCGTTCCGTGCGACACCTGGCTGGACCCCCGCAACCAGGACCGGCCGGGGACATCGGGCCATGGCCCCGGGCCACGTCATCAGCCGCAGCATGGGCATGCTCGCCCGGAACCCCGGCGGATTCGCCCCGTACGCCGGCCGCGGTCGGCGCGGCCGAGGACACGGCGCCCCGGCCGCGCCGGCGGCCCGCTCACGCCGCCCGGGCTGTTGCTCGCCGCCGTGTCGAGCAGGTGGACGACGGTACGGAAAAGGGCGGCTGCCGCGAGCGAGGGTCAGCGGCCGACCCTGAGGAGGGGTGGTGTGACTCCGGTTCCGTCGGGGTTCACGAGGAGCCAGCCGCCGTCGTGGCCGGGCACGAGTTCAGCGGCCTCGGCGACTTCGTCGAGGCCCTCGCGGATCAGCGGCCCTTCGGCGAGGTGTCCGGTGCGCGCGTCGAGGGACCCGATCCGCCCGCCCGCGAGGACGGCGAGCCGGTTCCCGGGTAGCCGAGTGAGGGCCGTGACCTGCCCGCCCGCATCGGCGTGCCACAGACGTCGTCCGCTGCCGAGCTGGTATGCGGACACGCCGCCGGGGACGGCCTCGCCCGGCTTCGTCACCGCGGTCACCAGAACGTCTCCGACGACCGCGGCGCGGAGCGCGGGCCGGGCGTCGAAACCCTGTCCGTCGTCCACGGTCATGCGCAGGTCCTCCTCGCCCCTCGAGACCTCCACCGACCCGCGCGGGCGGTCCTGGCCGTCGAAGGCGAGTACGGCGTCGGTCCCGCGGTCGTCCTTCTCCTTGAGCCAGAGCACGAACGGCCGGGCGGACAGAACCATGACCGCCTCCCAGCGGCTCTGGGCCGGCAGCGCGGTCCGGCGTACGTGTGTGCCGGTCGAGGTGTCGAGCGAAACCAGTTGCAGCGAGCGGAACGCGGAGCCGCCGCGCAAGCACTGGACGACCACCCGGGTACGGCCTGCCGCGGCTGAGGCGACGACCGGCGAGCAGCCCTCGCCGAGGGCCAGTTTCCAGCGCGGAACGCCCGTGCGCAGGACGAAACCCCGTACGGCGGTCTCCTCCAGGGCGACGGCGACGCCGCTGTCCGCGGCCACTCGGCCGTCGGTGGCGGGCCCGAACGCGGCGCCGCCCGTGATCTTCCGCTCCCAGAGCTTGCGGCCGCTCCTGGTGTCCACCCCCCACACCGTGTCGCACGGCTGGTCCTCGCGGCCGAAGGCGATCACACCGGTGCCGTCGACCACGGTGTCACTCATCGCGCACGCCGATCCGCGCGTGGGCGCGTCCAGGTTCCAGTGCTCGTGCCCGTCGGCGAGGTCGTAGCTGGTCAGACCGTCGGCGCGGGCGCGGACGACGGCGCCGCCGAGGGTCCAGTTGCCCACGCCCCTGACGCTGCTCGGCCGGTCGACCGGCGCGTCCCAGGCCCGGTCGAGGACGGGGCCGCGCATCCACGCGTACGCCAGCCACCCTGGCCAGAGAGCGAGGAGCATGCCCGTCACGACGAGCACGACGGGCAGTGCCTTGCCGGGCCTGACCTTGATCAGTTCGGCGACTCGCCAGCTGACGAGGGCCATCCCCGCGAAGGTGCACAGGAACGCCAGCAGGATGGTCGGGACGGTGCCTTCGGGGCAGGGTGTGTAACCGTCGCCGCACTCGTTGCCCGGAATCGAGGTCCAGCCGAACCAGTGGAAGGCCACCGCGAGTCCGACGACCAGCCCGGCTGCCACAACAAGCAACGCCCTCCCGGTTACGGCTCCCCGTGTCCTGCGCGCAGGCCTGCTGTCCTCCACCACGTCGCCCCCCCAGGCGCCAACTGCCTTGTCCCTCGCCGGAGATGCGGCGATCGATCTTAACCCCCGTACGGCCGCTCCGGAGCGCGCCGGCGGCTTCAGCTTGCTCACCGGGCCGCCCGTTTGCTGGTCCCGTAGGTGTGCGGGTCCACGGGTTGCCGGGCCTTGGGCAGGTGGGCGACGACGAGCCGGTAGGAGTCCGTGACGAGTTCCCTGGCGAGCTCCTTGTCGACGCCTGTCCCGCCCTCCAGCGTGATCCAGTGCTTCTTGTTCATGTGGTAGCCGGGGGTGATCTGGCTGTACTGCTCCCGCAGGGCGTGGGCCTCGCGGGGGTCCGCCTTGAGGATCACGACGGGATACCCCGGGACTTCGGTCATCAGCATGAACACCTTGCCGCGGACCTTGAAGACCTCCCAGTCCGGGCCGAAGGGATGTTCCAGCTGCGCTCCGGGAAGTTCCTCCGCGCACTCGGCGGCGAACGTCTGCAGGGTCGATCCGTTCATGGGTGTTTCCTCTCTCAGGTGGTGGCGGGCAGGGGTGCCGGCCACGGACGCAGACGGCACGCCCCATCCTGTTCTCCGAAACGGGCGAAACGGGCGGTAAACTGCGGACACGTGATGGTCGACAAGCGACACCCCAGGCGTTCTGCCGGACGCCACGGGCAGGCCGCGGTTCCGCTGCACCGTTTCCAGCCCCCGGTCGGCACCCCGTACGGCCTTGAGGTGAGCACCGTCGAGGACTTCTTCGCCGAGCACGACGACTGGCCGTGGAATCCGCCCCGTCCGGGCCGCGCCACCTTCCACTACCTGATCCTCGTCACCGAGGGTGAGCTGCTCCACGATGTCGACCACGTCACGCGGACCGCCGCCTGCGGCCAGTGGCTGTGGGTGCGTCCGGGGCACGCGCAGTGCTGGCATCCGCCGGGCGCCGCCCGCGGCGTGTTCATCCTGTTCGAGCCGGACGTGCTGACGGCCGACGCCGCCCGACTGCTGGCCCCGCTCACCGCGCACGAGGCCCCTGCCGTGCTGAGTCCGCACCCCGATGACGCGCCATGGCTGCGGCAGACGGCGCTCCAGCTCCTGGACGAGCACCGTGCACTGGGGCGCCGCCGACTCGATGTCCACCACGCCCTGCGGCGCAGCCTGCTCGAATCGCTGCTGCTGCGCCTTGCCAACTCCCCGGATGTCACCCCCGCCGGCGCGGCGGCGGGCGGCACGGGCCGCAGGGACACGTACGCACGCTTCGTGGACGCACTGGAGCTGCACTTCCGGGAACTGCACCGGGCCGCGGACTATGCCGGGCTGCTCGGCTGTTCGGTTCGTACCCTCAGCCGCGCGGCCCGGGACGCCACCGGCAAGGGGGTGCGTGAGGTCATCGACGAGCGGCGGCTGCTCGAAGCCCGGCGCCTGCTGAGAGGCGCCGGTTGGGACGCCCGGGCTGTCGCCGTCCATCTCGGGTTCACCGATCCCGCGAACTTCGGCCGCTTCTTCCGCGAACGCACCGGTCTCACCCCGGCCGCCTTCGCGGCCCGCGAAGCCAGGACCGGCATGTGAGACGGGCGCGGCACAAGCCCGCACTCCCACGGCCGCCACGGCCTTGATCGCGTCCGGAACACCGACGCTCTCGGTGCCGGGGATGCGCGGGTGGGTGACCTCCGGGTCCGACCCGCCCTTTCGGGTGGTGACCTCGGACCGTTGACGCCGAACGCCTTCGCCTTGATGCGCACCCGTCCGGGCCGCGGCTCGGACACGGTGGTGACCTGAAGGGCATCCGGGCCGCCGGGCTGAGAGACGACCACCGCTCGCATCGTCGCCCTGGGCCCTCATCCCGGCTGGGGAGGCGCTGAGCGCGCCCGCCCCGTCACCTGTTCGGTTCGGCCGGAACCGTTGTGGAGTGGTTCGACCGACCGGGATGGGTCCGCGGCGTCCTGGTCAGGCCGCCGGGCGGCGAGGGTTGGGACGCGGACCTGTCAGGACAGCCCACACCCTGATCTTCTTTCCGGCCCGGCGGCCCATCACGTCGGCCACCTCCCGCTTGCTGACCGGACGGTCCCAACCGATGTCGATCCGCTCACCGGCCTCGGCCTCGGCGTCGACCGCGGCTGCCAGGTACGCCGCGAGGTCGGAGGTGTTGCACGAAGGTCAGCGGGACGGTGGCCTTGCCGATCCACACCACGCGGCCTGTGTCGACCGGGTCGCCCGCCATGCTCGGGACCTGGGCGAGGAACGCCCCCGGGCGCAGGGCGACGAACGGGACGCCGAGCTGTTCGAGCTTGTCCTCGGCGAGCTTCTTGTGCCAGAAGTGCGGGACATCGGGCGTCCGGTCGCTGGTGAGGACGCTGGTCAGGACGATCCGCGGTGCGCCTCGCCGCCGGAACGCGCCGCGTCCGAAGGCAGCCGGGACGGAGTGGGTTGTATGGCCGACCTGACGGTGGTCGCGCCGCGTGCGGGACGGGGTGCACCCCAGGCCGCGTGCGGGACGGGGTGCACCCCAGGCCGTGTGCCTCTTGTCGCCTGTGGTGTGGCGTACGCGGGCATGAGGTGCACACCGGGGAGTCACGCGGACTCTTCCTCCGGCAGCGCGCGGCCGCTGATCGCCTCGGTGATGGCGTACGCGGTCTCCACGAAGGCCTCCGCCTGCTGCTCCGACAGGTTCCGGGCGGAGGTCTCCTCCAGGGCCTGCCACAGGGCCGCGATGGGCTCGCGCATCGCCCGGCCCTTGTCGGTGAGGTGGACCACCATGACACGCCGGTCATGTGCGGCCGGCTCCCGGATGACCAGGCCGGCATCCTGCATGCGGCGTAGCGCCTTGGAGATGGTGGAGTGGTCCACGCCGAGGCATTCGAGCAGCCCGGACTGGGACTGGCCGTCCCGGTCGAGAAGGTGCATCAGCAGCAGTTCTTGTCCTGGATGCAGGTCCATCTCGCGCAGCAGGGTGGCGGCGTAGGCACGGTGGGCGCGGGCGAGTTGGAAGATGGCGTAGCTCATCGGTCCTGCGCCGGCCGTCGTGGGGATGCGGGGTTCGGGGGTGGGCATGGTTTGGTTCCTCAGCCGGTGTGGGTGGGGTAGTCGGTGTAACCGGCCACTCCGCCGCCGTAGAAGGTCGCAGGATCGGGGGTGTTCAGCGGCGCGCCCGCGCGGAGCCGCTCGACCAGGTCCGGGTTGGCGAGCGCGAGGGCGCCGACGGAGACGAGGTCCGCCGTGCCGTTGTCGATGTCCTTGGCGCGGGCGGGCAGGTCGGTGCCGCCCCGGTTGAGGATCAGCGTGCTCGGCCACAGCGCGCGCAGGGTGCCCAGCAGCTCCTCGTCGCCGACGTGCAGCACGTGGAGGTAGGCCAGGTCCAGGGGGCGCAGGGCGTCCAGGAGTGCCGGATACAACTCGGCGGTGTCGGACTCGGCGATGCCGTTGTACGGGTTCGCGGGGGAGATACGGATACCGGTGCGCTCGGCGCCGATCTCGTCGGCCACGGCGGCGGCGACCTCGACGGCGAAGCGGATGCGGCCCTCGATCGAGCCGCCGTAGCCGTCGGTGCGCTGATTGGTGTTGTCGGACAGGAACTGGTGCACCAGGTAGCCGTTGGCGCCGTGGATCTCCACGCCGTCGGCGCCTGCCGCGACGGCGGCAGCCGCGGCGCGGCGGAAGTCCTCGACGGTCGCCGCGACCTCCTGCGTCGACAGTGCACGGGGGGTCGGCATCTCCTGGGGCCCTGACGCGGTGAACATCATGCCCTGCGGCCGGATTGCCGAGGGGGCGACCGGCAGGCGGCCGTGGGGGGTGTTGTCGGGGTGGGCGATGCGTCCGGTGTGCATCAGCTGGATGACGATCCGGCCGTCGGCCGCGTGCACGGCGTCGGTGACCTTGCGCCACCCGGCGATCTGCTCGTCGTTGTGGATGCCGGGGGTCAGGAGGTAGCCCTGGCCGTCGGCGGAGGGCTGGGCTCCCTCGGTGATGACGAGCGCGTGCGAGGCCCGCTGGGCGTAGTACTCGGCGTTCAGCTCGGTCGGTACGCCTTCGGGTGTGGAGCGGTCACGGGTCATGGGGGCCATGACCAGGCGGTGCGGCAGAGACATGCCGCCAAGAGTGGTCGGCGTCCACAGGGAATCCAGCACGAGGGGGTCCTTCGACAGGGCGGTGACCGGCCGGTCACCGCAAATGGGGGTGGGGGCTAAGTGGGCGGGCGCGCTCAGTCGACGGTCAGGACGAGCTTGCCCCGCACGTGCCCGGCGTCGCTGACCTGCTGGGCCGTGGCCGCCTGGTCGAGCGGGTAGGCGGTGACGGTGGTGACGAGCTTGCCGGCCGCGGCGTCCCGGGCCAGGGCGGCCAAGCGGGCGGTCGAGCGTTCCTGGGGCCCCTGGGAGAAGGCGATGCCCAGCTGCCGTGCACCGAAGTCGGCGATGGTGACGATGCGCTCGGTACCGCCCCGCAGGGTGATGGAGTCCTCCAAGGCACCCTTCCCCGCCAGGTCGAACACCGCGTCCACGCCGTCGGGGGCCAGCGCCCGCACCCGCCCGACGAGGCCCTCGCCGTACACGGTCGGGGTGGCGCCGAGCGAGGCGAGATAGTCCTGGTTGGAGGGGCCCGCGGTGGCAATCACGCGTGCTCCGCGGGCCGTGGCGAGCTGGACCGCCAGGGTTCCCACCGCTCCGGACGCGCCGTGCATCAGCACGGTCTCCCCGGCGGCCACCCCCAGCTGGTTCAGGACCCGCTCGGCCGTCTCGCCGGCCACCGGCAGCGCGGCCGCGTGCTGCCAGTCGAGGCCTGCGGGCTTGGGGGCCACGGTGGTGGCCAGCGCGTACTGGGCGTACGAGCCGGTGTCCGACCAGCCCAGCACCTCATCGCCGACCTGCACGTCGCCCACGCCCTCACCCAGGGCGTCCACCACGCCGGCGAGCTCGCCACCGGGGACGGCGGGGAAGGCTGTCGGGCGGACGGCCTCCATCATCCCGGCGCGGATCTTGCCGTCCAGCGCGTTCAGCCCGGCGGCCTTCACACGGACCCGGACCTGGCCGGGGCCGGGCTGCGGGACCTCGATGTCCGCCTCGTGCAGCACGTCCGGGGCGCCGAACTGGTCGAAAACGATTGCTTTCACGATGACTCCATTCCCTTCGGCCACCAAAATAGTGGCTAGCCACATAATCAAGGTAACAGCAATCATGTGGCTAGCCAAGTAAATCCGGACGGGGGGTGAAGACAGCCGCCTCGGCTGCCCGCGCCGCCCTGCTGGGCCTCGTCGTCGAGCTCGGCCACCGGCTGTGCCGTGGGGATCAGGCCGCCCGTGGTCTGACGCTGGCGCTCCGCCTGGTCGGCGGTACGGCGTGGGAGAAGGCCCGTCGGCTCACGGCGGCCTCGGCCCATGACGAGACCTGCGCGCGCTCGCCCACCGGCTCGTCGACGCCACCGGGCTCCAGTGCGGACGCCTCACCGCGATCGCTCTGCGGGCGGTGGACCTCGTCGACGCCGACCAGGGCGCCGAGCGGATCAGTCTGGACGAGGCCCGCGAGGCCCGCCTGGTCGTGAGTCCGGCCGGCCAGAAAGGTTTCTTCAGTGCGCGGAGGGGTCCGGCCCGCCGCGCTCGACCCGCCTGCCGGGCCCAGCCTGCCCGCCTCCTTCACCGGGTGCACCCGGGTCACCAGGTGTACCCGGGTCACTTGGGTCGGCCGGTACACCTGGCCGACCTGTTTGGCCCCGCGCATCCGGTGCCCCCGGTACATCCGGCCCGCCGCGTGCCGCGTGGTGCAGGGGCAGCCGGGCGAGGCGGTCCGTCGTGTCCAGGATCGCGTCGACGCAGCGACTGGTGCGGATGATGCGTATCTCGACGCCGATCATGTGCAGGCCTTCGCTGACCCCGAGGAGCGTGTAGAGGCCGGCCGGGTCACAGGCGGCGACCTCCGACAGGTCGACCTCCAGCTCTCCGGTGGTGAGTTCGGGGACGACACGCCCGATGGCCTCGCGCAACTGGGGGCCGGTGCTCACGTCCAGCTCACCGGAGACGCACAGCAAGAGACCGCCGGGCCCCTGTGCGGCCTGGCGGATCTGCAGTCGCCGTACTGTCTCCCGGCGCACACCCGTCACTTTCCGACCGGCAATGCCGGTCATGACTGCAGTCGGCCGCTGTTGTCCCAACGGCCACGGCTCCCTCCCACCTGCCGAGGGGGAGCCGGGGCTCTACTTCCCCGGATCACGCCTCCTATGCCTCACGAATGCCGACCGTCCCTGCCCTCTCCGTCGGCTCCTCCGGGAGGCCGGACGCGCACCGGCCCGGCAGGCCCACCCCGGCCACCCGCCGTGGGCGCGAGAGGGGGCGCACCCAGGATGCAACGGGCGGTGCCGTCTACGCACCTCGTGGTTCCCGTGACGGTGAGAGTCTTGAGGTGGTTGATACGGATTCTTCCCGGACGGGAAGGCTGGACGGGTGGACGACTTCGACGTGGATGAGGCGTTGCAGCAGGCCCTGGACCGCCTCACCCTCCTGAACGACATCGCCGACGCGTTGTCGAGCACGCTGGACGAGGTGGAGGGGCTGCGCCGGGTCTGCCGGATCGTCGTGCCGCAGCTGGCCGACTGGGTGATGGCGGACCTGCTCGACGAGAAGGGCCGTCTGGAGCGCATCTGCCTGACGCACCACGACCCTGACGTCCCCCTGACCGGCCTGACCGGTGCGCTTCCCGCCGTGCCTGCCGCCGCGTCCGGCCCGCTGTCCCGCGTGTTGCTCGGAGCCGGACCGCTCCTGCTGTCGGCCGAGGACGTCCCGGCCGCCGATCAGGCCGACGACCAGCTGCACGCGGTGAACCTCGAGCTCTTCGCCCGGCTCGGCGGGGACAGCCTCATCGTCGCGCCCCTCCGTGCCCGGCGCCGGGTCCTCGGCGCTTTCACGTTCGTCCGCCACGCGGGCCGCCCGCCCTTGCAGGAAGCCGACCTGGCCCTGGTGGAGGACCTCACGCACCGGATCGCACTGGCCCTGGACAACGCCCGTCTGTACAGGGAGACCCAGCGGATCGCCGAGCGCCTGCAGCGCTCCCTCCTCCCGGACCTGCCCGCCGTCCCCGGTCTGGAGCTCACCGCACGCTACGCGCCGGCAGCCGCGAGCGCCGACGTCGGCGGCGACTGGTACGACAGTTTCGTGCTGCCGCAGGGCGACACGACGCTGATCATCGGCGATGTCACCGGCCACGACCTGCGTGCCGCCGTCACCATGAGCCAGTTGCGCAACATGCTCCGCGGCATCGCCTGCGACCGGCAGGAGCCCCCCGCCAAGATCCTCCACCGCTTCGACATGGCGGTGAACGCGCTGGCCGAGCACACGACCGCGACCTGCATCTACAGCCTCCTCAAGGGGCCTCCCGGCGGGCCGTGGCGCCTGCACTGGGCCATCGCCGGACATCCGCCGCCGCTGCTCATCACCCAGGACGGCGACACCCACTACCTCGACGACGTCCAGGGTCTGCTGCTCGGCGTCCGCCCCAACGAACCGCGGACCGACGCCGAGCGCCTGCTGCACCCGGGCAGCACGATCCTGCTCTACACCGACGGCCTCCTCGAACGGCGGGGCGAGAACCTCGACAACGGACTGACGAGACTGCGCCAGCACGCCGCGGCCCTCCACAGTCAGCCCCTGGACGTCCTGTGCGACGAACTGGTCACGGGACTGGCGGCCAACTCCACCGACGACGTGGCCCTCCTCGCGCTCCGCCTCCCCGCGGGGTAGGGAGCGGTCGCCGGGTACGGCCCGTCACGATCCCACGTCGGGCGTGGTCAATGGCGTGTCCTGAGGCGAGCGTGGCGGCGTGAATGCCGTGATTCGGGAGGGGCGTTCCCTTTGGGCGTGATGGCGGGTTAGGGTCGCGCTCGGAGAGATCTTGAGTCGAAGGTGGTCCTGATGGAGAAGACGGCAACAGCGCGCCGGGGCAGGCCGGCGGGTGTCCGCTCCGTCGAAGGCGAGCTGACGGCCCGTCAGGCAGCCATCGTCGAGTTCGTCGCGAGCGAGGTCGCCCGCCAGGGCTACCCGCCGTCGATGCGGGAGATCGGCAAGGCCGTCAACCTCGCCAGCACCTCGTCCGTCGCGCACCAGCTGATGGTCCTGGAGCGCAAGGGCGTCCTCTACCGGGATCCGCACCGGCCGCGCGCCTACCGTGTGCGTCCGACGTGGGCCCCGGACCTGGCGGGTGCTGCCGCCGTCAGGCCCCCGGCCGAGGTGCCCCTCATCGGGCGGATCGCCGCCGGTGTGCCCGTGCTGGCCGAGGAGGCGGTCGAGGACGTCTACCTGCTGCCCCGCCAACTGGTCGGTGAGGGTGACCTGTTCGCCCTCACCGTGGCCGGTGACAGCATGATCGGGGCAGCCATCTGCGACGGCGACATCGTCACGGTCCGCCGACAGGACAGCGCCGACCACGGTGACATCGTCGCGGCGCTCATCGAGGACGAGGCCACCGTGAAACAGCTGCACCGTCGCGACGGCCAGGTGCTGCTCATGCCCCGTAACACCGCGTACGCCCCGATCCCCGGCGACCAGGCGGTCATCCTGGGCAAGGTGGTCGGTGTCCTGCGCCGGCTCTGACCGGACCGGCGGGCGGCGTTTGCCCTCCCGTGATCGGGTGACCCGAGGGACCCCAGGCGCGCGCACCCGCCACGGGTGTGTGCCGCGCCCCGACCCGTGAGGAGCCCACTGTGTCCACGTCCAACGAGGCCGGCGACGCAGCCGAGGGACTGGATCCCGGACTGCTGGACGACCAGCAACTGCTGCGCGAGCTGGAAAGCGTGCACCGCACCCGCCACGACACCTTTCTGCACGGTTCGCCGGAGGCCCTGGAGACGCACAACCGCCGCACGGCGGAGCTGGAGGGCGAATACGTACGGCGCAACCCGGACCGCGCAGTGAGCGCGGGCCGCACCCGGGAGGGAGCCCGGGCCCGCGAGGCATGAGCGCGGGGCGCATGCACCACGGCGGTGCCGTGCGCGTGCGCCCCGGGGGTGCTCAGGAGTGCGTGCGGCCCCGGAGCGCTCAGGGCTGGGCACGGCCCGGATTGCTCAGCCCTGAGCGTGGCTCGGAGTGCTCAGGACTGCGGGCAGCCCCGGAGCGCTCAGCACCTCGTGCGGACCGGATCGCTCAGGACTGGGTACGGCGTACGCACTCCGTGATCACGGCGCCCAGACTGCCGGTCCTCTCCATGATCTCGCGCTGGATCCGGGCGCCGTTGCCGTGCTGGAGCAGCTCGGTGACGGCTTTCTCGGCCCGGTCGGCGTCACCGCTGTCGGTGAGGGCTTCACCGACGTGGTCCAGCAGTGCGCGTACCACTTCGCCGGCGGGAGCGGGCTTCATGGTCAGCGGGTGCAGGAGGTTCTCCTCCAGCCCGGACCGCGCCGCTCGCCAGGCCGCGAGCCGCAGCAGCTCGACGCTGTGACCCACCGGCTCGACACCCGCACGCCACTCGCGCGCGGCCGTCTCCACCAGCCCGCGGGCCAGGGTGGCGATGAGCGTGGCGGTGCTCGCCTCCAGGCAGACGTCCGAGACGCGGATCTCGACGGTGGGGTACTGGTCGGAGAGCCGCGCGTCGAAGTAGACCATCGCCTTGTCGAGGGCCACCCCCGTGGCGACCATGTCCTCGGCCCGCTGGTGGTACCGGTCGGCGGAGCCGAACAGCTCGGTGGGGCCGGCCATCGGCCAGCGCCCCCACACCCGGCTGCGGTAGCTGGCGTACGCGGTGTTCCGGCCCTGCCAGAACGGGGAGTTCGCGCTGATCGCGGTCAGGACGGACAGCCAGGGGCGGATGCGGTCGACGACGGCGACACCCTCGTCGTCGGACTCGACGGACACGTGGATGTGACAGCCGCAGACGAGTGTCTCCTGCGTCGCGATGCCGAACTCGTGGGACATCCACTGGTATCTGCTGTTCGGGCTGATCGACGGGCTGACCGGCAGGGGTGACGTGGCGAGGGCCACGACGGCCGCCCCGGTCTCCCCGGCGAGCCGTGCCGCCTCGCTGCGGCAGCGCACGATCTCCGCGCCGAGTTCGGCCATGTCGGACTGCGGGTGGGTGGCGAACTCGAGCTGCTGCTCGTGCAGCTCCTTCTCGAACGTCTCCTCCTCGGGGTCCTCCCTGGCGGCCCGGGCGAGTACGGCCGCGGACAGAGCCTGCGGTTCTCCGGTCTCCGGGTCGACCAGGAGAAGTTCTTCCTCGACTCCGACAGTGCGCACGTGATGCGGCCTTTCCTTGGGGGTTTCTACAGCTGGGTGGGGGCGGCTAGCGGGCATTGCGCGGGCGGCCCGTGTGGAGTGTCCGAGCGGCTTTCTCGCCCTGCACGAAGGGATCGATCTCCGGGTCGTACGTCCCGGCATGGTCGGCCAGGGCATCGGTCACCCGCTCCCACTCCGCCACCTCGGCGTCCGCGCGTGCCGCCTCGCCGTCCGTGAGGGCGTCGGACTTCGCGGCGTGACGGGCGGCGTCACGCGCCGCCTTCGACCCGTGGTGGGACATTCCGGTGGCTCGTCGGCGCACGTCCTCCCACGCCGCCCGTTCCTCTCCGGTCGGGCCGTCCTGCGGCGCCCCGGTGTCCTCGGTGGTGTCACGCTGCTGTTCGAAGCTCACTTCTCGTCCTCGAGGTCGGCTCGGCTGCCCGCCCTTCCGGGATCCGCCTGCCCGGGAACAGCGGACGGACACCCCCTCTGTCCTGCGGAGGCCTACGACCGGCGGGGAGCCGCAGCGGCGTCCGCGGTTCCCCCGTAGGCAGCAACAGAGTCCACGGGAGAGGGAGGAAGCTGACAATATCGGTAGGAATCTTCCCGTTCCGTAGAAAGGGCGCCGGTGGATGCGGACGCTGTCGCCGACGAGCTGTACGGGCTGCGGCCCGAGCAGTTCACCGCCGTCCGCAACCAGCGGGCCGCGGCAGCCCGCACGGCGGGCGACCGTGCGCTGTCCGAACAGATCGGCGGGATGCGCCGCCCCAGCCTGTCCGCCTGGGCCAGCAACCTGCTGGTGCGCGAGCAGCGCGACGAGATCCAGCCCCTGGTCCGGCTGGGGGAGGCCCTGCGCCAGGCGCACCAGGACCTCGACGGCGCACAGCTGCGTCAGCTCGCCGGGCAGCAGCAGGCACTGGTCAGGGCCCTGTCCCAGCAGGCGAAACAGCTCGCCGCCGAACACGGGCATCCGCTCGGTGACGGCGCCCTGCGCGAGGTCGAGCAGACCCTGCAAGCGGTCCTCGGTGACGCCGACGCCGCCCGGGAGTGGGCCGCGGGACGACTCGCCAAGCCGTTGAGTCCGGCCGTGGGCTTCCCCGCCGTGGCCCGGGACGCCGTGGCGCAGGGCAGGGCGGCGCCGACCGACAGCGAGCCCCGGGCGGCGGCCTCCAGCCCCCGGGCCGCCCGCCGTACGAACTCGGCGGCACAGGCGCGGCGGCGGAAACGGCTCGCCGAGGCCGGCCGGGCGGCGGAGGGAGCCGAGCGCGACCTCGTGGCGTGTACGACGGAGGCGGAGGAGGCGGGCCGTGCGGCCCGGGAAGCGCGGGAACTGAGCGACACGTCGCAGCAGCAAGTCACCGGGCTGCGACAGCGCATCGCGGAACTGACCGAGGACCTCGAGAACGCCGAAGAGCGGCAACGTCGGGCCCGCGCCGACCTGCGTGAGGCACAGGAGCGGGAACGTGCGGCCGACCGCCGGCTGAGTGCCGCCAGGACCCGGGCCGGGAAGGCCGCGGCGGAAGTCGATCGCCTGACGGGCGAGGACCCGGGCGGGAGCGCTGCGGCGGAGGGCGACGGCTGACGGAGATCCCGGCCCCTGGCTCCGCGTGGACGACGGCGAGGGGCGGGTCCCGCGGTCCGGTCGGGGGCTCAGTCCTTGCGGCCTGTCGCCGCGACGGTGACACCGAGGCCGATCATCGTGAGGCCGCCGAATCCGCCGATCAGGGAGAGCCGGCGCGGTGAGCGGGCGAACCAGCTGCGCGTGGTGGCCGCGGCCAGGCCCCACACGCTGTCGGAGGCCAGCGCGATGACATTGAAGACCAGCCCGAGTACGAGCATCTGCACCGGGACGTGACCCTGGCCGCGGTCGACGAACTGGGGCAGTACGGCGGCGAAGAAGACGACGGTCTTCGGGTTGGCCACGCCGACCGCGAACCCGTCCCACAGCGTCCGAAGGGTGCCGTGCGCCGCCGGCCCCTCTCCGGTGACCGAGGCGTGCAGGGACCCGCGCTGCCGCACCGCCTTGACGCCGAGGTGGATCAAGTAGGCGGCGCCCAGCAGCTTCAGCATCGTGAAGACGAGGACCGACCGTTCCACCACGGTGCCGACCCCGAGCGCCACGGCCACCACGAGGACATACGCGCCGAGGGTGTTGCCCACGACGGTGATCAGCGCCGCTCTGCGTCCGTGAGCCAGTGCCCGTCCGATCACGAACAGCACGCTGGGGCCGGGTATCACGATCAGGAGGAAGGACATGGCGGCGAAAGCCGGCAGTCGGTCGGAAGACACCATGCCGCCATGAAACAGGGGAACCTCTCGCGTCTGCAGCCCATTTTCGCCCAGCCAGCCAGCCAGCCAGCCAGCCAGCCAGCCAGCCAGCCAGCCAGCCAGCCAGCCAGCCAGCGGGCCCGGCCGGCCCGGCCGGATACCGGATACCCGTACGCCTCCCTCGTCCTTCCCGCCCTCCGCATAAAACCGGTTGGTCGACATGTTTTGATCGGGAATGGCCCTCTCGACGCGGCCGAGCGGATTCGGGCGGGAGCAGTCGCGGGCGGGGCATTGTAAAAACCAGCCATCCGGTTTTATTCTGAACGGGTTCCGCGGCTCGCCCCTCCCGGTCACTGACCGGCCTGTGGGTGGTCTGGTCCCTGTTCGTGTCGTCGGTCGGCCCTCGCGGGGCTGGTGAGACCGACGCTCTCCTCTCTGTCCTGGGTCGGTTCGAACGCCGTGCTGTTCGGCGGGTGTCGTGGGTCTTCGCTGTCTCTAGGGGGTTGTGATGTCTGGTGGAGTCGGGTGTCCGTTCGCGGTGGACGCTTCCGGGCGGGACGTACAGGGGGAGGCGGCACGGTGGGCCGAAGCGGGCCCCGTCGTACCGGTGGTGCTGCCCGGAGGCGTCGATGCCTGGGCCGTGACCGGGCTGGAGACCATCAGGGAACTGCTGCGGGACCCGCGCGTGTCCAAGGACGCGTACCGGCACTGGCCCGCCTGGCAGCAGGGCGAGATCGGCGCCGAGTGGCCGCTGGCGATCTGGGTGTCCGTGCAGAACATGGTGACGGCGTACGGCGAGGACCACCGCAGGCTGCGCAGGCTCGTGGCCTCGGCGTTCACGGCACGGCGGGTGGAGAGCATGCGCCCCCGGGTGGAGGAACTCACCGAAGGCCTGCTGGACGAACTCGCGGAGCGTGCCGCTGAAGGGCCCGTGGACGTACGGCGGGCGTTCGCGCAGGAACTCCCGGTGCGGGTGCTCGCGGAACTGTTCGGCATCCCCGGACAGTTCCGACAGGCCATCGCCCGGATCATCGCGGGGTTCTTCGACACCGGCGTCTCGCTCGAGGAGGCGCAGCGCAACGGCGTGGACCTGTACCGGACGATGAGCGCACTGGTGGACCTCAAGCGGCGGTCCCCGGGGGACGACCTGACGAGCGCGCTCATCACCGTGCGGGACGGGGACGACGACCAGCTGTCGGAGAAGGAACTCGTCGACAACCTCATCCTGCTGTACACGGCCGGGTACGAGACCACGGTGAACCTGCTGGACCACGCGGTGGCCCTGCTGCTCCAGCACCCCGACCAGCTGGCCCTGGTGCGCTCCGGGAACGCCTCCTGGCAGGACGTCGTGGAAGAGGCACTGCGGGTGGAGACACCGGGCGCGACCGGCATCCTGCGCTACGCCGTCGAGGACATCGAGATCGGCGGTGTCGTGATCCGCAGGGGAGACGCACTCGTCATCTCGTTCCTGTCGGCGGGACGTGACCCGGAAGTCCACGGCGCGGACGCCGGGGTCTTCGACGTGACGCGCGCCACGCGTCGGGAGCACCTCGCGTTCGGCTTCGGGACGCACTTCTGCGTGGGCGCGCCACTGGCCCGGCTCGAGGCTCAGGTGGCGCTGCGCGGCCTGTTCACCCGCTTCCCGGACATGTCGCTCGCCGTGCGGCCCGAGCAGCTGCGGCCGCTGGAGTCGTTCATCTCGAACGGGCACCGTGAACTTCCCGTGTCGCTGGGAGACCCCGCGGGCCCGGGTGCGCGGGAGGCTCGCCCGGTGGTCGTGCGGGCGGCCGGCGGCTGCCCGGTGGGCGCGGGCGCCGGAACCCCGGGCGCGTAACCTGCGCCGTACCCAGCGGACTGGCGGCGGCGCCCCCCAGGGGGCGCCGCCGCTCCGCCGGTGACCGGATCGTTCCGGTGCCGGCCCTGATCGAGCCTGGGACCACGGTTCGGGGCAGGTCAGAATGGGTGACATGAACCGAGCGCTGATCGTCGTCGATGTCCAGGAATCGTTCCGAGCACGCCCGTCGTGGGAGCAGTTCTCCAATCAGAAGATCGCGGAACCGGTCAACCGGCTGGTCGCCCTGGCGCGTGCGGCGGGCGACCGGGTCGTCTGGGTGCTGCACACCGAACCGGGCAGCGGTGACGTCTTCGACCCCGACTCCGGCCAGGTGCGCCTCTTCGTGGAGCTCGACGGTCCGCGGCCGGACGAACCCGTCCTGCACAAGACGTCCCACAACGCGTTCACCACCACCAACCTCCAGCAACTGCTGACCGAGGCGGAGGTCAAAGAGCTGTGGGTGTGCGGCATCCGCACCGAACAGTGCGTGGAGACCACGACCCGGCTGGGCAGCGACCTCGGGTACCGCATGGTGTTCGTCACCGACGCCACCGCGACCAGCGCCATCGGCGACCTGGGTGCCGCCGAGATCATCGAGCGGACCGAGGCGGTCCTCCGCGACCGGTTCGCCCGGATCGCCACGGTGCCGGAGCTGGAAGCCGAACGGGAAGCACCGGCTGCGTGAGTCAGGTCGTCTTCGTCCTCCTGCCCGGCGTCCACCTCCTCGACCTCGCCGGGCCCGCCCAGGTGTTCAGCACGGCGGCGGACTTCGGGCACTCCTACCGGCTCTCGTACGTCGCCGAGCAGGAGCAGGTGGTCAGCGCCCAGGGACTGCCGCTGACCGCCCGCACGCGGTGGCCCGAGCTGACACCGGAGGACCTGGTCGTGGTGCCCGGCTGGCGGGCCCCGACGCTGCACGGGGGGCCCGTGCCGGGCGAGGGCACCCTGCGGCGCCTGCGCGGACATCACGCCGGCGGCGGCACCGTCGCCAGCGTCTGCGCGGGCGCCGAGGCACTCGGCCGGGCAGGTCTCCTGGACGGGCGCCGCTGCACCACACACCATGACGTGCAGGAGGAACTCGCGGCCCGGTACCCACGGGCGCTCGTCATGCGGGACGTCCTGTTCACCGCGGACGACCGGGTCGTGACCTCGGCGGGCATCGCCAGCGGCATCGACCTGGCGCTCCACCTGCTGGCCGTGCGGCACGGCCCGGGACTCGCGGCGCAGGTGGCCCGCCAGATGGTGGTGTATGCCCGACGCAACGGACACGAGCCGCAGGCCAGCGCCATGCTGCGGCACCGCTCGCATCTGGACGACACCGTGCACCGCGTCCAGGATCTGATCGACGACCGGTTCGCCGAACCCCTGCCGCTGAGCACGCTCGCCGCGTCCGCCGGCGTGAGCGAGCGCACCCTCACCCGCCTGTTCGGGCGTGCCACCGACGGCCTCACACCGCTGCGCTACCAGCAGACACTGCGCCTGGAACGGGCCGAGTACCTCATCGGCCACGGGTCGACGATGGAGACGGCCGCGCGTGAGGTCGGCTTCGAGGACGCCCGCATGCTGCGACGCCTGCGGTCCCGGCTGCCCCTCGGCGACTCCACGTAACCGCGGCGGACCGGCGCAGGCGCCCGCCGCGGCTCAGCCGTCCGTCCCGCCGCTCAGTGCGGGGGTCAACCCGCCCCAGGGATTGGGGAGTTCCCCGGTCACCGGACCGGCGACCGCGGCCCGGCGCTCACCGGCCGTGCGGATCGCCAGCGGCACCAGCGCCTCGGGGACCCCGTAGACCAGGTGGCAGAACCGCTCCGGCGGATGCCGTGCGGTCCACGACGGTCTGCTGAACGCCGACACATACGTCGACCAGTGCCCTTCGAAGGTGACGATCAGGTCGGCGACGCGGGCGTATCCGGGCGCCGGATGGACGCCCGGATTCAGCACGACGGGCGACGCCCCCAGCCGGCGCACCGACCGCACCAGCTTCCTGCAGGCGGGCAGTTCGGCCGGCGCCGCGGTCACCCGGTCCAGGAAGCAGCCGTCGGCCCCGTACCACTCCCGGTGCCGGACCATGTCCCGCATGACGTCCGCGGCGGGGCGCGCGCCGTAGTCTGTGTCGACGTAGCCGAGCAGCCGGGCGCCGGCCGCCCTCAGCGCCTCGGCGGCCGCGGCGAACGCGGGATCGGCCGCCGTGCCCGGCCCGTCGGCCGGGTTGATGACGACCGCGTAGGTGCGGTCCGCCGACGTGATCAGACGGTGCCAGGCCGCCGGATCCTCGGCCGGATGGACGTACAGCGGGATCAGCAGGCTCACGGTGCGCGGCCCTCTTCCAGGTGGAGGGACGGACCGCCCGCTGTCGCCGCCCACAGGGCCGCCAGCGAGTCGTCCAGGGTGTACGACGGCCGCCAGCCGAGGGAGTCGGCGGCCGCGGTGATGTCGGAGCACTGCCATGACACGTCGCCCGAGCGGACGGACCCGCCGCCGTTCTCCTCGATCCGGCCGCGGAACCCGGCGACGCGCGCCAGCGCCCGCACCATGTCGCGCACCGGTACGGCGTTCCCGCCGCCGATGTTGAGAATGCGCGGCAGCGGCCCGGGCGTAGTCGCCGCGAGCACCGCCGCCCGTGCCACGTCCCGCGCGTCGACGAAGTCGCGGTACGCCGACAGGTCACCCAGCCGGATCACCGCGTCCGGGTCCCGGCCGGCCTCCGCCAGCAGACCGGCGATGCGGCCGGGCAGCCCGGTGAGCGGGGCGCCGGGCCCCACCGGGTTGCCCACCCGCAGGACCGCGGCGTCCAGCCCGGAGGTGGCAAGGGTGACGGTGCCGGCCAGCTTGGTGGCACCGTACGCGGTGACGGGACACGTGGCCGCCGACTCGGATACCCGGGCGTCCCGGGTGCCGGGGCCGTACTCGGCGGCCGAGCCCAGGTGGACCAGGCGGGTCGCGGGCGCCGCCTCCCGCAGCGCCGCGCACAGGACGGCGGGGCCACGGGAGTTGACCTCGGCGAGGGTCAAGGCGTCCCCGCCGGTCGCCCCCGCGCAGTTGATCACGGCGTCGGGGGCCGCCGACGCGAGGATGCCCGCCAGTCGGTCCGTACGGGCCGTGGCGAGGTCGATGCCGAGCTCCGCGGCGGATGAGCGGCCGCCGCGGAGCACCCGCACGCCCGCCAGGGCGTGCAGGTGCTCGACGACGTGGCCGCCCAGATAGCCGGTGAAGCCCAGGACGAGAATGCGCATGTGGTGCTCAGGCTCCCTTGAGTAGCAGCGACCTGCGGGTGGTGAACTCCGCGTTGGCCCGGTCGTAGTCGTCGGGGCGGCCGATGTCGAGCCAGTACCCGTCGAACTCGTAGGCGTGCGGGCGGTCCTCCTTTCTGAGCAGGTCCAGCACCAACTCGTCGAAGCCGAGCGGCAGACCGGCGGTGTAGCCGTCGAGCGTGGTCCGGTTCAGTCCGTACACGCCCATGGAGACGCGGTAGTCGATGCTCGGCTTCTCGGTGAACCCGACGACGTGGTTCGCGTCGGTGGTCAGCACTCCGAAGTCGATCTGCACCTTGCGGGCGTACGTGGCGATCGTCAGCGGGGCGCCCGAACTCCGGTGCCTGTTCAGGACGTCGGCGTAGTCCAGGTCGGTGAGGATGTCGCCGTTCATCACCAGGAACGACTCCGGGAGGCGTTCGCGCATGGTGAGCAGGGGACCGATCGTGCCCAGCGGGCTGTCCTCGGTGACGTAGTCGATGGACATGCCCCACTGGGAGCCGTCGCCGACATAGGCGCGGATGATCTCGCCCAGGTGGCCGATGGCGATGGTGCAGCCGGTGAAACCGGCCGTGGCGAGCTGGCGCAGCACGATCTCCAGGATGGCGTGCTGGTCGCCGATGGGCACGAGCGGCTTGGGCAGCGCGGTGGTGTAGGGCCGCAGCCGGACGCCCTTGCCTCCCGCCAGGATCACTACGTGCATGGGACTCCTCCTTCGTGGACGGACGTGCCGGTGGGTCAGATGTTGTAGATGCCGGTCTTGTAGCGGGCGAGGTTGCCCGGGTCGCGGAAGAACTCCACGGTGTGCGCGAGGCCCTGCTCCAGGTCGTGGGCGGGACTCCAGCCGGTGGCCGCGCCGAGGCGGGTCGCGTCGGCGACGAGCCGCATCACCTCGGACCCGGCCGGCCGGATCCGCTGCGGGTCCTCGCGGACGTCGAGGGCGGTGTCCATCACCTTGCCGATCAGCGCCACCAGGTCGCCGACCGAGATCTCGCCGCCGGTACCGGCGTTGAAGGTGCGCCCCACGACCCGCTCGGCGGGCGCGGTGCCCACCGCGAGGAACGCCTGCGCGGTGTCCTTGACGTAGGTGAAGTCGCGGGTGGGCCGCAGGTCCCCGAGGGTGAGGGTGCGCTCGCCCGCCGCCACCTGGCCGATGACGCTGGGGATCACCGCCCGCATCGACTGACGCGGACCGAAGGTGTTGAACGGCCGCAGCGTCACCACCGGTGTGCCGAAGCTGGCGTGGTAGCTGTCGGCAAGACGGTCCCCGCCCGCCTTCGAAGCCGCGTACGGGGACTGGGTGTTGATGGGATGGTCCTCGGTGATCGGCACGGTCTGCGCGGTGCCGTACGTCTCGCTGGTGGAGGTGTGCACCAGCCGGGGCGTCCCGAGGGCGCGCACCGCCTCCAGCACGTTGAGCGTGCCCGTGATGTTGGTGTCCACGTAACTGTGCGGTGCCTGGTACGAGTACGGGATCGCGATGAGGGCGGCCAGGTGGTAGACGCAGTCGGCGCCTTCGACGAGACCGCGGACCGAACCGGGGTCCCGGACGTCGCCGAGGACGATCTCGACGTGGTCGAGGACGTCGGGGGCCAGGGTCTCCAGCCACCCGTAGGAGGAGAAGGAGTTGTACTGCGCCATGGCCCTCACCCGGTGTCCGGAGGCGACCAGCGCCTCGGTGAGGTGGGAGCCGATGAAGCCCTCGGCTCCGGTGACGGCGGCGAGCGGTGCGGAGGTCAACTCAGGGGTCCTTCCGGTCGGTTGTGCGCGTGGTGACAGGGCGTGGAGCCGGCCCGTTCGTGGACCGGTGCCGTGCGGTGGTCGTCGGGCGGTCGCGAGGGGTGCGAGCGGTGCGGCGGTGCGGCAGGTGGTCCGTGGGACGGAACGGTGGCGGGCGGGGCGCAGGTGCGTGCGGTGCGGTGGGTCGTACGGGTGACGGCGCGGACGGAGCGGTCAGGCGTGCGGTGCCGGCCGCCCCAGCAGCCACACCGTGCACGCCGTGAGACACAGCGCGGCCGCGCCGCAGCTCAGCGACAACACGGCGACCCCGGCCGGTGGTTGGAGGAGAGCGACCGCTGTGGCTCCGCCGGCGGCCCCGAGGCAGACCCCGGCCGGCGGCCAGGCCACCCCGAAGGCCTGGAGCAGCAGAGCGGTCCACAGCGTCGCGGCGAGCAGCAGCAGCGGAGCCGGTTCGGCGCCGGTGAGCAGTGCGGCGGGCAGCAGGGGAAGGAGGTAGGCGCACAGGCAGAGGGCGAGGATTCCGGACGAACGGAGCAGGAAGGCGGCGGGTGTCGCCGTCGCCCGCAGCGCCGCCACCGACATGCCCCGGTACCGGTACAGCAGCCATTCGGCGGGCCCCATGCTCACGGTCAGCGCGATGACGGTGGACGGGTGCTCCCGCCCCTCCAGCAGCACCAGCACCCCGGCGGCCAGGCCGAACAGTCCGTACGGCAGCGACCGCAGCAGCGCGGGCGGGGTGCCGCCCGGAGCGGGGGAGGCGCCGAGCGGTGTGCGCAGGGCCCAGCCGGCCGCGGCGACCGCGCCGAGGACCGACAGCATCGGCAGCCCGGCCCGCAGCAGGGTGCCCGGCTCCCACCACGGCAGCAGCAGCGCACCGGCGATCACCGGGGCGAGCGCGGCCAGCAGCAGGCGCTCCCGGCCCAGCACCAGGAGCACCCCGGCCGCCGCGAGATACACGGACTGCGCGGCCGCCACGCATGCCGCCGCGACCGAACCGGCGAGCAGCGCCCCGGCGGTCGCCGCCGCCGCGGCACCCAGCGGTGCGCCCACGAGAAGGGTGCGCCCGGCCTCGCGCTGTCCCGTGGTCATGCGCAGATAGGCCCGGTGTCCGAGCGCCTGGCCCCAGGCCCAGGAGACGAGCCCGGCGGCGACGAGGACGACGGCGTTCCCGTCGACGTGCCACAGCCGTCCGGTGAGCAGGTAGGCGAGCCCGGGCAGGGCGAACAGGGCCCCGCGCAGTGCGCACCGGATGTGGTCCGGGCGCCACGGGTCGGCCGACGGGGCGGGTTCGGGGAAGGTCCGCGGGACGCGTTCGTACAGGGCGGAGGCGAGGGAGAACAGGTTCGGGTGCCCGTAGCGTTCCTGGATCACCTCGGCGGTCAGTCCCTCCGACTCCAGCAGCGCGGCCACCTCGTAGGGGTGCACGGCGGGACCGATGCCGTCGGCGAGTTCGGCGGCGAGCCGGTCGACCGCGTCGTGGTCCGTGCCGCGACCCGGCAGGTGCAGCGTCAGGGTGCGTTCGTCGGCGAGCCGCAGGGACAGCGTGTCCTGTCCCGCGCCGCCCGGTTCGAGAGCGATCGGCCCGCTCATCCGACCAGGCTCCTCGGCTCGGCGACAGCGGCACCCTCGGCGGCCGTGACGCCCGCTTCGGTGTCGGTCCACGGGTCGCGCAGGGTGATCCGGCCGGGCCGCGACAGCTCCAGGTAGATGGCCCGGAAGGTGTCGACGGTCTGCCGCAGCGTGAACTGCTCGATGACCCGCAACCGGGCCGCCTCTCCCAGCGCGCGCCGGCGCTCGCGGTCGCCCAGCAGGTCGAGCGCGGCGGCGGCCATTGCCGCCGGGTCGCGCGGCGCCACGACGAGACCGGTGTCGCCGACGGCCTCCCGTACGCCGCCCACGTCCGTGGACACCGTCGCCCGTCCGCACGACATGGCCTCGATCAGGGTGAAGGGGAAGCCTTCGCTGATGCTGGAGAGCATCACGACGTTGCCGGCGGCGTAGGCGTCCTTGATGTCGTCGACCCGGCCCTCGAAGGTGACCGCCTCCCCGTGGCCGAGTTCGGTGGCCAGCGCCTCGCACCGCTCCCGGTAGGCCTCACCACCGCGCGGAGTGCCACCGAACAACCGCAGTCGCGCGTCCGGGAGTTGGGCCCGGACGAGGGCGAACGCCCTGATGAGGGTCTCCAGGTCCTTGATCGGGTCGACCCGGCCGGCCCAGCTGAGGGTGGGTGCGTCGGGCTCGGGGCCGGCCGGCGGGAACGCGGCGGGGTCGACCCCGTTGTAGACGGTGCGGATCGACTCGGGATCGGCGCCGCCCTGTTCCTCCCACAGCCGGTTGTACCGGTTGCCGGGAGTGATCAGCGCGGCCCGCCGGTAGGTCTCCTCGGCCAGCAGCCGGAAGAACCCGAGGACGACGGCCTTCACCGGCCAGCGGTACGGGGCCGTGCGGTAACCGAGGTAGCGCTCACGCAGATAGACGCCGTGCTCGGTCAACAGCAGCGGCACGCCGTGCCGTTCCAGCGCGGCCAGACCCGGGAGTACGGCCACGCCGCCGCTCACTGCGTGGGCCACCCCGTGCTCGGGTACCGGGGCCGCCAGCGGGCGCAGGGCGTGCTCCAGCAGAGCCGTGGCCGTGAGGGCGTCGTGCAGGGTCGGCCGAGCCTCGCGCACGGCCAGTCCCGGCCGGTTCCACACGGCGGTGAGGATGCTGATCGCCCGGTCGCCGCGCAGGAAGGGGCTCAACTGTCCGTCGGCCGCGGCCCCCGCCATCGCGTGGAGGGCGTTGCCGAACCTGTCCTCCGCGCACGGGTCGAGCAGGGCGGTGAGGAACTGCTCGTAGGCGGTGGCGAGCCGGTTGCGGCGTCGCCCGCGGGGCGGGTTGCCGCCGGGTGCGGGCCCCCACATGGGGACCGTGACCACGCGCGACATCTGTTCCGGGATGTCCCACACGACCGGCTCGCGTCCGGTTCCGGTGACGGCGATGACGTCGAAGGAGATGTCGGGCATGCCGCCGACGAGCTGGTCGCACCAGACGCTCACGCCGCCGTGACTGTGTGGGTACGTTCCTTCGGTGAGCAGGGTGACACGCGTCGCGCCGGGGCGTCGCGTGCCGTGGTGAACGTGCATGGGTGTGCTCCACGGCCGAGGTGTGGGTGGTGGTGCCGGTCCCGGCTGCGGAGGATGCGGCCGGGACCCGGGATCGGTGCGCGGTCAGCGCTCCGGGGTGTACGGCACCTGTTCGGTCACACCGGCGGGTACACGGGTGCGCGGGGTGGTGCGGGTCGCGGCGGCTTCGCCCTCGACGTCGACGGGCGCGGTGAGCGGGGCGGCGCTCGACGGCAGGGTCAGGGTGAGGGGCCCGGCGGCGGTGACCCAGCCGGACACCTGGCCGGCGTACGCGTCGCCGAACCCGGCGCCGCCCCGCGTGGTGCCCGCGGGCATGGTCGCCGTGGTCGCGACGCCGTCCGGTGCCTCGACGGTCACCGTGTCACCGATGCGGTGGGCGCTGACCCGGCCCGCGGCGACCGCGGCCTGCCAGGCGGCGCGTCGCCGCAGTTCGACGCCGATGTCCTTCATCGACGCGTTGACCACGGGGGTGTCGGCGGCGAAGAGGTCGGCGTACCCGTCGAGCACCCCGTCCAGGACGGGGTAGGCGATACGGTCCTCGGCCAGGTTCGACTGGTGGATGAAGTGCGGCTTCGGATCGTTGGACAGGACGTGCCCGAGGGCGATCCTGGTCTCCAGCGGCACGATGTGGTCGGTGTAGCCCGTGGTGGTGCTCAGCGGTGACGACAGGCAGGTCGAGGTGTCGGGGTGGTCCTCGCAGATGCCGCTGCCGCCCTGGGCACGACTGGTGTAGATCCAGTTGTACTCGTCCACCTGCTCGGCGGCCCGCCCGGCGTTGTAGAAGACGTTCATCGGGTAGCGGGAGACGGTCGTGGCCGGGCCCACCTGGCGCTGCTGCGGGTCGCGGGAGTTGTCCGAGGCGAGCCACTTCACGCCGTTGTCCGCGAGGGCGGTCGCCAGGTTCGGGTTGTCCGCGGGCTGTTGCGGCAGCAGCTTCAGCCCGGAGTGCTCACCGGTCACCAACTCGTCGTCGTCCAGCGGCAGTCCGGCGGCCCGGCCCCAGACACGGTTCTTGGCGATCTCGTCGGAGATCTCGCTCCGGCCGACCCACGCGGTCCTGCCGTCCGGGCCGGTGGCGCACTTCCAGGGCACCACGGTCACGTCCTGCCGGCAGCCGAGGAAGGCGTGCGTGTAGGTGTGGTTGATCCAGCGGAAGCGCCCGCGGTCGTCGACCAGCTTGTCGGCCAGCGGGTCGGCGCCGTTGTTGTCCTCGCGGTGGTCGACGCTGCCGGCCCCGTTGTACGCGAGGTCGAGGGTGAAGTTCCGCCGGGTCTGCCAGGCGGTGGTGTGGTCGACGTCGGCGGGCGTCATCCGGATCGGGCGCGGCACGCCCTCGCCCTGGGCGCAGTCGACGTCGCCCGGCGTGCAGTTGAGCTCGGTGTCCCAGCGGTCGTCGGCGGCGAAGACGTCATCGACGTGCACCGCGAAGTAGTTGCGCGAGGCGCCCAGGTGAACGCCGCCGGTCATCCATTCCACGATGCCGCGGGCCAGCAGCCGGAACTGCCGCTGGTACCGGTTGTAGACGAACGTGACCACGAGTTCGCGCCGCCCGTCGTGCCGGTACTCACCGACCAGCGAACCCCGCGTCGTCCGGCCGGGGATGGCCGCGTCGACGTACGGTGTGAAGTCCGCCCCCGCGACGGCCGTCGACAGGTAGGCGTAACTCTCGCCGATGGTGGGGGAGTTGTCCTCGAACGGGACGGCGCCGTCCAGATAGCCGAAGGGCCCCGCCCGGCCGGCCGCGGTGACCTCGGCGGGTACGCCGTCCACGCTGCCGGAGTAGCCGCCGTGGACCGGGTACTGGAGTCCGGCCTCGGGGCGGGCGTAGGTGTACGCGTCGACCTGCGGGATCGTGTACGTCTGCTCGTAGGCGGCCAGTGCCGCCATCTCGGCGGAGTCCGCGGCGAACGGATTGTCGTTCGGCAGGACGACCGCCTGGAACTTCGCCCGCGGCCGGCCGTCCACCGTGTCGGCCAGGAAGCCGGCGTCGATCACGGGCCGGCCGGACTGCCGCAGGTCGACCTCGGTGTACGGCGTTCCGGCGGTGTCCAGTTCGGCGGCGATGGCGTCCGTGGCCGGTCCGCCGTCACTCACGACCAGGACCCGCAGATCGATGCGGGGCGTGGCGGGATCGGCGTGAGCCGCACCGGCCGGCAGGCCGAGCGAGGCTATGAGCACGCCCGCGGTGAACGCGGCCGTGCGGATGGTCCCCTTCATGCGGTGAAGTCCCCTCCCCGGGCAGGGGTGAACGCCGCTCCATCGAGCGGACACACCCCCTTGCGCGACGCCGCCGCCCCCCTCGAACGTCGGTCGTCGTCGCATCCGTCGCGTCACATAGTGATGTCTCTGTGTAGTTTTCGTGCTGCTGTTGCGAAACATGACGGAAAAATGCAGGCGAAGAACTCCTCCGGCCCCGGCCGGATCGGCTGTCCGGCGGTCCTCGGGGGACTCGCGGCGCGACCTGGTGGAGAGGCCTTGGGCTGGAGCGTGCCTGCGCGGAGCGCATGCGGAGCGTCGGCGTCCGCGCGGCCGGGCCGCCAGTGGTTCAGACCAGCACGGCTTGGTGGCCTATGGTCGGTTTTAGGTCACCCAGGACGCAGACGTACCGAAGGCGGCCGGTTCGCACGTGTCCGCGACGAACCGGCCGTCCTCGGTGGCCACTTGCGCTCCCGTGGTCTACGGCTGCGAGCCAAGAGGCGGGCGTCGGTGCGGGATCAGGGGCAGAGCACGCGCGTCTCGGGCGTGTGGACCGGACCGCCGCCGGTGTTCGTGGTGTCGCTGAACTCGGCGTAGTAGTACGAGTAGAAGCCGATGTTGCCGTTGCAGCCGGAGTCCGCCGCGATCTGGAGCGTGAGCGTGACGGTGCGGCTCTGGCCCGGCGGGATGGTGGAGCCGTAGTTGCCGCCGAGGTTGGCGGGGCCGGTGCCGGTACAGGGGGTGCTGCCGGCGGCGGTGGCGAGGCTGCAACCGGTGAAGGTGTACTTCAGGTCGGGCCGCTGGGTGGTCAGCCAGGTCGGGTCGATGGTCTGGTGGACGAACCAGATGTCGTAGGTCTTGTTGTTGGTGAGCGTCATCGAGAGCTTCACCGTGCCGCCGGGCTGAGTCGTGGCGCTGTCGGTGGTGAACGTCAGGTCGGCCGGGGCGAGGTCGGCCGCGCTCGCGCTCGGGGCGAGACCGAACAGGGCGAGGACGAGGGCGAGAGCGGCGGCGAGACCGAGGCGTCGTGTCTGTGTGGATCGCATGGGCCGGGAGGCTAGGCAGGCCACGAGCGCACCGTCTGCCCCGCCGGGAACACCGGCAGCGGGATGCGGCCTGAAGTGCGCGCCCGCTGATGGCTCTGTGAGCGCGTCGTCACAGAGCGAAACTGCCCGCGTTCATGCACGACAGGCCGGACGGGCGAGCCGGGTCGCCCTCCCCACGTGATGCCGCACGCTCCGACGCCCCGGTCGGCCGGATTGGCGGATACCGGGTGCGTCGCGTGCCGCGGAGGCGGAACTGCCGCATGCGGGGCGGGAGTTGTTCCCGGCCAACCGGTGAAGTTCCGGCCGTGGGGTGCCGTCGGGAAACGGTCGTGACGTCCTGCGGGTCCGTCACCCCCCACGGCCCACAACCACGCGCAGGACCGGACCAGCCCGGCGAACCCGGAAGAAACCCCACCTCACCACGCCACCGGTCCGCACTGTGGACCGGGCGTTGACACGTGTTGTCCGGCTTCGGCAAGCTACGCGATCATGCAGCTCGCCGGTGGCCTCAGCGCCACGCTCGTGCGGCGCCGCCACGTCGATCTCGGTCGTCTGGCGAGCGCCATCTGTTGCTGCGCACTCTGAGCCCGGACCGCACGACGCCCGTTCGGGCGGCCTCCCGCCGCCCGTAAGCGGCCGGGTCCGCGCCCGTCCGGCCTGTCACCCCCTGCCCGCCTCGGGCCACCCCCGTCCGCTTTGCCGACCCCGCGCGGGACGGCCGCCGCTGCGCGCGCCGAGGAGTTGCCTCACCATGTCCCCGTCCACGAACGACCGATCCGCCCTGTCACGGCGCGTCTTCGGCGGCGCGATAGGCGCCGGGGCCGCCACCGCCGCCGTCGGGCTGCCGGCCGCCACGGCGCACGCGACGCCCGCCGGCGCGGACGCCGCGCAGCCCCAAGAGCGGCCCTTCCGGGCCTCGGCAGGCCGGCACGCACGGCGGCCCAACATCCTGTTCATCCTCGGCGACGACCTGGGATGGGCCGACCTGTCCTGCTACGGCGCGCCCCACATCAAGACCCCGCACCTGGACCGTCTCGCCCGGCAGGGCGTGCGCTTCACGGACGCCTACGCGGGCTCCGCGACCTGCTCGCCGACCCGCTTCAGCCTGTACACCGGCCGCTATCCGGGGCGTACGAAGGGCGGCCTGGCCGAGCCGATCGCCAACAGGTCGGACGGGCTCGAACCGACCCACCCCACCCTCGCCTCCCTGCTCAGGGGCGCCGGATACGCGACCGCCCTGATCGGCAAGTGGCACTGCGGCTACCTGCCGGACTACTCGCCCACCAAGTCGGGCTGGGACGAGTTCTTCGGCAACTTCGGCGGCGCGCTGGAGTACTACTCCAAGCTCGGGCCGGGCGGCGAGTACGACTTGTACGAGGGGGACGCCGAGTACAAGGACCTGCGGTACTACACGCGGATCCTGACCGAGCGGGCGAGTGAGTACGTGCGCCGGGACCACGACCGGCCGTGGCTGCTCAACCTCAACTTCACCACTCCGCACTGGCCCTGGATCGCCGACGGCGACAGGGAGGAGAGCGCCGAGATCGTGCGCCGCATCAAGTCGGGCAAGGGGGTGCAGGCGCTGCTGCACACCGACGGTGGTTCGGTCGAGAAGTACACCGAGATGGTTCAGGACCTCGACCGTTCGGTGGGCCAGGTCCTGGCGGCGCTGCGGGAGTCGGGACAGGAGGAGGACACACTCGTCTTCTTCGGTTCCGACAACGGCGGCGAGCGCTTCTCCTACCAGTGGCCCCTGTCCGGCGAGAAGGCATCCCTCCAGGAGGGCGGGATCCGGGTGCCGACCGTCGTGCGCTGGCCCGCACGCCTTGAGGGCGGTCAGGTCAGCGAGGTGCCGGTCTTCTCGCCCGACTGGACCGCGACCCTGCTTGAACTGGCCGGCGCCCGCCTCGACCCCGGTCATCCGCTGGACGGCGTCAGTCTCGCCGGATACCTGCTGCGGGGCGAGACCCCGCCGCAGCGGGAGCTGTTCTGGCGGGTGCGGGGGGAGCGGGCGGTGCGCCGCGGCAAGTGGAAGTACTACCGGGGCAAGGGTGGCGCCGACCAACTGTTCGACCTGTCCCGGGACGTGCGGGAGCAGGCCGACCGGGCCGCCGAAGAGCCCACCGTGCTGGCCGAGTTGAGAGCCGTGTGGGAGAAGGTCGACGCGGAACTGCTGCCGTATCCCGCCTCCTGACGAACCGCTGCCGACGGCTCGTCAGGGCGCCGGGCTGTCAGGCCTGCTGTGCGGGGGAGGGCGGCGCCGGAGCCTCGGTGGCGTGCGGGTAGGCGGCCGCCCGGTGCTGGAAGGAGAGGATCTTCGGGTTCTGGACGACGCCGTCGCGGATCTCGATGGCCCTTCGGACCGTCGTGTCCGCGTCCCAGGCCGCGGGGCCGCTCATGACCTCACGCAGGTAGGGAATGAGCGCCTCGCTGATCTCCCACGTCGCCGAGTTCCACAGGTGGGAGGGGCTGTGATCCACCCCGTAGTAGTGGCAGCCCGGCCCCACGGTCGGCATCGGATCGGCGAAAGTGGTGGGGCGCGCCCACTCGAAGCCCATGCCCTCGTCGCAGGAGACGTCGACGAAGAACGTCCCCTGGCGGAAGCCGCCGAGTTCCTGCTCGGTGACGAACGTCAGGGGCGCGTCGGTGTCCTGCCTTATGCAGTTGACGATGATGTCGAACCGGGCCAGGTACTCCGCGAGCGGCACGGGGCCGTCCTGGGTGAGCGCCTGGAGGCGGGACGGATCGTCCTCCCGCTCCTCGAAGTGCCCCATCACGACCGAAGGCATCGGCGAGGCCACCGCAGCCGCGGCGCGCTGGGTCAGCACCGTGACGTCCGAGACACCCATGGCGCCCAGGCCCGTGACCGCCCCGCGCGCCGTGGCGCCGAAACTGATGACCACCGCTCGCAGACGCCGGCCGTAGCTGCCGGTCAGGCCGCCGAGCTGCAGGGCGTGCAGCACGGAGGAGTAGCCGGCGAGTTCGTTGTTCTTGTGGAACACATGGACACTGAACTGACCCGTGGGGGTCCAGTGGTTCATGGCTTCCCAGGCGATGACGGTCAGCCGCCGGTCGATGCTGATCTGCGTCATCTTCTCGTCCTGCACGCAGTGCGGCCATCCCCACAGCACCTGGCCATCGCGCAGCGCGGCGACGTCCTCGTGCACCGGTTTGGGCAGCAGCACGATGTCGCACTCGGCGAGGAGCTGCTCGCGGGTGCGCAGACCTGCCACGAGTGGTCGCAGCGCGTCGTCGTCGACACCGAAGCGCAGGCCGTAGCCCTGTTCGAGGAAGACCTTCTCGCGCACGTCGGGGTCGACGCGGTCGAGGTGGCGGGGGTGCAGGGGCAGCCGGAACTCGTTCTCCTTGCGGGAGGAGGCGAGTACTCCCAGACTCATCAGGCTCATGTGCGTCCTCGTCTTTTCACTTTGTAGCTGGTGCGGGGCGGTGCGTCCCCGTGCACGGGGAGCGGTCGACGGCTGAGGCGATGCCGGCTATCGAGGGCCGCGGAAGGGGACGTGGAAGACGGAGCGCGAGTACGAGCGGGGAAGCATGGGGCGGCTCGTTTCCGGCCGGTGCACAGGTGCCCGGCCATTGCCTTCCCCGAGGGCGACGCCGAAACGGATGACGGCGTGCGAGGTGCGCTCGGTACCGCAACCGTACCCCTGTCAGGACCCCTCGGCTTCCAGGCCCCGAACGCCGCCGCCGGTCACCGCCACGTCCAGACGGGGCGGCGCTTTCCCTTTGGGTTTGTTTGGGCCGGTGTGTGCGGGTGACGCATAAGTGGATACGGCGCCCGGCTCCCGTTCCGTACGGGCGTGTCTTGCGGGAAGGGGCAGGTGTGAAAGGCGGTGCGCGGGCGGGTGACCAGGTCAGGGGCCGGACGCGACCGGCCGACGGGCCGGACCCGAGCCGGTGGCGGGCCCTGTGGGCCACCCTGGTGGCCGGGTTCATGACCCTGCTCGACGTCACGATCGTCGCGGTCGCGCTGCCTTCGATGCAGCGGCAGCTCGGCGCCTCGGCCGCGTCCGTGCAATGGGTCGTTTCGGGTTATGCGCTGGCGTTCGCCCTGGCGCTGGTGACGGCCGGACGGATCGGTGACGCGGTGGGCCGGCGCCGTGTCTTCCTGTGGGCGCTGGCGGCCTTCGTGGTGTGCAGTGCCGCGGCGGGCGCCGCCCCCTCCATCACGCTGCTCGTGGCGGCCAGGCTCGCCCAGGGCATCGCCGCGGGCTGCCTGGCCCCGCAGAACTCGGCCCTCATCCAGCAGATGTTCAAGGGGGCGGAGCGGGGCCGCGCATTCGGCCTGTTCGGCGCCACGGTCGGGATCTCCAGCGCCGTGGGCCCGGTGACCGGCGGCCTGATCCTGGCCCTGGCCGACGGTCCCGGCGGATGGCGGTGGATCTTCTACGTCAACGTCCCCGTGGGCGCGCTCGCGCTCCTGCTCGGCAGCCGGCTCCTGCCGCGCGTGGCCCCTGGCCGCAGGGGACACCTGGACCTGCCGGGCGTCGCCCTGCTCGGTGCCGGGGTACTGGCGATCATGCTGCCGCTGGTCCTCGCCGAGGCGGGCGGGATACGACGCCTCTGGTGGCTGTTCCCCGCCGGACTGGCGCTCCTGGCCGGGTTCGCGCGCTGGGAGAGGCGCGTCGCGGCACAGGACGGAGAACCACTGCTGGATCCGAGGCTCTTCACCGAGGCCCGCGGTTACGCGGCCGGCGCGGGCATCGCCGCGCTGTACTTCGTCGGGTTCAGCGGCGTGTGGCTCGTCTTCGCGCTGTTCTTCCAGAACGGACTCGGCTACTCACCGCTCAGGTCCGGTCTCGCGGTGACCCCCTTCGCCGTCGGCTCGGCGGCGGCGGCGGTCGTCGCGGGACGGCTCGTCGAACGGCTGGGCAGGCTGCTGACCGTCCTCGGGCTCACCGCCGTCGTACTCGGTCTGGGTGCGACGGCCCTGGTCCTGAGGTTCGCACCGGCGGGGACGGCCGCCTGGTGCGCGGCGCCCGCCCTCCTCATCGGCGGGATCGGCAGCGGCTGCGTCATCTCGCCGAACATCACCATGACCCTGCGGGACGTTCCGGTCCGTATGGCGGGGGCGGCGGGCGGTGCCCTGCAGACGGGCCAGCGTCTGGGCGGTGCGGTCGGTACCGCGGCGCTTCCGGGGCTCTTCTACCTGGTGCTCGGATCGAGCGCCCACGACTACCGCACGGCCGTGGCGGTGGCCGTCGGCACGGGGGTCCTCGCCCTGCTCGGTGCCCTGGCGGCCGCCGTGCTCGACTGGCGCCGCGACCGCCGTACCGGCCCCGGGGGCACCGACTCGCCGGACCCGGCCGGGACGGGCCACCGCCACACCCGCGCGAATCGGTGCTGACCCGGACACGCCGCCGGATCCCTAGAACTCGCGGTCGATGCCGGTGACCGAGGCCGGTCCCAGGGGGGCGTCCGTCTCCGCGATCCCGCTGGCCCTCAGCGCCCCGGCGACGAGCCGTACCGCCTCTGCCTCCGCGCTCGACTGGTCCGCCGCATCCACTTCGAGCCGGATCGAGAACATGCCGCCGTCCTCGACCGTGAGGAGGTTCAGCTCCTCGCTCTCGCCCAGCTCCGTGTTCTTCGGGTCCTGCGGGCGCAGCCTGCGCACCACTTCGGAACGTGCGTCGTCCGTGACGCCGTGGACGAAGGTGCCGGGGACGGTGATGATGAAAGTGGTCACAAAAAGCTCCTTACGTGAACGCCCCTTGCCGCGGCAGGGGCGTCGGGCTCGCTGGGGGCTGCCGTCACTGTCCCTGGAGATTCTGGACGAGCATCCGGGCGGCGAACGCGAGAAACACCGCTCCGGAGATCCGCGTCATCAGATGGCCCTTGCGCGTCGGCCCGGTGACGCCGTGGTCCTCGGCGAACGGTCGCTGCGGGGGCCGGTCGGCCTTCCTCAGCGGTTGCGCCCGGACCACCTGCACCGGGCCCACGAGCGGGAAGAGGCACAGCGGGACGGCGACCAACGAGCCTCCCTGAGTACGTCGGGCGGCGGACGCCCGAGGTGCGGTCGGTTGCGTGGACGTCCGTCTACCCCAGATCGCCGGGGCCACCCGGGGCACCTGCGCGCCCGGTCCTCGGGAACCCGGCCGCCCCGTGAGCGGTAGCCGTCACGCCGGAACGGCCCGGAAATCAGAACGGTCGCGGGAGTCGTCCGCGGACCGTCGCCGCCGCTCCTCCGGGTGCGATCTGCGGCGGTCGCACCCGGAGGAGCACCCGGGCGTAAGCCCCCGGGACGCGGCCTCGCCGCCGCTGGTCGCGTTCCTCAGGCAGACCGGCCCGGTGAGCGGTCGTCGTCTCCCTTCTCCCGCTCCGCCGCCTCGGCGACGCGCTTGATGTTCGCCAGCCGTCGGTCCCAGTCGTTGGCGAGCGCGGCCATCCACCGTGCCGTCGCGTCCAGGGCCGCGGGCCGCACGGCGTACCGGACCTCGCGTCCGACGCGCCCGCCGGAGACCAGCCCGGCGGCGTCGAGCACGGCGAGGTGCTTGACCACCGCCTGCCGCGACACGGGCAGCCGTTCGGCGAGCGTCGTGGCCGTGGCCTCACCCTGGGCGGCGAGCAGGTCCAGCAACTGCCGCCGGGTCGCGTCGGCCAGCGCGGCGAGGACGTGGTCGACCGCCGCGGCGCCGCCGTCAAGTTCCTCGGTCACACGGACCGCTGCGCGCGCGTCTTGAGCGCGTCGAGCTCCAGGGGCCAGCCTTCGCTGTGGTCCTTGTGATTGCGAATCCGCAGGTCCTCGGATCCGGCCAGCGCCGTGAACCCGCTCTCGACGACCCGCAGCCGGGTCCGCTCGCCCTCCCGGGCCAGCGTGAACTCCACGAGGGTGCTGTTGTCCTCGCGCAGTTCCTCTCCCGGGAAGGCGCTGGTCCAGCGGTAGGCCAGGTACGTCGGCGGCTCGACCTTCTCCACCCGCACCGGGAAGTCGCCGTGCTCGGGATTCCTGGCCACCATCGTCTCGCCCTCCCTTGCGACGGTGCCGGGCAGGCTCGCCTTGTCGGCGACCCAGAATCCGGGCTGGGCCACCAGGGACCACACCCGCTCCAGGGGAGCCTCGATCAGCGTCTCGCGTTCGATCCGGTCCTCACTCATGAGCCGACTCCTTCAGCGCCACGATTGAATGCAACTCCAGAGTTGCACGTCCTGGACTGTCGCGCAACCACACGGTTGCATGTCGTGGGCGATCTGCTGTCGGCCAAGTCCCTTGGGTGCTCTCCTTCCGCGGTGGTTGGGTGGCGCGATGAAGATCCTGATTCTCGGCGGAACGGCATGGCTGGGACGCGAGCTGGCACGGCAGGCCGTCGAGCGCGGCCACCGGGTGACGTGCCTCGCCCGCGGCGAGAGCGGCACGGTCGCGGACGGCGCGACCCTGGTGGCCGCCGACCGGAGCGACCCGTCGGCGTACGAGCCGCTGGCCGACCGCGCCTGGGACGCGGTCATGGAGGTGTCCTGGCAACCCGGCTTCGTCCGCGGGGCGCTCGACGCACTCGGCCGCAGCGCCCGGCACTGGACCTACGTCTCCTCCGTCAGCGCCTACGCCACGCACGCCAAGCCGGACGCGGACGAGTCCACGGAACTCCTCGCCCCGACCGACCGGAGCGAGGCCGACCGCTCGCTGTACGGGGAGGCGAAGGCCGCCTGCGAGCACGCGTCGACCGCCGCCGTCCAAGACCGCCTCCTCGTCGCCCGCGCCGGTCTCATCGGGGGCCCGGGGGACCACAGCGGACGCTCCGGCTACTGGGTGGCCCGGGCCGCACGTGATCCGCGCGGGCCGATGCTGGTCCCCGGCGTTCCCGCGCTGCCGACCCAGGCGATCGACGTACGCGATCTCGCCGCCTGGCTGCTGGACGCCGCGCAGCGCGGGACCACCGGCACCTATGACGCGGTCGGGCCGGTCGTTCCGCTGGGGGAGTGGATCGCGCTGTCCCGGGAGGCCGGCGGCCACACCGGTCCGGTGGTCAGCGCCGACCCGGCCTGGCTGCTCGCGAACGGTGTGGCCCAGTACATGGGTGCCGAGTCGCTTCCGATGTGGCTGGCCGAACCGGGCTGGGAGGGGTGGTCGGCCCGCAGCGGGGCCGCCGCGCGGGCGGCGGGACTGCGTCACCGGCCCCGGACGGGGATGCTGGCCGACACACTGCGGTGGGAACGCGAGCAGGGACTGGACCGGGAACGACGCGCGGGCCTCAGCGCCTCGCGTGAGCGCGAGTTGCTCGACGCGCTCGGCTGACGGCTCCGCGAGCCCGGCCGCCCGCGGCGACGTCCGGAACGGCGGCGTGCTCGGCTGACGGCTCCGCGAGCCCCGCCGCCCGGCACCGCGGCGCCCTCCCGGACCCGACCGGGGGTCAGGGCGAGGACCCGAGCAGGCGCCGCAGCCAGGCCGTACGGGCCGCGCGCGCCGCCCGGGAGAGCGCGGCCTCCGGCGCCAGCGCGTCGAAGCCGTGGAAGCCCCCGGGCCACACATGCAGTTCCGCCTCGCCGCCCGCCCGCCAGATCGCGTCGGCATACGCGATGTCCTCGTCGCGGAAGGTCTCAGCGGAGCCCACGTCGATGAAGGCGGGCGGCAGACCGGACAGGTCGGTGGCGCGGGCGGGAGCGGCGTAGGCGGAGACGTCGTCGGAGCCCCGGCTGTCACCCAGCAGAGCGGTCCAGCCGGTGTCGTTGGAGGTCCGGTCCCACATGCCGTGCCCGGCCATCTGCCGGGCGGAGTAGGAGTCGTTGCGGTCGTCGAGCATCGGGCACATCAGGAGCTGGCCCGCCAGCCGGGGACCCTTTTCGTCGCGGGCGCGCAGGGCCAGGGCGGCGGCCAGTCCGCCTCCGGAGCTCTGGCCGGCCACGACGACCCGGTCGGCGTCCCCGCCGATGAGCCGCGCGTTGCGTGAGGTCCACTCCAGACCCGCGTAGCAGTCGTCGACCGGGGCGGGGTGCGGGTTCTCGGGAGCCAGGCGGTACTCGACCGACACGACCACCAGGCCCAGCTCCTCGGCCCAGCTCAGCGGAGCGTCGACACCGACGCGGTTGTCGCCCGTGACCATGCCTCCGCCGTGCACGAAGTACACGACGGGGAGCGGGACTTCGGCACCGGTGGGACGGCAGATGAGCAGGGAGACGTCAGGGGCGCCGGGAGGACCGGGCACCCGCCGGTCCTCCACGGAGAAAGCGCCGTCACGGGTCAGCGTCTGGTCGGTGGGCCGGAACGCGGCTCCGGTCTCCCGGCTGTCGGGCACCATGTCGAGGGTGAAGGGCAGCGGAACGAACTCCGTGAGCGCGACGGCGAGTTCCTTGTCGAAGGGCGGTGGTGTCAGGGTCACGGCTCACACTTTCCAGGTCGTGCCGTTGATGCGGCGGAGCGACGCGCGTGGCGGCCGGACCGGCGAGGGTGACGACCGGCGCCCGGGTCACCTTCTGTGCTGCCCCGTCCCGGAGGGGTCATGTCCGGTGGCGTGCCGGCTGCCGGACAGGGCGCAGAGGTGCCTTCGACGTGCCGCCGGCTCGGGTTTCAACCTCGCCGTGGATCGTGGGAGTGGCCGGAACCCGATGGGCGCGTGAGCCGGGCGAGGCGGGCGTCCAGGGGCTGTACACGTCCCGGGAGGACTTCCCGGAGGTTCCACCAGCGGATGGCCGCGATCTCCTCGGTGGCCTGGAAGTCCCGCATACCGTTGGTGCGGCCCGCGAACAGCGCCGCGTACTCGGCTCGCCGGTCGGGCGCGAGTACGAAGCCCGCGTGGCCGACGAACCGCAACGGCCCGTCGGGTACCTGACCACTCTCCTCCAGCAGTTCGCGCGCGGCCGCCTGACGCGGGGATTCGCCTTCCTCTATGCGGCCACCCGGCAGTTCCCAGCTCTGGCGGAACCGATCGAAGACCACGAGGACACGGTCGGCGTGCCAGACGGCGACCAACGCCGCCGGCAGCGGCGCGTCCGACGGTGGCGCGCCCTCGCCCCCGCGTGTGAAGGAGACCAAGACATTGCCGCGACCGTCGACCGCGAGGGACGGGTCCTCGGAGTGGGGCACCTCGACATCGTTCCCGGGCGCAGGTCTTCCGACGCCGGGAGAGGGGCGAAACCCGCGCTCAGTAGGCGGCACCGTCCCGGCGCAGGAGCCCGGCGAGGGAGGTGGCCGGACGCCCGGTGAGACGCGGGACGTGGTCGGTGACACCGTCGAGTTCTCCCGCGGCGATGGCCGTGTACGTCGAGACCCAGGCATCGAGCTGCCAGTCGGGGGCGCCGTGGCCGGCGCGTGAGCGGTACGCCTCTTCGATCGTCTCGGGTTCGTAGCCGACCGTACGGCCTGTCGCCTCGGTCAGTACGGCGGCGATCTCGGCGAGCGTCAGGGCCTGCGGGCCGGTGAGGTCGTACACGGCACCGGCGTGTTCGTCGGCGTGCGTGAGGACGGCGGTGGCGGCCTCGGCGATGTCGTCCTGGGCCACGACGGCGGCGCGCCCGGTGCCGCCGGGACCGCGGATGAAGCCGTCGTCGCCGACCAGCGCGGGCATGAAGTCGGCGTAGAGGTTGTCCCGCAGGAAGGTGTGCGCGAGGCCGCTCGAGCGGATGTGCTGCTCGGTGTGCCAGTGGTCGCGCGCCAGGGTGAAGGCGGCGTCCGGTGCCGCCCCGTAGAACGAGATGTACACCAGGTGCCCGACGCCGGCTTCGGCGGCGGCGTCGACGAAGGCGTGGTGCTGTGCCAGCCGGTCGGGCGCCTCGGAGGCGGAGACCATCAGGACCCGGTCTACACCGCGCAGGGCGCGCACGACGGCGTCCCGGTCGCCGTAGGCACCGGGGACGACGGTGGCACCGGGCAGGACGGGAGCCCGCTCGGGGGTGCGGGCCGGCAACGTCAGCGGAATCCCTGCATCCGCCAGCCGGCGGGCCACGCGTCCTCCCAGGCGCCCGGAGGCGCCGGTGACGGCGTAGGTGACATCGGTTGCGGCCATCCGGAGTGTCTCCTGTCCAGAGCGACGTGCGGTGGGGCGCGGGCCGGAAGCGAGGCGCCTGCCCGCAGGTTCCGGCCTGCTCAGCGGCCCATGCTGCCGGACACCGGCCGCGTGTGCGAAGCGGCACGGACGACGCGCCGGTACGGACCCGTGCCCCCCTCCTACCGCGGGGCGTCGAGCGGCCGGAGGAAACGTCGTTCGTACCGCTTGATGCAGCGGGTCGTGCGAGCCAGCTCGAACGCTTCCTGGCACTCCGGGTCGGACACGCTGTCCGTGCGGTACTGCTCGTACGCCGCGAGGCTCGGGAAGGAGAACAGGGCGTAGGCGACGTCGCTGTCGCCCTCGCTGGGCAGGAAGTAGCCGTGGTGGGTCCCGCCGAAGCGGTCGACGAGTCCGACCCAGCGGCGGCCGTACTCCTCGAAGTCCTCGATTCTGTCGGCGTCGATCTCGTACTTCAGGTGAATGGTGATCATGCCCGGGATTATGGGCCAGGGCGACGCGGGCGCGATGCCCGGCCCGCGCCGAGGGTTCGTTGCCGCAACGGCCGGCGCCTGCCCGTCACCGGCGGAGCGCGGTCGCCTCGTTCCGGGCGGCCGCCCCGCCCGGTCCGTCATCCACCGGACGTGCGGTCGAGGGCGTGCAGGATCTCCCGCTCCCGCGCGGTCAGCGGCGGCCCGGCCGGTGCGGACAGGGGGGGGCCGGCTAGGGCAGCCAGGACGACACCGGGACGCAGGAGACGGGCGGGTCCCGCCTCCAGGCCGGTCACGTCCCACAACGCGGACGCCACGCTGTACGAGCCGGTCGCCGCCCGCGTGAGGCGCCGCGAGTAGCGGGCGGCGAGGCGGTCCACGAGCGTGGCCGTGCCGCCGCGCACCTGCGGAAAGAGGACGTCCTGGCCCACTGCCAGGCTCCACGCGGTCTCCACGTGCCGGCCCGCGGCGCGCTGGACGGCGCGGGCGAAGCCGGGAGCGGCCGGGCCTGCGCGCCGTAGTTCGCGGCTCAGGGCCCCGGCCCCGAGCGCGGCCACGGACATGCCCTGCCCGTACGCCGGGTTGAAGGTGGCCAGCGCGTCCCCGAGGACGACGAGCCCCTCCGGCCAACGCCGCGCCTTCTCCAGGTAGCGGCGGGAGTTGCTGGTACTGCGGCTGATGGACACCTCGGTGAGCGGTTCGGCGCCGGAGATGAGCCGGCCCACGATGGGGTGCGGGAGGTCCAGCGTGTACTTCAGGAACCCTTCGGGGTCTGCCGGAGGTTCGCCGCCCCGGGTTCCGGCGAGGCTGACCATCCAGCGGTTGCCCTCGATCGGCACGATCACGGCGCTGCGGCCCGGTCGTGACACGTACGGATTCGCCTGCACCATGGTCAGGGGGAACCGCTCGGCCCCCGCAGGCGTGCGGTAGATCCGGGTCGCGTTGACGAGGCCGGAGTCGACGCTCCTCTCCTCGATCCCGGTGATCCCGAGGCCGGCCAGCCACCCCATGATGCGTGAGCCGCATCCGCTCGCGTCGACCACGAGGTCGGCGCGCAGTTCCGCCTCGCCGGACGCGGTGGCCGTGCGGACGCCGTCCACTCGCGCGGCACTGCCGGTGAGCCCGACGACCTGCGCCCGGCGCATCTCGACATGGGGCGCGCTGTCGACGACCGCCCTGCGCACGACCCAGTCCAGCAGGGCCCGGCTGCACGTGACCATGTGATGGCGGTCGTGGCGCCAGCGGCGGAAGAAGCCCTCCGGGGTCAGCACCACCATGCCCGAGCTGAGGGAGATCTCGTGGGCGCCCGCGGCCAGCAGATGCTTGCGCAGGTCGGCCCCCGGCACCAGGTCCTCCATGGCCGCCAGGCCACCGGGCATCAGAAGGTGCGCGTGACGCCCCTGGGGGACCCCCTTTCGCTGCTCGGGGCCGTCGGGCAGCTCGTCACGGTCCAGTACGACCACCTCGTCGACGGCCGGGGACAGCGCCGCCGCCGCCAGCACACCGCCCAGTCCTGCTCCGATGACGACAGCTCTGCGCATGGGGCTCCTCGTTCCGGTCATGAGATGCCGTCACCGCTTCGACGACGTGCCGCGGTGACGACGGGGGACTGCTTCAGCGCCCGGCTCATCTCCAAGAGTCTGCTGCTCCGGGGGTGTTGGGGGCGTGTGTTCGCCCCGGCGAGAGGGTATCCGTTCTCCGGTTCGGGGGCAGTGGTGCCGGGCGGGCAGCTCACCATGCCAAAGGGCCCGGGGTACCGAGCAGTTGCTCGGTACCCCGGGCCCTCAGCCGCCGTCGAAGCGGGTGTTGTCGTGGGGTCGGCCCTGTCAGTCCTCCCGGTTACGGGGTGCGCACAGCGCCCAGATGACGAAACCGTTGACGGTGATCAGGGCCAGCGCCCAGAGCGGGGCGTACGGGAGCCAGAGGAAGTTCGCGAGCATGCTCAGCCCCGCCAGTACGACGCCCACGGCCCTGGCCCACGTGGCGCCCTGGAAGAGCGCGCACCCCGCCAGGAAGACGACGGCCCCCAGCAGCAGGTGGACCCAGCCCCAGCCGGTCAGATCGAACTCGTAGACGTAGTTCCGGGTATTGACGAAGACGTCGTCATTGGCGATGGCGGCGATGCCCGCGAAGACCGCCATCAGCCCGCCGAAAATCATCAGGACGGCGGCGAAGACGGTCCACCCGCCGACGAAGGCACGTGCCTCCGACCGTCGCCCCGTATGCGGGCGGGCTTGGCTCACATGACTCGTCATAGTGCGCTCCTTCACTGGGTACGGCCGACCCGACGGGCGAGTTCTGCTCCGCCGATCGGGCTACTACCAATCTGTGCCTGGGGGTCGGGTCCCGCATCTCGGAGGCGGACGGCGCCACCGGGGTCCCCGAAGAAGCGCCCCTCGACCCGTAACACGCCGCGACCGGCGTTCCGCATGCCCCGGCCGCACGACGTGCGCATCCGGCCGGCCACCCCCGGGTCGCGGGAAGGTAACGGCGAAGGCCGGGCCGTCGTCCACGGCGGTCGGCGCGGATCGGACCACCGAGGCATGAGCCGGTGGCTTTCCCCGCTTGATCGGCCAGGCGCGGGGCCCCCGGATGCCGAACAGAGAGCGTCCGGCCCCGCACTGGTCATCGGCAGGCGATCCGTGGCGTAGGGTGGAGTCAACGACGCGGGGTGGAGCAGCTCGGTAGCTCGCTGGGCTCATAACCCAGAGGTCGCAGGTTCAAATCCTGTCCCCGCTACGCGAAGACGAGGGCCCGGCAGCCGACGCTGCCGGGCCCTCGCGCATGCCGGGACGCCTTCGGGTACGCGGCGGACCGGTCCCGGCGGGCCCGAGCCGGCTGTGCTCAGGCGCCGGCGTCGTCCTCGAAGCTGGCGAAGTACGCGGCGGCCATGTCCTCGTCGCCGTGCCCCTGCGCGGCGGCGCGGGCGAGGCGTTCGGCCCCGGCGGTGGCGACGTCCAGGCGGATGCCGTTGCGCCGGCCCGCCTCGACGATGAGCCGGGCGTCCTTGGCAGCGGTGGACACGGCGAAGGCGGGCGGTGTCAGCCGGCCGGTCAGGATGAGGTCCGCCTTGGCGTGCAGGTAGCCCATGTCGAGCGGACCGCCGGCGATCGCGTCGAAGAAGCCCTGCGGGTCCACGCCGAGCGCCTTCGCCAGCGCGAGTACCTCACCGGTCGCGTTCGTGGCTGCGATGACCCAGCTGTTGGCCACGAGCTTGAGGCGGGTGGCGCTGCCTGCCGCGCCGTCCTCGCCCGTCCACACCGTACGGCTGCCGACGGCGTCGAAGACCGGGGTGACGGCCTGCCGGTCCTTGCTCGGGCCCGCGGCCAGGACCAGCAGCTGCCCGGCCTCCGCGGGCTGTCGGGTGCCGAGCACCGGGGCGTCGTAGAAGACCAGCCGGTGCTCGCGGGCCAGCGCGGCCAGATCGCCGATCGCGTCGATTCCCGCGGTCGTCGACTGCACCCAGGCCGTGCCCGGCCCGAGGCCGGGGGCCGCCTGCCGCATCACGTCGAGAACGGCCGCACCGTCGTACAGCATCGTCAGGACGACGTGGGCGTCCCGTACGGCGTCGGCGGGGGTGCCCGCGACGAGCGCACCGTCGCCGGCCAGGGGCTCGGCCTTGTCGCGGGTGCGGTTCCAGACCCGGACGCTGTGCCCGGCCCGGGCGAGGTTGCGGGCCATGGCCGCGCCCATGATGCCGGTTCCCAGGACGCCTACGGTGAGCTTGTCGGTCATGAGATCAACTTCCCTGCGGTGAGTCGTACGGTGGTCGCTTCCGTGCTCCGTCACGGCGCGCGGCGCGCCGCGCGGGCCGACGGGTCAGCCGGATGCCTGGCTACTGCGGGTACTGCCGGGACGAGCGGTCGATGTCGGCCAGTTCCTCGTCGTTCCGGCGGCGGCTTCGACGGGGGTCCTCCTCTGCTTCGGGCGGGTGCCGGTCCGCCTGGCGCCGGACCGCGCCGGGTATTCCGACAGACGCCGTTCCACGCTGCCACACGCGGATGGCCGCATCCCTCACCGGCCCCGTGTCGTCGACGGGGGAAACGACGCGGATGCGGTGGGTGGACGAGCCCACCTGACGACACGGCAGCTCACGGCACGCGGTGGGTCCGTGAGCTGGCGGTATCCCGTACTCGCCTTGAAATGGTTGACGGGAGGACCAACGACTGAAAGAACATCCATGATTTTGCGCAAGACTTGCAGTGACTGCCAGAGTGACCGACCGCAACCTCCCTGCTCCGCACGGTGTTCCGAGCCATTGCAAACCTCGCCCTCTGGAGAGTTCAGACATGTTCCTCACACGTCGCCTCCCGCTCGCCGTCGGCTGCGTGACCGCCGTGGCGGCGCTCCTCACGACGCTGACGCCGACTCAGTCCGCCCGTGCGGCCGGGGCCCGGGACGGAGACCCCTCCGTGCCCGACTGCGTCCAGTACTACGCGAGCTGGCGGTACACCACGGTCGACAACCGCTGTGGCGCCGAGGTGAGGCTCACCGTGGAGTACACCGACGGCCAGTCCGTCCCGTGCCGGACACTCCAGCCCGGCGACCTGGCGACCTACCCCGGCTACGGCCCCCAGCTCAACTACGTCACCGGTCTGCGCCCCTGCCCGCCGGAGACGGCGTCGCCGTGACTCCGAGCCGGCACATGGCCCTGCCGGGCCGGTAGGCAGCCGTGGAATCCCACGGTGCTCAGCGTGTGATCAGTACGACGAGGAGAACCAACAACGTGCCTGCTGTGAGCATCGCCCCCACCACGGTGAATACCAGGTGGAAGGACTTGGAATCCCAGCCTCGGATCTCAAAACGGCGGGGATTGTCCTCGTCGTAAAGGACCGTGACGGAGTTGCCGATGCCGAAGCCGTGGAGGACTGTGCCGCGGCCGAACATGGAGGGGTACGTGCACTCGCGCCCGTCCCGGGCCGTCCAGGCGACGACGGGGTGGTGGTACTTGGCTCCGTCGTCGTCACGCCTGGTGTCGTGACGCACGACTCGCCCTACCGCAGTGATTCCGGTGCGGCGAAGCGCGCTGGCGCGGCGGAGTCCATACACGCCAGCACAGAGGAAACTCACGCCGATCAGCAACGGTATGAGCGAGAAGAGCCATTCGTGTTCCATGCGGTGTCCGACGCGTGAGCGACGTCATCGGTTGCTGGGGCAGGTGTGCCCGCCTCTGCTGCCGCACGGGAGTGCCGCAGCTCAGGGGGCGTTGCGGCAAGCGACTGCTGGACGTCACGCGGTCCGTCGGCGGAATTTTGTGGAAGCCGTGGAGATCTCTGGCGCGCCAGACCGTGCCCCCGCCTCCGCTGGCTTTCCTCAGCCGGTTCCGGGCGACCACCGTCATGCCGCGCATCGTTCCTCCAACCCTGCGTACTCGAGCGCCCGGGGCCGGCCGACCTCAGCGCACCGCGGGAGGGTACACGCCCGCAGTGCGGCGGAGCACACGTAAGCGCCTTGCCGGAACGGCGCATGTAAGGGTGCTGGCTTGGTACGCGTCCAGCGCGACCTCTGGAAGTTGCGCGAAGTTGACAGCTCCCGGCCGGCCCCGGTGCTACCCCGCCCGCGCCCTCCGCCACTCCACTTCCTCGGCAGCCATCGGGGCCTGGATGCTGTACACATCGCCGACCCGCAGATTGTCCGGCGTGCTGTACTCGCCGTAGGTGCCTATGACGGAGACGGCCACATGGGAATCGGGCTGCCAGAAAGTACGGAAGTACGGGGCGTTCGCCGGGAATTCCGGGATCTCCAGAAGGGGGACACCGCGCCGTTCCAGTAGGCGTTGCAGCTTTTCGAACCGAAGCCGGGGAGTGAACCGGCCGTACCGGGCGCGGAGCATGTCGTTGACGAGGGTGCGGTCCCGGGCCGCGAGCCTGTGCACCTGCAGGGTGAAGTGGTGGCCCGACCAGGGGTGGTCGGCGAAAGCGCGGTCCCAGAAGAACTCGGCGAGGCCGTAGTCACGGCACATGCTGCGATCGCCGAAGGTGTTCTCACCGAAGTTCGACCCCAGGGCCCTGGTGACGCGGTCTGGAGAGTCCGCGGGGCCCACGCCGAGCAAGGTGCCGGTAGTGACGACGTCCACGTAGAACGCCAGGGAGTACGGGGTCAAAGGCTGATCCTCTATCAGGGCGGCATGGTCGGCTGGGCGGGAACCCCACGTTCCGTGAAGCGCGCACGCCGTGCGACGGCCGGTGCTCGCATCGGGCTCCGGGAGGGCCTTGGCCGGGCCGGCGTCCTTCTTCTCAACCCCCAGCATAGGAACCTGACTTCCGTCGTCGCCAGTATCGGCACGTCTTCGGACCGGGCCCACCGCTTTTCTCCGGTCCGGTTCTTCAGGATCATCTTGTGGCGGCTAGAACAGGGTCAGTGGCTGAGGTGGGGCGCGCTGGTCTGGGGTTCCCGGATCGCGTCCCGAAGCTGGGCGGCGGTCACGCGGGCGGCGTCGAACGTCTCGGTCCAGCCAGGTCGGGCCGGGCGGGTTCGAGCTGGGCGACCTGCGCGTCCACATGATCCGCGGCGAGGAGCACTCGGAGGTGTGCGGGCGGGCCGCCGGCTTCCGGAGGACTACGAGGTCATCGACACCACGTTCACCTTTGCCAACACGTTCCCGCCGAGGGCGATCCGGCGTCGGCCGTGGGAGGTCCTGACTCACGGGGTCCGGGTCAAGGACACCCTGGGGAGCCGGCCTACGCCGAGGACCTGGCGCAGCTCGCCGACTTCCTGCCGTTCCAGGTCGAGGTCGGCTGCCCCGGACCCGTCGCTGTACTGGCGCCCGTAGGCGGAAGCCGGGAAGTCGCCCCGCTCCAGGCTCAGCAGGCGCTCAGCCAGCCGTGGAGGCGGCGGTAGTCCGCATCGGTGAGACCGCGCCCGGGATCGACCCGGTGGAGCAGCGCGCGTCCGCCGTGACAGGCGGCTACCCAGAGACGGTCCCTGTCCGTGATCTCGTCGTCGACCCATGCGAAGCGGCGCCCGGCCGCCCGGTCGAGGATCGGACGGGTCTTCCAGTGCAGTCCCATCCGCGCGTCGCGTTCATCGTCCTCGGACGGCCCGGGCCGGTCGAGGACGGGCAGCTCGGGCAGCCCGAGCCGCGGCGCGACACACTCGTTCGCCTCCTCCATCCACGTCGTGGCCCAGACCAGCTCGCAGGGCAGACTCCGCAGTTTGGGTCCATGCGCCGGGTCGAGCCGCTCGAGAAGCGGATTCGCGTCGGACGTCGAGGCACAAGAACCCGTCGGGAAGCCCTGCCGCCCGTCGGCGGGCGGACGGGACGACGACGCACCGAACGGGATGAGGGGCCCGTCGACGTCGAGAAACAGCACGGGCCACTCCGCGGAACCAGGCACCTACGCAAATTACCCGCTCACCTCCCCACCTCGACGGCCCGATCCGGGTCCAGGCCTGTTCCGGGCCGCGGAATGCCGGGCCGTGACTGCTTCTCGCAGCCGAGCCATGCCGTCGCGCGACCCAGCGGGGGCACAGGTGCCCAGGCTGCTCGCCGTCTGCGCTCACCCGGACGACGAGTCCCCTCGCTCCGGCGGGGGGCCTGCTCGTCACACGGCCGCGGGCGCTCGTACCGCGTACATCGGCCACGAGCTTCCCCGGAGACGGCCGCCCGGACACGGCTCACGGCCCGACGCACGGGCGGCCCCGGCGTTGTGGGCCCGGAGACGTTCAACCTGTGAAGCCGGCGTACTCGCCTCACCCGGGCGGTCCTCGCAGGTCACGTACCGCGAGTCGTCCCTCGTCACGGCCCTGTCGCCGGAGTCGATGCAAATAAGTCATGTCGGAGGGGTTGCCGTCCGGTTGCCTCATTACTTAAATCAAACCCTGAACTAAGTAGCTGCGTAAGACCGTTCATGCTGCCCGGGCCTTCCGGTCCCGGTCGGGGAACGCCCTGCGGCGCGCACCCGTTCGGGGAGTTTGTCATGCCTCGATCACGGTGAACGCCGACCCGCTCTCCTTCACCCGCACGGAGTGGACCAATGAGATTCAGATCCTGGGGGATCGCGCTCGCCACAGCGGCGGCGCTGGTGACCATCCCCGCCCAGACGACACCCGCGAGCGCGGCCGAGGTGCCGCTCTCGCAGGGCAAGACCGCCACCTCCTCCTCCGACGAGAACGCCGGGACCGCCGCCTCGTACGCCGTCGACGGCAACACCGGCACCCGCTGGTCGTCGGCCGGCACCGACACCCAGTGGCTCCAGGTGGACCTCGGCGCGACGGCCGGCCTCACCAAGGTCGTCCTCAACTGGGAGACCGCCTACGGCAAGGACTACAAGATCCAGGTCTCCGGGAACGGAAGCTCCTGGACCGACCTCAAGACCGTCACCGGCGGCGACGGCGGCACCGACACGCTCGAGGTCTCCGGACAGGGCCGCTACGTACGGCTGTACGGCGTCTCCCGCGCCACCCGGTACGGCTACTCCCTCTGGGAGTTCCAGGTCTTCGGCGACGCGGGCGGCACACCGCCCGCCGGCTGCGGCACGGCCAACGCCGCCAAGGGCAGAACGGCCACCGCGTCCTCCACGGAGAACGGCGGCACGCCCGCCGCGAACGCCTTCGACGGCGACACCGCAACCCGCTGGTCGAGCCAGGCCTCCGACCCGCAGTGGGTCCAGGTGGACCTCGGCTCGTCCCAGGACATCTGCCAGGTCGACCTGAACTGGGAGGCGGCCTACGGCAAGTCATTCAAGATCCAGGCGTCGGCCGACGGTCAGAACTGGACGACCCTGAAGGACGTCACCAACGGCACCGGCGGAACCGCCTCCTACGCCGTGAGCGGCTCGGGCCGCTACGTCCGCGTCCTCGGGACGGCACGCGGCACCGCGTACGGCTACTCCCTGTGGGAGGTCGCCGTGCACACCGGATCAGGCGGCGGCACCCCGCCCGTCGAAGGCGGCGGTGACCTCGGGCCGAACGTCATCGTCGTGGACCCGAGCACGCCCAACCTGCAGGACAAGTTCGACCAGGTCTTCAGCAAGCAGGAGGCGAACCAGTTCGGCTCGGAGCGCTACCAGTTCCTCCTCAAGCCCGGCACGTACAACGGCATCAACGCCCAACTGGGCTTCTACACCTCGATCTCCGGACTCGGCCTCAACCCGGACGACACGAAGATCAACGGTGACGTGACCGTCGACGCGGGCTGGTTCAACGGCAACGCCACCCAGAACTTCTGGCGTTCGGCCGAGAACCTGTCGCTCAAGCCGGTCAACGGCACCGACCGCTGGGCCGTCGCGCAGGCCGCGCCGTTCCGCCGCATCCACGTCGAGGGCGGCCTCAACCTCGCCCCGAACGGCTACGGCTGGGCGTCCGGCGGCTACATCGCCGACTCGAAGATCGACGGCACGGTCGGCCCGTACTCGCAGCAGCAGTGGTACACCCGGGACAGCTCCGTGGGCGGCTGGACCAACGGCGTGTGGAACATGACGTTCTCCGGTGTGCAGGGTGCGCCGGCGACCGACTTCGACAGCGGCCCGTACACCACGCTGGACTCCACCCCCGTCTCCCGCGAGAAGCCGTTCCTGTATCTCGACGGGAACGACTACAAGGTGTTCGTGCCCGGCAAGCGCACCAACGCCCGCGGGGTGTCGTGGCCGGCCAACGCAGGCGGTACGTCCCTGCCGCTGAGCCAGTTCTACGTCGTCAAGCCCGGCGCGACCGCCGCCACCATCAACGCGGCGCTCGCCCAGGGGCTCAACCTGCTGTTCACCCCCGGGGTCTACCACCTCGACCGGACCATCGACGTCACCCGCGCCAACACCGTGGTCCTCGGCCTCGGACTGGCGACCATCGTCCCCGACAACGGCGTCGACGCCATGCACGTCGCCGACGTCGACGGTGTGCGGCTGGCCGGCTTCCTCATCGACGCCGGACGCACCAAGTCCGACACCCTCCTCCAGATCGGCGGGGCCGGCGCCTCGGCCGACCACGCCGCCAACCCGACCACCATGCAGGACGTGTTCATCCGCATCGGCGGAGCCGGCCCCGGCCTCGCCACCAACTCGGTGGTCGTCAACAGCGACGACGTCATCGTCGACCACACCTGGATCTGGCGTGCCGACCACGGCGAAGGCGTCGGCTGGGAGACCAACCGCGCCGACTACGGTCTCGTCGTCAACGGCGACGACGTCCTCACCACCGGCCTGTTCGTCGAGCACTTCAACAAGTACGACGTGCTCTGGAACGGCGAACGCGGCCGGACCATCTTCTTCCAGAACGAGAAGGCCTACGACGTGCCCAACGCCGCCGCCGTCACGCATGACGGCATCGTCGGGTACGCCGCCTACAAGGTCGCGGACAGCGTCAACACCCATGAGGCGTGGGGAATGGGCAGCTACTGCAACTTCACGTCCGATCCGACCATCGTCCAGCAGCACGGCTTCCAGGTCCCGGTGAAGACGGGCATCAAGTTGCACGACATCCTCGTCATCTCCCTCGGCGGCAAGGGGCAGTACGCCCACGTCGTCAACAACACGGGAGCACCGACCTCGGGATCGGACACCGTCCCTTCGAAGATCACACTGTTCCCGTGACACCTTCGCCGACCGGCTGAACCGCCGTCCCTGCGGTCAGCGACCTGTGGCCCGCCGCTCTCGCGGCGGGCCACATCCGTGCCCGGGCGGGGGCCGGCGGTTCCGCGCCGGAGGTTCACCGCAGGGGCGCGGACGGCCGTCACGGGCGCCAGTACAGCGACGGGTCCGGGTGGTCGGTGAAGCCGAGTGCGCGGTATAGCGGTTCCCCGTCGGGAGAGGCGTACAGGTCCGCCCGGGAGACCTCCCGTTCCCGGAACCAGTCCAGCAGCCCCCGCATGATCGCCCGGCTGTGACCGCGCCGCCGGTACGCGGGATCGGTGACCACACCGATCACATGCCCGATCCGCCCGTTGCGCAGATGCGGCCCGGGCAGCCGTTGCTCGATCGTCCCGATGCCGCAGGCGGCGAGACCGCTGCCGCCGGACACGACGAGGATGCGCACGGCGTCCGACGACACCTGGTCCCGGAGGACGGTGGCCAGGGCGTCCCGCCAGTCCCCTTCCCCCGAGGGCGGGTTGAAGAACTCGCCGCCGAGAGTGTCGAACAGCATCGCCCGCAGACGAACCAGTTCGGCGACGTCATCGTGAACCGCCTGGCGCACAAGTGTCATGTAATGAGCGTATGGCCCCTTGGGGTGTTACGTCCAGAGTGTTTGGTGTGCGTCGGCGATCACGCAGGCGGTGTCGCCGGCCGGTATTCCGCGCCGGCTCCCCAAGAGATTCCGGTGAATCCGAGGGGCGGTTGAACGGACGCGGGTTCGCCTCCGTACAGAAGGTGGCCATGCCGGCCCGGCAACGAAGCGGTAGGAGTACTTCCTTGGGACGCAATACGCGAAGACGCCCAACGGGTGCACGACGCGCCACCTTTGCGGCGGTCGCCCTGATGATGGGCGGAGGCGGACTGGTAGCGGTGAACGTGTACGCCACGGCCAGCGAGGGAGACTCGGCGCAGCCGGGTCGAAGCCGGACCGATCAGGTGCTGGCAGCGGGAGCCGCCACGATCGACTGCCCGGACGTCGGCAGTCAGTTGACGGCGACGCCCGAACAGGCGAGGGCCGAGGTCGACAGGGAACTCGCCCTGCTGGACAAGCAGATCACCGAGGCCTACCGGCAGTTGCAGGACGCGACGCGGGACGGGCAGCAGGACGGTGCCTTCGCGGACAGCGCCATCATGAATCCGTTGAAGGAGAAGCGGGCCGCGACGATCGAGCGGATCGCGGTCGCGATCGACCGAGTGGGCGACCGCCCGGCGGGCCTCGAAGCCTTCGCGCCCTGCACGCTCCGCGCCTCCGGGAACCAGGACGGCCAGGACGACGGACAGGCCGGCGAACAGAGTTCCGGCGGACAGGACGACAACGGCGGCCAGGACGGTCAGAACCAGGGTGACGGCGAGGGCGGACAGCAGGGCGGCAACGGCGGGCAGGCGGGCAACGGCCCCGTGGCCGCCGACTTCCAGGACATCGGGACCGTCCAGCCGAACGTGCGGAACCCGAGCCCGCAGGGCGACGCCTCGCGCGGCACCTTCGGCACCAGCTGCGGCGTCAACGCGGGCGGCCTGTTCAACTCCGACAACGTGATCGTGGCCCCCGGCGTCTCCAACGGCGCCCACCACTTCCACGACTACGTGGGAAACCAGGCCAACACCGCCTTCGCGAGCGACGACGACCTCGCCAACGGTGACACCACCTGTGCGGACGAGGGCGACAAGTCCTCGTACTTCTGGCCGGTGCTGCGCGTGCAGAACGGCGCCAAGGAGCAGGACGCGAACGCGCCCGGCGGCGGTGTCGAAGGCAACGCCGGCGAGATCGTCACGCCCAAGCAGGTCACCATGACGTTCGTGGGCAGTCCGCGCGGCGAGGTCACGGCCATGCCGAAGCTCCTGCGCATCATCACCGGGGATGCCAAGGCGTTCGTCAACGGAACCGCCAACGCGAACGCGTCGTGGAGCTGCACCGGCTTCGAGGACCGGCAGTTGAAGGACAAGTACCCGCTGTGCCCCGCGGGCAGCGACGTGGTCCGCACCTTCAAGTTCCAGAGCTGCTGGGACGGCCGGAACATCGACAGCGCCAACCACCGCACGCACGTGGCGTTCGCCGACGCCGAGGGCAACTGCGGCAACGGCTTCCGGGCGATCCCGCAGCTGGTGCAGCGGATCGTCTACGACGTCGACGCGCCCAGCCTCGAGGACGGCGGGCGTACGACCCCCCTGTTCGGGGTGGACTCCTTCCCCGAGCAGCTGCACAAGCCCGTGACCGACCACGGCGACTTCATCAACGTCTTCGACGAGAAGCTGATGCAGGAGATGGTGGACTGCATCAACGACGGACGGAAGTGCGGCGCGGGAGCGGACTCCGGTGCCGGCGAGGACCCGGGGAACACGCCGGAGCCGACACAGGCGCCGAAGCCGCCGACGTCGAAACCGACGGACGGGCCGGCACCGGTGCCCTCCTCCGGGGCCCCCTCCGGCGGTGACGAGCAGGACGACGACCCGGCGGACACCGGGAGCGAACCCGCGCCCGAGCCGTCCGGCGCGGAGACCACGAAGCCGGCCGGCGGACCGGGCGGCGACCGCGAGGACGCGACGCCCAAGGCCGACACCTCGCCCAAGGCCGACGCGACGCCCAAGGCCGACACCTCGCCCTCGGCCGTCCACCGCGACCCGGTCACGACGGCGGACGACCCGGGCGCCGAGGAGAGTGCCGTTCCCGGCCCCGAGCCGACCCTGCCCGCGGACGGTGATCAGGCGACCGGTTCACTGACCGAGCCGCAGGCGACCACGGGCGGGCTCGCCGACACCGGAGCCCAGCTGTGGCCGGCGGCGGCCGGAGCGGTTCTGCTGATCCTCGGCTTCGTACTGCTGCGCCGTATCAGCCACCGGTAGGCGAAGCGACGCCCGTCGGGTGGAGTGACGCCCACCGGGTGACACAGGCCCGAAGGCGACCGGGACCGCGTCGGGCGGCCCGGTCGCCTTCGGCTGCGCGGACACGGACGGGCGGGAACGGCCGGCCGCCCGGAAGGCGCCCAATCCATGATCCTCCGATTGTCGACCGAAAAGATGTTTGAATCAGCGGTTCACATGCAGAACGCTCCTAGTGGCACCATGGGCCGCATGGATGTTGCGAGTAGGAACAATGTCGTGGTCACCGGGCGCGAGGACGGGCCGGTGATGATGCTGGCGCACGGCTTCGGCTGTGACCAGAACATGTGGCGACTGGTCCTGCCCGCGCTGGCCGAGCACTTCCGCGTGGTGCTGTTCGACTACGTCGGCTCCGGCTCCTCCGACGTGTCCGCGTGGAGCGAGGAACGCTACGGCACCCTGGACGGCTACGCCCAGGACGTGGTGGACATCTGCGAGGAGCTCGACCTGCGGGACGTGACGTTCGTGGGGCACTCCGTCAGCTCCATGGCCGGCGTGCTGGCCGCGGCGCGGGCCGAGGAGCGGTTCGCGAAGCTGGTCCTGCTCGTGCCCTCCCCTCGGTACATCGACGACGGTGACTACAAGGGCGGCTTCAGCGCCGAGGACATCGACGAGCTGCTCGAGTCACTGGATTCGAACTATCTGGGCTGGTCGGCGACTATGGCGCCGGTGATCATGGGCAACCCGGAGCGGCCGGAACTGGGGGAGGAGCTGACGAACAGCTTCTGCCGCACCGATCCCGACATCGCGCGTGTCTTCGCCCGCACCACCTTCCTCACCGACAGCCGGCCGGAGCTGGCCTCGGTGAGGGTGCCGACGCTGGTCCTGGAGTGCTCCCAGGACGTCATCGCCCCGCAGGGCGTCGGCGCCTACGTGCAGGCGTCCATCCCCGGCAGCCGCCTGGTCACGCTGGACGCGACCGGTCACTGCCCGCAGCTGAGCGCACCCGAAGCCACCGCCGAGGCCATCGTCACCTTCGCGGCGCCGCGAAGGTGATGTGCCGCACGGACCAGGATCCGGAATCGCGCAAGCACACGGAACAGGGCCCGGAGAGCAACGGGACGACGAAAGACGTGCGTCCGTCCGACGCGGCGTTCAACGCGCTGCTGGAGGACGACGTAGAAGACCTGTACGAGAACTCCCCGTGCGGTTATCTGTCCACCCTCCTCGACGGGCAGATAGCCAAGACCAACACGACCCTGCTGCGCTGGCTGGGCCGTACCCGCGAGGAGACGGTCGGCCGGCTGTACTTCTCCGACCTGCTCACGGTCGGGGGAAGGCTCTACCACGAGACCCACTTCGCACCTCTCCTGCGCATGCAGGGCGAGGTCAACGGCATCGCCTTCGAGCTCAAGGCCGCCGACGGGTCCCGCCTGCCCGTCCTCATCTCCTCCAAGGTGAAGAAGGGCAGCGACGGACAGGCCCTGCTGATCCGCACGACGATCGTCGACGCCCGGGACCGCCGCGCCTACGAGAACGAGCTGCTCCGCCGCCGCCGGGAGTCCGAGGAAGCCCGCGCGGAGACCGAACGGGCCCGCCGGGAGGCCGAGCGCGACAAGGAGCGCCTGCAGAGCGTGCTGGCCGTCCTGCAGCGCAGCCTCGTCCCGCCCTCGCTGCCGCAGGCGCCCGGGATGCAGACGGCCGCCTACTACCACACGGCCTCCACGGACCAGCTCGGCGGCGACTTCTACGACGTGTTCGCGCTGGGCGACGGCCGCTGGGGCTTCTTCCTCGGCGACGTGTGCGGCAAGGGTCCCGAGGCGGCGGCGGTGACCTCGCTCACCCGCTACACGCTGCGGGCCGCCGCCATGCACGACCCCGACCCCGTCGCCGTACTCAAGACCCTGAACACCGTCCTCCACCAGCACTACATCCGGGGAGACCCCCGCTACTGCACGGCCATCTTCGGCACGCTGACCCCGCACGACGCCGGCGTGACCGTCCGCCTCGCCAGCGGCGGCCATCCCCCCGCGATCCTGATGCGCGCCGGCACCGACGCCGAGTACCTGCCCACTCCGGGCGGTCTGCTCGTGGGAATCCTGCCCGAAGCGCCCTTCAGGGACGTCACCCGCGAGCTGACGCCGGGGGACACCCTGCTGCTCTACACCGACGGCCTGACCGAGGCACGGATCGGTCCCGAGGGCGCGCGGTACGGCGACGAGGCACTGCTCGAATTCACCTCGGGCCTGGCACCCGCCAGTCCCGACAAGGCCGTATCGGCCGTCACCACTCTGCTGGAGAGTTTCGGTGACGGTCTGGACGACGACACCGCCGTCCTCGCGATCGGTATCCCCGCACCCACCACGACCGACGAAGAACAGACGTGACAGATCTGACTGCCATCACCCGGAACACCCCGGCCGGACCCGTGATCACCGTCAACGGCGATCTCGACCACCACAGCGCCGGAACGCTGCGCGAGACCATCCGCGACCTGACGCTGCAGCCGGGCCAGCTCCTCGTCCTGGACCTGCAGCGCCTGGCCTTCTGCGACTCCAGCGGCATCTCCGTCTTCGTCGCCGCGCACCGCCAGGTCCTGGCCGCCCGGGCCCGCATGGCACTCGTCGCAGTCCCCGCGATGATCATCCGGACCCTCGGAATCGTCGGCCTCGACCAGGTCCTCGACATCCACCCGGACCTCGACCACGCGGTCAGGTCAAGCTCCGCCTGACGCGCTGAGGCGACCCGGGGTCACCGGTCAGAGCCGGGTGAACGGCTCGGCGTACCCGAAGGTGCCGTGCAGCGCGGGCTCGTACGCCGACAGGGTGCGCACCTGGAAGTGCGTGCCCCAGGCGGGGTCCGGCGGGGCGATCCGGTGGTCCGTGCCGGTACGGAAGCCGTATCGGGAGTAGTACTCGGGGCTGCCGAGCAGGGCGACGAGTGACTCGCCGAGCGCGTCCGCCGCACCGAGCACGGCGTGCATGAGCGCGAGCCCGACCCCCCGCCGCTGATGATCGGGACGGACGCTGAGCGGACCGAGACCGAGAGCCGGCGCAGCGCCGACGTGACCACGCGTGCAGACCACATGGCCGATGACCTCCTCGCCGTCGTCCGTCGCCACGAGCGACAGCGCGGGCAGCCAGCCGTCGCAGTCACGCAGGGCGTCGAGGAGCGTCACCTCCACGGGGACCGGTGTGTCCGGCTTGGCGAAGGCGGCGGCCGTGACGGCACGGACGGCGGGAATGTCGGCGGGAACCTCACGTCGGATCAGCACCGGCACAGTCTGTGGCAGCGGGTAACCGGGGCGCAAAGCGATTAGGCACTCACCCGCCCGGCGGAGCGGCGCGCGGGTGAAACGGTGACCCGGGCCGGCGCACCGGCACCCTGTGGCCCACCCGGTGACACCCCGGCGCCTGACCCTCCCTCATGTCGTCGCGCGCACTGCCGCCTTGGATGGGGTATGCTCGATCTTGAGCGCGCAGCCGATTCTCTCGGTGCCGCGTCTCGCGTCGATGGTCCAAGGAAAGGCGCCCCGCTTCCTGCGGGGAGATGCAGGTGCAAGGCCTGCTCGGCGCTCGACTGAACCCCATCCCGGTCCTCCGGGGTGGGGTTCTTCGCGTGCCGGGAAGCGAAATTCTCCGTGCGAGCGGCCCGCGCCCCGCTCCGCGGCCCGCCTTCCGCCCGCACCGCCGCCCGGCGCGGGGCGGTCCAGCGCACGCGGCAGCCGCTGGGACGCAGGGCGGCACACCGCCGCTTCGGGGGTCAGGGGGACTGTCTGCCGGTGGCGCCGTCGGTGAGGGCGAGCAGGACCGTGGTGCGCTTGCCCGCCGGGGCCGGCTGCACGTCGTACTGCAGACAGACCGCCAGGACTATCTCCAGCCCGTGCTGGCCGATGCGGGCGGGATCGGGCTCGCGGGGGGTCGGCAGGGCCGGGGCGCCGTCCCATACGGTGATCTCCAGGCTGTCGTCGACGACCCGCAGATCCAGCCGGGACGGGCCGGGGGCGTACCGGCAGGCGTTGGTGATCAGTTCGCTCACGACCAGTTGCGTCATGCCGAGCGCCCGGGGTGAGAGGGGTACGCCGTGGTCCACGTGCACGCGGTTCAGATAGGCGGTGGCGAAACGCCGGGCGGCACCGATGCAGCGGGTGTCTCCGTCGTACGCGGCGCACGCCGCCGGGGCGGAACGTGCACGCGAAGCCCTCTGTTCGCTGTAGTGCGCGGTCTGGTCCATATGGTCGCCTCGCGTTGCCTTGGTCACATGGCCCCGTTGGACGCGTACCCCTGAAGCGTGCCTCCACGTGACTGTCTGGCCGGTCTTTCGCCTCGGCGGCGAGGCCCCGGATCGGTCCAGGCTGATGGTGAGATTAACAGGCGGCCGGTTGACACCAGTGCGACAGTTCCGTTTGCGTGGACGCAGCATCAGCGGATCCGCCGCTGGAGACGATGAGGGAGATGGCATGAGTGCCGCCCGTCTGGTCATCTCCCGCCACGTCACCCCACAGGGCGTGAGCGTTCTGAAGATGGCTGGAGAGATCGATTTCCACACGGTGGGGGAGTTCCGCGAGGCGCTGGCCGACCGTGCGAACGCCCCGCGGCACTGCACGGTCGTGGACTTCAGCGGGGTCACCTTCATGGACTCCAGCGGGATCAACGTCCTGGTGGCCGCGCACCGCGACGCGACCGCGGGCGGCGGCTGGCTCCGGCTGGCCTGCCTGCCGGTCGGCGTCCACGACGTCCTGCACATCGTCGGCCTGGACGAAGTGCTTCCGCTCTACCCGACGCTCGACCTCGCGCTGACGCTCTGAGCCCCGACTGGCGCGCGGGTCCAAGACGGACACTGCTGCCGCCGCCGCGGAAGTGCCGGGACGGCGGAGGCCGCCTCCCGCACCGGGGCGCCCGCCGTCCCGGCCGACGGACCAGGACGGCGGACGGAAGCGGGGCGCGGTGCCGGTGGGCGCGCCCGGCCCCGTGCACCGCCAGGGTGGGCGCCGCGATCAGTCGGACCGGAGGTTGTCCAGCGTCGACTTCGTGTCGGTCTTGAGCCAGCCCGCGACATCGGTGACCTCGGCCGGTGTCGCGCCGTAGGAGGACGCGTAGGCGCTCCAGCTCATCTGGTACGTCATCCAGCCGTCCCGCACGGCGAGGATGACCGACCTGCTGCCGCTGGTCGAGGAGCCGGACGTGGTGTCCTGGGTGACGAGATAGGCCTCGTCGCCGAAGCCGCTGACCTTGTCCACCTCGTAGTCGTCGTAGCGCTGGTCGTACTCGGACCACAGCGCGGTGAACTCGGCGGCGGGGTCCGTCTCCCTGTGCAGGTCCATCTGGACCGAGAGGTACGCGTCCGAGTAGGACGAGGTGGAGGACTTCTTCAGGGAGATGCTGCAGTAGCTCTGGTCCAGAGCGTCGGTCTCCAGGGAGTTGTGGGTGGGGGAGGAGTCCTCCTCGGTGTACTCGGTCCTGACCGACGAGTAGTCGACCGCGGAGCAGAGATTGGCCTTGGACCGGTACCCCGCCAGATCCGGCGTGTCGCCGTCGCCCAGGTCCAGCAGGAACACCCCGCCGGCCCACAGGGCGGACGCGATCAGCGCCCCCACCGCCGCCCACGCGAAGGCGTGCCCCGCCGTGCCCCTTCCTCCGCCCGGCGGTGGCGCGGCGGGCTGGACGAAGCCCGGCCCGCCGTAGGGGTGGTGCTGTGCCGGCACGGAAGCGGGAGGCGGCCCGAAGCCGCCCGGCTGCTGGAGGGTCGGGTCGGGCTGGGCGGCAGGTCTGGGCGGTGCCGCCTGCCGCAGGGTTTCCGGCTGCCCTCCGGGTGCGGGCTGCGGCGCGGGCACGGTGGGGCTGCCCCCGCTGCCGGTGTCGGCGGGCGGGGCCGGCTGGGCTTGGGGATGGGCCTGGGCCGGAACGTCGTCGGGCCGGTCCTTCATCATTTCGCTCCTTCTCCGTGGTCGGTGGAGATGCACTGAGCCCGGGGTGTGACTCCTCGGGCTGCGTCGCCCGCCGTCGCGCGGACGCGGTCGGCAAGGTCGGGACGGGCGGGGATCGGACCGGCTCGGACGGCGGAGAACATCTCCGGTGGGCTTCGGGACCCGGTGACGGAGCCGGGGTACAACAGGCGCAGATCGCTCAACCAGGCGATTCTAGAGGGAAGTTCGCCAGGAAGCCGCGTTCCGGAACTGTTCGCCCGCGGTACCGCCCACGCCCCTCGGGCACCCGTCCCGTACGGAACCAGGTCCTTGGCAGGGCAGTGAACGATCCGGCCGGGATGGCGCCGGAGCGGGCCGGGCGGGAGAGCCGGGGACGGAACCGGTGAGGCGGGAATGCGACGGCCGGAGGTGCTGTTACACCCCACAGCTGACATGCGCGAGTCAAGAACCGCGGATGTGGGCGGAAGGAGGACCCTCATGGCACGCACCAGCGAGCGCCCCGTCGTCACCCTGAGGTCGACGGCCGGGACCGGCGCCACCTATGTGACGCGCAAGAACCGCCGGAACGACCCCGACCGGCTCGTACTGCGCAAGTACGACCCGGTGGCCGGCCGGCACGTCGATTTCCGGGAGCAGCGCTGAACCACGGCCGGCGCGAGCACGCGAACAACCCCGAGGAAGGACACCACATGAAGCCCCGCATCCACCCCGAGTCCCGCCCGGTCGTCTTCCGTGACCGCGCCGCGAACGTGTCCTTCCTGACCCGTTCGACCGCGCAGTCCGCCAGGACCGTCGCATGGGAGGACGGCAACACCTACCCGGTGATCGATGTCGAGATCTCGTCGGCCAGCCACCCGTTCCACACCGGGAACTCGCGGGTGCTGGACACCGCCGGCCGTGTGGAGCGCTTCGAGCGCCGCTACGGCCGCGCGGCCGCGGCCCGCCGCTGACCGCCGACCCGGAGCCGGGCGAGCGGCCCAGCGCTGACCGCCCGCCCGGCTCCGGGCGAGCAGGAGGAGAGCAGAGCGATGAAGGTGCGCAGGTCCCAGCGCTCACTGAAGTCCCTTCCCGGGGCTCAGGTGGTCCGCCGACGCGGCGCCACCTTTGTGATCAACAAGAAGAATCCGCGCTTCAAGGCCCGCCAGGGCTGACGCCGGTCCGCACAGCCCGGATCGACGGTCCGGGGCGCCCGTGACGGAGTGCCTGAACCCAGCAGGGTTCAGGCACTCCGTCATTCCCGCGGATCCCGCACACCACGCACCACCCACCCGGCAACTCCCGCCGAGCGCCCCCGAGGTGCGGACGTGATCGCGTTGCGCGCGGGAGTCGTTCTGCGATCACATCCGCGCACTGGTCACCGAGGCGGTACTCCAGTACGGAGCCGCACGCGTCGCCCGCTGCCTGAGCGTCGACACCGGCGACGAGGAACCGGGCGCCGGCCCTCGCGGCCGCCATGAGCGCCTGCCGCCCCTCGCGGGGAGACACCGCGTCCGCGGCACCCGTGGCACAGGACGCGCGACGGCGGGACGCACGCCGGGACCCGCGGCGTGTGTGCGCGGCCGCGGGTCCCCCGGCGGTCCGCTCAGCCGGTGGCGCAGGTCTTGCCGCTGAGGCTGAACGCGGTCGGAGCGGTGTTCGTGGCTCCCTTGGCGCCGGTGAAGCCGACGGTGACGGATCCCTTGGCGGGCACGGTGGAGGTGTAGGCGGCGGGGGAGACGCTCACCGCGCCGCCGTTCTGGGTCGGGGTGCCTCCCCACATGTTGGTGACGGTCTGGCCGTTGGCGAAGGCGAAGGCGAGCGTCCAGCCGTTGACGGCGGTGGTTCCGGTGTTGCGGACGACGATCTCCCCCTGGAAGCCGCCGGGCCACTCGTTGACCACGCGGTAGCCCACGGAGCAGCTCACGCCGGGTGTGCCGCCGTCCTTGTCGGTGGTGACCTTCACCGTCGCCGAGCGGGCGGAGCGGTTCCCGGCCGCGTCGCGGGCGTACACGGCGAACGTGTAGGCGGTGTCCGGGGTGAGACCGGTGACGGCGGCGGTGTTGGTGGCGGAGGCCGCGACCGCGGACTCGGTGTCGCCGCTGACGCGGACGATGTCGTAGCCGGTGACGCCGACGTCATCGGTGGCGGCGGCCCACTTGAGAGTGACGGAGGTGGCCGTCACGGCCGAGGCGGTCGGGGTGCCGGGGGTGGTCGGGGCGTGGGTGTCGCCCTGGCTGCCGCTGTAGACGGTGGCTTCCCGGGAGGTCTGGAGGATGCCGTTGGCGCCGTGGAAGATGCGTTCGCCCCAGGAACTGAGCCGGTCGGGGTCGAAGTCGATCGCCAGGTCGAGGATCGGGTCGGTGTTCCCGCTCCAGGACCAGGCGAGGTAGCCGAGCCGGAGCTGTTCGGCGGCGGCCATCATGGTGTCCTCGTCCGGGTCGCCGTACTGGTCGGGCGGCCCGCCGAACTCGCCGATGAGCAGGGGCAGTCCGGCGTCGACGAAGGCGTTGAGGTAGTCGGTGACCTTCTGCGCGGTGTTGTAGACGCTGTACATGTGGATGGAGAAGATCAGATCGCCGGTCGGGTCCGCGTCGTAGACGGACTGGGCGTTGGCGCGCATGACGCCCTGCCAGTCCTGGCCCCAGTTGGGCGCGTCGACCATGATCGTGTGCTTCAACCCGGCGTCGCGGAGCTTGTGGACGGCGGCGATGGTGGGCGCGGTCCAGCCGGCGGGGTCGGTGTTGCCCCAGGGCTCGTTGCCGATGTTGATGATGACGTGGTTCTCTTCGCCCTCGAGCACCTCTTTCAGGCTTGTCCAGTAGTCGGCTGCCTGGTCCAGTGAGGCGGCCGCGCTCTCCTCGCCGTAGCCGGTGGTGTCGTGGACCTCGAGTACGCAGATGAGCCGGTTGGCCTTGCACCGGGCGATGACGGCGGCCACGTCCGCGGCACTGTTCCTGGTCCAGCGGTGGCCGTTGGACAGGACGACGCGGACGGTGTTGGCGCCCAGCGCCTTGACGTCGGCCAGTGACTGCGTCTCACCCGGATACCAGGTGTGGGCGTGGTTGACGCCGCGCATGACGAAGTCGTTGCCGTTGCCCTCCAGGAGGCGGCCGTCACTGATGTGGAGGCCGGTGGCGAGGGTGCCGGCCGGCTGGGTCTGCGCCCGGGCGGGGACCGGGTTGAGCGCACCGAGCAGGACGAGGCCGAGCACAGCGGCCAGTCCGGTCAGCAGTGCCTTGACGACGTTCCTTCGTGCCGTTCTTCTTGTCGGTCTCACTGCGACTCCAGGGAGTAAGGATCAAGAACCAGAGCACCGGCCCATGTGTGGGAGCGCTCCCATGAAGCCACTCGGTCAGGGTCACGTCAAGATGTCGCGCACGGGTGACGGGACCGCGGGCGTGCGCCGAGGGTGTCGGCACAGGGAACTGCCGGGCCCGCTTCCGCTGGTACCGGGGCCCGTGCCCGGCCAGGCCCGCGCGCCCGGGGCTTCCTAGAATTCGCCCGTGACGAACAGAACGGGACCGCGACGAGGCCGCAGGCCGGGAAGCCCCGACACCCGGGCGGTGATCCTCACCGTCGCGCGGCGCCGTTTCCTCGAGGACGGCTATCACGCGGTCACCCTGCGGTCCGTCGCGGCCGAGGCCGGGGTCGACCTGGCACTGATCAGCTACTACTTCCGTTCCAAGAAGGGGCTGTTCGGAGCCGCGCTCGCGCTGGGTGCCAACCCGGCCGAGGTCCTCGCCCGACTCCTCGACGAAGGAGACCTGAGCACGCTGCCGGAACGGGTCGTGCGCCAGGTCGTCGCCGTCTGGGACGATCCGGTGTCCGGTCCGCCGTTGCTGGCGATGCTGAGGAGCGCGGCCGCCGACCAGGCCGTCGGAGAGCTGCTGAAGGAGGCCGTGGAGCGAGAGATCGTCGACCGGATCGCGGCGCTCCTGCCCGGGAGGGACGCGCGGCAGTACGCGGGCGCCTTCACCGCCGTGGTCGCCGGACTGATCACCACCCGCTACCTGCTGCGCCTGGAGCCAATCGCCTCCATGAGCGCGGAGGACGTGGTCCGTCGGGTGGCACCGCAGGTGCGGCTGGCCCTGCGCGGTTCGCCGCGCCCGCCTGCCGCGGCGCGTCGTGTGCGATGACCGTTTCGGCACGCCTGCGATGCCGTCTCCGGCATGCGTCGTGGGCGATGACCGTTCCGCACGCCTTCCGCACGCCTTCGGCGCGCCGTCTCCGGCCGCTGTACTCGAAGTCGCGCGGCGCGTCCGCCGGACGCGGGCCGCCCGACGCCGGTGCCGCGCCTGTACGGAAGCCGGCCGGTGCCTCCCCTGTACGGAAGCCGGCCGGTGCCGCGCTTGTACGGAAGCCTCCCCTGCACGGAAGCCGGCCGGTGCCTCCCCTGTACGGAGCCGGCGCCGGGCCGAGCGGGAGAGACGCCGGCCACGACTTCACCGGTACGAGTGCTGCTCCGGCGAGGTGGCCGTGCCGGAACTCCCCTCGGCAGCAACGGACTTCGCGTCCTGATCGGACGACGAGTGGCGACCGGGTGAACGGAGCAGCACGGCGACGGCGAGGGCTGCGAGCGCGGCTGCCGCGGCGGCACCCAGGAGCGCGACGCGCATGCCGTCGGTGAACGCGTTCGTGGCCGGGCCGGCGACCGCGTCGCCCATGGTGTGCGCGGCGGCGAGGGAGGACCGGGCGGCCTCCACCGCGTGCTGTGGCAGACCGGGCAGTTCGAGCCGGTTCCGGTAGGCCGCGCTGAGCAGGCTGCCGAGGACGGCGATTCCCAGTGCCCCGCCGAGTTCACGCGCCAGGTCGTTCATTGCGGACCCGATGTTCTGCAGGGAGCGGGGCAGCGCGTCCATGATGCACGTCGTGGCAGGCGTCATGGCCAGCCCCATGCCGGCGCCGAGCGGTACGAGACCGGAGGCGATGAGCCAGTACGGGCTGGACGCGTCCAGCCGGGACAGGACCCCCATGCCGGTCGCCACGGCCACCAACCCGGCCGTCCACGGTCCGCGGAGACCGAACCTGGCCACCAGACGAGGTGTGGCCCGGGCGAGCGGGATCAGGCACACGGCCATCGGCAGCATCGCCACCGCCGCCATGAGAGCGCTGTCGCCGCGCACCAGTTGCAGGTACTGCATCATCACGAAGATGAAGCCGAAGAAGACGAAGAACTGGAGCGTGATGGACAGCGTGCCCGCGGTGAAGTGCCGGTTCAGGAACAGCCGGGGGTCCAGCAGAGGATGCCTCTGGCGCAGTTCGAAGAACACGAATCCGGCCAGGACCAGCAGGCCGAGCGCCATTCCGCAGAGCGTCGTCACGCTGCCCCAACCGCGGGTCGGAGCCTCGATCACCGAGTGGACGAGGACGAACAGTCCCAGGACCGCTAGGAGTGCGCCGCCGATGTCGAGGGGCGGCTGGTGCGCCTCGGCCGACTCGGGCACGTACAGCAGCGTCCCGACCAGGGCGGCCAGCGCCAGCGCGACGTTCAGCAGGAACACCGAGGGCCACGACCAGGTCTCCAGCAGCGCACCCGTCGCGAACAGGCCCACGAGTGCGGCGGCTCCCGCCACAGCGGCCCAGACGCTGACCGCGCGGGCCCGCTGAGCACGGGGGAAGGTGCTGGTGATCGTGGACAGGGTGGCCGGCATGACCAGCGCGGCACCCGCGCCCAGCACCGCCCGCAGGCCGATCAGCATGGCCGGGTCGGTCGTCAGCGCGGCGGCGGCGGACCCGCCGCCGAAGAGGGCGAGCCCCGCGAGCAGCGCCCTGCGGCGGCCGAATCGGTCGCCCAGAGCGCCGGCGGGCAGCAGGAGAGAGGCGAAGACGAGGCTGTACGAGTCGATGATCCAGGACAGCTGGGTCTGCGTGGCGTGCGTCTCGCGGGCGAGGTCGGGCAGGGCGACGTTGAGCGAGGCCATGGCGGCGACCACGGTGCCCAGGGCGAGGCACGTGACGATGAGTACCAGTTGGTGACGTACGGCTGGAGCGGGTCCGGCGGCGTGGGCGCGCGTGGACGACATGTCGCTCTTCTTTCGTCGAGGCGTTCCGGGAGATCCCGATGTCCGGGGCTCCACAGTCGGCCGTACGCCCGCCGATTGCCACGCTGATGAATTCCAGCGACAACGGAGGGACAGCCGCTGCGGAACGGCGTCCGTCGGTATCCGGGACCGGACAGTCCTGGTGAGAAGCCCGCACCACTGCATGCGGAGGCCGGCTCCGTACGGCGGTCCCTGGGCCGTCGCTACCCAGGACCCTGACGCGCCGGGCCCACGTTGAATTCACGCGGCCGACGGTGCGGAGGCCGGCGGCGGCACGGACCCGGGCCCCCGCGCGGGTTCAGGGCTTCCCCGAAGATGTCCTGGCGAGCGAGGACCGTCCGTTCCACCGGACCTGAGCGTCCTGAGCTCCGCAGGGCGCGGACTGCCCGTCGGCCGGCCGGGGTGCGGTGGTGTTGTCAGAACCCTGGCCCGGGAAGCTACCTGCCGGTATACAAGCGGCGTAAGCCTGTGGGGCGGGAGTTCTCCATGTCACGGCGGCACGCACACATGCGTGCCGCCGTGGAGCACTGCCGGTCCTCAGCGCACTGTCACCGCTTCAGGGGAGGGGCACGATGGATCACGACCAGCACGAGGACGGCGCCGCGCCGAGACGGCGGCGGGCCGTCGCACTGGGGGCCGCTCTCGGCAGCTGCGCCCTGGTGGCAGGTCTCGCTCCCGCCGCCTCGGCCACGTCCGGAGGAGGGCACTCCCCGCACCGGACGGACTATGTCGCGCTCGGTGACTCGTACACCTCCGGTCCGCTGATCCCGCGTCAGGTCGACGCCAACTGCGCCCGCTCCGACAGCAATTACCCCTCGCTCGTCGCTGCCGCCCGCGAGGTATCCACATTCACCGACGTCAGCTGCGGTGGTGCGACGACCGAGGAGATGTGGAAGGCGCAGGGGACCAACGCGCCCCAACTGAACGCCGTGCGACGCGACACCGACCTGGTGACCGTGCAGATCGGCGGCAACGACATGGGCTTCGGCTCCATCATCGGCACCTGCGCCGCCCTCAGTTCGAAGGACCTGGCGGGAAATCCCTGCCAGCAGTACTACGGTTCGTCCGGCACCGATCAGCTCACACTCAACATCCTCCAGACGGCGCCCAAGGTCGCCCGAGTGCTGCGAGCGGTGCACGCCAGGGCGCCGCACGCGCGCGTGGTCCTCGTCGGCTACCCCGATCTGCTGCCCGAGGACGGGAGCGGGTGCTACCCGTCCGTTCCGTTCGCGGCGAAGGACTTCCCCTACCTGAGGGACACCGGCAAGAGGCTCAACCTGATGCTGCGCACGGTGGCGCTGCTGAACCGGGCCGAGTACGTCGACACGTACAAGGCGACCATCGGCCACGACATGTGCAAGGCGCCCGCCGACCGCTGGATCGAGCCGCTGCGCCCCGCAGCGCCCGCAGCGCCCGCGCACCCCAACGCGAAGGGGATGGAGGCCATGGCGGGAGCGGTGCTGACGCGTCTGGGCAGGCACGGGGGACACGGCTGACCGCCTGCGGGCGAGCGGGGCGCCTCCCACGGCGCCCGCTCCCCGGCAGGCGCGTTGTGCGCGGGGGATTCCCTCGGTGGCACCAACTAGGTACCATCGAGGTATGCCATCGCTCAACGTGTCCTTCACCGAAGAGGAGCTCAGGGGCGTCCGGGCCGCCGCCGCGGCTGCCGGCAAGAGCCTCAAGCAGTACCTGCACGACCTCGGGGTGCGGGAGATGCAGCGCAAGCAGTTCGTCGACGGCGCGGGCGTGTGGGCGGAGCGGTTGCGCGGCGAGTTCGACGCCGCGTTCCCCGACGAGGTGCCGCCCTCCGAGCGACGTGACGGCGCTGCGGCTGCCTGATGCACTTCTACGTTGACGTTGCCTGGCTGCTCGACGTCCAGGAGACCGCGCTCCTGAGCGAGGACATGTCCGTCGCGGACTACTCCGCCCTGGTGGCGGCGGTCGCCCGGCACCGGACGAAGCTGCCGACGCTCGCCGCGGCCGACCCGGACACCGCGTGGCGGGCGGCGGCGCTGATGCACACCATCGTGCGCCTGGAGCCGCTCCCGCACCGCAACAGCCTGTTCGCGGCTTTCGTCGCCGCCCAGTACATGGATCAGTCCGGAGAGGGCATCGACCCGCCCTACGGCGCTCTGTCCGACCTCGTGCGCAAGATCCGTGACACCCGCCTCGGGATTCTCGCCGTCGCCGAACAGCTGCGCTCCTGGAAGGTCTGAGTCCTCGGCCTTGGGGTGTCGTTGCCGTCGCGGGACGCCGGGGAGTGTGCCCGGCCCCTCGCTCGGCAAGGGGCCAGGCGTCGTCAGCGTTCGGCAGGGCGGTCCAGCAACCCGGTGACGTGCTCACGGACCACCTGCCAGGCCGGGGCGTGCAGGGCGCCGACATCCGTACGGGCCAGCGCCTCGACGACCTCTTCGGCCGTGGTGCCGATGTCGTAGGCGGTGCTGTCGCCGAGCACCTCGTAGCCGTCACGGACGGCGACGCGGACACGGGCGCGTCCGCCACCCTCGGCGTGCACCGCGGCGGCGACGACCAGGGGCGGCGCTCCGCCCGCTTCGCCCTCCAGCTTGCGGTAACCGCTCACCACAGGCTCGCGCCAGCGCAGGCCGAGCAGCAGGGGACGCTTGCTCACCAGCTCGGTGAGGTCGGTCTCGTACGCCCCGTCCGGTGTCAGTACGCGTGCGCGGGCGTCCAGGACGAGCGCCGCCGGCAGCAGGCAGCGCAGCGTGCTGCCGACGATGTTGCCGCCGACCGTGGCGGTGCGGCGTACGGCACCGGTCCCCACCGATGCGGCAGCCCGGCGCAGCACCTCCGGGACCCGGTCGCCGATCCGGTGCAGCACGACGGCCGCGCCCAGCGCGTCGCGTTCGACCACGGTGGCTTCGGGCAGACTGCTGAGCGACATCGCCAGGTCGGGGAAGCCGTCCCGCTGCCAGGTCGCCCAGACCAGCGTCGCCCCGCCCACCGGCACAGCTCCCTCGGCCAGACACTTCTGCGCTTCGGACACGGACGTGGGCAGACGCAAGTGCACGGCAACCGACCTGCTTTCCTGTGACGGGGAGTAGGGGAGAGGCGGGATCTCGGCCACGTGGCGTCGACGTGGCGCATTCTGCCCAGGTCTGCGGGGGCGCGTACAGGGCTCATCACGTCACCGTGCGCGCCCCTCCCGCAGGGACGTACACGGTGACGCGCTGCCGGGCCGGAGTGCGTGTCGGGGAGACGTATCCGCCTGCGCCGACCGCGGGTGGCTGACGCCGTCGGCGAGACCGCAGGAAGCCGATCCTGATCTGCTCACCGGCGTGCGCGCCGTTCACGTCGCTCACCCGGCGCGCGCGTGCTGCGCCGACGCGCGCGTCCGGCGCCGGTATCGCGTTCGACCGCACCGGTGTCCCTCCCGATCTCGCCGACGCGGACCTGGGCGAACGGCGCCCGGCCGTCCAACCGCCCAGCCCCGGCATCCTGCATCCGCTGACCGCACGGACGCCGTCGCCGCGACGCCGGTCCGGCTCACGAAGGTCGCCCGCCGAACTGCCAGTTGTGGACCTCGACGGCGGCGTACCGGTCCGCGGCCAGGACGCTTCGTGCCGTGTCCGGATCCGGTGCCCGGACCAGCGCCGCGGTGCCGAGGCCGGTGGTGCCGTCGTCGGACAGCAGGGGTCCGTACGCGATCAGCTCCTCGCGGTCGGACGGCACGGCGAGGTCGACGGCGTCCTGCTCGGGGCCGAGGCCGAGTACCAGGTACCGGTTTCCGCCGGTCCGGCCGCCCGGGAAGTCCCACATCGTGCGCCCCAGCACGTTGCGCCAGCGGCGCAGCAGTACGTCCCGGTACACGCCGGCCTGGTAGTTGGGCTCCTCGAAGGCGAACGCGCGAGCCGCGGCCGGATCCGGCAGGTCGACCATGTGCACGCTGCCGGTGGGCAGCTCACCGTCGTCGGTGAGCGTCGGGCCACGGGCGATCATCTCGGCGGCGTACTGGTCCATGTAGGACCAGTGCGCTTCCAGCAGCCTGTCGCGGGCGGCGACGGAACCAGGACGATCGCGGTGGAAGCAGAAGAACTCCATGACCCGACTCTGTCCGACACGGGACGGCAACTCAACGGACTTTGCCACACGGCGTCCATCGAGGAGCAGCGTCTCGGTCCGCACGGCCGAGTGCGAGGCGTCGGTCGGTCGAAGAGGCCGCCCGGCTGGCGGCGGAGACGACGTGGGCAGTAAATCGAACACATGCTCTAATGAGTCCATGACGCGCAGATCCTTCCCGCCCGACCTGGTCGAACTGCATCTGGCCTACGTCCGCACCTATCGCGCCTTGGCCGGCCCGCGGTCCGATCGCACCGCACAGCTGCGTCGGGACCTCGTCCGGCTGCACGCGCAGGTGCTGCACCACCCGTACTGGTCGAACTGGTCGGGCCGGCCGTCGGCGGGATGGGCGTCCATGCGGCAGCAGCTCCGGGCCGAGGCCGGTACCCGCCGGGAGGCGCCGTGAGGCGTGGCGGCGGAGGCGGTGGGCCGCGCTCTCGGCCGCTTCGTCAGGGGCGTCGTCCGCGCCCGGCGTGGCGCGGCGGCGGCCCTGCTCTTGGCCGCCAGTCCGTCCGGTAGGTGCCGGGTGCGGACGCGGCGCCACGGTTCCAGTGGTTCCGGCCGCTGCACGGCGAGGTCGGAGCGCTGCGGGAAACCGCTGGAGCCCGCCACCGGATTCGGTGGCGGGCTCCTCGGCACCATGAGTGCCGCGGTACGTGCGATTGGGTGAGTCACCCGGCTCAACGCGTGGAGAGCATGCCCTCACGCAGGTGGGCCAGCGTGCGGGAGAGCAGCCGCGACACGTGCATCTGGGAGACGCCGAGACGCTCGCCGATCTGCGACTGGGTCAGCTCCTCGACGAACCGCATGTGAATGATCTGCCGGTCCCGCTCGTCGAGCTCGGCGATCATCGGGGCGAGCGCGTGGAAGTCCTCCACCAGCTCCAGGGAGGCGTCCTGGGTGCCGATGAAGTCGGCCAGCGCCGTCTCGCCGTCCTCGTTGCCGCCGATGGCGGCGTCCAGGGAAGCGGAGTTGTAGCCATTGGCCGCCAGCCGCGCCTCGATGACCTCCTCCTCCGGCAGGCACATCAGCTCGGAGAGTTCCTTCACCGTGGGAGTGCGGCCCAGTCGGCTGCGCAGCTCCTCGGTGGCCTTGGCCAGCTGTACGCGCGCCTCCTGCAGGCGGCGCGGGACATGCACGGCCCAGCTGGTGTCGCGGAAGAACCGCTTCATCTCACCGACGATGTAAGGCACGGCGAAGGAGGTGAACTCGACTTCGCGCGTCAGCTCGAACCGGTCGATGGCCTTGATCAGGCCGATCATGCCGACCTGGACGATGTCCTCCATCTCCTGTTCCCCGCGGCTGCGGAAGCGGCCGGCCGCGTAGCGGACAAGAGACATGTTCATCTCTATCAGCGTGTTACGGACATACTGGTAATCCGCGGTGCCCTCTTCGAGCACTGCGAGCTGGTCGAAGAACTGCCGCGAAAGCTCACGCGCGTCTCTGGGTGCGACCTTCTGCGGGTCCGCGATTTCCGGCAGCCCAGCCATGCCCGCGTCGGTCCTGCTAGCCGTCATTACCGTCATTGTGATGCCCTCCCTAACGAATCGGCCCCCCATGTGCCCCCTGTGGGCCGACGACCCGCGCTTACCCCGGGCCTCGCCAGACATGCGTGTCTCGCGCGGAAGATTTTGAACGGGCACCGCTCCGCCGCGGGGCCGGCCGTCCGGCGGGCCGCCGCCGGGGACCAGGCGGGCCGGGTCGACCGGCCGACTCTCGGGCGGAGTTGGGGATGCCGAGTCCGTCTGTTCCGTCCGCTCGGGCGGACGGGCCACGGCTGACTCGGCGGGTCACCGACGGCCGGGGGCGGCAAGCGGCCGGGCCCGCCGGAGCGGAGAGCTCCGGCGGGCCCGGGAACAGAACCACCTACATGGTGTCCTGCTGGTCAGAGACGACCGCCGGTGAGGCGGGAGAGCGGTCCCCGCTGCCGCAGGCCGGCACGCCGACCCACGGTGTAGGAGCAGAGGACCACGGTTGCGGTCCCCGCGCCCGCGGCGGCCGCCGCGACCTTCCTGGCCTTCAGAAGGGCCCAGGCCGGTCCGGCCTTGCCGACCGTCTGCTGGGCGGCGGACGTGACGGTGCTCTGCACCGTCTTGGCGGCCTCCCTGGCCTTCTCCGACGCCGCACCACCGATGCTCACCAGCTTTTCCTTGCTGCCGCGGCCCGCGGCGCCGGCTGCTTCCCCGGCGCCCTTGGCCGTCTCGGTGGCAAACTGCTGTGCCTCCTTCGTCGGTGCCGAGGCTCCGTCGGTCACGGTGTTGTTCGCCACTCGCGCGTTCGCCGTCGGCGACTGTCCGTTCGTCGTCATGTTGCTCGTTCCAGCCATACCGCTCGGTTATCCGGCTCATCCATCGGCAAACCGGTAACTCCCGAGCGGCTGCAACTCGCGTACGCGGCAAGCCGATCGTCGACCTCGGAAGGGCTGCTTCATCGAGTACCGCGCGCCGGAGGGGAGGCTGCGGATCTGTCGGCCCGTCAGCGCCTCCTTAAATGTAATGCTATTTGCCTAAACGTCTTAGGTAGCTGCATGATGGGCTGCGAAAGGAAGGGGGTGGCATGGTGCGCGTCGGACTGACCGCGGAACGGCTGACCCGGGCGGGAGCCGAACTGGCCGACGAGGTCGGGTTCAACCAGGTGACCGTCTCAGAACTCGCCAGGCGGTTCGACGTCAAGGTCGCGAGCCTGTACTCCCACGTGAAGAACTCGCAGGATCTGAAGACGAGGATCGCCCTGCTGGCCCTGGAGGAACTCGCCGAACGGGGCGCCGCGGCCCTGGCCGGCCGAGCCGGGAAGGACGCCCTTCGCGCGTTCGCGAACGTCTACCGTGACTACGCCCGTGAGCACCCCGGTCGCTACGCCGCCGCCCAACTGAGGCTCGACGCGGAGACGGCCGCCGCCAGTGCCGGCGTCAGGCACGCGCAGATGATGCGGGCGATCCTGCGCGGCTACGACCTGACGGACGTGGACCGGACGCACGCGGTCCGGTTGCTGGGCAGTGTCTTCCACGGCTACGTCAGCCTGGAGGCGGGGGGAGGGTTCAGCCACAGCAGCCCCGACTCGGAGGAGTCCTGGTCACGGATCCTCGACTCCCTCGACACCCTGCTGCGGAACTGGACCTGACGCCGCCGGTGCCGACCCCCGCCGCCAGAAGTGGCGGTGAGCAGCAGGAAACGGCAGGACAGGCGCAGCCCACAAGACTCACCCGGCAACAGGTTGATCCCATGAACTTCCCGCACCACTGGACCACCACCCCGGTCACCGCGGAACTTCTGCGTGGCGCCCTGGAACTGGAGCCCACCGAACACGGTCTGCTGCCGCACCGGCTGCCCGCGCGCGCCCGCGCCCAGTGCCCCGACGGTCAGTTGGCCCAAGCAGAGGCTCAACCCTCCGGCGTTCGCCTGGTGTTCCGTACGCGCGCCACGAGCGTGGAGCTGGACGCGCTCCGCACGAGGACGGCGTACCGGGGCGCCCCGCCGCGCCCCGACGGCGTCTACGACCTGCTCGTCGACGGCCGACTGGCCGGACAGGCGAGTGTCACCGGCGGGAACGTCCTGTTGGTGGACATGGCCACCGGAGTCACGGAAACCCTGCCCGGCCCGGTCGGCACCGTCCGGTTCACCGGCCTGCCGGACCGGGCCAAGGACGTCGAGATCTGGCTGCCGTACAACGAGATCACCCGGCTCGTCGCCCTGCGTACGAACGCCGCTGTCGAAGCCGTGTCGAGGGCGGGCCGCCCCGTGTGGCTGCATCACGGCAGCTCGATCAGCCACGGATCCGACGCGGCGAGTCCGAGCACCACCTGGCCGGCGCTCGCCGCCTCCCTCGGCGGTGTGGAACTGATCAACCTCGGTCTGGGAGGCGGCGCCCTGCTCGACGCGTTCACCGCCCGCACCCTGCGCGACACCCCCGCGGACGTCATCAGCGTCAAGATAGGGATCAATCTGGTCAACACCGACGTGATGCGCCTACGGGCCTTCACCCCGGCCCTGCACGGCTTCCTCGACACCGTCCGCGAGGGGCACCCCGCCACACCACTGCTCGTCGTCTCGCCCATCCTGTGCCCCATTCACGAGGACACCCCCGGGCCGAGCGCCCCGGACTTCAGCGACCTGGGCGCGGGCAGGCTCCGGTTCCGGGCCGCCGGGGACCCGGCGGAACGGGCCGCCGGGAAACTGACCCTGAACGTCATCCGGGACGAGCTGGCCCGCGTCGTGAAGCAACGGGCGACGGACGACCCGCACCTGTACCACCTGGACGGACGCGACCTCTACGGCGAGGCGGACTTCGCCGAACTGCCGTTGCCGGACCGGCTCCACCCCGACGCAGCCACCCACCGCCGCATCGGTGAGCGCTTCGCCGCCCGGGCCTTCGGCGCGGGGGGACCGTTCGGCACCGACCGCGCCTGAAGGTTCGACACGCGCCCGAGGCGCGACTCCACGCGCCCGAGGCGCGACTCCACGCGCCCGAGGCGCGACTTCACGCGCCCGAGGCGCCGCCACCAGACATCCGCGGGCAGAGGCCCGTACATCGCCCGACTTCGCCAGGCGGGCCCCCGTGAGCGGGCGCCGGGGCGCCGAACCCGTGATGCGCGGGTGCCTCCTGGTGCGTAATACTCGCCTCATGAACCCGAGCATTACGTCCAGGAACGGCGCGACCGTGATACGGCGAGCCGTGGCCCGGGACGCCAAGCGGCTCACGCGGCTCGTGCGCGGCTCGCGCGCCTACGAAGGGCAGTACGCGGCGATGGTCGCGGACTACCGTGTCGGGCCCGACTACATCGAGGCGCACCGCGTCTTCGTGGCCGTGGGCACCGACGACGCCGCGGGCCCCGTACTCGGGTTCTACTCGCTCGTCGTGGCCCCGCCGGAACTCGACCTGCTGTTCGTCGCCGACGGTGCACAGGGGCGCGGCATCGGGCGACTGCTCGTGGCACACATGCGGTCCGAGGCCCGCGCGGCCGGACTCGACCGTGTGCGCGTGGTGTCCCATCCTCCCGCCGAGGGCTTCTACCAGGCCGTGGGCGCGCTCCGCACCGGGACCGTGCCCGCGAACCCGCCCGCCGTGGCCTGGGACCGGCCCGAGCTGGAGTTCCTCATCCGGTAGGGTCCACCCACCCACAGCCTCGACCGGACGGGACCGCACACCACGTCCGCGCTGTGTCTCTCCGCACAAATCCCCCGTCCGGCAACTGACTTGTCGCGGACCGGCCCATTGGTCCCGCTGAGCGGCGATCCCGGGGGTACCCGCTCGGCATGACTGTTTATGGACTGCACGCCTCGCACGAACAGATCCCGCCCGCGGATCTGCTCGACGCCGTGGTGCACGCCGAACGGGCGGGATTCACCGCCGCCATGTGCTCGGACCACTTCTCACCGTGGAGCATCCGCCAGGGTGAGTCCGGATTCGCCTGGTCGTGGCTCGGCGCCGCCCTCCAGGCCACCGAACAGATGCCGTTCGGCGTGGTGAACGCCCCCGGCCAGCGCTACCACCCGGCGATCATCGCCCAGGCCGTCGCCAGCCTCGCGTCGATGTACCCGGGCAGGTTCTGGGTGGCGCTCGGCAGCGGTGAGGCCTCCAACGAGCACATCACGGGCACCGGCTGGCCCCGCAAGGACATCCGCAACGCACGGCTGCGGGAGTGCGTCGACGTCATCCGCGCCCTGCTGCACGGGGAGGAGGTCAGCCACGACGGCCTGGTGACCGTGGACCGGGCCCGGCTGTGGACCCGGCCGCCCGTCGTGCCGCCGCTGATCGGCGCCGCGTGCAGCACCGCCACCGCGGCCTGGTGCGCCGAATGGGCGGACGGCCTGATCACCGTCAACGCGCCACGGGAGAAACTGCGGGAGATCACCGGCGCGTACCGCGACGCCGGCGGCCGCGGCCCGCTGCACCTCCAGGTGCACCTGAGCTGGGCGCCCGACGAGGACGAGGCCCTCGCGCTGGCGCACGACCAGTGGCGCAGCAACGTCCATGCGCCCCCGGTCAGTTGGGACCTGGACTCCCCGGAACTCTTCGACATCGTCAGTGAGCACGTCACCCCCGAACAGGTCGCCCGCACGGTCAACGTCTCGTCCGACCTGGGCCGGCACACCGCCTGGCTCCAGGAGTACGCCGAACTCGGTTTCGACACCGTGATGCTGCACCACGTGGGCCGCGAACAGGGCCCCTTCATCGACGCGTTCGCGGCCGAGGTGCTGCCGCGGCTCGACGTCACCCGCCCCCTTCCCGCCACCGCGAAGGAGTACCGATGCGTCTGACCCGCACGTCCGACCTGTGGTGGAAGAACGCGGTGGTCTACTGCCTGGACGTCGAGACGTACCAGGACGGCAACGGGGACGGGATCGGCGACTTCGCGGGTCTCACCCAGCGCGTCGACCACCTGGTGCGCCTCGGCGTGACCTGCGTCTGGCTGATGCCCTTCTACCCGACGCGGGAGCGCGACGACGGCTACGACATCACGGACTTCTACGGTGTCGACCCCCGCCTCGGCACCCTCGGCGACTTCACCGAGTTCGTCCGCACCGCGCGCGACCGGGGCATCCGCGTCATCGCCGACCTCGTCGTGAACCACACCTCAGAGGACCACCCCTGGTTCAAGGACGCCCGCTCCAGCCGGGACTCCGCGCACCGCGACTGGTACGTCTGGCAGGACGAGCCCCCCGAGGACGGTCCTGAGGGCGTGGTTTTCCCCGATGCGGAGGACAGCCTGTGGGAGTACGACGAAGGCAGCGGCCAGTACTACCTGCACCGCTTCTACAAGCAGCAGCCCGACCTCAACGTCGCCAACCCCGCGGTGCGCGACGAGATAGCCCGCGTCATGGCGTTCTGGACGCAGCTCGGCCTGTCCGGCTTCCGCGTCGACGCCGTGCCCTTCCTGCTGGAGACGGACGGGCAGGACGACGCCGGGAAGCTGCCCGACCCGCACGAGTACCTCGCCGACCTGCGCGCCTTCCTCGGCCGCCGCAACGGTGAGGCCGTGCTGCTGGGTGAGGTCAATCTGCCGTACGACGGGCTCACCCGCTTCTTCGGCGACCCGGCCTCCGACCGCGGCGACGAACTCACCATGTGCTTCGACTTCGTCGGGATGCAGCAGATGTACCTGTCGATGGCCCGCGAGGACGCGGGCCCGCTGGCCGCCGCGCTGGGGGACCGACCCGCCGCCCCGCGCGACGCCCAGTGGGCCACGTTCGTGCGCAACCACGACGAACTCACCCTCGACAAGCTGAGCGACGACGAACGCGCCGAGGTCTTCGCGGCCTTCGGCCCCGACAAGGACATGCAGCTGTACGACCGCGGACTGCGCCGCAGGCTGCCGCCCATGGTCGACGGCGACCGCCGACGCATCGAACTCGCCTACAGCCTGCTGTTCACCCTGCCGGGCACTCCCGTGCTGTTCTACGGCGAGGAGATCGGCATGGGCGAGAATCTGGCCGCCGAAGGACGCCAGGCCGTACGGACGCCCATGCAATGGACACCGGAGACCGGTGCCGGTTTCTCCACCGCCGAACAGGACGCCTTCCCCAATCCGCTCGTCGAGGGCGCGTTCGGACCGCAGCAGGTGAACGTGTACGAGCAGAGCCGCGACCCCGGCTCGCTGCTGAGCCGCATCCGGCTGTTCGCCGAGCGCTACCGGGAGGCTCCCGAGCTGGCCTGGGGCGACCACAGCCTCGTGGAGACGGGGGAGCGCGCCGTCCTTGCGCACCTCGGCTGCACCACCGATGGGAAGGTCCTGGCCGTGCACAACTTCGCGGGCGAGCCGGCCACCGTAGGGCTGAGGCTGCCCGAAACCGGCCCCGGGGACAGGCTGACCGACCTCCTCGACGAGGGGCACAAGGGGCTCACGGTGGCCGAGGACGGGCTGCTCAGGGTCGAACTGCCCGCCTACGGGTACCGGTGGCTGCGCCTCGGTACCTCCGCGGACGACCCCGAAAGGGTCGCGACCGACTGACACCGAGCCCGCCGGGAAGTCTCCTGGGGTGACCCCAGGGCTCCCGGCGGCCGCCCGCGCCGACCGGGGGTTCGAGGGCACGGCACGACCAGGCCATACGTACAGCCCAGCACAGGGAGAAGCCGGTGGACTCAGCCCGTACCCGCACCTCCTGGTGGCGCGACGCCGTCATCTACCAGGTGTACCTGCGCAGTTTCGCCGACGGGAACGGCGACGGGACCGGTGACATCACCGGACTGCGACAGCGTCTGCCCCACCTCGCCGGGCTGGGCGTCGACGCTTTGTGGATCACTCCCTGGTATCCGTCCCCGATGGCCGACGGAGGGTACGACGTCGCCGACTACCGGGACATCGACCCGCTCTTCGGCACGCTCGACGACGCGCAGGCCCTGCTCGACGAGGTACACGGGCACGGTCTGCGCCTGATCATCGACATCGTGCCCAACCACACCTCCACCGCCCACGCCTGGTTCCGCCAGGCGCTGGCCGAGGGGTCCGGCTCCGCGGCCCGGGAGCGGTACATCTTCCGCCCCGGCCGCGGTCCGGAGGGCGAGGAGCCGCCCAACGACTGGCGCAGCGTGTTCGGCGGGTCCGCCTGGACGCGGATCACCGAGCCCGACGGCTCGCCCGGCCCGTGGTACCTGCACCTGTTCGCCCCCGAGCAGCCCGACCTGAACTGGGACAACCCGGAGGTCCGCGCCGAGTTCGAGTCGGTGCTGCGCTTCTGGTTCGACCGGGGCGTGGACGGGGTGCGTATCGATGTCGCCCACGGCCTGGTCAAGGCTCCCGGCCTGCCCGACCTCGGCTCACTGGACGGCAAGCTGCTCGAAGGCGCCCGCCGCGAGGACCACCCGCACTGGGACCGCGAGGAGGTGCACGCGATCTTCCAGGGCTGGCGGGCCATCGCCGACAGCTACGCCGACCCCCGCGTCTTCGTCGCCGAGGCGTGGACGGGCGCGCCCGAACGGCTGGCGCGCTACGTGCGCCCCGACGAACTCCACACCGCCTTCAACTTCGACTACCTGATGACGCCGTGGCGCCCGGAGCGACTGCGACACGTGATCGACCGGTCCCTGGAGGCACTGGGCGAGGTCGCCGCCCCCGCCACCTGGGTGCTCTCCAACCACGACGTGGCCCGGCACGTCTCCCGCTACGCGCGCCCCCAGCCCGACGGGCCGCTGCGTTCGCTGTCCGACCTCACGGACCCCGCGGACCTGGACCTGGGCACGAAGCGCGCCCGCGCCGCCGCACTGCTCACCCTCGCCCTGCCCGGCAGCGCCTACCTCTACCAGGGCGAGGAACTGGGCCTGTGGGAGGTCGAGGACCTCCCCGAGGAACTGCTCCAGGACCCCACCTGGCTCCGCTCCGGGCACACCGACCGGGGCCGCGACGGCTGCCGTGTCCCCCTGCCGTGGAGCGGGGACACCCCGCCGTTCGGCTTCGGACCCGAAGCCGGTGGTTCGGGGACGTGGCTCCCGCAGCCGGAGGCGTGGAAGGCACTGACCGTCGCGGCCGAGGAGGGAGATCCCTCCTCCATGCTGGAGCTGTACCGCGAGGCACTGCGCATCCGCCGCGCGGAGCCCGCTCTGGGAGACGGGACGCTCTCCTGGCGGAGTGCCCCCGACGACGGGCTGCTCGACTTCCGCCGCGAGCCCGGTTTCCGCTGCGTCGTCAACTTCTCCGCGGCGCCGGCGGACCTCCCCGCCCACGGCACCGTGCTCCTGGCCAGCGGCCCCCTGGAGGACGGCCGCCTCCCGTCCGACACGGCGGTGTGGCTGACGGACTGACACGGGGGCGCCGACTCGGACGCCGCTGCCGGAACCCGGGTCAGGCGGCCGCTGCGAACGCCGCCGTGATGGCCGTGTCGACGCGCGCGTGGATGACCATCCGGGTGCCTCCGGTGTCGCCGTTCGCCTCCAGCAGCCGCCGTGCCGGTGCGCTGTCGGTGGCGACGGACATGACGACGCCGAGGTGGTTGCACATGTGATGTGCCCTGATGACGGCGCTGACGGCGGCGCTGGTGGCCGCCTGGCCGTCGAGCGTGATCACCACCGGGTACTGCCGGTAGGTGTGCACGAGGTCGCTGATGGCCAGCGCGAGTGCCGCGCGTTCGTCGGTGTCCAGATCCGAGCGCAGCCTGATCACCAGAACTCCGCCCTCGATCGTGTGGGACAGCAACACGTCCTCCCCCTTCAGTCTGCTCACCGCTAAGCCTTCGGCCTCCGGGTGCCCAGCACCGCCATGGTCATGCCCGCGATGTCGACGGGTCGTGGGCAGACACGATCACGAACGGACGGTGGCGTAAGAGATCCGTCAAGGACGGACCGGCCGCCGTAAGAGAGGCGTCAACGGCGTCCGTTTCCGGTCACCGAGGCGGTTTGCTGCAACTGTCCGTTCGATCCGAACCTCATTCAGGAGCTCGCGATGGCCGATCTGGTCTTCGTCGTCACCACGCTCGCGGTGTTCGCGCTGGTGGCTCTCGTCGCCAAGGGGGTGACCAGGCTGTGACCGCCGAGAACGTCGTCGGCCTCGTCGTGGCCGTCGCCCTGCTGGGCTATCTCCTTCTCGCGCTGATATTCCCCGAGAGGTTCTGAGAAGCACCATGAGTCCCGTCCTCGCCGGCGTGCTCCAACTGCTCGCCCTGACAGCGGCACTTGCGCTCGTCCACATCCCCCTCGGCACCTACATGGCCCGGGTGTACTCCTCCGACCGGCACCTGCGCGCCGAGAAGTGGATCTACAAGGCCATCGGTGCCGACCCGGACACCGAGATGCGCTGGCCCGCGTACCTGCGCGGCGTACTGGCCTTCTCCGTGGCCGGCGTGCTCCTGCTGTATCTGCTGCAGCGGGTCCAGGGACATCTGCCCGGCTCCCTCGGCTTCCGGTCCATCGACCCGGACCAGGCCTTCAACACCGCCGCGTCCTTCGTCACGAACACCAACTGGCAGTCCTACTACGGCGAACAGGCCATGGGACACGTCGTGCAGACGGCGGGCCTCGCCGTGCAGAACTTCGTCTCCGCGGCCGTCGGCATCGCGGTCGCCGTTGCCCTCGTGCGCGGTTTCACCCGACGGTCCCGTACGGGTGAGCTCGGCAACTTCTGGTCCGACCTGGTGCGGGGCGTCGTACGCATCCTGTTGCCCGGCGCGGTGATCGCCGCGCTCGTGCTGGTGGCGTGCGGGGTCATCCAGAACTTCTCCGGCATCCACGAGGTCGGGCAGTTCACGGGCGGCTCGCAGCAGTGGAACGGCGGCGCGGTCGCCTCGCAGGAGGCCATCAAGGAACTCGGGACGAACGGCGGCGGCTACTTCAACGCCAACTCAGCCCACCCCTTCGAGAACCCGACCCCGTTCACCAACCTCTTCGAGATCTTCCTGCTGCTGGTGATCCCGGTCGCGCTGACCCGCACCTTCGGCGTCATGGTCGGATCGGTCCGGCAGGGCTACGCCATCCTCGCGACGATGACCACCATCTGGGCGGGCTTCACCGCCCTGATGATGTGGACCGAATTCCAGCACCACGGAACGGCGTTCGACCTCGCCGGCGGCGCGATGGAGGGCAAGGAGACCCGCATCGGGGTCGGCGCCTCGTCGATCTTCGCGGTGTCCACGACGCTGACCTCGACGGGCGCGGTGGACTCCTTCCACTCCTCGTTCACCGGGCTCGGCGGCGGCATCACCATGCTGGGCATGCAGCTCGGCGAGATCGCGCCCGGCGGCACCGGCTCGGGCCTGTACGGCATGCTGGTCATGGCTGTCATCACGGTGTTCATCGCGGGCCTCATGGTCGGCCGTACACCCGAGTACCTCGGCAGGAAGATCGGCACCCGCCAGATCAAGTTCGCGGCCTGCTACATCCTCGTCACCCCGGCGCTGGTGCTGGGATTCACCGCCGCCGCCATGGCCCTGCCGACCCCCGGCGACTCGATGACCAACTCGGGCGCGCACGGCTTCTCCGAGATCCTGTACGCCTACACCTCGGGCGCCAACAACAACGGCTCGGCCTTCGCCGGTCTGAACGCGGACACGCAGTGGTTCAACACCACGATCGGCCTGGCCATGCTCCTCGGGCGCTTCCTGCCGATGGTGTTCGTCCTCGCCCTGGCCGGTTCACTCGCCGAGCAACAGCCGGTCCCGGCGACGGCGGGCACCCTGCGCACCGAGAAACCGCTGTTCACGGGCCTTCTGGTCGGCGCGATCCTCATCATCACCGGCCTGACCTACTTCCCGGCCCTCGCGCTGGGCCCGCTGGCCGAGGGGCTGGCGTCATGAACACCCGCACGGACAGGACCCGTACCGGGAACCCGGCCGACAACACCCGTACCGAGCACCAAGAGGACGCGATGTCCACAGCCACCCCGGCCCGGGCCCCGCACAGCGACGTGCCGGCCGGCCAGGACGAACGACGCGTCGGCACCGGCCCGTTCGACCCCCGACAGCTGCTCAGGTCACTGCCGGACGCCTTCCGCAAGCTAGACCCGCGAGTGATGGTGACGTCGCCCGTGATGTTCGTGGTCCTGGTCGGCTCGGTGCTCACCACGGTGTTCTCCTTCCAGAACCCGGGGGACTGGTTCGGCTGGACGATCAGCGCCTGGCTCTGGCTGACCGTGGTCTTCGCCAACCTGGCGGAGGCGGTCGCCGAGGGCCGCGGCAAGGCGCAGGCCGACACGCTGCGCAGGGCGAAGACCGACACGGTGGCCAGGCGGCTGAACGGTCCGACGGAGCAGTCCGTCCCCGGTACGGCGCTGCGCGTCGGAGACCTGGTCGTGTGCGAGGCGGGCGACGTCGTCCCCGGCGACGGTGACGTCGTCGAGGGCGTGGCGTCCGTGGACGAGTCCGCGATCACGGGGGAGTCCGCGCCGGTCATCCGCGAGTCCGGCGGCGACCGCAGTGCCGTCACCGGCGGGACCCGGGTGCTGTCCGACCGGATCGTGGTCAGGATCACGACGAAGCCCGGGGAGACCTTCATCGACCGGATGATCAGCCTGGTCGAGGGGGCGGCGCGGCAGAAGACACCCAACGAGGTCGCGCTGAACATCCTACTCGCCTCGCTCACCGTCGTCTTCCTGCTCGCGGTGGCGACCCTGCCGCCGCTCGCCGACCACGCCGGCACGCACCTCACGATGGTCGTGCTGGTGGCTCTGCTGGTCTGTCTGATCCCGACCACCATCGGCGCGCTGCTGTCCGCGATCGGCATCGCGGGCATGGACCGGCTGGTCCAGCGGAACGTCCTCGCCATGTCGGGCCGTGCCGTCGAGGCGGCCGGTGACGTGTCGACGCTGCTGCTGGACAAGACCGGCACCATCACACTGGGCAACCGCCGGGCGTCGGAGTTCGTGCCGGTGAACGGCGTCACCGAGGCGCAGCTCGCCGACGCCGCCCAGCTCTCCTCACTGGCCGACGAGACGCCCGAGGGGCGCTCCGTCGTCGTACTGGCGAAGGAGCGGTACGGGCTGCGGGCGCGCCACCAGGGGGAACTGGGCCACGCCGAATGGATCGAGTTCACCGCGCAGACCCGCATGTCGGGCGTGGACGTCGACGGGCGCAAGGTCCGCAAGGGCGCGGCCGGTTCGGTCCTCGCCTGGGTCCGCGAACGCGGGGGAGAGGCGACGGGGGACGCCGAAACGCTGGCCGACGGGATCGCCGAAGCGGGTGGCACACCGCTGCTCGTCGCCGTCGAGGACGCGGACGGTGCCCGGGTGCTGGGCGTCGTCCATCTCAAGGACGTCGTCAAGGAAGGCATGCGCGAGCGGTTCGACGAACTGCGCCGCATGGGCATCAGGACCGTCATGATCACGGGGGACAACCCGCTGACGGCCAGGGCGATCGCGGACGAGGCGGGCGTCGACGACTTCCTCGCCGAGGCGACTCCCGAGGACAAGATGGCACTCATCAAACGGGAGCAGGCGGGCGGCAAACTCGTCGCGATGACCGGCGACGGCACGAACGACGCGCCCGCGCTCGCCCAGGCCGACGTCGGCGTGGCCATGAACACCGGCACCTCCGCCGCCAAGGAGGCCGGGAACATGGTGGACCTGGACTCCGACCCGACCAAGCTCATCGAGATCGTCGGAATCGGCAAGCAACTCCTCATCACCCGGGGCGCGTTGACGACGTTCTCCATCGCCAACGACGTGGCGAAGTACTTCGCGATCATCCCGGCGCTGTTCGCGGTGGTTCACCCAGGCCTGGACCGGCTGAACATCATGCGGCTGTCCTCGCCCGACTCCGCGATCCTGTCCGCGGTCGTGTTCAACGCGCTGATCATCATCGCGCTCGTCCCGCTCGCCCTGCGGGGTGTGCGGTACCGGCCGCTGAGCGCCGACAGACTGCTGCGGCGCAACCTCGGCATCTACGGTCTGGGCGGGCTGGTCGCGCCCTTCGCCGGCATCAAGCTCATCGACCTGCTCGTCTCCCTCATTCCAGGAATCGGCTGATCGTCATGAACAACTCCGTCACCCACTCCGCCCGCCTGCTGTGGGCCTCCCTGCGGGCCCTCCTGGTGCTCAGCGTCATGACGGGAGTCCTCTACCCGCTCGCACTGACGGGCGTCGCCCAAGGGCTGTTCCCCGGCCGCGCGAACGGCTCGGAGATCAGGGCGGACGGCAGGGTCGTCGGCTCGTACCTCATCGGCCAGGCCTACGACCTGCCGCCGAAGAAGGGCCAGGAGGTGCCTCAGCCCGACCTGAAGTGGTTCCAGGGCCGCCCGCGGAACGGGCTCGGCACCAACAGCGTCAACACGCGTTACCGGCTGATCCTGTCCGGCGCCACCAACCGCTCCGGCGACAACAAGGAGCTGATCGACTGGGTGACGGCCGCCAAGAAGGCCGTCGTCGAGGACAACTCGGTGCCCGGCCACCCGGTCGAGAAGTCCGACGTGCCCGCCGACGCGGTGACGTCCTCCGGTTCGGGCCTGGACCCGGACATCTCGCCGGACTACGCCCGACTCCAGGTGCGCCGCGTCGCCGAGCGGAACGACCTCTCCGTCGCCCGGGTACGGGAGTTGGTCGACGAGCACACCGAGGGCCGCACCCTGGGCTTCATGGGAGAGCCGCGGGTCAACGTCCTCGCACTCAACATCGCGCTGAGGACGCTGACGGCGAAGCGCTGACGTCAGCTCGCGGCTGCGGTCTCGGCGAGCTTCTGGAACTCCCCGAGGTCGTAGTTCGCGAGCGCCGAGTCCAGATTGGTGAGCGCTCCGATGTGCTCCACGAAGCCCTTCGGGTCGTACTCGATCTGCAGGGTCACCCTGCTCGACGTGTCGCCGAGCCGGTGGAAGGTGACGACGCCCGCGTGGTGGACGCCGTTCGTGGTCCGCCAGGCGATCCGCTCCTCGGGGATCACCTCGGTGAGCTCGGCGACGAAGTTCTTGTCCGCTCCCGGCAACGACAGCTGCCAGGCGAAGCGCCGTTCGTCGAGCGGCTCCACGATGCGTACGTGGCTGAGGAAGGCCGGCCACCTGGTCACGTCGCTCCAGAGTGCCCAGGTGATGGCCACGGGGGCTTCGATGTCGACGGTTTCCACCAGGGATGCGGACATGCGGCACCTCTTTCTCGGCCGCCCGGACTGCGGCCTCACGGGATCTGTAGCGCCCTGCTACCCGCGCGGGGAGGCCTCACACGGTGACGCCGCGACCCGGGGCAGCAGCCGCCGGCGCCTACAGCGGTGGCTCGCTGAGGAGTTCCAGCAGCCAGTGGGCACTCTCGGCAGCGCCGGGGAGGCCGGGGGCACCGGCCGGGGCGGGGAACAGACGGGTGTACGAGCAGGCGCGCCCGAGAGCGCTCAGCCGCCACGCCGTACGCAGGGCGCGCCGCAGGTCGGCCGCCGTCCGGCCCGCGCCCGTCCAGGGCTCCAGGTAGGCGTCGCGAAGCCGCGGCAGCACTTCAGGTCCGTACCGTGCGCAGGCGCTTCGAACGGCGACCGGCAGACTGCAGAAGGGGTGGGAGACGGCGGCGTCGCCCCAGTCGAAGACGATGAACCGTCCCCGTTCCGGGGTGAACAGCTGGCCGTCGTGCAGGTCCGCGTGGTCGAGGGAGTCGGCGACCCCGGCCGCCGCGAGTTCGGCGCACCACTCGGCGAGGCGCGGGTGAAGTCCGTCGAGCCGACGGCGCTCGTCCGGCCGCAGCGCGGGGTTCGTCGCGACGAGCCGGCCGAAGACCTCGGGCAGATCCGTGGTGCGCGCGCTGGGCACGCCCAGCCGTTCGAGCTGTCCGGTGCGCTGGACGAGCGCGCGCTGCATGACGGCGTACTGGCGCAGGAAGTCCTCCCACGCCGGGAGGCCGGCCCCCTCCCGGTCGAGCACCTCCCTGAACAGCTCTCCTCCGTCGGGCAGCAGTGACCAGCCGCGCTCACCGTCGACGGCCAGAGGCCGCAGCACGTGGTCCGGGACCCAGTCGGCCAGTGCCGCCGTCAGCCGGCCCTCGAAGGCGCCGGCCGGCGGACTCGCCTTGAACCAGACGGCGTCGTGCCCCGCCACGGGCACCCGCACGAGGACGGACCACGGCCGCAGCCGCACCCTCGGGTGCCCCTGGGTCCGCAGGCCGCGTGCGGCGAGTTCGTCCCCCACCCAGTCGAGGGCCGCCGTCCGCCAGGCCCCCTGCTCCCACGGAGTCACCGTGTCCGGGTACTGCCCCCGGTCCACGACCGCTGACACCTCGTAGCGCATCGTGCCATCCCAGCAGCGTCCCGGGCCGGGTGCCACCGGTTTTCTGTCCGGCGCACCGCACCGCACCGGGCCGTGGCGGGTGTGTCCCCGCCGCGCGGTCCTGGAACGGTCGTGGGCGAAACGGCTCCGCACGGCATCGTTGTGAGCCGCCTGCCGCGGTGCGAGGATGCACTGCACCAGCACACCGCGAACCGGAGGGCGCACAGTGACCGACGAACAGCGGGAGCCGCGGGCGGCCGCGGTCTTCGACGCGTTGGGAGCGGACTACGAGAAGGCGTTCGCCGGATCGGAGCCGCACCGGGTGTCGCTGGAGCGGCTGCTCGCCCGACTGCGTCCCGGCAGCCGCGTGCTGGACGTGGGGAGCGGCACCGGCCGGCCCACCGCCTGGACGCTGGCCGCGGCGGGCCACGACGTGCTGGGCGTCGACGTCTCCCCGGTCATGGTGGACATCGCCACCCGCCAGGTGCCGCGCGCCGCGTTCCGGTGCGAGGACATCCGCGAAGTGCCGCTCGGCGAAGCGTCGTTCGATGCGGTCTGCGTGTACTTCGCGCTGTTGCAGATGTCCCGCCGCGAGCAGTCCGCGCTGGTGCGGCGGCTGACGCGGGTCTTGAGGCCCGGCGGCGACCTGGTACTCGCCACCGTGCCGGTGGACGTGGAGGACGTCGAGGTCGTGTTCATGGGGCAGCCCGTACGGGCGACGAGCTTCGCCGCTTCCGACTTCACCGCCATGGTCGGGGAGGCGGGCCTGGAGGTGCTGACGGAGGAGAGCCTGATGTTCACCCCCGCGCACCCCGAGGCCACCCCCGAACCGCACCTCTTCGTGCACTGCCGGCGTCCTGGCGAGACTCCGTCCGCCCGGCCGTGAGCGGGTACGTCGACGCGACCGTGAGCCCGGTACGGCAGCGCGACCGTGTCAGACGGCGACGGCCGAAGTCCCGGGCTGCGCCGGCGGCATGAGAGCCTCCAGCCGCTTGATCTTCCGGTGCACGGCGTACAGCGGGATCACCCCGAAGACCCCGAACGAGATGTCGATGAGCGTCCACCAGAAGGGGATCCCCCGGACCGGCCCGCAGATCAGCGCGAGGGGGACGATTCCCGCGCAGGCGATCATCCCGAACTCGACGACCCAGATGTTGCGCACGGGGTCGCGGTAGGGACCGTAGAACGCGACCGCGATGACGAGGTGCGCGAAGGCCAGCCAGTCGGTGCCGTACAGGACGAAGGGGTACTCGGCGTCGGTGGCGTCGAGCCCCTGGCGTACCCGCCCGATCCAGTCCGTCAGCGCCGGAAGGTGCTCGGGAACGGACAGCGCCCGCAACAGGTCCTCCGTCCAGCGCAGTTCGTGCACCAGGGGGAAGGCCGTGGCGCCGCTCAGCATGAGGCAGACGACGAAGACGGCCAGCCACGTGCGGATGCCCTTCAACAGGGACGCTCTGTCGCTCATGGCAGGACAGTACGCCCTCACTTGAACGTGTTCAAAACCGCCCCCGCGCTTGTCGCGTGTGGCGTCCCGGCAGCCGCCCGCGTCCGACTCCTACGACGCGACGACCGCGTCGGCCTGCGCGTCGTCGGCCCCCGGTTCCCGCGGTGCGTCGGAGAGTTGCTCACGCACGTAGTTCCAGACCACGGCGAGCAGCGCGGCGACCGGAACGGCGAGGAGGCTGCCGACGACGCCGGCCAGGCTGCCGCCCAGGGTGACCGCGAGCAGGACCACCGCGGCATGCAGACCGAGCCCGCGGCTCTGGATGATGGGCTGGAACACATTGCCCTCGAGCTGCTGCACCACGACGATGATCGCCAGCACGATCAGCGCGTCCGTCAGGCCGTTGGACACCAGCGCGATGAGCACCGCCACGAAACCGGCGAACAGCGCGCCCACGATCGGCACGAACGCGGAGACGAAGGTCAGCACCGCCAGCGGAAGCACCAGCGGCACGCCCAGTATCCAGAGCCCGATGCCGATGAGGACGGCGTCCAGCAGGCCCACGAGCGCCTGCGACCGCACGAACGCGCCCAGGGTGTCCCAGGCGCGAGCGGCCACGGTCGGGACGTCGGTGGCGAGCCGGCCGGGCAGCTGACGGGTCAGCCAGGGCAGGAACCGCGGGCCGTCCTTCAGGAAGAAGAACATGAGGAAGACGGCCAGGACGGCGGTCACCACACCGTTGACCACGGTGCTCAGCCCGGTGAAGACGGCCGTGACCATGCTTCCCGCACTGTTGCGGATGCGCTCCACCGCGGCGTCGGAGGCACCGGTGATCTGATCGTCGCCGATGTTCAGCGGCGGCCCCGCGGCCCACTCCCGCAACTTCTCCACGCCGTCGACCACCCCGTCCGTCAGATCGCCGGACTGGGACGCCACCGGCACCGCGATCAGCGCGACGGTGCCCGCGGCGACCGCGAGGAACAGGACGGTGACGATGGACGCGGCGAGAGCGGGGCGCAAGCCGCGGTTGCGCAGGAAACGCGTCAGGGGCCAGGTCAGGGTGGTGATGAAGAGGCCGACTATGAGGGGCCAGACGACCGACCACATGCGGCCCAGCAACCAGAGCACCACCGCCGCCATGACGAGGACCAGCAGGAACTCGGCGGAGGCATGTGCCGATGTACGGAGGGCGGCGCGCGTTTTCGTGGAACTCAACGTGGCAGACATGGGGGTCACCCTATGGGTACGGCTCTCGCACCTCGCCGACACCGTTGGTCATCAGCGACCAGGGGAGACCCTCGGCTGACCGTCCGTCAGTTTTTCTGAGAGCGCACCCCGCCGAACACGACGCGCCCCGCGAACACGACGCGCCCCGCCGAACGCGCGCGCCCCCCGCCGGTGGGAAACCGACAGGGGGCGTCTTCGCGGGTCCGGAACGAGGAGTCCGAGTCCGGTCGGTCCGCCTGCCGAAGCGGCGGACCGGCGGGGAAGGCTCAGACGGTCCCGGACTTGGCGATCTTGACCGTCGTGTTGGGGGTGCCGCTGGAGGAGCCGTGACCCTCGATCTTCTTCACGAGGTCGAAGCCCTCGACCACCTCACCGAACACGACGTGCTTGCCGTCGAGCCAGTCGGTGACGATGGTGGTGATGAAGAACTGCGAGCCGTTGGTGTTGCGGCCCGCGTTGGCCATGCTCAGCAGGCCGGGCTTGGTGTGCTTGAGCTGGAAGTTCTCGTCGTTGAACGTCTTGCCGTAGATGCTCTTGCCGCCCGTACCGTCACCCCGGGTGAAGTCACCTCCCTGAAGCATGAACTGCGGAATGATGCGGTGGAACTGCGATCCCTCGTAGCCGAAGCCGTGCTCGCCGGTGGCGAGCTCACGGAAGTTGCGCGCCGTCTCGGGCACGACGTCGTCGTACAGCTTGAAGACGATGCGCCCGGCCGGCTGGCCGCCGATCTCGATGTCGAAGAACACGTTGTCTGTGGTCATACCCACCATGATCACACCATCGCGGCGCGGAACCGACCGATTCCCGGCAGCTGTCGCGCTCCTCTCACCCTTTCCCGCATGATCACGGTCGTCGAAAGGCGCCTTTGTGCCTGGCGCGAGGCGTGGTCATGGTGGGCGAAATGCGCGGTACCAGGCCGAATGGGACAGTCGGAAGGGCTGTCCTTGAACCGCGAGCACAGGCAGGTCCCATGCCGCGACCCAAGGCGCCCTTGTTCGTCCTGGATCCCGCGGCCCCGCAGTCGTGCGGCCGGTGCGGTGAGATCCGGGTGACGGGGGAAGAAGGCTGCGGTCGGCATACCGGGGCGGTGGGCCGCCCCGGTGCGGACCAATCGTGCCGGAGGCCGCATACTCGGTGATCGTCCGCCCGTGCCGGTGACTGCGACGGGTGCGCCGACGTCAGCAGGAGAAAGGACCGATGGGGGACATGAACGTGCCGAACGAACCGGCCGTGCCGGAAGAGGTCGAGAGCCCCGCGCTGCGGGCCCAGCCGACCGGAGGCCTGGCGCGGTGGATGCTGCGCCACCGGGTGCAGCCCGTGGGCCCCGCGGCCGGCGAGGGGCACACCCATCCGCAGTCCTGGTGGAAGGTGATGTGCCTGACCGGGGTCGACTACTTCTCCAGCCTGGCCTACGTCCCGGCCATCGCCGCTCTCGCCGCGGGCGCCGTCTCGCCGCTGGCGACGCTGCTGATCGTGGCCTTGACCCTGGTGGGCATGCTGCCGATGTACCGCCGCGTCGCACGGGAGAGCCCGCACGGCGCCGGCTCGGTGGCGATGCTGGAGGACCTGCTGCCGTTCTGGTGGGGCAAGCTCTTCGTGCTGGTCCTGCTCGGCTTCGTGGCCACGTCGTGGATCATCACGATCACCCTGTCCACCGCGGACGCCTCCGTCCACGTGGTGGAGAACCCCTTCTTCCCGCAGGCTCTGCACGGCCACGAGGTCGGCCTCACCGTGACCCTTCTGCTGCTTCTCGGCGGGGTGTTCCTCCTCGGGTTCAGTGAAGCGGTGAAGGTGGCCATCCCGCTCGTAGGTGTCTTCCTGGTGCTCAACGCCGTGATCATCGGGGTCGGTGTGGTGGACGTCTTCACGACACCGGGCGCGTTCTCGGCGTGGACCGACGCCCTCGGCGACGGCGGAGGCGGCTTCGGCGATCTGGTCGGGCCCGCCGTGCTGGCGTTTCCGCTGCTGGTCCTCGGCCTCTCCGGTTTCGAGACCGGCGTGAGCATGATGCCCCTCGTGGCCGCGAAGGGCGACGACCCCGAGCAGCAGCTGCAGTCACGGATCCGCAACACGCGCCGGCTGCTGACCACCGCCGCCCTGATCATGAGTGTCTACCTGCTGGCCGCGAGCTTCGTGACCACCGTCCTCATTCCGCACAAGGAGTTCGAGTCCGGCGGCGAGGCCAACGGACGCGCACTGGCCTGGCTCGCGCACGAGAAGGTCGGCGAGGTGTTCGGCACCGCCTACGACATCAGCACCATCCTGATCCTGTGGTTCGCCGGCGCGTCCGCGATGGCCGGACTGGTCAACATCGTGCCCAGGTATCTGCCGGACTACGGGATGGCTCCGGAGTGGGGCCGTGCCGTGCGCCCCGTCGTGATCGTCTACACCGCCCTCTGCGTCGCCATCACCATCGCCTTCGACGCCGACGTCGACGCGCAGGCCGGCGCGTACGCCACCGGCATCCTGGCGATGATGGTCTCCGGCGCGTTCGCCGTCACGATCTCGGTCGTGCGCAGCGGCCGGCGTGCGGCGGGGACGGGCTTCGCACTGCTGACCGCGGTGCTGTTCTACGCCCTGGTGGCGAACATCGTCGACAAGCCGGACGGGATCGCCATCTCCGGATTCTTCATTGCCGGGATCATCCTCGTGTCGCTCATCTCCCGGGTCTCGCGCACCACCGAACTGCGCGCCGACCGGATCGTCTTCGACGAGGGAGCCCGCCGGTTCATCACCGACACCCTCGCCCACGACAACTCCATCAACATCATCGCCAACCGGCGCCAGGCCGGCGACAGCGCCGAGTACGCGTACAAGGAACGCGAGCAGCGAGGCACCAACCCGGTGCCGGGCCCCGCCGACGTGTTGTTCCTCGAGATCGACGTGGTGGATCCGTCCGACTTCAGCGAGACCCTCTCCGTACACGGAGTGGAGGTCGACGGCTACCGGGTCCTGCGCGCCGAGGCCCCCGCCGCCCCGAACGCCATCGCCGCGATCCTGCTCGCCCTCCGCAACGCCACCGGTGTCCAGCCGCACTGCTACTTCGCCTGGGCCGAGGGAAGCCCCCTGCGGCACATGTTCCGCTACTTCCTGCTCGGCCGCGGCGACACGGCTCCCGTCACCCGCGAGATCATCCGCAGCCACGAACCCGACCCCGACCGCCGTCCCGGCATCCACGTGGGCGGCTGACGCGGCGCGGCCGGACGCACGGACGAAGCGGGGAACGCAGCCGCCGCCCGGCCCCCTGAGTGAGGGGGCGCGGGCGGCGGCGGGGGAACAGGGGGAGCGTCAGACGTTGACGCCGAAGTCCGAGGCGATGCCGGACAGGCCGGAGGCGTAACCCTGGCCCACCGCACGGAACTTCCATTCGGCGCCGTGCCGGTACAGCTCCCCGAAGACCATCGCGGTCTCGGTGGAGGCGTCCTCGGACAGGTCGTAGCGCGCGAGCTCCTGACCGCCCGCCTGATTGACGACACGTATGAACGCGTTGCGGATCTGGCCGAAGCTCTGGCCTCGGCTGTCGGCGTCGTGGATCGAGACCGGGAAGACGATCTTGTCGACACCGGCGGGTACGGCGGCGAGGTCCACCTTGATGGACTCGTCGTCGCCCTCGCCCTCACCGGTGAGGTTGTCACCGGTGTGCTCCACCGAACCGTCCGGGCTCTTCAGGTTGTTGTAGAAGACGAAGTGCTGGTCGGAGAGGACCTTGCCCGCAGAGTCCACCAGGAGCGCGGACGCGTCGAGGTCGAAGTCTGCGCCGGTGGTGGTCCGCACGTCCCAGCCCAGACCGACGAGGACCGCCGTCAGGCCCGGCGCCTCCTTGCTGAGCGATACGTTGCCACCTTTGGACAGGGAAACTCCCACGCTGTTCTCCTCCGCGTCAGGGCCAGTTGGGCACCCGCACCGGAATGAGCGGACCCGCACGAAATCTACACGGGCCGGCCTCCGGCCGGTCGGCGGAGCCGTCCGGTTGCGGTACCGGCAATCCCCATGGAAGCGTTGATCATTGGCGGGTGAGGGCGGCGAGGAGCGGGGGTAACCGGGGAGGGTGGTGTGAACAGGCCCTCGGACCACGGCTCGGGGACCGCCCAGCGCGCGAAGTGGGGCGGGGCCGGACGGCATCCGGCCCGGGCAACGGCCGGCGGGAACAGAGGAGTGTCGGTGAGGGAACAGCGTCAGGACCGCGACTGGACGGCTATGACGCCGGGAGACTTCGACCGGGACGCCCCGCTGCGGCTGAGCATCGGCACGGGCCCCACCGTAGTGCCGGCCGAACCGGACGAGTACGGCACCGAGCCCCTCTTCGGCAACGAGACACCGGTCCGGAACTCCGGACGTCGTGCCCGGCGCCGGTCCGCGCCCGTCGACCAGGAACAGCTGTTCTGACCGGCCCGCCGCCCGCGTACGCCTGCGCGGGCTCGACGCCCGCGCACGGCAGCGTGACGGCAGTCCGTTCAGGCGTCGAGGGCCCGGCGGAGAGCGGCGTAGCAGGGGACGACCGCGTCGAGGCCGACGATCCGCATGACCCGCAGCGCACCCTCCGGGGGAGCGGCCGGGCGAAGCCGGCCCTGCGCGTCCAGCGCCCGTGCCGGGCCCGGACGAAAGACCGCGATGCATGGGTGGGGGAGCGTGGGGTAGGCGCGCGCGTGAACGGGGGAACGAAGGTGGATCTGGTGCAGTCAGGTTCCGGCAGCGAGGAAGGCGGAGGCGGGATGCCGGCTTCCCTACCGACCAAGACCTCCGTCGCTCTCGAAGGTGATGGCGCCTGCATCGCCGAGGCCCGACGTTTCGCGGCCGCATTTCTCACCGGCGTCCAGGCCGAACAGGGCATCCCGGTGTCAGCGCGGGCGATGGACCTGACCCAGCTGGTGGTCAGCGAACTGGTCACCAACGCCCGCAAGTACGCCCCCGGGCCCGTGCTGCTGGAACTGCGCATCGTCGATTCCGCGGTGGAGGTGACCGTGTGGGACAGCGATCCGCATCTTCCGGAGGCCCGGGACGCCGACCCCGGCCGGGTCGGACAGCACGGTCTGGAGATCGTCATGGCCGTCACGTCCGGCTTCGAGGTCGAGCGGGAGCCGGTCGGCAAGCGCATCACCGCTCGCCTCGCCCTGTCGGACGAGGCCGAAGGAAAGCCCCGCGCACGCCCGTAGTGGCGAGTCCGGACATGGGCGGCCGACCGGGGCGGCCCGAGCGTACGAGGCCGGCACGGCCGGGCGGCCTGCACGGTGGGCCGTGGGCACGCGTCGGCCCTCCCGTGGGGAGGGCGCGGGAGGGACGGCGCGGTCCCGTCCGGACAACCGGGCACGGACAGGACCAGGTGGTTTCCGCCCCGGAGGGGGAGGATCACCGCGATCCCAGCATGGCACTGCATTCGGCCACACAACAGTGTTGTGACCGAAACCTGTCGCGGGGAGACAGACCGGTCCGCGCGCTCGGAGCGGCCCGGAGCCGGCCGCCGCGGCCGTCCCCGGCGCGTCGTCACCCGGGCGCCGCGCCCGGTCGCGCGGGTCCCGGCGGGCCAGGTGCCGTCAGGTGCGGGCCCGGCGGCTGATCAGCCGCGTACGCAGCCGTTGCAGCGGCGGCAGGAGACCGTAGATGACGATCGGCACCGCTACGGTGGCCAGGACCAGGGTGCGCAGGATCAACGGCGCTCCGTCGAGCAGGCCGAGACCGCGCAGCAGCAGTTGCAGCACGGTGAGGGTGGGGAAGACGGCCAGCCAGATCATCAGCGCCATGTGATGTCTGGGCGGTGGGCCGACGCGCGGGGCCGGTCGGGTGGGGGAGTACTCGCTCATGTCGGGTTGATCCTCACTGGCTGACGGGAAGGTGCGGAGGGACGGGGTCGACGCGCGGGTGCGGTTTCACAAGCCGTGCCGGCGGTCGCCGAGGACGGCTTCGGTGACCTGCCGTTCCATCTCCGGTGAGAGTGCCGGGAGTCGGGCGCTGTGGTCCCCGGGGGCGCGCGGGACGTCACCGCTCGTCGAGTCGGAGTCGTCGACCGTGGCGGTGGACCCGCCGGCTTCGGTGTGGCCATTTTCTGTCATGCCGCCAGGTTGCGTGCCGGGAGGACCCCGTCCCACTTTTGTTGCTGTTTCCGGGACAAGTTTGCTGTTCCGGCGAACAGGGCGGTGCAATGAGTACGTGGAACCCCTGTCCCCTGTCGCCTCAGTCCTGGCCGACGTCGCCCCGCGGCTCAGACGCCTGCGTGCCCGGCGGGGAGTCACCCTGACGGCGCTGGCCGAGGTCACCGGCATCTCCAGGAGCACCCTGTCCCGCCTGGAGACCGGCCGACGTCGCCCGAGTCTGGAACTGCTGCTGCCCCTCGCGCGGGCGTACCGGGTGTCACTTGACGAACTCGTCGCTGCCCCGGACGGCGACGGTCCCCGGGTGGGCCCGGGCCTCCGCCACCGGGTCGGCAGCCGCACCGCGCTGCCGCTGGCGCGGCAGTCCACTGCCCGGGAAGCCTGGAAGGTGATCATCCCGGTGACTGTCCGGGAGCCGGACCTCCGGGTGCACGCGGGCTACGAGTGGCTGTACGTCCTCTCCGGGCGGTTGCGCCTCGTCCTGGGCTCTCACGACCTGGTGCTCGGCCCCGGCGAGGCCGCCCAGTTCGACACCCGGCTCCCGCACTGGTTCGGCAGCACCGGCGGACACCCCGTGGAGATCCTCAGCCTCTTCGACCACCGGGGCGAGCACATACGCGTACGTACCCGGCCCCGCTGACGCGCCCGAAAACCGGTGGAGCGCCGCCGCCCCGCGCCACTACCGTGCTGGCGAACCACGTCGTCTGAGCAAGGACGCCCCGTTGTACACCCTGTGAGACCTCCCGAGCGATGAATCGTCGCGCGTCGCGCATGCGCGCCGCGCTCCTTTTTGCTGCGGACTTCTCACTGAAACCGGTGTACTTCTGTGCTCGAAAACTGGGTGGTCATACCCACCTGCCTGCCGCTCGTTCTCCGTCGTTGCCACGCGTGCGCGTCCGAACGCTTCCGGGCGGACGGCAAGTTCCGCGTCAACGCACATCACAAGCGCATCGACGCCTGGCTCCTCGTGCTCTGTACCGCCTGCGGTGAAACCGCGAAGCTCACGGTCCTGGAGCGCGTGAACGTGCGCTCCGTACGGTCCGAACTGCTCGACCGGCTGCACACCAACGACCCTGTCCTGGCAGCCGAGTTGCTCCAGGACCCGGACATACGGCGTCGCAGTCGCATCGCCCTCGACTGGGACAACGCCTGGCGCCTCGAAACCGGAGGATCGGATCACCCGGACCGTGAGGTGATCGACGTTTCGGTCCGCTTCGCGGTGCGGATCCCTGTCCGGCCGGCCCGACTGATCGCCGAAGGGTGCGGCCTCTCGCGGGCCGAGGTCGAAAGACTCCTCACGGAAGGGAAGCTCGTTTCGGCGGTCCGCCTGAGCGGCAAGCTCTCCGACGACTTCACGTTCACGCTCAAACGCTGAGCCCTCACCGGGACTTGAAGGTCCTGCGGTGGCACAGGTGGAGCGCCCCCCGACCGGCCGGTACCGCCGATGGCCGGTACCGTCCGGTCGGGGCGGCCGTGCACGTGCCGATCACCGTCATCGAGGACGGCTGCGACCTGTCCTCGATGACGGCATCGTGACCGACACCGCCTACCGCCTACCCTCTGCCGCCCGCCGGGCGGCCCAACTCACTTCAGGTGCCGGTCCAAGAACCGGCACCCGTCCTCCAGCTCGAACCACGGGGTGCCGGTGTGCCCTCCCAGATTGGCGTGCAGCGTCTTCTCCTTGCTGCCGAAGGCGTCGAACAGGTCCAGGGCCCGTTGCCGGGGGTTCGCGTGGTCGTCCCACTGCAACAGGAACAGCAGCGGAATGGTGACCTGCCGGGCCTCCTCGCGCTGGGCACGGGGCACGTACCCCCCGGCGAAGAAGCCCGCGGCCGCGATGCGCGACTCGACCACCGCCAGCCGGATGCCGAGGGCGGTCCACCCCCCGGAGTACCCGACAGGGCCGCCGATCTCGGGCAGCTCAAGAAGAGCGTCCAGAGTGGTCCGCCATTCCGGGACCGCGTTTTCGACCAGCGGGCCGATGAAGGACTCGAAGATCTCGTCGACCGGCTCGCCGGCCTGCATCGCCCGCCGGAGGTCGGCACGGGCCTGCTCGTCGGCGGCGGAACGGGGCCGCTCACCGCATCCGGCGGCGTCGATGGTGGCCACCGCGTAACCGCGCGCCGCGGTGTACCGGGCCCGGGCCACCAGCCGGGGTTCCGCCTTGGGCAGGCCGTTGTTGTGGGCCATCAGGACCAGCGGGGCCGGTGCGGCGGATCCGTGCGTCCACAGGGTGCCGGGGATCTCGCCGAGGGTGAATTCGCGCTCGATGACGCCGTCGTCGAGGCGCTTTTCAGAAGTGACGTGCATGGTCGTGCCTTTCGGGAGTGCCCTTGAACGGCGCTCCCGGACGACCTATCGCCCGACCGTGACCCCGGAGGGGAGCACCCATGTCGATACTGCGTTCACGGGTACCACCTCCTCGTTCTCTCGCACGGCCTCCGGGAGACTAGCAACGGTCGCCGTGGTCCGCCAACGATTTCTCGCGAAGGCAGCCGGATGCGACCAGGCGTTGGGGCGACCGCTTGTTACTCCGTGATCCCGCCCCAGACGCTCAGTCGATGCAGAACTCGTTGCCCTCGATGTCCAGCATGGGGATGCACGAATCATTGCCGTCATACAGCGTTTGCACGTGTACTGCGCCGAGCGGGACCAGGCGTGCGCATTCGGCCTCAAGTGCGGCGAGGCGTTCTTTCCCCACGAGTCCGGTGCCGACCCGTACATCGAGATGCACCCGGTTCTTGACGGTCTTCCCTTCGGGGACGCGCTGGAAGTACAGCCGCGGGCCCACACCCGAGGGATCTATGCAGGCGAACCATGAATCCTGCTGCTCAGGTGGCTGCGAACGCTTGAAATCATCCCAAGTGGCAAACCCCTCTGGTGGCGGCGGTAGGACGTACCCCAACACCTCGCACCAGAAGCGAGCGAGACGCTCAGGTTCTGCGCAGTCAAAGGTGACCTGGAACTTCTTGATCGCTGACATCGGTACACCGTACCGAGGGGACATCGAGGGATCGGACCGGACAGCCCGCGAGGGCGACGGGACCCTGGTGGCGGAGTCCACCGGTGGCACCAGGATTTCGAACCCCGGCGACTGTCCGCATGCCAAGGATCAGTTACGGGACAGCCTAAGCTCACCGCATGACCTTGGAATGGGAACAGGTAGTCGTTCACTCCGTGGATCCGATGGCCTTGGGACAGTGGTGGGCCGAGGCTCTCGGCTGGGTTGTCGTCCACTCCTCCGACGAGGAGTTCGAGATCCGCCAGGAGCCGGATCGCCTGCCGGGACTGGACTTCGTCCGGATCGATGAGAGCAGGAAGGCCAAGAGCCGACTGCATCTCGACTTCAGGCCTGATGACCAGGACGCCGAGGTGGCTCGGCTGGTGGCCCACGGCGCACGGCGTGTCGACATCGGCCAGGGCGTTCAGTCGTGGGTCGTACTGGCGGACCCCGAAGGCAACGAGTTCTGCGTCCTCGGCCAACGGCGTCAGTAAGGGCCAACGCCACACTGCGAGGCGGGGTCCCGGACAAGCGGGGGAGACGCCCGGCTGCGAGCGGGGTCCCGGACAAGCGGGCAGACGCTCGGCTGCAAGGCGGGGCCGTGACAGGCGCCGGCGTCACAGGCCGCGGGCGTCGGCGAGGCCCGCGGCCCGACCGAGCACGCGGAGCGGGACGCGACCCGTGCTGTGCGCGTCGTTGAAGGACGCGACCGAGTCGACGGTGTCGCCGAACTGACGGCGGATGGTGTCCAGCACGACGCGTGCGGCGTCCGCTTCCAGGCCCCGGTCGCCGCCCGCCTCCCTGCGGAGCGCTCCGAGCAGACAGACCGCACCGTCTTCGTCGGTCAGCGCACCGGCACACCAGCCGTCCGTCTGCACCCGGTGGTGAGCGCGCTGCAGGAGCGCGGCCACCGGCGTAAGGTACGGCGCTGCCGACGAGGGGAGGGCCGGGGGCAGCGGGACGGTGACGACGTCGGCGAGGTCGACCGGCTCGGTGGGGATGTGGGCGGTGCGCACCTCGTGGGCGACGGCGGCTTCCTCCAGCCGGACGGTCATGGCCGCGTCCGCGGCGGCCATGCGGGCCTCCAGGGTGAGTTCTGCGGACGCCGGAGCGCTGGGTGCCGCGGGCTGCCGGTGCCGAGCGGTGAATGGGGCGTGCGCGGGGTCTGGCATCAGGTCCTCCCGGGACGTCGAGAGCGCTGCCGGGGCCGGTCGTCTCACCTCGTTGTGCTGGAGCGGGCCATTCAGCGGCGTGCGCCACGCTGGTCCGAGAGCGGAAATTCAGCCGGTCGGCGCGCCGGAAGCGGGCCGAGGCAGGTACCGGGACTGCGCGAAGGGGCCGAGCCCACCGGCGGACGGCCGGTGGCAGGCCCTGACCCTTTCGGCAGCGATGCCCGACCCTGCCGTTACCGCACCCTCCACCTAGTCGTTCTTGTAGCGCGTTGCCGACTCAGGGGGCGTCTTCTGCCCCTGTGGTGGGCCGAAGGGCGCTGCTCGACTCACGGAACAGGGGGCTTTGTGGTGAGCGGGTGGGTCACTGTAGGTCTCGGAGTTGCGGCCCTGTGTCCGCTGCCCGGCTTCTCCGGCGCGGCCACCGGCGTCGAGATCGATCACGCCGCCGCCCACATCGTCGTATGCGCTCCAGGGGTGTGGGTCGAGATCGGCGCGACACCGGCCGCCCCGGAGGCCAAGCCCCCCACCCCGGCGCCCGTACCGGCCTCGCCGGCCCCGGCGCCGCCACCGGTTCCTCCCGGCCCGCCCGCGGCTGCGCCCCCGCCGGCCCCGCCGCCCCCGCACGGCGCGCCGCCACGAGCGGCACCACCGAGGACACCGGCGCCCGCTCCCGAGCCGCCGTCGGTCCACCGGGTACGGCCGGCCAGACCCGCACCGCCGGACGCGGCGGTCTTCCGCTGGGTGCCCCGACGCCACTACACCGGCGGCCCACGGCGCCCCGTCCCCGTCGGCATGTCGACGGTCATGACCACGACCGTCGTCACCACACCCGCGATCCTGGCCGCCGCCGCCCTGCGGCCCGGCTCCCGTCGGCGCAGCCGCGGCTGACCGCGGCCCACCACCGTCAGCCGCGGCTGACCGCCGTCCACCACCCCCACTCACGTAGTCCTGGAGTTCTCCCGTGCCGGAATGGATGATCTACACCCTGGCTTCCGTGCTGGTCTGCGCCCTGGTGATCGCGGTCACCGTGATGCGCCATCGCCGCCTCGCCGACGAGGACACGTCGCAGACACCCGACGTGCTGGAGTACATGGTGATGATGGTGGGCGTCGTCTACGCCATCGTCCTGGGCCTGGCCATCGCCGGCGTGTGGGAGGCCCGCAGCGCCGCGGAGGACACCGTCCAGCGCGAGGCGCAGGCCCTCTACGAGATCAACCAGCGCCTGGATGTCTACCCCGCCGCCTTCCGCGGTCAGGTGCGCGACCACATCGACACCTACGCCCGCCATGCCGTCACGGCCGAATGGCCGGCCATCCAGGACGACGAGGACCCCGGAGCCGAGGGCGCCCGGCTGATGGGCCGCATCCGGGCCGACATCGCCCACCACTCTCCCGCCGACGAACTACAGGCCCAGTCCTATCAGCCGTTGTTGGACCAGGTGGCCGCCGCGGACGACGCCCGGCATCAGCGCCTCGACAGCGCCGGCACCACTCTTCCCGGCGTGGTCTGGTTCGGCCTCATCGCCGGGGGAGCCGTCACCCTCGGCCTGCTCTACACCCTGCAGATCCGCCACTCGCCGCGCGAACTGCTCCTGGCCACCACCTTCAGCGCGCTGGTGGTCCTCCTGCTGTTCATGGTGTGGAGCTTCGACGCCCCCTTCGGACACTCCGGAGCGGACTCGGCGCAGCCCCTGCGGGATCTGTACGCCACCAGTGCCTGACGAGCGCCATCGGCTCAGGCGCCGAGGAAGCCGCCCGGGTCGGCAAACGGTCACCGACACCTGCCGGATCACGGTCAACGGGCGGGCATGAACGTCGCTCCTCTCCCTCCTGCGAGGGCGACGTCTGGGGCACGGGTCACCGGGACGACGTAAGGCAAACACGAGCTTCACACGCCGGCGATTCTCGCAAGCCGGCTCTCGAAGCGGACGGGTCGATCCGGCGTTGTTGTTTGATTCGCCCGGATCCGGGTGCTCGTCACAGTGGCCACACATCGCGAACCGATTTTCCGGACGCACTGACCGACTTCGTTCAGGAGTGAACCATGACGACCGGACTGGAACCGCGCCCGCGAGCCGAGGGGCCTCCAGACGAGGACCCGTCCGACGCCCGTCGAGCGCGCAACGGCTCGCCCGGTGTCCTTCGGCACGATCCGCTCGTCCGCCGGCTCGGGTGGGCCAGCGTGCTGCTCGGAGTGCCCCAGGTGGCCAACCCCGGGCCGTTCGCACGCGGCCTTGGCGTGGCCGAAGAGCCCCGCCACCGCCTGGCCACCGTGGCGGTGGGCGTACGCGAGCTGACGGCGGCGGCCGGCCTGCTCGGCCGGCCGCGGCCCGTCTGGCTGTGGGCCCGCGTCGGTGGCGACGTCATCGACCTGACATTGCTGGCCAGAGCACTGAAGAACCAGGACGGCCGCGAGAGTGGCCGCACCGCACTCGCCACCGCGGCGGTCGCGGCGATCACCGCCACCGACCTCTACGCGGCCGTGACCCGTTCGAGCAGGAGCACGCCCATGGAACTCACCGCGAGCACGACCGTGATCCGATCTCCGCAGGAGGTGTACGCGCACTGGCAGCAGTTGGACAGGATGCCGACCTTCATGGCCCACCTGGACGAGGTGCGGTCCACCGGAGGACGCACCAGTCACTGGAAGGCGTCCGCACCGTTCGGCACCAGCGTGGAGTGGGACGCCGAGATCGTCAAGGACGTACCCGGACAGATCCTGGCCTGGCGGTCCCTGGAGGGCGCCGACATCGACAACTCCGGCGAGGTCCGGTTCGTCCCCGCGCCCGGCGACCGGGGGACCGAGGTCCACGTCACCCTCCGCTACGACATCCCGGGCCGCGCGCTCGGCAAGGCCGTGGCGCGCTACTTCGGTGAGGAGCCCTCCCAGCAACTCGACGACGACCTGCGCCGGTTCAAACAGGTCGTGGAGACCGGCGAGGTAGTCCGTTCGGAAGGGGCGCCCGGCGGCAAGCGGGCCCGCCAGGAGTTCCCCCAGCACCCAGCCCAGCCGCTCACCAAGACCGAGCTCAAGGAGGCACTGTCGTGAAGGCGACCTGCTGGATGGGAAAGAACAAGGTCAAGGTCAAGAAGGTTCCCGACCCGTCGATCCTGAACAGTCGCGACGCCGTCATCAAGGTCTCCTCGACGGCGATCTGCGGATCCGACCTCCACCTGCTCGACGGGTACGTCCCCAGCATGCAGAAGGGGGACATCCTGGGGCACGAGTTCATGGGCGAGGTCGTCGAGGTCGGCCCCGGAGTCGACGGCAGCAAGCTCCAGGTCGGCGACCGTGTCGTGGTGCCGTTCCCGATCGCCTGCGGCTCCTGCGCGGCGTGCCAGGCGGAGTTGTACTCCTGCTGTGAGAACTCCAATCCCAACGCGGGCATCGCGGAGAAACTCTTCGGTCACCCCACGGCCGGGATCTTCGGCTACTCGCACCTCACCGGCGGCTACGCCGGGGGCCAGGCGGAGTACGCGCGCGTGCCCTTCGCCGACTTCAACCCGTTGAAGATCGAGTCCAACCTCTCCGACGAGCAGGTCCTGTTCCTCTCGGACATCCTCCCGACCGGGTACATGGGCGCCGAGATGTGCGATATCCAGGACGGGGACGTGGTCGCCGTGTGGGGCGCCGGACCGGTGGGGCAGTTCGCCATGGACAGTGCCCGGATGCTCGGCGCGGCGAAGGTCATCGCGATCGACAAGGTGGGCTACCGGCTCGACATGGCCGCCGCCGAGGGTTACACCACCATCAACTTCGAGGACGTCGACGTGCGTTCGGCCCTGCTGGACCTGACCGGCGGGCGCGGGCCGGACAAGTGCATCGACGCTGTGGGCCTGGAGGCGACCCACGGCTCGGGGCACGTGCATCTCTACGACAAGGCCAAGCAGACGGCGCGCGCGGAGACCGACCGTCCGCACGTGCTGCGTCAGGCGATCATGTCGTGCCGTAGCGGAGGCATCGTCTCGGTCGTCGGCGTCTACGGCGGATTCGTCGACAAGTTCCCGGCCGGGGCCTGGATGAACAGGTCGCTGACCCTGCGCACCGGTCAGTGCCACGCCCAGCGGTACATGAAGCCCCTCCTGGAGCGCATCGAGCGGGGAGAGATCGATCCGACGCGGGTGATCACCCACACCATGCCGCTCAGTGAAGCGCCCCACGGCTACGACATCTTCAAGAACAAGCAGGACAACTGCGAGAAGGTCGTCCTGAAGGCCTGACCGGAACCCGGGCCGACCGCCCGACCGCACGGCAGCACGACCGCACGGCAGCACGACCGCACGGCAGCGGCACGGCCGCACGGGCCGCGACGGCTGACCCGTCACTGCCGTGCGGTCGTGCGGTCTTTTCTGTACTGACAGCACGTGTCCGTCACCCATCGCCGGCTCCTGGCGCACGCTTATAGGATTCATTCGCGAGACGGGTCCGCGGTTCCCCATGTCCGCGGAAACTCGTACCAGTTCGGGACACGCAGGACGCATCCGGTCAGCGGCGGTCCGACCGAGTGCTCGCCCCGGACCTGTGGAGAATCCAATGCGTCGTCCCCTGTTGCCCGTCGCCTTCGCGCTGCTGTGTGCTGGTTGTTCCTCCGCCGGGGCCGAGAACAGCCACGCAGACGCGTCGGCGTCACCGTCCGCCCGCCACCGCTCGGCGGTACGAGCAGCGGTCACCGCAGCCGCCGAGACCACGGTGCGGATCGACCAGAAGATCGAGATCTCGGGTGGTGGCAACGAGTACACCCTCACTGTCGAAGGCGACTTCGACCTGGCGAGAGACCGGGGAAGGATAGCGGTCGACTTTCCCGGGGGCGCGATCAGCCACAGCGACGAGGTCTTCGCGGAGGACAAGATCTACGTCCACGCCGGCGAAGAGGACGAGGACCAGTGGGGCGTGATGCCCCGTGACGAGGCGGAGGCGCACTACCTGCTTCGTGCTCCGCTCAACGACCCCGAACATGTTCTGCATCAGGTGTCCGCGATGCGCGAGATCTCCAGGGAGGGCGAGGAGAACGTCCGAGGCGAGCGCGCGGTGCACTACCGGGGCATGCTCGACCACGCCGCCCTCACGCGGCGGATGGCTCAGGACGTGCGGAAGAAGACGGACCGGGCCCGGCATGCGCTGGGAGACGATCTGCCGGTCTTCGTGGACGCGTGGGTCGCCGGAGACGGCCGGCTGGTGCAGACCCGGATGAACCTGAACATGTCAGGTACGAGTGTGGCCGCGACCATGGGCCTCTCGGGCTTCGGGAAGCCGGTACACGTGACGGTTCCACAGGCCGGGAACACCTTCCCGATGCGGAGCGCCACCGGCGTGCTGAACGGCTGATCCGGTGGCCGGCGCAGCCGGGCCGCGGTCAAGGCCGGCGCTGCCGTGCTACGTCAGGGACGTCTGCGCTCCCAGTCGGTCGGCGCGAGTCCGCGTACGCCGACGTGGCCTCCTCGCCGCTCCCGGCGTCCTCGCGCCGGCGGCGGCCAGCTCGTCGAGTGACAGGTGCAGGGCGTGCGCCAACGCCGCCACGGTAGAAGAAGGCCGGTGTCGGGGCCTCGGCGTCGAAGGTCTCGACCACGATGTCGCCCACGCGGACGGGACTGCCCGTCCACCCAGCCGACATCGATGTCCGAGTCATGGGCGGCAGCGGTGTGCGCGACGAGGAAGCCGACAGCGGCCGGACCGACCAGCACCAGGGAAATACGCCGAAGCCTGGAATCTTCCTTCGAGTGAGGGACCGCCACGATTGTTGCCCAGCCGACGGTCCGCCGGGCGTCGGGTCGACCGGGCGGGTGGCGCCCGGCGCTACCGGTGGCCCCGTGTTCACCCGCCCGGTCCCCCGTCGGACAGCCGCCCGAACAGGCGGCGGCGCGCGCCCGGCAGCCGCGCCCACCGGACCGGGCGCGGAATGTCGGGTCCGGCAGGAGGCGCGCTGCCCGGCGTGGTGACCGGAACGAAGGAAGGAGACCGGGCGTGCTGGAGCGGCTCAACCAGTCCATGGAGCACATCGAGCGTCACCTGGACCAGCCCGTCGACGTGGCGGAGCTGGCGCGGGTCGCGGCCACGTCGGAATATCACCTGCGCCGGATGCTCTCCGCTCTCGCGGGGATGCCGTTGTCGGAGTGCGTACGGCGCCGACGGTTGACTGTCGCGGGCGCCGAAGTGGTCTCGGGGTGAGGGTCATTGCTGGACGTCGCGGTGCGCTACGCCTACGCCTACGGCTACGGCTACGGCTACGGCTCGGGCGAGGCGTTCGCCCGGGCGTTCCGGGCTATGCGCGGTGTCGGTCCTGGCGAGGCCAGGCGCGTCGGCGCCGCTCTCGTGTCCCAGCTCCGGTTGGCCTTCCGCCTCACGGTCGACGGGAACAGCAGCATGCACTACCGCGTGGTGGACAAACGGGACTTCAGCGTCGCCGGGCGGATCGTTGAGCGGACTCACAGGGCGTCACATCGGTGGCCGGAATGACGGATTGGCCTTCGCCCGGCCGGGGGAGGGACTCAGGGAATGTCATGTGCACGACTGCCTATCCCCACAAGGAGGTCGACCATGCACGTCCGAACCACGACCGGCGGACTGGCTGCCGCTCTGTTGCTGTCCCTGCCCCTGCTCGGCGGCCACGCCGCTGCCGCGCCGTCACCGAGTGCCGACTCGGTGACAGCGGCTCGCGTCGTCACCTACGACGCGAGTGGCTCCGCCGAGTTCAGGTCCGCGGTGGACCGGGGTGCCGCCATCTGGAACGAGAGCGTCGACGGCGTCGAACTGCGCCCCGTCGCGTCCGGACAACGCGCCAACATCCGGGTTCTCGCGGACAACGGCTGGCCCCGCGCCCTGACCACCTCCCTCGGCAACGGCACCGTCTACATCGGCAGGGAGGCCGTGAACCAGGGCTACAACACGATCCGTATCTCCTCCCATGAACTCGGGCACATCCTGGGGCTGCCCGATCGCAAGCCAGGACCCTGCTCCAGCCTGATGTCGGGCTCCAGCGCGGGTGTGGCGTGCACGAACCCCTATCCGAACACTGCCGAAAAGGCGGAGGTGGAAGGCAACTTCGGCGCAGCGCTCGTCGGACGGACCGGCTCGTTTGCGCGCGAAACGGTCACCGTCGGCTGACGTCCGCCCCAGCAGCAGTGCCGATCTGACCACGGCCCCGGGGGCGTCCGCGTCCCCGGGGTGCCGGACCCTGCGTCACCAAGGTGACGGACGCCGACAAGCGCTCGAACCGGCCCTCCGGTTCTGGTGCGACCACGGCATCGACGGGATCAGCGTCGACGTCGCGCCGACCATGATCAAGGCCGCTGACCAGGGAGCGCGGCCGCCCACGGCTTCCGGTCAGGACCGGGCGCGCGGCCACATCCGCGACGTGATCACCCACTGACCGCACCACCCGGAACGTTTTCGGCCAGTCCGCCGTCCGTGAAGCCCGCGCCCCGGGGGCGGGCGCGCGTCGCGAAGGCGAATTTCTGTCAACGGCCCTGGCTCGCATGAGGATTGCCCGATGCGGTCACTACGATCAGAGCCCAAGACAACCGATCGACTGGTGCGAGTGGAGAGTGCCGGTCGAGGTCGCCGTCGCCAGGGACCGCTCCCCGGGCTGTGGTGATCTCCCTGCGTAGGAGGACCTTCCGCATGTTCCGAGGTATCGGGAACGCTGTCGTCCGACATCCCGTCTGGACGATCGTGGCATGGCTGATCGCGGCGGTGGCGATCGTCGCCACCGCTCCGAGTCTGCCCTCCAGCAGCGACGAGAGCAGCTTTCTGCCCAGCAGCTATGAATCCATCAAGGCGGCCGATCTTCAGGAGAGGGCGTTCCCCAGCGCCTTCACCCCGTCCGCGATCGCCCTGTATCAGCGCACCGACGGGGGCGAACTCACCGCCGCCGACAAGAAGGATGTCGCCCGCATCACCTCCGAGCTGGGCGACAAGCACATCGACCAGGTGCAGAAGGTCGTCCCCGGCCGGCCGTCCAAGGACGGCAGGTACACCACGACCCTGGTCCAGATGGACAGCAAGAACGCCGGCCAGCCCAAACAGGCCGACGCGGCTGAAACCCTGCGCACGGACGTCAAGAAGCTGACCAAGGGCACCCAGCTCGAGGTCAAGCTCGGTGGTTCCGCCGCGCAGGCCCTGGACCAGGAGGAGTCGTCCAGCCGGGGTCAGGCGCTCATCGGCATCGGCACCTTCGTGATCATCCTGGTGACCCTGCTGATCATCTTCCGGGCACCGATCCTGGCGGTCCTGCCCCTGGTCCTGATCGGCCTGGTGTCCGCCATCGCGAACGGGCTGATCGCGTACGCCACCAAGCTGTTCGACCTCCAGGCGAACAGTTCGATCTCCTCGATCCTGATCGTCGTGCTGTTCGGCGTGGGCACGGACTACTTCCTCTTCCTGATGTTCCGCTACCGCGAACGTCTGCGTGCCGGCGAGGAACCGAAGGAGGCCATGGTCGACGCGGTCGGCCGGGTCGGTGAGGCCATCGCCTCGGCCGCCGGGGCCGTCATCATCGCGTTCCTCGCGCTGGTGCTGTCCACCCTCGGGTTCCTCAAGCAGATGGGTCCGGCGCTCGCCATCGCGGTCGCCGCCACCCTGGTCGCGGGACTGACCCTCATCCCGGCCGTGGTCTCCCTCATCGGGCCCAAGGTCTTCTGGCCGTCCAAGTCCTGGCAACGGGAACCGGAGAACGCCCGCTTCGCCGCTCTCGGCCGCGGGGTGCAGCGCCGCCCGGCACTGACCGCCGCGCTGTCCGGTCTCGTCCTGGTGGCGCTCTCGCTCGGCATGTTCGGGTACAAGGCCACGTTCGACCTGGCTTCGGGGTCCATGCCGGACACCAAGGAGTCCATGGTCGTCCAGGACGAGATGCAGAAGGCGTACTCGGCGGGCGCCGCCGCGCCCACCGACGTCTACCTGGCCAGCTCCGACGGTAAGCCGCTGGACAAGGCCGCCTTCGGTACGTACGCGCAGAAGCTCGGCGCCGTGGACGGCGTCGCGAACGCGCGGATGACCCAGCTGAACAACGACGGCACCACGGCGGACTTCACCGTGACGCTCGAGTACGAGGCCTCGACGGACAAGGCGATCGACGCCGTCGGCGAGGTGCGCGACGTCGCCCACGACGCCGCGCCCGACGGCACCGAGGCTCTCGTCGGCGGCATGTCCTCGATCTACAAGGACATCGGCACCGCGGTCAATCACGACTACCGGACGGTCTTCCCGGTCGCCGCTCTTCTGATCATGGTGATTCTGGGGCTGCTGCTGCGTAGTGTGGTCGCCCCCCTGTATCTGATGGCGTCGGTGGGTCTCGGCTTCGGCGCCACTCTCGGTGCCACCGTCTGGATCTTCCAGGGCGGACAGGGGCACTCGGGACTGATGTTCATGCTCCCGGTGATCATGTATCTCTTCGTGGTCGCCATCGGCACGGACTACAACATCCTCATGATCGCCCGGCTCCGCGAGGAGGCGCGCGAGGGCCGCGACCCGCGGGAGGCGGCCGGTATGGCCCTCCGGTACGCCGGTCCGACCGTGGCAGCCGCCGGTTTCATCCTCGCGGCGACCTTCGCCACGATGATGCTGGCGGGCAACGCTCTGCTCACGGAGATGGGCTTCGCGGTCTCGTTCGGAATCGCGGTCGCCGCGTTCGTGATGTCCATGTTCTTCACCCCCAGCCTCACGGCCCTGATCGGCCACGCCGCGTGGTGGCCGGGGCACGGCGATCGGGCGGAGGGCACCGCGACCGGCGCGGCAGCGGGGTCCGCCGGCTCCGGGCGGCGGGTCTCCGGTGAGGACCGGGGTTCTGTCGAGGAGGAGCCGTCGGGGCGCAGCCGGTGAACCCTGATCCCGGGCATCGGCGTACGTCTGTTCGCGAGCACCGCTGGAAGCCCGCTCGCGGCGCGCTCGTGCTGGGTGGGGCAGGAGTTCACGGCGGTGACCTGCGCGCCGAGGCCGGCCATGCGGGCGGCCAAGGCTCCCTGCGGCCGGCGAGTGCGCCAGCAGGAGCCCCGTCGACCGGGCCGAACTCGGTTTCAAACGCCCGCAGTTGACGGACGGGTACGGCATACCGCTGGTCACCGGCCCCGCGCCGGCGAGCACCCGCGATCCCACCCTGCTGCCCGCTACCCTCAACCGCTTCACCGACCTGGAAGCATCCCTGGGGCCGCTGCCCTCAGCACGCGACCGAGCATGGACGCTGGGTACGACTACAGCATGGTCCACCTCGACCTGAAGGCGAGAGGAATCACAGAGGCCAGATCGCCAAGCGCGGCGCGAAGACCTCGAATCCAGATCGGCGGACGGTGGGTGGTGGAGCGCACGAATTCCTGGATGAACAGCTTCGGCAAGCTCCGCAGCCGCACCGAGCGACGAAGAGCCCCCGTCGAGTTCTTCATCGCCCTGGCCAGCACAATTATCACCGTCCGCTGCCTGATCCGACGTGCCTGGCCTCTCTACCGCTGGGACACCCGCCCACGAAGCTCGCGCGTCCGATGACCCACTGGCGGCCACTTTTAGACGTCCAGTCAATGTTGGCAGCACGAGGAGCCAAGCCGGTTACGAGAAGTAGGTGTTGCCTATCCGGCCGGAGCGGGGAGAGACTGCTTGCGAGCCGAGAGTAGGTGCGCCCGTGGCAGCAGCCGAACCGGAGCACGTCGCCTGGTTGTCCCAGAGGCAGCTGGCCCGAGCCTGGCCGACCATCCGGGCGACCTGCCTGTACGCCACCGCGAAGGCCAACGGAGTCCGGAACAACCTCGGTGTATCGCACTCCACTTGGGGCGAGAGCAAGTGGCGCACGTACCACCCCGCGGACGTCGCCCGGGTGGCCGGGGCGATCGCCGACGGCACCGCGGAGCTCCAGCCGCACTGGCGGAACGACACCCCCGAGGCCAAGCTGCTCGATCAGCGCCTTCGCAGGAAGAACCTGCCCGGTGCCATCGGGTGCGCCCTGCTCGTCGCCGTCCCGTTGGCGATCATCGTCATTCTCCTGATCATTTCCTGGAACGGCTCCGGATCGTCCTCGCCCTCCTACTGGCACTGACCCACAAAGAGTCCGCTCAGTCGAGATCGGCGTCGCCGCCCTCCGCGAACAGCTCTGAGAGCGCATGGGCGAGCAGCAAATGCGTCGCCACCGACTACGAGCCAGACCCGTTTACTGGACAGTCCCCTGCCGGGGGACGGGAGGACCACCTGTCCAGCCGGTGACGTCCCCAGCCGCCCCTCCACCGCACGAGCGCGGAACAGGACCCGGGGTGGGCAAGGGTTATCTGGGGGCCGGGTGGTCCTGCGGTCTGTAGGTGCCCGTGGGTCGCAGGAGCCGGCACGTTGAGCGACCCGGGCGACGGGCCGGTTCGAGGCGCTCAGGGTTCTCTAGGTTCCAGCCCTACAGCAGCAGGGCCGTCACAGTCCACTAGAAGCGGTGCTAGCAGTTGCAGGTCGAGCGGGCGGAACTGACATGCGCAAAGCGGGTGCTGAACCGTTCAGCCGAGCAGGTCAAGGCTGACGTCGAGGCGGTCGCTCCGGTATCGGCGAAGGTGGCCGATGCGGGCGGTACTGCTGATCCCGCATCACAGCGACGCGGCCGACGGCGCAGATCCCGCATCAGCCTCAACCGCATGAGCGTCATCACCAAAGCTGTCCCAACCCTGGAGAGGCAACGCTGAAAACGCTCAGTTTGGCGCTGAGCGTTCCAGTTGGTCGGCCTGGTGCTCGATTACGACGTTGGTGTGTCGGTTCCGCAGCCACGGCACAAGCTGGACAATCCCCCACGTGACCTCGACGCTGAGGAAGAGCCACAGTATCCGCGAGGCATCATGGGCCAGTGCGTATGCCATCCATGTTGAGAACAGGGTGCGCGCGATGCCGTCGAACAGTCCGTGGAGCGGCAGCGGCCGCACGATGCGCAGTGCGGCCCAGACGATCACCACCGAACCCATCAGATTCGCGTACAGGGTCTGCCACACGTCAAGTTCGGGCAGGGCGCCCCACTCGAGTGACTCGCCCAATGTGGAGAGGGTGTCGTGCACCAGCGCGTACGTCCACGGTGTCACGAACCCCGCGGTGACTACGAAGTCGTACCAGGCACTCGCGCGTACGACACGAAGATAGGCGAGGCGTGCGGGGGCATGAACTCGGATCATGTTGAGGCTCCGGCCTGTCAGGAAGTCACCGATGCCTCACGCTAAACAGTGGAGTACGGTCCAAGGTCAAGTTCATCGTTCGAAGGGGGCGCTGGGGGATGCGCATCGGAGAGCTGGCCGCGCAGACGGGGATGACCAGGGACACGATTCGGTTCTACGAGAAGGTCGGTCTCATCGCAGGCCGACGCCTGGCCAACGGTTATCGCGATTTCCCGCCCGAGGCGGTGGCCTGGCTGCACTATGTCCGCACCGCACAGACACTCGGATTCTCTCTGGCGGAGATCGCGCGGACGGGCGAGGAGTTGCACGGGGCGCCGGACGCCGCAGAGGCGCTGTCCGCGCTGTTCGAGGAAAAGATCCAGCTCGTCGACGCACGCATGTCCGAACTCGCCACCCTGCGCGCCGAACTCACCGAGCGCGTCGGCACCGGATGCCCGCTACGGGCAGTGCACCCGGATGAGGACGGCGTCGGGAGCGTGACGGCCCGACCACTGACCAAAGCGCTCAGGCCGGTCAACTGAAGCGCTCAGTCACAACGGCGTGCACGTCTTCACCGGTGAGGCGTCGTCCAAGAGCGAGGCCCTGCGCATCGCGCACGAGGTGTACGACGCGGTGCTCGCCGCGCAGCAGGCCGGACGCGAGATCCCCGGCAAGCAGGCCGGGGGCTGAGGAGCGCCCGGTCGTGTGATCGGCCGGGTTCGAACAGAGGCCTGGTTCGGGTGAGTTGTTCGGTGTGCGGGCATGGAAGAAGGGCCCCTTGGTAGCTCGCGGATGTCGAGTCCAGCCAAAAGCAAGAGGATCTGTTGTCGAAGTGTCGCGTGGTCGTGGTTGCCGAGTCCAGTTCGTCCACTCGTGGGTGTGACTGTCTCGCCCACACCTTCGGGAACGCGGTCGACCGGCCGGATCGCCGGCCCGTACACCCGGCCTCAGCCGACCGCGCAAGGGACCTAGGCTGTCCAACAGGCCCGTTCAACAAGGCGGCTGCACAAGATCATTGTGGGTACCTATGGGTTGATGTGACGTCAGTTCAGCCCGCCCCGCACAGGCCAATCGCCCGACATTGGCCGAACTCTCGGCCGCGAGCGAGTGCGGCCTGGACGGCGAGCGGGGCATCGCCGGGCAGTGCCAGCACTGCGGCGGAACGGGCCGGCCGGGACCATACCCTGGAGACCATGTACAGACAACCGAATCCATGGGCCAGCAGCGGCCTCATCCACCAACTCGGCCCCGGCCTCTACGCCGCAACACCATGGTCTCCAGCCCCCTTGCATGACCTACGAAAACGCCAACTACCCGGCCTTGGGTCAAGGCCCTCTCCGTCAGGCCCTCTCCGTCAGCCTTCTCCCATCTGCCCGCGATCGCCCGCAAGATCGGCTGGCCGAGTGCGCCGAGCCAGCCCGCGAGCGCTCCGAGCGGCCCGATCAGCCCGGTGCTGGCCGTGGCCAGCGCACCCGCCGAGGACAGCAGCCGGGTGATCCGGCCGAGCCGGCCCGCCACTGCCTCCCGGTTGGGCTCCGGCCGGGCGACCTCCTCGTCCAACGAGTCCAGCTCGGCCCTAACCTCGGGCTCGATTGCTGGCGGCAGCGCCGTCCGCTCGATCGACGCCCTGAGTTCCCGGACCAGGCCGCGCACCTCCTGCCCGCCCGCCGTGAAGACGGCCGACTGGCCACCATGAACGGTCTGGTTCCCGGCGACGTTGTTGACTACGCCGCCCTGCTGATTGCCGATGTTGAAGGCCATGGCTCCCCACCTCCTCACCGCTGCCGCCAGGACGCCTGCCGCTCGGCATCCTCGAAGCGGCGGCGCCGGGACGTCGTCACGATGTGCAGAACGATCCCAATGACCGTCAGAACCGTCCCGATAGCCGCCATCGCGAACCCGACCGCCCCTAGCGGCACCCCAGCCACCTTCGGTCCGAGCAGCTCCGGGGAGGAGTCGAAGTTCGAACTCCCCGACGATATCTTGTCGTTGGTGCTGGCAATGAATCCAATGATTACCCAGCCGTAGATTCCGCCCCCGATCAGAAAGAGCAGGAAGCCGAGCATGATCAGGTGTCGCGCCCTGGTACGGGTCGCGGCGACCTCCTTGAAAAAGCTCTCGCGCTGCGCCTGCTGAACGTAGTTGTACTGGTCCCCGGCGACGTTGCTCAGCCGGTCGGCCTGCTGCTCCCCGATGTCGAACCGCCGCTCGCCGCCGGGCGGCGTACGGCCGACCTCGCGCGGTGCCGGGCGGCCCGGCGGGCCGGAGGGTGGCGGTCCTGCGGCGGGAGCGCCGTGACGCGCGGGCCCGCGTTCAGAGGCGGGGCCCGGGCCCGGCCTGGTGTCCGAGGTACCACCCGGGGTGCCGCCGACTCCGGGCTTCGAGGCCTGAACGGTCCGGTCTGCGGGGCGCAGCTCTTCGTAATGCACCTCCAAAGGCCCAAAATCCACCACGTCGCCCGAGTGCAGCACCTGCTGCCCGAGCACCGGGTGGCCGTTCAGCATGGTGCCGTTGGTGGAGGCTAGATCCTCGACGGTGGTCCGGCCCGAGGCCCGCCACACCACCGCGTGCCGTCGGCTGACGCCCGGATCGCCCACCTGGATCTGGCAGTCGGAGTCCCGCCCGACCAGCATCGGCTGGTCGTCGAGGACGAAGACCCGGCCGCGCAGCCGGTCCGGGCGGTCGACCACGAGTTGCGGTAGGTCGCGCTCTCGCAGAGGCGGGTCCATGGCACGACCTCCTGCCTTGGCGAAGCATCCGGCGTCGGGCGAAACGATTCGGTCGCCAATTCTGGTGATCCTCACCTTCCAGTAGAGTCCGATCGGCCCCGTCCTGCCACAGCATCCCGGACGGCCGGAATTCGGCAGTGCGTTCGCTATGTTCACGGCGATGGCGCGGGCGGCCTCCGCCGAAAGGTAGCGGGTTCTGAAAGGACGGATCACCAGGCGGTCAGCAGCGACGAGCGTCTCACGGCTGAGGGCACGACCGTAGTCGAAGGCAAGCAATTCGAGGTGGATCTTCGACCCGTACTTGCCCCGGTCGACAGGATTCGGACCTGCCCGGGCGGTGCATCCTCGGTGCGGACTCCTAGTCTTCTGAGTCAGGAATCCGTTTCAGATAGCCAGCGAGGCGTTCAAGGATTTCGTCTGCGGTCTTCGTCCGGACGTATGGCCTGGGATTGGTGTTCCAGCGGGCGATCCAGGTCCGGATGTCCTTCTCCAGGGCTTGGACGCTCTTGTGGACGCCTCGCCGTATCCGCTTGTTCGTCAGTTCCGCGAACCAGCGTTCCACGAGGTTGAGCCAGGACGATCCGGTGGGTGTGACGTGCAGGTGCAAGCGGGGGTGAGCCACCAGCCAGGTCTTGATGGCCTGAGTCTTGTGGGTGGCGCAGTTGTCGAGCACCAGATGGGCATCAAGGGTCGGTGGGATTTCCCGCTCGAGCTTGACCAGGAACTTCTTGAACTCCTCGGTCCGGTGTCGGCGGTGCAGTGACCCGATCACTGTGCCGGTGGTGACCTCGAGTGCCGCGAACAGGGTCGTGGTGGCGGCGCGGACATAGTCGTGAGTGGTCCGCTGCGGGGTGCCAGGCATCATCGGAAGGACCGGCTGCGAGCGGTCCAGCGCCTGGATCTGGGATTTCTCGTCGATGCAGGACACCAGAGCGCGCTCAGGCGGATCCAGGTAGAGCCCGACGACATCATGCACCTTGTCCACGAAGAACGCGTCCCTCGACAGCTTGAACGTCTCGGTGCGGTGGGGCTGCAGGCCAAAAGCCCGCCAAATCCGTGTGACGGTCGACTGCGACAGGCCCATCTCCGCGGCCATCGCCCGTGTCGACCAGTGCGTGGCGTTTTTGGGCGTGCTTTCCAGTGTTCTCTTCACCACCGCGGTGACCTGCTCGTCGGAAACCGAGCGAGGATTGCCCGGGCGTGGCATGTCGCCAAGCCCGGGCAAGCGGTCGCGGACAAAGCGTGCACGCCACTTGCGACCGTGTGCTCCTCGGCGCTGATCTGGCGTGCAACCTCTCGGTCGGTCATGCCGGATGCGCACGCAAGGACGATCCGGCAGCGCAGAGCCAGCGCTTGCGGCGTCGACCTCCGGCGCACCAACTCCTCCAACCGATCACGCTCTTGAGCAGTCAGAACCAACGCGGCCTTCGGCCGCCCCCCTGACACCGGCGTCACCGGCACGCGGAGGTGTTGATGGGAAAGCCCCTGCCGTCGCCTCCCCCAAGCATGTGACCGAGGCTCACGTCGGTAACGAGGTCGCAGACCCCCCTGAGCCATGCCTGCGGGTCTGCGGATTCCAGGCGCCCGTCCGGGGAGATCCGCCAGGCTTGCGGCAGATCACTTCTTCCACGCAGGAGTGTCACGGTCGAGCTCTGTTTGAGAAGTGCGGACAAGCCGAACCAGCGGTCACGGTCCCAGCGGCGTATCACGAGCGGTTCAGGCATGTACAAGTCGTCGGACGTGTAGCCGATGTACAGGGTGCGTGGATCGGATCCGAACCGCAGCGCGACGGGGCTCAGGCCGTCAAGGGCCGGCAACCGGGCCACCTCGGCGCGGTTGACCAAGTCCATTACGTGGATGGACTTGTCGTCCCATACTTCGTACGCGGCGAAACGCCCGCTGCCGTCGAAGGCCGTCCACAAGGGCCTTCCTGCGGGAATCCGCACCTCGGATCCGGGAATCGGAATCCCGTCGAGGAGTCCCCGGCGCTGGAAGTAGAACCAGCCGAGCTGCGAGTTGAGTTCGACGATGTCGTGCTGGCCGGGGCGGGCCCACGCCTCCTCCGGCTGGCCCAGCGTCGTGCGAGTGGACACCGGGCGGACCGGGTTGGTGTTCCAGACCGCCATGACGGAAGCGCCCCGTTCCGACCTCAGCCCGTCGATCTGGACGTGTGTACGGTCCACGAAACGCACGCTGGTTCCGCCCGTGGACATGCGGCCGGCCGGAGTGAGTTCGGGGATCCTCCACAGGGTCGTGGTGTTGCGAGCCCCAGAGGTACCGGCGAGGAGGCGGCCGTCCGGCGAGACCGCGAGCTGCTGCGGCAGGGAGGGGACCGCATCGCCTGCATGGCGATCGTGCGTTGCGTGCGGGTCGGACCATCCCGGTGCGACTTGACCCGTGCGGCGCCGGCTTCGGATGTCCCACGCTTCGATTCTCCCGTCCGGATGGGTGAGCAGCAGGTGAGCACCGTCGGGCGTGAAGCGGGCGTAGTCGGGGTTCGCGGCGCCGACGTAACGGAGCCGTCCCAAGGTGAGCTCACTGATCGCTCTGTCCAGGCTGTCCGGTGATGCGCTCCGGATGACGAGGGCCGTCTTGTGGGCGGTGACGATGAGCCGGTAGTTGCCCGGGGATACACGTACGAGGCCGGCCAGCCGGTAGTCGGCCGGAATCGACACGCTCTGCAACCTTTCTTGTCCTGCACCACGCGGCCCGAGGTGCACGATGTTGTGGTCGTGGGCGTCGCGGTAGGCCACGTCTTTCGCATCCGAGGTGAACAGGACGGACCCCGCCGCGCAGGAAGGTGTGGATACGCTCGATCCCACCATCACCTCGGATGCCGTGTGGGTGGCGAGGACAGCTCCGTCGGACAGATCACGCAGTCGAAAGCGGACCCCGCCGCCCGGCCACGAGCAGTCCACGAAGCGGTCGGGGCCCCTGCCCTCCAGGGTGTGGCCGGCCGCATGGGCCTTCGGCGGCGCGTACGGCCGTACGCCCGTAGGCGACAGTTCCAGAAGTGGCTCGGTGGGTGTGCGCAACACTGCCGTGCCGGCGGCTGTGACACCGATGAGCCTCGTTCCGGAGACGAAGGTGCCCAGGTCGCCCAGTGGTGGGCTGACCAAGCGCCGTGCCACGGGCCGTGAGGGCGCGAGGTCGTACAGGAGAAGTCCCTCGGACATCGCGCAGAGGAGCCATCGGCCGCTCGGATCCGCCAGCAGGTCGGTCACCGCGTCCCCCAGTTCCAGGCTGCGGACGGTGTGCCCGGTTCGCGCGTCGGCGACGAGGACGACGCTGTCCGCCAGACCGTAGTAGAGCGGATCGGTGGCGAAGGCGAGGCGGTCGTTGCCGAGCCAGACCGTGTGCTTGGGTTCGAAGGTCGACCATGCCTGGAACCCCGAGTGCTCCTGGTACGGCCTCTCTCCCTTCATCGTCGCCACCCGTACGGCCCGTTTTCCGGTGACGTTCCAGACGGCGGCGGAATGCCCTTGTACCACCACGGCTGATCCGTCGGGGCTCACCCTGCTCTCCTCGGACTGCGGCAGTACGTCGAATCCCTGAAGGGGCAGGATCGCGTCCGTGGAGCGTAACCCGCGATACCAGTCCAGCAGTCGCTTGCGGGTGCGTTCGTCGTCGTATGTGCGGAAGGCGGTGAGGTCGGTGAGCAGTCCGTGCAGGCTGCGGTCCGGTGCGTAGGGCTGCAGCAGTGCGTGTGCCAGCGCCGCGGACTGCTCGTCGCGCTTGGCGGACTCGCCGCTGGACACGGTCGTCACCAAGGAGACGGCCAGGAGAAGGACGAGGGCCGCCGCGGTGGCGCGCAGCAGCCATCGTTGGCCGGACGCGAACACGCTCGCGGTGATCAGGGCGCGCTGCCGCGGGGTCAGCTCGTGCGCGTATTGGCGTCTGTTGCGCACCGCAAGGCGGAGGGCCCGGCCACGCAATGGGACGTAGCGTCCTCGGACGCGCCGTCGGCCGCGCAGGTGTCCGTCGAGCCCGTCCTGCCAGGCGCGGAGAGACCTGCGTTCCTCGAATTGCTGCCGCAGAGGCTCCCATGCGTGGACGAGTGCTTCGTGGGCGAGTTCGGCGGTCTCCGGTGCGCCGTTGCCGCCGGCGAGGGTGACGAGCCTGGTGTCCGCCAGGCGTCGCAGCAGTGGCGTACGGTCCCCGAGATCGTCGACCTCGACGACCCGGCGCACGAAACGCTTCCCGGGCAGCGGGCTGATCAGCTGGCACAGTGTCCCGAAAACCTCGGACTCCCCACCCAGTGTTGGCCATTGCTGCTCTGCGAAGGCCTTCATGGCTCCGCCGACTCCGCCCAGCTTTCTGTACTCCTTGAGGAGGAGCAGGCCCGATCGCTGGCGCTCCCACAGCTCGCTCAGAGTGAACTCGGCGAGCGGCAACGGGTGGGGCTCCCTGCCCAGATCCGCGAGGATCAGGTCGACTAGGCCCTGTTGGTAGCCCGGCATGCCGACCACCGCCAGCGGTCTCTCCACCATGGCCCGCAGATCGTCGGGGCGCGGAGGCGGGATGGTCCACGTCGTTTGTTCCAGTCGACGTCCGATGCCGGTGTCTGCGAACAGTGTGGCAAGCGCCCCTGGTCCGACGGTCATGACGACGCGCACGGCCGAAGGCCGTCCGGGGCGGGAGTCCACCAGTCCCACGAGCGTGGCGATCAGGGCCAAGGTCGCGGTCTCGTCCTTCGCTATGGCCTCGTCGACCTGGTCGACGACGAAGACCAGACGTCTGGCCCCTCCGGTCCGCAGCAGGTGGAGCAGGATGTCTTCGCCGTGGTGGGGCAGAGCCGCGGCCAACTGGGACAGCCGCGTCGGCACCCCGTCTTCTGCGTCGGCCGTCACTGCCTCCCGGGTCCCGACGACCGCGTCCAGGCACCGGTCCACGTCCGCGCCGCATTCCGCGAGCAGCGCGCTCGCCAGGACCGACCATGGTGTCCAGCCCTCGGCGGGGCGGACGACGAGGATGGCAGTCTCGGCGTCGCGGATCCTGGGCACCAGCCCCGCCAGCACCAGCGAGGACTTGCCCGATCCGGACGGCCCCAGGACCACCAGCAGGCCACGCTCGCCCAGCCGCGCGAGCGCCGCCTGCGTGGGTTCCTCCCGGCCGAAGAAGACGTCCCGGTGCTCCTCCTCGAAGGGTTCGAGACGGCGAAAGGGGTTCTTCAGTCCCGGCATCGTCGACAACGCCGGCCACGCCGCGTAGATGGCCGAGCCGGAGAGGGCATAGCTGGTCCGCCGCCGTGTATTGCTCTCGGACTTGACGACCATGCCGACGACAGCGCCCAGGTCGGCATCGATCACGGGCCCGCCGCTGAAGCCCGGCTCCACGGCGAGTCCGGTCGAGCGCTCGTCGTCGATCTGGATCTGCCCGCCGGCCCCGGGGCCACGAATCAGCCCCTCGGCCCACACTCCTTCCGGGCGACCGCGTGGGCAGCCGAACAACCGCACCCGGTGGGCTGCCAGATCGTCGTCCGCCACGACACGGACCGCCCTGCACCCCTTGGGCACCTCGGGCAGCCGCAGGCCTGCGACATCGGACGAGGGGTCGGGGCCGAGATGTACGACGGTGGCCCGTCGCCTCCCGCCGACCTGGACCAGGGGGAAATCGATGTCCACGGTGTCGCCCAGGCGTATCGGTTCCCCTCCAAGCGCACCGGCCACCACGTGCCTGCAAGTGACGAGGGTCCCTTCGCCCACCAGAAAGCCGACGCCGACGGGATCCGCTTCTCCCCAGATCCGCACGAGCGAGAGCCGTACGAAGTCGTCCACAGCGGAGACTCCTTCAGTCATGGACACGGTCGGAAGCCGCGACCTCCGGCCGGTCGTGAGGGCCCCGGAGGCCCCGGGCCGACAGGACGAGCACGATCAGCCCCACCACCACACCCGTGGCTGCCTGACCGGCGGACCACATGCCGCCCATCCGTTCCCCGGTGCCGTCCGCGCTCCTCGTGGTGAGCACGAAGAAGAGCGCGAAGAAATCGCATGCCACGGCGAGTGCCGGAGTGAACAGCCAAGCTGCGGCTGCTTGCCGGTGCAGGGGACGCTCCGGTGCAAGGAACACCGCCACCGGAACCACCAGCGCGGCGATCGAGGCAAGGCCCGCGGTCAGGGGCCCGAGTCCCGGTGAGGGTCGCAGGACCGTCCAGCACAGCAGCGCCGACAGGGTGAGAACCGTCGATCGCGGGGGAGGCCAGGCCCAGGGCCGCGGGCGGGCGTCGGTGCGCCACACGTACATGGCGGCCGTCGCGGTGGCCGTTGCGGCGAGCAGGGTGGCGCTCGTACGGACACCGACGGCAGCGGGCGCCGAAGCGAGGCCCAGCCCCCGCCACTCCGCGGGCACGGCGAGGGTGGCGGGCAGGAAGAGCCCGGTCAGCCCGGCGAGGAAGGCCGCTGTCCTGTCCGGTCTGCGCACCACGATCTGGGCGATTCCGGTCAGTAGGAGGACAATATGAGGGAGACTGATGGTGACGATGGCGCCCCAGATCACGGGGTCGCCGGTGGCAGTGCGGAAATCAGGAAAGTAGGCGCGCCACTCAAACGGCCACCAGCCGCCACGGCCAGCCTCCACCATGACGTGCCAACCGACGTGGGGGGCGTCACGGAAGGACACGGCGGCCGCCGAACCGGCAGCGGTGTGCGTGACGGTATCGGTCCAGGTGTACGCCCACAGGACAGCGGAGGAGACAGCGCATATTCCCGCAGCTCGAGGGAGCAGGCCGGCCCGGGACAGGGCGACCCTTTTCACCGGACGGCGCCACCCTGAAGTGAGTCAGGCACAGGATCGGTGGCGGGGCCGGGAGGGGCGGCCGTCGCGGTCCCCACGGCCGAGGCTGGTTCATCGAGGTCTCGCCGGTCTAGGGAATCAGGACTTGCCGCGGCGTCTTCGGGGTCAGCTGGAGCCGTGTCACCGACGACGTACTCCACGCTGACCGTCAAGTGGGCGGCGCTGGTCGCCCGCGCCACCACCACGCCGGCATCCGTGGTCACGTTCACGCCGATCTCGACGGTGACTCGCTCGGGCTGTCCCGGACCCGACCGAGCCCGCTCGGCGACGAGGTGCGCCACCCGCAGCACGCGATCGACGCCCTGCTCAAGGCTTTCCTGCAGCCGCTCGGTGGTTGCCCGCCAACGACGGCCCGCCGGAACGGGAACATCTAGGTCCGCGATCTCGAAGGGGACCGACTCCCCTTCACTCAGGCGGATTTCGACGTACTCGGCCATCAACTCCCCCTTGCCGAAGACACCGAGCAGACCATGCGGACGCCGCGCGCCCGTGCAGACCGGACCTCAGCGTCCGGCGCCTGCCCCACCATAGAACGCCGGATCCCAGTTCCTCACAAGACAGGAAGAGTTGACACCTTTCGACCGACTCTGTCAGCGTCGACCTCTGGATCCCTCTTTGTGAGATGAGACCCAGCCCTGCAGCAACCACCAGGATGACGATGTTGGAGAGCGTCGCGCGTTGGTTCTCCGAGTGGACCGCTGCCTGGCGTTGGTCGCGCCAGATCTCCAGAACTACATCGCTGTCGTCGGCCATGTGACCACACCATGCAGGGACTTACCCGGAAACGGGTCAGGCACCGCCAGCACCGGCGCCCTGCCGGACTGATTCTCCCGTCCCGGCCCTCCCCGGCTGCCGAGTCAGCTGAGCCGGCCGAGTTGGCGAATGTGCTGGCTGAAAGCTGAGCGAGTTCCGGAAGCGAACGCCAGAACGGCAGCCAGGGCAGAGATGACAGCGAGTGCCAGGAGCAAGTGGTGGCAACCGCCACAGGTCCGCCATGGCCGCACCGGCCCAGGGAGCGAGCGCCGCCGCCACGGTGGCCGGAGAGGAGAGCAGAACCGCACAGGCGGCCGTAGTGCGTGGTACCGCAGCGGTCGCTGATCGCGGTGGCCTGGAGCAGGGTGGGGTTTCCGCGTACGACGCCGACGAGCAGGATCAGCAGGGGGAGGGGACCGGATGGCAGCGCACGCACCGCCGTGGTCGTGCCGCCCGCTGCGATCAGCAGGCTCGTCCTGTGACAGTGAACCTTGACCGATTGCCATCGACGTCTGACGACCGGGCGTCTGTGTCATCGAAGCTTGACCGGACGGAGTTCCGCAGCTCATGTCGGACAAAAGGCGGCTAGCGTGGCGTGGTGTCGTCGGGCTTGAACGGGCCGCCGTGGCCGGGGACGATCAGGTCCGCGGCGGTCAGCACTCGGATCCGGGAGGCGCGCAACACCTCGCGGTCGGGGGCTACTGGGTCGTCCGCCGGGCCGTCCGCGTGCCACCACAGGTCACCGGCGAAGGCGACCACGCCCGAGTCTGTGCCCGCCAGCAGTGTGATGTCCTCGGCACTGTGGCCCGGGGTGCGGATCAGCCTGAGCGACGGGGTGAGTTCGTAACCCTCCGCATCCCGGTTCCTCCACTGATCGCCGAGGTATTCCACCTTGTGGTCGTGCACCCGGGCCCGTTCGAACAGGCCCACGTTCATGGTGTTGTCCGGGTGGTGGTGGCTGAGCACCACGTCTGTGATGTCGTCGGGGCCGAGCCCCAACGCGTTCAGCGGGGCGAGGATGTGGTCGCGACTCGCCACCATGCCCGGGTCGAAGATCACGTGCCGGCCGGCGTCGGAAATGTAGGAGACGGTGGCGGCGACTCCGGGGCCGGTGGAGCCGACATATCCGGTGGTCAGGATCGTGTATGTGGCGCTGCGGCCGAGCGGTGCGTCTGTCATGGCCTCAATCCTTCCGGGGAGGCCGATCTTTCACGAGTGGCACAGCTGCCGCTGATCGCAGGATTAGTGCCAGACTGCACGGGTGTCTCCCTTCATGACCGTGGCCGCGTACACCCCGCCCGGAGTCGGCATGCTCGCCGTCGGCATCGTCGGCGAGGTCTTCGGCCCGCACGGCGCGACATTGCCCGGCTTCGACTTCGCCCTGTGCACCGACCGGCCCGGTCCTGTCCCCACTGACCTCGGCGTGCCGCTCACCATCACGCACGGCCTGGACCGGCTCGCCTCCGCCGATCTGGTGATCGCCCTGCCATGGGCCGGCTTCCGCACACCACCCGCTCCCGCCGTGCTCGATGCACTGGCGGCCGCACACGAGCGCGGCTCAGTGGTCGCGGCCCACTGCGTCGGCGCTTTCGCGCTCGCCGCCGCCGGACTGCTTGACGGTCGGCGGGCCACCACCCACTGGCGGTTCGCCGAACTGCTCGCCCGCCGCCACGCCAACGTCACCGTCGAACCCGACGCCCTCTACATCGACGAAGGACGCATCATCACGGGCGCGGGAGCCGCCGCGGGCTTCGATCTCTGCCTGCACCTGCTGAGGCGGGAGCACGGAGCCGCAATGGCCAACGCCGTTGCCCGGGACATGGTGCTGCCCTCCCACCGCGACGGCGGGCAGGCCCAGTACCTGGCCGCCCCCATCCCCGAAGACTGCCGCGACGAGCGTCTCGCCGAGGTACTCGCGTGGGCCCGCGAGAACCTCCATGAGCCGCTTCCTGTCGCGAAACTGGCCCAGCGTGCCGTGATGAGCAAGCGCTCCTTCGCCCGCCGTTTCACCGCCGCGACCGGCACCACCCCCCACGCCTGGCTGCGGAGCCTGCGTCTGAGCAGCGCCGAGGAGCTCCTGGAGACCACAGACCTGCCGGTCGAGGAGATCGCCCACCGCGTCGGATACGGAAGCGCGGCCGTCCTGCGCGAACAGTTCGTGCGCCGCCGGGGAGTGCCGCCCCGCTCCTACCGCCGCTCCTTCACCAACACGCCGTAACGAAGGCGAGCCAACGCCGCTCCGAGCAAGGCCGCCTCCCACTCCCGCAGGACCTGGCTGCGGCATGAGCTGCGGAACTCCGTCGGGTCAAGCTTCGATGGCGAATCGGTATGCCGCCTGGGTCTTTGTCGTACAACCGGCCTCGGCGACGGTCCGCCGCTGCACCACACCGGCGTCGGGCGCCTCACGGGTGGAAGGGTGGGGCGTGAACCGCAGCCGTCCCGGCCGTGCCCTGGGCGCGCAGTCGGCGAACGACGTGACGGGTGCGTGGCCGGCGCGAGGGAAGGGTATCGGACGTCCACGAAAGGCGTGCCATAGTGCCGGCCTCCCCGCTCGCGCGCCCACAGACGCACAAGGCATACCCCCGTGCGGCGCCGAACTCCCCTACAGGAGTGAGGAATCGGCCATCCGCATCCGATGCTCTGGGGTGTGCGGAGGCGGGCGACGGGGGTGAAGAGCGCGATGCCGTTTCCCTCACCCGTATGCCGTGTCGACCCGTGGTTCACCGCCGTGTCACCGCAGGTTTCGTTCGGACCCTCCCCGCGTTCTCGATCAACGCCTTACCATTCGCGTACTTGCCGGGGTGGGCATGGGGGAGGAACTCTTGTTCGGTGATGTTCAGGAGAGCGTGCCGGGTGCGGCTGCCGTCGCGAAGGGCCGGAGCGGGGTGGGGGACCTGCCGGGCGGTGTGCGGCTGTACCGACTGCTGCCCGACGGCTCGATCGTCCTCGCCGACCGGGACGGCGCCCGCGACCTCGGTCCGGAGCGGGATCTCCTGCGGTTCATCGACGACGGGCAGTTCGCCCACTACTTGGTGGGCGACGCCGCCACCTCGCCCGAGCGTCCCTCCAACGCCACGGTCAAGCTCGGTACCGTCGGCCCGCGCAGCGCCTTCACCCCGCACGCGCACGGCGGTGAGCACTTCGTCCTCAGCCTGGGCTACGCGTCCTGCGGCCTGTACGACGCCGACCGCGACCGGGTCACGGAAGTCCCGCTCACACCGGGCGAGTTGATAAGAATCCCCGAGATGATGCCGCATTCCTTCGCCAATCGGGACACTTCTCCGCTGACCATCCTGGCCGCCAACACCGGCTACGGCATCGACCACGAGGACTACGCGATCACCGCCCCCGAGGCGGACCGCAGGGCGGCGGGCCCGGCGGACGGCACGGTCGCGCCTCCCGGCTCCACCGGCACGAGCACCCTTGCCCGCACCGACTACCTGGCGCTGGCCGCCGCGCTGCGTGACATCGAGCGGGTCCAGCGGTTGCGGGGAGCGGGTGTCACCACCGTCAAGGAACGCCTGGCCGCCCGGCTGCGGCGGCTGGCCCACCGACTGGAGGGCCCCGCGTGATCTGTCCGCACTGCGAACAGTCCCTGCTGCGCAAGGAACGCCCCGGCAACGTCTGCGGCAAATGCGGCCGCAGGTACGCACTGGACCCCAAGACCAACCCCCTGCACCTGAACGACCTCCGTGTCCGCCGCGTCGCCGCCAAGCTCACCGAGGAAGGCCGACTGCGCTGCACCACCGGCCAGTTGTGGTACGCCCTGTCGCGCAAGTCGCTTCAGGACACCGATGTGGAGACGGGCTGCGGCGGAGTGGCCGCCCTGTTCGGCCTCTTCCTCGGCGTCGCCGGGCTGATCAGCGATGCGGTGCTCTTCGCGCTGCTGGGGGGTCTGCTCCTGGTCACCGCCCTCGGCTACCTCATCGCGGGGGCGTCGGGATGGAGGCGAGGCCGGCCCCGCGTCTCCCGGGAGTCCTTCCGTACCGAGTTGATGCGGGAGTGGAACGACGTCTACGGCTCGCTCCCGCCGGGGGTGATCAGCGACAAGGGGTATCCCTCACCTCGGCCGTCCCCTCGTACCTCCCGTACCGGCGGGGACCGTTCGACGGTACCGACAGCCGAGCCCGCGTCCGGCGGGCCCGTGCTGCTCTGCCCTGACCCGTCCGTCGCCGTCTTCCTGGATGCCGCCGGCCTGCCCGCCCGCCACGGGCTGCGCCTGGTCGCCACGCCCGACGGACTGCCCGCCGCCCTCGACCCGTCGGGCCCGGGAACGGTCCTGGTCCTCCACGACGCCGACGCCGCCGGCCTCGCACTCGTCCACAGCGTGCGCGCGGCGTACCCCGGACACCGGGTCGTGGACCTCGGACTGCCGCCCGACGTCGCGCGGGACCGTCCCAACGCCGTGCCCGTACGGGGCGAGCCGCCCGGCGACGCTGTCATGGAGGTACTGCGACGCAGCGGGGAGTACCCCCCCGACCAGCTGAAGCGCCTGTCCAAGGGCTGGGGGCTGCCCCTGGTCGCCGTCCCGCCCGCCAAGCTTCTCGCGGTCGTCACCCGAGCCGTCGAGCGCGCCGGCACGGCCACCGACCCGGAACGTCGGCGCGCCGCCTCCCTGGGCTTCATGACCTGGCCCGGCGGAGGCGGTACATGATCTGCCCGCACTGCCGGACCTCCCTGCCGCGCAAGGAACGCACCAACAGCGTGTGCTCCCACTGCGAGCGGGCCTTCGCCCTCGATCCCAAGGTGCACGGCCGCGGCATGCACGACACGAGGATCGAGCGCATCGCCCGCACCCACACCGACGAGGGCCGCCGCACGGTCACCCTCACCCAGTTGTGGTACCTGGCCCGCGCCGAGAACCGCACCTGGGACGCGGCTCCGCGCAGCGGTCGCTCACCATGGGTGGGACGCACGGCTGCAGTGGCGCTCGTCGCCGGACTGGCGGCGCTCGCCGTGCGGCTGCCGGACAGCGCCCACGCCGGACTGCTCTGGTGGGGCAGCGTGGGGGCGGCCGTCGTCGTGTACCTGATGGCGAGGGGGCGGCCACGCAGGCCGGCCCGCCGTGCCGGCGCATGCGTGGTGCCGTACCCGCACGCCTTCCGGACCATGATGCTCGGGCGTTGGGTGGAGGTCTACGGCAGTTTGCCGCCCGGCGTCGTGGACGAGGAGAAGGCCGGCGACGCCGCGTTCCCGCCCGCGGATCGGGACCGGCAGAAGCAGACGGTGGCGCTGCTGTGCCCGGACCGGGCGGTACGCGTCTTCCTGTCCGTCAACGACTTCCCGCACCGGCTGGGACTGACCCTCGCCGCCCGGCTCGCCGATCTGCCGCCCACCGGGCCCGTGGTCGTCCTGCACGACGCGAGCGCCCGCGGCTTCCAGCTGCTGGCCGACGTTCGCGCGGACCGCCCCGACGCGGTGGTTGTGGACGCGGGCCTGCCGGTGAAGGCGGTCCGGGGCAACCGCAGGGCCGTCGTTCTCCATGAGGATCCCCCCGAGAGTGTCGCATCCGGCGGGGCCGACTGGCTCCGGCGGATGGAACGGCTCGCCCCGGAGGACGCCGCATGGCTGCGACTGGGCTGGCTCGGTCCGGTCGCCGCGGTCCCCCCGGCCCTGCTGGAGGCGTCCGTCGCCCGAGGCGTCGAGCGGGCCCGGAGCGCCCCGGAGCCGTCGCGTCGGCGGGCCGCCGAGCTCGGATTCCTGAGCTGGCCGCAGCCGCCCGAGCTGGAGGGGATCTGACATGCGTCACCTCGTCGAGCCGCGCACGGCCGCCGTCTTCACGAGCGTTGCCGCGGCGGTCGTTGTCCGCCGCGCGGCGCCGACGCGTGGGCGGACCCCCGAGCTCGGTTTCCCGAACCAGCCGCAGTCGTCGCCCGGGAAGGACGAAAGCTGACATGCCGACCCCCATCGAGCCGCCCGGGCCGTTGCGCCCGGTCTCGCGGATGGTTCTGGAGCGGGCGATCGGCGTCGCCGCCCGGCGCGCGGCCCTGCCCGGCGGGATTCGCTACACCGAACGTCAGCTGTATTACGAGACGTGCCGCGTCCTGAGGCCGACTCCCGCGCCACTGCGACGCATCCCGCACAGCCCGCGCCCGCCCCTCAGGCTGCCCCGCTTCGCCGAGGCGCTGCGGGGACTGGAGCCGGCCGGACTCCTTTTGCCCCCGCACCGTGCCGCCCGGACGATCGGCGGGCCCGCGCGCGAGGCCGACCTCTACGCCTATGGGCTGCCGCGCCTGCTGATCTGCCAGGACCGTTCCGTCGCCTGGATGCTGCTGGCCAACCACGTCCACCTGGAGGCCGCCTGCCCCGTCCTGAGCGCGGCCGACGACCTGCCACTCGATCCCCGGCTGGTGGCGGCGCTGGAGCGGGCCGAAGGCGCCACTGTGCACGTCCTGCACGACGCGAGCCCCACCGGCGTCACCCTGCCCGCCCAGGTGCGCCGGCAGCTGGGGCCGGTGCCCGGAGTACGGGTGGCCTCGCTCGGGCTTGTGCCCCGGCACGTCCGGACCCTGCGTCTGGTGACCGGGCGCGCACCCGGCCCCGTCCCCCCACTCGGCCCGCCGCTTCCGGGGCTGCGGCCCGAGGAGGTCGCCTGGCTCGCGGGCGGCCGGTTCGCGGAGGTCGCCGCGGTGGCGCCGGCGCGGCTCCTGCGCGCCGTACTGCGCCTGACCCGCGGCCCCCGGCCGTCCCGGCACTCGGTCTGGGGCGAACTGCGCGAGCTGCGCACCGCGGGGTTCATGACCTGGCCCGACGCATGATCGGACGCCGACTCGAGGACCGTATGCCCGACCACCGCAGACCCGAGGACCGATGAGCATGATCCGCCCCCGCGAAATCGGCTACACCGACGAATTGCTCGCCGACGGCAGCGTCCACCGCACCTACGAGGACGGCCGTCAGGAGTGGCGCCGCCGCGGCCCCGGTGGCGTGGTGGACTGGCACGACGACCGGGGCGGCGCGGGCACCGACGAACTGCTCGGGGACCGGATCGTCAAGCGGCTGCTCGCCGACGGCACCGTGACCTACGGGCGGGACATCGGCTACGGCCGGACGCTGTGGGGCAGCGGTGACACCGTGATGATCAACCGGACGTCGTTCGGCGGCCGGATGGGAGCGATCCTCGTCGGCCTCGGCGTCACCGGACTCGCGGTCACCGCCGCTCAGTTGCCGCCCGCGCACCTGACGCCGGAGGAGGAGGAAGAACTGCGCCAGCAGGCCCAGAACTCGTCCGCCTCGGGCGGCGACGGCGGCGGGGACGGCGGCGGGGACGACTGGGACGGCGGCGACTGGAGCGAAGGCGAAGACGGCTGGAGCGACGACGACTTCGGCTGACCGGGTGCGTCGCGGCGGTCCGGACCAGGGCGCCGCGTACACACCATGACGCACGTACGGGCACGGTCCACCTCCCCGAAGAGCGCGCGGGCGCAGCCGGACACAACGACGAAAGGACTCCCTCGCTCCATGGCACGCTTCTGCGTCTGTCTCGGCCCGGATCCCGGCCACTCCGACGTTCGGCCCGCGGCCGCCGACGCCCACCTCACCGCCATGGGGGCCCCGCCTCTCGCGCCGGGACTGGCACTGCTGCCCGACGAACCCGGTCACGCCGAGGGGCCGTTCGAGGCGTCCGGAATGCGTGCCGTCGGCGAGGTCACCCTGCACAACCGCGCCGACCTGCTCACCGCGCTCGTCACGGCCGGCGCCCCCGCCCCGCCCGGCTGCGGCGACGGCGAGGTGCTGCTGCGGCTGTGGGCCCGGCTCGGCGCACCGGGCGTCGCGCTCGCCGAGGGCCTGTTCGCGCTCGCCGTCCTCGACGGCCGCGACCTGGTGCTGATCCGCGACCACGTCGGCGCCCGCACCCTCTTCTACGCCCGCGCCGGCGACACCTGGGCGGCCGCCACCTCCCTGCGCGCCCTGCGCCGCTGGCCCGCACTGGGCACCCGGATGAACCTCTCCGCCGTGCGCTCCTTCCTCACCTTCGCCTACCTGCCGGGCGAGGAGACGCTGCTGGAGGGCGTGCGTGAAGTGCTGCCCGGACGCGTGGTGCGGCTGGCAGTTGACGGGACCCTCAGCCAACAGGCGTACTGGGAACCGCAGGAGAGCCACGGCGAGCCGGGCGGGCCACGACCCGATGACACGTACGCCCTGACGCTGCGCGCCCTGCTCGAAGAGGCGACCGCACGCCGGCTGCCCGAGGCCGAAGCCGTCGCGGTCCTGCTGTCCGGGGGCGTCGACAGCTCCCTCGTCACCGCGCTCGCCGCGAAGCTGCACAGTCACCCCGTGCACACCTACTCCATCAGTTTCGGCGGCGAACTCCCCAACGAACTGGGCTACTCCGGGCTCGTCGCCGCCCACTGCCACACCCGGCACCGGGTGCTGACCGTGTCCGGTTCGGCGGTCGCGGCTCGGCTCGCCGAGGCCGCCGCCCTGCTCGACAGCCCGGTCGGCGACCCGCTGACCGTGCCCAACCTGATGCTCTCGGAGGCAGTCGCGGGGGACGGGCTCGGCATCGTCCTCAACGGGGAGGGCGGAGACCCCGTGTTCGGTGGTCCGAAGAACCTGCCGATGCTGGTCCACGAGATGCACACCGGGGCGCCGGGGGCGGCAGACGCGCCCTGGTACGAGGACCGGGCCACCGCCTATCTGCGCTCCTACCGCAAGTGCTGGACCGACCTGCCCGACCTGCTGACCCCCGACGTGCTCGCCGCGTTGGACTCCGCCCCGGCCCCGCAGCGCTTCGTCGAGCCCTACCTGACCGGCCCGGACCGGATGACCCACCTGCTCGACCAACTGCTGCACTGCAATCTGCGGACCAAAGGCGCCCACCACATTCTCACCAAGGTCGAACGGCTCACCGCCTCCCAGGGGCTCCAGGGCCGTGCCCCCCTCTTCGACCGGCGCGTCATCGACCACGCCTTCGCCACGCCTCCCGCCCTCAAACTGCGGGGCACGGCCGAGAAGTCGGTGCTGAAGGAGGCCGTACGCGATCTGCTGCCCGCCACCGTGGTGGACCGGCCCAAGAGCGGGATGCGGGTCCCGGTGCAGCAGTGGCTGAGCGGACCGCTGCGCGAACTGGGCGGCGACCTGCTGCTCGGGCGCGCGGCCCGGCAGCGCGGGCTGTTCCGGCCCGACACCGTCCGCACCTGGATGCGCGGCGAGGGCACGCTGCTGCCGCGCCAGGGCGGCAAGCTGTGGCTGGTCCTCACCCTGGAGCTGTGGTTGCGGGCGTACGACCTGTGACCGCCGGAACCCTGACGGACGTACCGTCCGCAACCGCGACGGACGTACGGCCGATGACCCCGCAGCCATGCCGACCGCTCGGCGTGCGGCGAGAACCAGCCGTGGAGGCAAGCGCACCGTGAAGACCACTCTCATCGACCCCCGCACCGGCCGGGTCCGTGGTACCGCCCCTGTCACACGGGAGGAGGGGATTCGGTCCGCGGTCGGCGCGGCCCGCGCGGCGGCGCCTGCCTGGCGCGCCCTGACACCCCGGGAACGCTCCCGCCGACTGGAACGGCTGGCGGCGCTGGTGACGGAGAACGCCGCCGCGTACGCCGTGCGGGAGGCGGCCGGGACCGGCAAACCCGACAGCGAGACCGCGGGCGAGGTGGAGCAGGTCGCCGACCTCCTGCGGTTCTATGCCTCCGCCGTCCGCGCCCAGTCCGCGCCGGCCGCCGGAACCCTCGTCGAGGGGCACGAGAGCTGGGTGCGTTGGGAGCCCCTCGGGGTGGTGGGCGTGGTGGTGCCCTGGAACTACCCGCTGATGATGGCCGCATGGCGGTGCGCCCCCGCACTCGCCGCCGGCAACACCGTCGTGGCCAAGCCCGCCGAGACCACCCCCGACACCCTCGAACTCCTCGCCGAGCACGCCGCCGAGGCACTCGGACCCGGCATCCTGACCGCAGTACCCGGGGACCGGCAGACCGGCCGGCTGCTGGTCGAGGCGGGCGTCGACATGGTCGCCTTCACCGGCAGCACGACCGCCGGCGCCGACGTGACGACGCGGGCCGAAGGACGCCGCGTCAGTCTGGAGCTCGGCGGCAACGCCCCCGCCCTCGTCCTGCCCGACGCCCCCGAGGACACCTTCATCCACCTGGCTCGCGCCAGCACCTACAACGCCGGGCAGAGCTGTGCCGCTCCCGCCCGCGTGATCACCCTGCGCGAGAACTACGAGCAGGCCGTGAGGAGGCTGGCCGAGGCGGCTCGCCAGTGCCTCGCGGGACGCGACTTCGGTCCGCTCAACAACGCCGATCAGCTGGCCCGCTACGACGCCATCGTCGAACGCTCGGCCGCCGGACGGAGCATGGCGGGCGACATCGCCCCGGGGCCGGGCGAGGAGAACGGCTTCTGGCGGCCCGCGCGCATCCTGGCCGACCTCCCCGACGACGACCCGGCGGTGGTGGAGGAGGTCTTCGGCCCCCTGCTTACCGTGCAGCGGGCCGATGACGCGGACGCGGCCGTCGCCCTGGCCAACGGCGTTCCGCAGGCATTGGCGGCCAGCGTGTGGACCCGGGAGCTGGGAGCGGGGCTGGAACTTGCCGGGCGGCTGAACGCCGGCGAGGTCTGGCTCAACTGCCACCTCGTCCAGACCGCGGAACTCCCGCACGGCGGCCGGGGCGCCTCCGGCCACGGCACGGACCTCAGCACGCTCGCCCTGCACGAGTACCAGCGCCCCAAGACGATCACCGCCCGGCTGGCGTACGGCGGTTGAATGCCCGCGCGGGTCCGCCGCACGGTGAGGGGGGCAGGGAGGAGTGACTGCGGACGAGCGGTTCTGTGCCTCTTCGTCGCGGTCGTCGGCATCAACGCCGGCCAGCGTCCCGCAAAGGCCCCAGGGGCCCTCACCCGCCTCGCAAAGCAGACCGGCGTCGTGCTTCCACGCGCAGGTGGTGGCCGATCTTCAGGTAGGCCAGGCCGTCGAGGTTGGCCAGGGAGACGCGGACCGACCATTCGGGGCCCTCGAACCCGCCGCCGTTCAGCACGTCGCGGGAAACCGCCGGACGCCTGAACGTTGCGCGTCCGGCGGCGTCTGCGGCTGCAGAACTAGTTCCCGGCTTCTGCTCGGGCCTTGTTGCGGGCCTGGCGCTGGACCTCGGGCAACGGGCGTAAGACGGCGCGGCAGCCCGCCACTGCCGGGAAGCAGCCACCGCGCCGAGACACGGCGTGCCCTTGAGGCCGCAACTGCCCGCTTGCACGTGCGTCGGAGAGCTTCCTGGTCATCGCCGATGTCGCTTTCAACGTCGAGGCCGCCCGGCGGGCAGGCACGCCGACGCATCTGTTCGAGAGCAACGCCGGACCACTACGGGCACCGCGGCTCACCTGGACGCCGGTCCCCGGGTCCCAGGGCATGTCCAGCTCGCGTGACGTCGTTGAAGAGCCACCCCGCAGGGCTCCTCCTCGGGAGCCCGGCTCATCAGGCCAGCGGCAGCCGCCCGAGCCGGCGGCCGGGGTCGGCCTGCCGTCAGCAGGGCAGCCACGGCTGGACTCCGGGGCAGAACGGGACCCTCCCAACGCGACGGGACCTCCACAGCCGTCAGGCGCACCTCGGTGCCGTGTTCGTGTGCGGCGTCGAAGAGGGTCTGCAGGACCTGTACGCCTGCCAGGTCGAGAGCGCCGAGGCGGGCATGCCATGTCTGCGTCTGGGGGTCGTAGGAGGCGACCTGGCGGAGCCGGTCGCGTTGTTTCTGCCATGACGGGTCGGCGGCGGACGCTGTGTGAATGCTGGCCTCCAACACCCACGCGTGTTCCGCGGGGTTCGGGAGTACGGTCGGGGGCGACTTGTTCGCTCGTCCCGTTCCGGCCGTCGTAGTGCAAGACCCGCGCGGTGGATGTGGAGGTGAAGATCCCGCCGTGCGTGTCGGCGGCGGCATGGGCGAACTCATCGCACACGCTCGAGTCGACCACGCTCACCCACCTATGCCCGTCCCAGCGCACCGCGATGGGCCTGGTCACCCCCTCCACTTGGCCCGTGCGGCCGACGGCCCAGAGCTGCGTCGGCGACTGTGCAGTGAGCCCATTCAGCTCTCCGCTCGGCGCTGCGACCGCGGGCTGCAGCGGCACCGTGCGCCAACTCCCGCCGTGCCAGTGCAGGGTTAGCGGTTTGCCCCGATCACCGCCGACGGCCGAGACGTCCCGGGGCGACAGCGCATGGAGGGCGCGCACGCACACCGTCGATGGCAGGCGACGGCCGACCATCCCGCGGCGGTATGGCGCCGGAGGAACGAACGGCATGTGCCGTTACCGCCCTGTCGCCGGCCCGCCACCCACACGTCGCCCGGCCCCGCGACGGTCGCCGCGTCCACCACAGAGTTGGGCTCGTGCCAGATGAGTGTCCACTGACTTCCGTTCCAGCGCGCCGCACGGGCCTACTGGTCCCCGCCGTCACCGGAACGCTGCGCGCGTCCAAAGACCCACACGATGTCCGGTCCCGATGCTGTCACGACGCGCAGGTCCCGCCAGGACACCGGGCGAGCGACTGTCTGGTCGGCCGCGATGACCAGGTCCTTCATGGTCCGCGGTGGGTCGGGATACTTCATTTGCGGCGGCCGGCCTGTGCCCGCACAGGTCGGCTGGACGGTCCGGGCGTCGGCAGGGTGAGTGCTGTGGCGGGCCGCGCGTCGGCAGGGTGAGCGCTGTGGCGGCCGGAAACACCGACCGCGTAGGGGAGGTTGCGTTCCTCCAGGCCGCTGCGGAAGGCGGCGGCGTCGCCGTATCCGGCGTCCGCGAAGACCAAGGGATCCCGTCCGGGCACGAGCCGAAGCGGCTTCAAGCGCATGTACTCGCGTTTCGTCGCCCTCAGGGGCCGGCCCGCCGGACGAGGCATCCGCAGGCCGGCCCATGATCCCGAACTGCCCGAGCGCTGGCTGCTGGCCGAATGGCCCGCCACCGAGCCCGAACCGGTGCAGTTCTCGCTTACTAGTGCTCCCGCGCCCATGGCCGCAGTTTTTCCGGGTTGCGGATCGCCCAGATACGGGTGACGCGCCCGTCGGAGACGTCGAACGCGGCCACGGTCATGACGACACCGGACCGCTGGGCCACCAGGCCCGGGACACCGTTGACCGACCGTTGCAGGAGTTCGAGCCCGGGAGCCCTGTCGGCGACGGCGACCATGTACTCGGCGATACGCGCGCCACCCTCGACCGGGCGCAGGACGGTCCCGACCATGCCGCCACCGTCGGCGGTCAATACGGCGGCCGGGTCGAGAAGACCGACCAGGGTTGCGATGTCCTTGCTCTCCCAGGCCTCCTTGACGTGCCTCACTACGTCGGCTTGGCCGGTCGCCGGCACCGGAGCGCTTGCGGGGCGTACCCGCCGCCGGGCCGAGGCCGCGAGCTGCTTGCAGGCCGCGGCGGTCCGGCCGAGCACGTCGGCGATCTCGGCGAACGGGTACCGGAAGACGTCGTGCAGGACGAACGCCACACGTTCGGCGGGCGTCATCGACTCCAGGACGACGAGGAAGGCCATAGCCACTGACTCGTCCAGGACGATCTGGTCGGCGGGGTCCGTGGGGCCCGTGGGGCCGGGCCCGGAGGGACCGCTGCCCGCGTTGGCCCACTCGGTGCGGTCGGGCAGCGGCTCGGGCAGCCACGCGCCGACATAGCGTTCACGGCGGGCCCGCGCCGAGCCGAGCAGGTCCAGGCAGATGCGACCGGTCACCGTCGTCAGCCAGGCGCCGGGGGACAGGATCTCCTCCTGCCGGCTCCGGGGTAGCCCGTACCAGCGTGCGTAGGCGTCCTGCACGGCGTCCTCGGCCTCGGTCACCGAACCGAGCAACCGGTAAGCCACATTGATCAGTTGGCGTCGCTCGCCGGCTACCGCGTCCGTGCCGCCCCCGACAGTCCCCATGCTTCTGGCCCCCGCCTTACCTTTCGCAGCCCTGTGTCGTCGGGCTGGTGAGACCTTATCGATCTGCTGCCCTAGGGCGGAAAAGGAGACTGTGACATGGCCACTCAGGTGACGGCGACGACGACAAACGCGCGGCGCGGCCCCTCGTTCCTGCGGATCGCGATCGCCCTGCAGACCCTGACCATCTTCCTCCAGGCGGTTTCCGCCGGACTACTGCTGACCTCGTCCTACGGAGCGAGGCTGCACGATGTCGGCGCCCGTGTGATGTACGGGTCGTCGATGCTGTACCTGCTCGCCGCCGTGCTGGCGTGGAAGCCGGGCGGCGGCCCGGCCCGGCCCGTCGGGCATGCGTCGGGGTTCCTCGTGCTCGCCTCGGTCCAGGTCGTGCTCGGCATCGCAGACGTCCCATCGGTGCATCTCCCCTTGGGAGTGCTGATGTTCGGCCTGAGCATGCTGGCGCTGGCCCGGCGCTGAGGCCCGAAACGGCGTTCTTAGGTTCCAACTTCTCCGGTGGACCGGCGCCACCACTTCCCAGTGCTTTCTGTAGGACCCGTACCGTTTCCGTGATCGCTGGTCGGCGGGCCGCGCCCGTGCGCCATAGGGCGTACGGCGTACTTGCATCGGGTCGAGGGGGACCTCGACGACACCCGGGGGGGAGGGGGCCCCGGCCGAGGCGGGGGATGAGGGCGACGCCGAGGCCGGCGGCTAAGGGTGCGGCTGTGGTCGCGACCCCTATGGCCCTCAAGCACACCGACGGCGCAGTTCCGCTGCGACAGAGCGACGTCCAAGCCGTCGCCTGACAAGAGGCTCGCGCGGGCCCACGGCCTGTCGTGGGTGCGTCCTAGGGTGGGGGTCTGCCCCGTCGCCTATGGGTGCCGCCCGAACCCTACGATCTGTCCCGCACGCTGCGGGTGCTGCGTCGCGGTGCAGGGGATCCGACCTGCCGCTGGGAAGCGGACGGCACCTGGTGGCGCACCTGCCGCACACCCGACGGCCCCCGGCCGAAGGAACTGTGATCGCCGGGGACGCCTGGGGCCGGGGAGCCGACTGGACCCTGGAATCACTCCCTGCACTGCTCGGCGCGAACGACGACCCCGCCGCGTTCATCCCGCGACACCGGACCGTCGCCCGGGCACACCGCAGACACACGGGCCCGCGCCTCCCACGCACCGGCCTGGTCATGGACTCGCTCGTGCCCACCGTTGTGGAGCAGCGCATCGCCACCGGCAGCGCGCACTACACCTGGCGCTAGGGCTCTGACCGGGAAGGTTGGCCGGGTTGGCGGGTCACTGGCGGTGGGATGATCGCGCGGTGAGTGATGAGAGGGTGTTGGCTGTGAAGGCCGTCGAGTCCCATGTCCGGGCGTTCTTCGAAGGGCACTCCGTGGAGGTCGTCGACTACGACCTCGGGGCGGAACGTCGAGAGGTGGCGCCCGATCTGCGAGTTCTCGTTGTGGAACCCGGTCCCCGGAGCGACAGCTGGGCCTATGTGACCGCCGGGTGCTGGGCCCTGATGGAGAAGGACGGTCACGGCCTTGAGTTCGTCATGACCGCCCACGTCCGCGACCAGCGGTTCGTCGAGCTCATGGCGCTGATCGCTTACTACCACTGCGGAGGACATCAGCTCGACTTGGAGCACAGCATGCCGATCGGTGAACCGTGGGTCCCCGGGTCGACCTGCGATCACCTGCTGATCAGCCTGCCCTATCTCCACGGACCAGACCTTGAGCACTGTCCCGTGCCCGGGGGCCACGCCCGCATCTTGTGGGCCCTGCCCGTAACGACAGCCGAGGTCGACTTCCGCAGGCGTCGCGGGCACGAGGCGTTGGAGCAGCTCTTCGACGAGGCAGAGATCATCCCGACCGATCCTTTCAGGGCGTCGGTTGCCTGAGATTCCGTCATGCGGCGGTCACCTATTGTGATCATCAGGGGCGTATCGGCTCAAGGTTCCGCCGGCCTCGGTGACCAGACGGGTTTGCGCCCCGCCGTAGATCCCGAAAGCCACCAGCGCGGGGAACACGAGAGCCGCGGCGAGCAGGGACAACCGGACGTTGCGGGTATTCTTGAACGTCACGGGCCCCAGAGAAAAGGTGTTCCGGCCCCGTACCGTGCTGCCCTGCAACGTGATGCTGCCGATCGTGGTGCGCGTGGGTTCGGCGGCCGTCGGGGCGGCAGCCAGGGCCGTGGCGATACTCTCGGCGAAGCCCGGATCGGCGTCCACTTCAGCCTGGAGCAGCGCGCGCAGCTCGTCAACCGCCGCAGGGTCTTCGGGCCGGTCCTCGACCGCGCGCAGGGCCGTGGACCTTCGATCGGTCTCCCGAGCCGGTCGCGAACCATCGTGGAGATCGTCTGTCCCACTTCGGTACCGGCCGTAGCGGCGACCCCGCTCGCCATCTGCATGATGATCTGTAGCCCTGTGTCGCCCCCCGGAGCATCGAGTCGTCTGAATCCCACTTTCCCTGGACACGTCAACAACAACGGGAAGCGCCCAACAGTATCGGGGCAGAATACCCAGACCGGAGGGATCCGGAGCAGACCGAAATCTGGCCCCGACTCGGACCGCCGGGCACGGCCCGACGTGGAGCTATCCCACGACGCTTCCCGTGGCAAAAACAGCTGACGTTGTCGTGGTAAACCACCGCAATTCCCCATGGGCAGGCCAGCTTCATCGCCGCGTACGGAACAATGGCCAGCGTCCCCGCCCAGGCGGCGAGTTGGACGAGCTGTGGAGCGTCGGACGGCGCTCGTACGGCAGTACCGGCGGGCGGCGGTCGGACCGGGTCGTGGCCGCGAGCAGGACCCTCCCGACCGCCGCCAGGGCCTTTGTTCGCGGCAGCGGCCTGGCTGTCCACTCCCTGACCGGGCATCAGCGTGATCGCATCCATCGCACAAGAAGGTCGTGCCCGGGCCACCTTGGGGACCTTCCCCTCCAAGCGGGGCCCTGTCGACGGTGCGGCAATGCGAACGACCGGCATGCTGCCTGCGCGCGTCCCTCTTTGGGGGTGCGGGCCCTGCGGTGTGCGGTGTTCCCCCGCGCCGACCGGGGTGTCGTCGCATCCCCACGCGCGTCGATGGCGCCGTTGACCGTGACAGCCTCGGTCGGAAGTGCACCTCTCTGCGTCGATCAACGTCGTCCCGTCTCGCTGACCGGCCGCTGGCAAGTCCGGACGACGGGGCTGCCTCGATTTGAACCAAGGTGACCCCGCCGCGCACCTGGGCTTCTGGCGGATTTGGTGCTCAATCAAACGCCTGCAAGCGTTATATGACTAGTTCGTACCCAATTGATCCCGCTCCGGCACGCAATTACTGTGTGCTGTCAGATGGCTGCTGTCAGTAGTCACGGGTTTGGAGGATCCATGCGTAGGTCCATGACGGTATGCACGGTGCTCGCGCTCGGAGCGAGCCTGCTGGTAGGAGGTATGGTGCCCGCGGCCACCGCTGCGACCACGTCCGGTGGGATCATGGCGGTCCGGGCGCCGACCCCCCCGTCTACTGTCCCCGACCTTGACGCCCCGGGGCCGGCCAAACCCGTCGACTTGCCACCGGACCAGCAGGTGCACGACCCGGGGCGGGTCACCATCCAAGCCCCGCCATACACACGCATCACCCAGGTGGACCCCCGCTGCAGGGGCCACAACTGTCCGGTGACCATCGCCGCCGACGGCTCGTCCGCCGCCTTGGACTTCCAGGTCCGCAGCCACTGGATCTGGCCGTGGACGGTCTACATCGCCGCCAACGCTGATGCGCCCCTGGCAGGCGGCCGCTTCAGCGGAAGCTTCACCTTCGAAGGCGTGACGGTCCCGCTGGACGTCAACATCACCCCGGGCACCCCGGGTGATTTTGGCGGGTCTGTCAACAACGTCCCTGGGGGAGGAGGTGCCCGAGTCCGGTTCGTGGACCCTGACCTGAATGCCGCCGCCGCAGGGTTCATGGTCAACGACATCATCACCTCCGCCGACGGGCAGCCCGTCACGTCGCGCGCATCCCTCGGTGCCGCCCTCGCAAGCAAGCGAGCTGGGGCCACCGTGCCCGTGAGTATCAGGCGTAGCGGCACCCCCATGACCCTGCAGTACACGATCGACCAGTGATCACTGCGGCCCAGCCCGCCGGTGTCCGCGCGACTCGCCGCCCGGCGTAACGTGAGGACTGCCCTCCGCCCGCCGTGTCCCAGTCGCCCAGGAGAGCGGCTGGGGCGCGGCGTTGCGCGTTCTCGCAGGCAAGCCGGCGTGGCATTGCCGGATCGGGCGTTGGCCGCCACCCCTGCTCGGGGTGCGTCGGTCTGATCCGGGTCGCCGCCGAGCCGAGGAGCTTCACGTCCGGGCGTCGGCGAGGGGCGTCCGGTTCGGTGCCTTGTCACCGTGCACCCCAAACCACCCGGAAGTGGACTTGCCGTACTCAGCGCTCTTATGACTTTCTGGAACCAATCGACAACTGTCCGCCGTGGACGGTCGGCGAAGCGGTGAAGGGATGACGATGAGCACAGCCCACGCGGCAGCCACAGATGGTGAGCACCCCGCCCCTCCGATCAGGACGATCGCCGGGACCGGTGACGCGGGGTCCAAAGGTGACGACAAGCCCGCGCTCTCAGCTCAGTTGAACCGTCCGTGCGGGGTCGCGGTGGACAGCACCGGCACCCTCTACTTCTCCGACCACGAAAACCACCGGGTCCGGAAGATCACGACCGACGGGAAGATCACCACCGTCGCGGGGACCGGGGTCGCGGGCGACGGGGGTGACAGTGGCCCTGCCGTCTCGGCACGGTTGAACGGCCCGCGTGGGGTGGCGGTGGACAGCACCGGCACCCTCTACATCGCCGATGGCGAGAACCACCGGGTCCGGAAGGTCACGGCCGATGGGAAGATCAGCACGGTTGCCGGGACGGGCGCCGCGGGTTTCAGCGATGACGGCTGCCTTGCCACCGACGCCGAGTTGAACTACCCGTACGGGGTCGCGGTGGACAGCAGCGGCACCCTCTACTTCTCCGAGCACGACAACCACCTGGTCCGGAAGATCACCACTGACGGGAAGATCAGCACTGTCGCGGGGACCGGGGTCGTGGGCGAGGAGGGGGACGACGGTCCAGCGGCTTCAGCCCAGCTGAACTGCCCTTACGGAGTGGCGGTGGACGGCGCAGGCGCCCTCTACATCGCCGATGCCGAAAATCACCGGGTCCGGAAGGTCGCGGCCGACGGGAAGATCAGCACGGTTGCCGGCACGGGCGCCGCGGACTTCGGCGGTGACGATGGCCCGGCCGTTTCGGCCCAGCTGGACTACCCGTTGGGGGTGGTGGTGGACAGCACCGGCACTCTATACATCGCCGACCACAACAACCACCGGGTCCGGAAGGTCGCGGCCGACGGGAAGATCAGCACGGTCGCCGGCACGGGCGCCGAGGGCTCCGATGGTGACGGCGGCCCGGCCGCTTCGGCCCAGTTGAACTACCCGTTCGGGCTCGCTGTGGACTGCGTCGACGCCCTCTACATTGCCGACTACGGCAACCACCGGGTGCGTAAGGTGGCGGCGGCGGAGATGGCCGGGCTGCCCGATTCGGGAACGGTGGTCTCCTGGGCGAATGTCCGCAGCAGGCTGCGGATGGGGGTCGCGCGTGAGTCCGCCAAGGACGGTGCCGAGATCCACCAGACTCTCGCCGCCTCCAGGGACCACCAGCGGTGGCGGCTGGTCGTGGCGGGCCAGGACGACGGCGACGTCCTGTACACGATCGAGAACGTGCGCAGCGGCAAGGTCCTGGAAGTCGTCGGAGCGGGGGAGGCGCCAAGCGCGGTGATCGCCCAGCGCACGTACGAGGGCGACGACGCGCACCACCAGCACTGGAGGCTGATCCCGGTGGGCCTGGTGGGCCCGGCGAACGGCACGCCGCGGGTGTACGAGATCGCGAACCGCAACAGCGGGCTGCTCCTGCAGGTCGACACCAACGCCCGCGCGGTGATCAAGCAGCACGGGTCGCAGGGCGATCACCAGGGCCGGCAGTGGCAGTTGTTCCCCGTGTAACGCACGTGGGGTCAGAGGCGCCCTCGCCTCTGACCCCACGCAAAGCCGGGCCCTATTCGGACTTGGAACGGGGGGGTTCCTCGGAACGGGGAGGTTTCTCGGCGCTCGCCTGGGGCGCCTTGCCGGGCTCCGCGGCCTTGGGTGCTTCGGGTGCCTTGGGGGGCTTGGTGTAGTCGCTCTTGTTCGGCTTGCTCTCCAGGTCCTCGTTCTTCTTCAGGCCGGGGTGCTGTGTCACCGTCTCACTCGCCTTCCCCATGCCGCCTGCGGCGGCGGCGGACACCGAGCCGGGATCCTGGGCGTACTTGGCCTGCTTACCGGCCGATGCCTGGGCGGTCTGGATGAAGGAGCCGAGGAAGCCCAGCATGGTCCGCGCTTCGGGCGACTGCTCGCGTACGGCCTTCGCCTGAAAGGAAGCCCCGTGAATGGCGTTGTTGAACAGGCTCGTGCTCTTGTCGTCGTATGCGTCAGCTTCGACGTCCTCGAAGTCATCGACGCCCGCCGCCGGCTGGGGCTTGTCTTCGTCGATGGTCACCGAGAAGAGCTTCGCGCTCTCACCCGCGGAGTTGAAGATGTTGCCGAACACCATGGTCGTCACCCTTTCTTGTCGTCGTGTGGCCGGTCAGGGCTGCTTGTGCAGAGTTCGCGGGTCGTCGATCAGGTTCTCGCCCTCGAACATCGTGTGGTGGACGTCCAGGGAGGAGACGACCTCGGCCAGCCCCTTCATACGGAAGCCGCCGCCGGCCAGGTCGATGTCACCGATGTCGCGGGCGACCAGCTTGTCGAGACCGGGATAGCTGCCGGGCTGCGGGGGAGACAGCACCGCCACCGGCACCGGGTACATCACCGCGATCAGCCCGGAGAAGGTCACCGGGATCTCGTAGCAGTAGTGCTTGCGGCAACGCCGCTGCGTGGCGAGGGTATCCACGCGGGAGCCCGGCGGGACCTGGCCGGAGATCTGCGATTTCGAGGCCCAGCTGGTGTTCAGGGAGCCACCGACGGAGCCCGAGATGCCCAGCAGCAACGAGGCATTGAGCGTCGCGCTGCCGGTGGCGGTGCCCTGGGTCGTGAACGCCACCGAGTTCGTCACGGAAGCCGTCGCAGAGTTCGTCGCCGCGTTCCGCACGCCTGTCTCGGTGGCGTTGGCGTTGTCCACCCCCACGTTGTCCTTGCTGTTCTTGTTCGTCATCGTGTTGGCGTTCTTGTTCGCCATCTCGTTCTGGAGCTGCGTCTGGAGCTGCGCCTGGAGGTCCATCTTGAGCTGGTTCTGCAGCATCAGCTGGAGCTGTGCGGTGACGCTGCCGCCGAAGGTGAGCTTGGCTTCCCCCGAAAGCGACCAGGTGACCCCGTTCGACACGGTGAAATCGACCGAGTCGGTGAACGTCATCGGGGACGCCTGGCTGCGGTTGACGTAGGTGCGACAGGAGAACGTGTCGGGCGGGGGCTGGTCGATATCACACCGCTCCTCGATCAGCGGCTCGCCGAGGTTCATGTAGGCGAGCCAGCCCAGCTGGAACGCGGTCCCGGGGAAGGTGCCGAAGCTCGTTTTGTTGACGGAGAACCCGACGGGCTTGTGCCGCACGCCATCGTCGTCGACATAGACCAGGTTGGGGTGGTCCAGGATGGGCCGCCAGGTCTGCTCGTCTTGGACGTTGATGTTGAGTTCCCGCAGGTTCTTCTTCGTCAGCGGCCGGCGCTTGGCCTGTCCCAGGTTGTACGCGTTGGAAGACATTCCCCGCCCTCGATTAATCTGGCTGAAATTCACTCAGTGAAATGTGAACGAGAATCTGCGCGCGTTCTGGAAAGCGAAGCTAGCACGGGCTCTTGTCGCCCGGGAAGATGCCCAAATGCTTTGCGCTCGATCGAGTGAGAAAGGCCCGATGGCTGTTCCAACTTGCATTCTGAAAGGGTAACTTGAGGACCTGCCGGGCCGCTCGGCGAATCACCTTGCCCGCGCGAACTTCATAGCTTCGGATTTGCGAGTGGTGAGGTATTCGCGGCAGTCATTCAATCGTCTTCGAAGTCGTTTTTGTCGAATGCGGCTGGGTGTGCAGAAATGTCGCGCGGCAGGCTGCTGCATTGAGCGTCCGACGCGTTGTTTTCAACATTCAGGACAGGTGGGGTTTCGCGATGTACACCCAAGAACGCACGGCGATGTCGAATCTGGTGGTCGGCGGCCCGGTGGCCGTGAACAGCTACGACAACGCGATCGTGGCTGCGCTGGTGGAGAACCGGCCGGTCATGCTCGTCCACGCCTTCAACGGCGGCTACCTGCGGCCTGTCGAGCTGGGGGAGAATGACCACGACAAGGGGGTCAAGCTGGACACCGCCCTCGGCTCGGCCACCAAGGAGGCGAAGGGCCACCTGTGGTACATCACCCCCGCGGGCTTCTTCGGGCAGCGACCGCTGTATTTCATCGAGAGCGCCGCGGGCCAGGTCTCACCCAAACCTATCGGCGCAGCTGACGCCGACGCCGGTCGCGGCGACGACGGTGCGCCCAAGCCGCAGCGCAGGCGCATCACCGTCCACCAAAAAGCCCCCGAGAGCACGGCCGACACCGTTCAGGTGGGCCTGCCCGACAAGGTCGGCGCACTGTGGCGCGGGAAGAACGGTGCGCCCGAGGACACCCAGCTCTGGGTCGTCACCGTGACGCCGTGGGGTGGGATCACCTTCGTGCCGATCACCCATCCCGACGCCATCCTCGGGTTCAAGGACCACGCGGTGACGGGTGACAGCGAGGTGCGTCTCACCTACAACTGGGGCGGGGACTTCACCGGCACGGTCATCAACACGTTCTACCCGCGGCTGCCCAACGAGTGGAGCGTGCCGTACCACCACGTCTTCACGTGATCTGCAGCCGCCGCGCCCCCGTCCCGAGCCCACGCCCAACCGCCTGGAAGAGGCACCACGATGGCCGTGCCCACGCAAGAACTGAAACTGGAGATCGTCAACGCCGCCACGGGGAAGACCCTCGGCGCCAAGCCCGCGCTGGGCGCGGACGAGGCGCTCGTCGTCCGCGACTTCCCCGAAGGCGGGCGAAGCCCGGAGCAATGGCACCTCACCCCCGTACAGGCCCCGCAGGGCGGACAAGCACAGGAGGAACAGGCGTATGTGATCCGCAACGCGGCCGGCGACAAGGTGCTCGACAACCCCGCCGCCGCGGACCGCGGCGTCCGGCAGTGGGACGCCACCGCAGGCAGGAAGGACCAGCAGTGGTACCTCGTCCCCGTCGAGGGTGAAGCGGGCCTGTACTTCATCGAGGCCGCGACCGACGGCGCCGTTCTCGACCTCGCCGACCCCGCTGATCCCGACGTGGACGACGTGGAGGACACCCGGGTCGTCCTGCGCGAGCACGACGACAGCGCGGAGAGCCAGCGGTGGCGGTTCGTCGCGGCCGAGCCCGAGCGCGTCAGCGACCCCGCGCTGCCCTGGGCGTCCCTGGATCACTGGAACGGCCGCCGGTCCTGGCGCCTGAGCCGCCCTACCGCGCTGCGGCCGGCACCCGGCGCGACGCCCTGCTTCAGCGACATGCTGCTGGTCCTCGAGAAGTTCGGCAGCGACCAGGACGCCGGCGGGTGGAAGGGTTACAAGGCCAACCACTCTCCCAGCGGGCAACCGGGCCGGTGGGCCGGGCTCGGTGACCGGTTCCTCGCCGACACCACGAAAGCAGGGCGAAAGGACATCGTCGGGCTCAAGCCCGCGAAGGGGGCTGTGACGTCGTCCGGCAGGGGCGACGGTACGTTCGACGACGACGAACGCGTCCTGCACCAGTCCGCGCCCTCCTCACATCCCGCGGACCTGTGGACCCTCGTCGACCTGACGGGCGACGGCAAGCCCGACGTCGTCGTGCTTGCCACCGACGGAGTCCAGGTGTCCCCCCAGAACCAGGACGGGACGTTCCCGCCCGCGGGCGGCGAGCCGGTCCTCAAGGCGTTCGGGCACGGCCAGCAGGCCGGCGGGTGGCTCGCCGACAAGCATCCCCGCTTCCTCGCCGACACCACCGGCGACGGCAGGCTCGACGTCGTCGGCTTCCACGACGACGGCGTCTGGGTCTCCCTCCAGAACGAGGACAGAACGTTCGCACCGCTCCCCGACGAACCGGTCCTCCGGGCGTTCGGCCACGACGAGAAGGCGGGCGGCTGGCTCGCCGACAAGCATCCCCGCTTCCTCGCCGACACCACCGGCGACGGCAGGCTCGACGTCGTCGGCTTCCACGACGACGGCGTCTGGGTCTCCCTCCAGGACGAGGACGGCACGTTCGCCGACCCTCTGTACGTCCTCGACGACTTCGGGGTCGACCAGGGGTGGAGCTCGGTCGAGGAGCATCCCCGGTTCCTGCTCAGCACCACTGATGGTGCAGCCGTGGACATCGTGGGGTTCGGCCCACAGGGCGTCGTCGTCGCACGCGGGCGGGGCGACGGCACGTTCGAGCGCACCAAGCTCGTCCTGAACGACTTCGGGCACGCCCAGGGGTGGACGAGCAAGAAGCACGTTCGGCTCCTCGCCGACGTCACCGGCGACGGCAACCCGGACATCGTCGGCTTCGGCGACGAGGGAGTCTGGGTGTCGCACAACCGCGGCGACGGCCGGTTCGAGCAGGCCCAGCTGGTGTGCCGAGGCTTCGGATACAACGACAACGCCGGCGGCTGGCGGGTAGACCGCCACCCCCGCTTCCTCGCCGACGTCACCGGCGACGGACGCGTCGACATCGTCGGATTCGGCGGCCCGGGCGTGTACGTGGCCCGAAACCTGTACCGCCGCTTCCGCACCCGATGATTTCGGAGGACCTTCACAACCGCACCACGGCGAACCACCAACGGCGTGCCGGCACCTTCCATCCGGCCGACGTGCGGCTTGGCAGGCCAGCGGTACCAGCCCATCGCGGGGGCGCCTGCGCACAGCACTGGACGCCCGTCCCGCCAGCAGGAACTGACCCGGGAGGGCCGACGCGAGCTGGCCCTTGAGGGTGCCGTTGACCGACTCGATCAGCTGTCGCACCGACTTCGCAGCCTGGCCGGCCAGGCCCACCCCCACCTGAGCTCCACCGGTGGGCTCGATGACCGCCCTCGCGCTACGGGACAACGAACTGGGCGGCATCCTCGCCTACTACTCCACCCACCACACCCCGACGGAACGACTCCCCTCCCTGTACGCCGAGTTCCACCGCACCCTCGTGCCCGGCGGCCTCCTGATGCTGGCCGGGCACGTGGGAGACGACGAGTATCTCTACGTCCGACCCAGGCGTACGGCGGCCATCCGGTGTCCTACGAGTCCGCCTGCTCCCGGCCGAGCGGATCGCCGAACTACTGAGCCGGGCCGGACTCGATCACGGCGCGACTTGTGCAGGAGCCCGACGAAGGCGCGCAGGCCAGTCGCCACCTTCCTGGCCCGGAAACCCGAACGCCCCTCGCGCCACAGTGGTTGTCACGTTCCCGAGCCCGGCGGTGTCTTCATGCCAACAGGCTTACAGGCCAACGGACATGGAGAAGAAGGAGCACACCGTGACACTGCGCATCCCGAAGGCAGAACTCCCCGCCGAGCTCACCGAGAACATGATCAAACAGTTCGGTGCCGTGCCCGAGCCCTTCGAAGTGACGGCGCACAACCGTAAAGTCGCCCAGGACTCCACGGAACTCGGGCGCCAGGTGAGCGAGTGGGACATGGCCGACGAGGGGCTCAAGACGTTCGCACACATGGCGGTTGGCGCGCAGGTCGGCTGCAGTTGGTGCCTCGACATCAACTACTTCCTGGCGCTGCACAAGGACCTGGACTTGGCCAAGGCGAGCCAGGTGCCGCGCTGGCGGGAGTCGGAGGTGTTCACGCCGCTGGAGCGGGACGTGCTGGAGTACGCCGAGGCCATGACGAACACGCCGCCGACCGTCACCGACGAGCTGTACGCGAGCCTGCTCGACCGGCTCGGCCCGGCTGCGATGGTCGAGCTCACCGCGTCCATCGCCTTCGCCAACCTGTCGACCAGGAACAACACGGCCCACGGAATCACCTCGCAGGGCTTCTCCGACGCGTGCGGGACTCCGCTGGCCGCGCGTTCGGGGAACTCCGGCACGGCATCGTCGTCGGCGATATGACCGAGGACCCCTTCGTCACCCACCGCAGCCTGCTCTTCACCGTCGCCTACGAGATGCTCGGCTCGGCGGCCGACGCGGAGGACGTACTGCAGGAGTCCTGGCTGCGGTGGGCCGACGTCGACAGGTCGCAGGTGCGTGAACCGCGGGCGTACCTCGTCCGAACCGTCACACGGCAGGCGCTCAACCGGCTGCGTACGTTGTCCCGCAGCCGTGAGGAGTACGTGGGCGAGTGGTTGCCGGAACCCCTGCTGACCAGCCCTGATGTCGCCGAGGACGTCGAACTCGCGGAGAGCGTCTCGATCGCGATGCTGACCGTCCTCGAAACGCTGGGGCCGACAGAGCGGGCGGTTTTCGTCCTGCGGGAGGTCTTCGAGATGCCGTACGGCGAGATCGGCGAGGCCATCGGGAAGTCCGCGGCGACGGTACGGCAGGTCGCGCGGCGGGCACGCGAGCACGTGGCCGCCCGGCAGCCGCGCATGCGGGTGAGCCGGGCCGAGCAACGGACCGTCGTCGACCGCTTCCTTCTCGCCCTGCGCACCGGGCAGTTGCAGGACCTGCTGGAGGTCATGGCGCCGGACGTCGTCCTGATCGCCGATGGTGGAGGGGTCGTGGCCGCCGTGCTTGCGCCGGTCCACGGGGCCGAACCGGTGGCGAGGCTGCTTACGCGCGCGAACCAGGTCGCGGTCCCGTTCGAGATGACGCCCGTGTGGCTCAACGGCGCTCCCGCGGGCCGGATCGAGATGAACGGCGAGCCGACCGCGGTGAGCCTCGTGGTGGAGAACGGGCAGGTCAGCCGGATCTACATCGTGCGGAATCCGCAGAAGCTGACACGGCTCGACGAGCCGGCCGAACTCGCCAGGTGAACCCGCCGCCCCGCACAGGGGACGGCCCGCTCCGGCCGGAATTCGTTTCGTTCCCCGCAGCGGGCGCCCTAGCTGTATTGCCCTGACAGAGGGACGCGGCTGGCGGGTGGTCGACCGTTCAGCGCGGTGTGTCCGCGGTGGTGATGGTAGGTGTGTAGCCACTGGGGGAAGGCATCGCGTCGTTCGGTCTGCGTCAGGCGGGCCAGGCCGAATCGGGTCAGCACCCGGTGCACGGTCGAGGGCGCCGGTGCAGCAGGTGCGTGATGCGGGGGCCGGTCCCCACCGTCGCAGGACGCGGACCTTGACGATCCGGCGCTCGGTGCGGGTCGGCGTCCTGCGCGGGCTGGTACGAGGGCGGGGGGAACGGTCGCACATCCCGGCCTCGCCGAGTCGCCGGTAGCGGTCGGCCCAGCGCTGGGCGGTGGCGGGCAACTCGGAGCGTGATCCACTTTGCGGTCACGCCTTTGGCACCCCGCTCTCCGCACCGTCCGCGCCTGCCTACGCAGGCGCGAGTAAGCACACGGCCGGGCGCCTCGGCCGACGCCCGGCCCAGCCGTGCGAAGCCTGTACCGCCACGGCGCCGAAATTGGCAGGATGGCGGCGATGACCACTGAACCCTTCTCCCTCGACCTTTCCGTCTCCCGTTCCTTCGACTCCGGCTTCCTTTCTCTCGACCACCGTTCCGTCGCTCGTGACGCTCTGCGCGGGCTGGCGGTGGGCGACGCCTTCGGTGCCCAGTTCTTCGTACCCGACAATCTCCCGTGTCTGCGGGAGCGCCGGCTGCCGCCTGCCGAGTGGCCGTGGACGGACGACACGGAGATGGCCTGCTCGGTCTTCGACGTCCTGCGCAGCCGCGGCGCCGTCGACCAGTACGACCTGGCGCACGGCTTCGCCCGCAGGCACGACTTCGACCGAGGCTACGGTCCGGCGATGAACAGGCTGCTGCGTCCGTGAGGGCGGACGGTGGGCCGAACTGGCCGCGGGACTGTTCGACGGCCAGGGGTCGTGGGGCAACGGGGCCGCGATGCGCGTTGCGCCCCTGGGCGCCTGGTTCGCCGTGGACCTGGGCGAGGCGGCTGCCCAGGCCGGACGGTCGGCGCGGGTTACACACACCCATCCGGAGGCGGTGGCCGGGGCGGTTGCGGTCGCGGTGGCCGCCGCCTGCGCCGCGCGCGGGCGCGTACGGCCGCTGACCGGAGCCCAGTTGCTCGCCGCGGTGGAGGAACTGACCCCGCCCGGACGGGTCCGCTCGGGCGTGACCGAGGCACGCCGACTGCTGGAACAGCCGCACGCCGAATACGCGGCGCACCGTTTGGGCAACGGACGGCAGGTGAGTGCGGTGGACACCGTGCCGTTCGCCCTGTGGTGCGCGGCCCGGCACCTTGAGGACTTCGAGGAGGCGCTGTGGGCATGCGCATCGGCCGGCGGGGACGTTGACACCACCTGCGCGATCGTCGGCGCCATCGTCGCCTCACGGGTCGGCACGGCGGGCATCCCCGCAGCATGGCACGCCGCTTGCGAAGCACTGCCGGACTGGGTCAACGAAGACGTCCTGGGCGAGGACCTCGACGGCGCCGCGCTCCGCCGCGAGATGACACCGCCGCACCGCCCCGAACCCATTCCGGTTCCGGACCTGGAGTTCAGCCCCGGGCAGTGGCAGCGGGTCCGGCACGGCATCCGGGCACTCAGCATGGACGAGAAGTGGAACGCGTACCTGGAGGGCGACCAGCTCGCGTTGCACCGCAGTTGGACCGGACGCGGGATCTACGGGTTGACCGTGGCCGAGGGGCCAGCCGGCCGGTGGCGGTTGGTGGCCGCGCTGGTCGAATCGGACCCGGAGCGCTATCGCCGTCGCAGCGGGGAGACGGAGAGCGCCCTCCTGGAAGTCTTCCTGCGCCGCTGGTACATGGACGACACCCGGCCCGAACTGTGGCAGCGCTACCAGGAGTTGCATCGAGCGGAGCCCACGCCCGGCCCCGCGGCCGGCTAACAGACCAGTACTCCAGTAGGACTTTGCTGTCTGACCTGCGGGTTTTGCTGGGCGGCTGGACTGTAGCGGGACTTCGTTCGTGCGGGGGCGGTCCCACGGAGACCGCCCCTCGATCGTGCGACAACGCCGCAGGTAGTGACAGCGGCGGGGCAGCCTCCCAGGGTGATCACCGAGCTCGTCGCCGCGCAGCGGAACCTCGAACTGGACCTTCGCTTCCTGACCATCGGGCACCGCTTCGGAGTCGAGCTCCGCCGCCGCATGCGTGACTACGTACGCGGACTGCTTGCCCCGGTGACCCGAAAGGACAGCTGGCAGCTGACCGAACAGGCCGGCCACCCCACGCCCGACGGCCTGCAGCACCTCCTCGCCGGATCATCATGACTACCAGCCGAACGCGAGCTTGCGCCTGCCGTTCCGGCGCTCCGGCACCACCCGCTCGGACACCACGCGCCCCAGCAGGTGCACGACGGCGCGCACCGCCTCGGCGACTGTGTCCTAGCGCCAGGAGGCCGATCGCGGCGACCAGCGCGCTGTCCAGCGGCTCGTGCCACGACACGGAGGGCAAGTCGGGGGCGTTGGCACGCACCCGATGCCGGGAGCGAGGTCACCGTCCTGCCATACGCACTTGGCGGGGTGGTCCGCGGATCACCTCCCGCGCCATCGGGAACTGCGGGGCGGCGGATAGCGTGCGGGCATGACGATAACGAGGAAGCGGCAGGTCCTGTACCGGCAGGGCACTGGGTTCTGGCGGATGACGGCGAAGTGGGTTGGGGTCTTCGGGGCCCTGTGCTTGCTGGACGGCGGGCTGCTGCGATCGTGGGGCCACGCTCTGGTCTGGCCGATGATCGGGATTCTGCTGTGGGTGCCGTTCGGGATCGGCGTCGTCTGGTATCCGAGAAAGGACCAGCGGGTCACGCTGACGACGCGTGAACTGCGTGTACGGCGCAAGCGGCTGCCGATGGAAGAGGTGAACCTGCTGCACGTGGCGCGGCTGTGGCTGGAAGGGCGGTCGACTGCGGACGACCAGCCGGTGCTGGAGTGGACACGGTCCGACCGGGGGGTGTGGGTGCCCCTGCGGGACGGCCGGGCGTTCGGCGTGGAGTTTCGCGAACCCGCCGCCTTCGCCGAGGTGTTCGGCGCCTTCGCGGTTGCAGCGTGCGGCGGGCCGGAGGTCGTCCGCGCGAGAGCGGCAGCGGCCACCTACCCGGAGCCGCGCCCGATGCGGGCCCGCTCCGCCGACGACGGCTCCTGGCTGGATGTCCTGGACGTCTTCAGCTGAGAGCCGGAAGCGCACGGTAAGGGGCAGAAGGGTTCAGCGGTCCGCAGGAGATCCTGGGGCGGTAGGGGGACTCCACGCGGATAGCCCAGCCGCGGCGGCGAGCGTGGCAGGCCAGGGCGAGGACGTCGAGGTCGACGGAAACATCTGGACCATCGGCGCGGTCGGAGACCTGGTAGTAGGCGCGATGGGCTTCCAGCGCGTCGGCGGTGCCGATGACGCGTGCGCCGCGGGCGACGGCGAGCTGGACGGCGACGGTGCCCAGCGCGCCGGACGCGCCGTGGATGAGCAGGGTCTCACTGGCCTCGACGTCGAGCAGGTCCAGGACCCGGTCGAAACGGTCCACCGATTCCGTCGGCGGACCGTCATGCAAGATCAGCTCAAATGCATGGACATGATCGGCAACGGATCAGTAACCTGCTTCCCGACCAGCCTGTCGGTCATCCACAACCGACGGCACGGCCGGCCTGACCAGCCGGCCCGAACAGAGGGGGATCTTGTGCTCAACAGGAAGACGCTCGGCAAGAGGAAGCTCACCTCGCTCCTCACGACACCGCTGCTGCTCGGCGGCATCGCCGTGGCCGCGCCCGTCGCCTTGGCCACCCCGGCCAGCGCCGCGCCGCACGGCTGCTCGTTCCACCAGATCAACACCTACTCGATCAGTTCGACCTGCAGCTACGGCCCGGGAGAGCAGCGGGCCAAGATCCGCTGCACTGACGGCATCAACGGCGACACGTCCATCGTCTACGGCCCGTGGAAGCAGTGGTACCAGAAGTCCGTGGCCGCGTGCGGCGCGCCCCAGCGGACCAGCGCGAAGTTCATCGATACGCAGGTCAGGGACTGACCCGCAAGCCGCACAGGCTCTAGCCTGCGCGATTCACTTGCGGCCGTGTCCGGATCTTGAGCGGAAGCGAAAGTGCCTTCTGAGCTGGGTGATGAGGCTTCTCTAAGGCTTCTGTCACCACAGCAGGAAGGCACTTTCTGCTTGCGGTCGTAATATCTGGGCGGCCGACTGGTGAGGATTGAGACTCAGCCGTCTCCGTGACGGTTCGGCGAACGGCCTCCCTGCGGGCAGTCCCGAACCAAGAGCGTCGCGACCTGCGGGTTCGAAGTTCAGAAACAGGCTCGCATGGATAGGTTGCCGTCGATCTCCTCGCCCCGCACGCCGACCGCGAGATCGGCGTAGCCGTCGCCGTTGACGTCACCCGCGAGACGGATGAGCCGAACTCGTCGTAATTGTCCGGGCCCCGGCGACGCCACTCGTCGACTGGGTGAGGCGGGCGCTTCGGGAGGGGCCGGCGGACGAGTCGCACCAGATGCTGACGCGGCCCTTGGGCTTGGAGTAGAGGGATGTGCCGACGTTGATGTCGCCGTAGCCGTCCTTGTCGAAGCCGGCGATGACACCGTCGCCGCCGCGCTCGGAGCTGCCGCCGTTGCCGGACTGGGATTCCAGTCGGAGGCTGTTGACCGGGTGAGCGAACTCGCGCCGCCCTTGATGAACCAGACGTCGGACGCGATGAATTCGGAGCTGACTACGTCACCGACGATCGCGAGATCGGTCTTGTTGTCGCCGTTGACGTTGGCGGAGAACAGGGGAAAGGGGAGGGTCCCACACCCACCGCCCTTTCGTACCATGCGATCACGGATGTACGGCGCGATCACCGCTGTACGACACCGGGGCGCCTGCTGAAATCGGCGGCTTCCGGTTCCTTTCGGGGCAGTGCGGGGAGCCCGCCCGGCATCCCATACGCTGCGCCTGCAAGCCGCCCCTCCCACCCGCACTGGGCATGGGACGTGGGCGCATCTGATGTGCTACCAGGGGTGGGGACAGGGGAATGGGATCGCAGATCGCTGCGGAGCGGACACAGGCGTGTCCGGAGTGCGGCGTGGACGTACCGGTTGATCCGCGCTTCGGCGCGTGGTGTGCCGAGTGTGGCTGGAACATCGACCCCGGCGCGCCGGAGCCGGCCGCGGGGAGGACCGAGGCTCGGCGTCGACGTCTGGCCGACCGGCACGGGCGGCAACTGCTCGACGAGATGCGCCAGGGCGGGGCGAAAGCGCCCGGGCGCGACCTTCCCGGCATCCTCGCGCTGACGATCTCGACAGTCGTGAACGGCATCACGGTCGCGCTCGCCGTCATCGGAGTGCTGCTGTTCGTCCTGGGCTGGAGCACCGTCGTCCAGCCGGTGCTGGGCGCGGTGCTGATCGTCCTCGCCGTCGTACTGCGACCCCGCTTCGCGTCGCTCCCGGACAACGAACCGGTCCTGCACCGAGCGGACGCGCCGCGGCTGTTCGCGCTGATCGACGAGGTCGCGACGGCCATCGGCACCAATGGAGTCCACGCCGTGGTGATCGGTCCGGACACCAACGCGGGCGTCACACTCGTGGGGATCAGGCAGCGGCGTGTGCTGCACCTGGGTCTCGGGCTGTGGGAGATCCTCAGCCCGCAGCAACGCCTGGCGCTGCTGGGACATGAACTCGGCCACTACGCCAACGGGGACCTGCGCCGCGCCAAGACCGTCGGCAGCGCGCTGCGGTCCCTCGCACTGTGGTGCTACATGCTGGCGCCCGAGCCGTCACCGACGTTCCTCGAACGCATCGCCAACCTGCTGCTGGCCCCTCCGCGGTGGGCGGCCCGAGGACTGCTGGCGCTGCTCGACGGCCTGACCATGCGCGGCTCGCAGCGTTCGGAATACCTCGCCGACCGGGCCGCCGCCCGGATCGCCTCCAGTGAGAGTGCGGTGGAGCTCCTTGACCTGCTGCTTGTCGCCGACTCCGTTGACATCGAGCTGCGCCGGGAATCGGTGCTGGCCCAGACCGGCATCGGCGGGCGGTCACGCCGGGACGCGTGGGAGGGCCTGTGGGAACGACTCGCCGCCCACGTCGGGTCGGTACCGGAGCGGGAGTACGAGCGGCTGCGCCGGGTCAGCGCACTGCGCGGCCACAGCGTGGACTCGACGCACCCGCACACACACGCGCGTCGTCAGTGCGTCAGCGAGGGGGAACCGCAGCCCGCGCTGCTCTCCCTCGACGACGACGCGTCGGCCGCGATCACCGCGGAACTCGCCGCCGCCAGGAAGCGGGTGGCCCAGCAGGTCATCCGTGACTTCGCGGGCTGAGCAGCGGGAGCCTTGTCTCGGCAGCAGGTCGAGAAGATCCGCGAGCAGTCGTTCGACCAGTGAGACGTCGATGCGTACGAGGGCGGCCCGGCCGTCGGACCGGCCCGGCCACCCCCATGCGAACTCACAGGCAGCAACGTGCCCGAGCGCGGCACCTGCGTCTGCGCCGGGATGCTCACGCGTCGACGCTTTCAGCGAGTTTGCGTTGCCGCACGCCTCGCCGCCAACCCGCCTGCGCCCGGGGCGTGTTTTCCCCCAGGTGAGGTCACCGGTGTCCGAGGCCGACGGGGCCGTGATCGGCTTGGTCGCGCCGAACTTCATGTAGTCCATGGTGACGTCCATGCCACCGCCGTGCTCCTGCATACGGGGAGAATCTTGCCGCCGACCCAGATGTCGAGAACCATCCACGGTCGGAGCGGAGCAGATCGATGCGTCCAAGCTGCCGGCAAAGGAGAAGAGCCGCCATGAAGTTCCTCGCCTGGACCGGCAAGTTCTATCTCGCAAGCCCGCTTGTCGAGTGTGGTGCGAAGGCCGGTTGACGTTGACGGGGAACGACGGGGTGGCTGCACGTCGGGCTGGTCGTCGCCACGACCCCTGCGGTCTCAACGGGCCGGACCTCGCCGGACCGTGGGCCGGCTCACCCCAGGACGGCCACCACCGCCAACGCACCCACCAGCGAGTCGATCCGGTCCACGCATCCGCACGCAGTGAGCTCGCCGGCTACGTCCGCCCGGGCGCGCTCCAACAGCGAAGACTGCGCAGCCGCGGCTTCTTGGCCCGTGTTCGCAGGAGCGGTCCGGGCGGTCCCGGCCGGGCCGCGATTGTGCTTGACGCTCTCGAACGGCATGTGGAATGCAGCAGGCCGGACCACCTTGGTCGGCTCGGAAAGAGCTCGTCGGCACTGAGGGACGACCAGATGAGACAGACGGGCCGCCGATGTACCGAGACCGGTGGGGCCGCGGGCTTGCCCGGAGCCGCGCCCTGATGCACTTCACGCAAGGCCAGGTGAGCAGGACGCAGCCGGGCTGACCTCGGGTTTCAGTGGAATGACCATGGTACGGTCCCCCAACTTGATCATTCTTTTTAGCTGATCAGTGAAGTACACAGGGGGGAACATGAAGCGAAAATTCATGGCGTTGGCCATGTCCTTGGCGTTGTCCAGCACGCTCGCTGTCCATGCAGCAGGCACTGCGCAAGCCGCAGGGGCGTCGTCCTCAGGGGGCCAGGCACCCTCATCGACGGATGCTCTCACAAGGGTTACCGAAACTCCCGATGTCACGTCGGCTCAGTTGGCAGCCAAGCTGAGTGGGCGCCGAGTAGAAGCCGTCTCGGAGCGAATGGCGGCTTCGACTACATTCGCCAATCCTGACGGCACCCTCACCACCGAAGTCTCCTCGGGGCCCGTGCGGGTGCAGGAGGACGGCAAGTGGAAGCGCCTCGACACCAGGCTTGTTGACACAGGTCAGCAGCTGGAGCCTAGGACAGCTGTTGCCGACATCGCGCTGTCCGATGGAGGCTCCGAGGACTTCGCCACGGTAGCCCGCGGTGCGCGCTCCTTCGGGCTGGACTGGGGCAAGGCCCTCCCGGTTCCGCGGCTGGACGGTGACACCGCCGTTTACTCGTCGGTAGTCCCGGATGGTGATCTGCATGTCACCGCGCTCCCGAACGGGTTCTCCGAGTCGCTGATCCTCAACAAGCGGCCCACCGAGCCGCTCGAACTGCGCCTGCCCATCACCATGGAGGGCATGGAGCTGGAGAAGACCGCCCAGGGTCACCTGCGCCTTGAGGACACCAAGGGCGCGCTCATCGCCAGCGCGCCGGCGCCCCGGATGTGGGGAAGCGGAACGGACGCAAAGTCCGGCGAACCGCTGCGGTCCACGGAGATCGCCACCGCCATTGAGCGCACCGCCGAGGGCACCGTGCTCGTGCTCAGGCCCAGCCAGACGTTCCTGTCGGACCCCAGCGTCACCTACCCGCTCACCATCGACCCGACGACGACTCTTGCTGCCTCCACGGACACCTGGGTTGCCACCAACTACCCTGATTCGCAGCGTGGTTCGATTGAGTTGAAGGCCGGAACCTACGACGCGGGCGCCACCAAAGCCCGCTCGTACGTGAAGTTCGACGTGTCCAAGTACGCGGGCAAGCATATTCTTGGCGCGGAACTGCGTCTGCATTCGTACTGGTCGTCCACCTGCGCCACCACCGGATCAGGTGTCGAAGCCCGCCGAATAACCGAAAACTGGGACCCCAGCGGAATCACGTGGGGGGCTCAGCCGGCGACCACGGCGACGGGCGCGGCCGTAGCCAAAAGCGCCTACGGGTTCAGCTCCGCGTGCCCGGCGAACTTTATGCGCTGGAACGTCAGCACCACGGCCCAGGCCTGGGCGGATGGGCAGCCCAACCACGGCTTCCAGCTCAAGGCCGTTGACGAAGCCGACTCGCTGAGTTGGCGCCGCTTCCGGTCCGCCAACTACGTCGATGGCTCCCAGGGCCCGACCGAACCGGCCCTGTCCATCACCTACAACACCAAGCCGGGCATCGCCACACCGGCCGGCCCGGCCGAAGGCGCCGTCACCGCTGACACGACTCCGACGTTTCAGGCCAAGGCTGCCGACGCAGACGGCAACAACCTGCGCTTCACCTTTGAGGTGTGGAACGCAGACGGCACCACAAGAATGGCCTCAGGCGTCTCCCCCTACGTTGCTCCGGGCACACCCGGAGCGTGGACAGCCCCACCGCTGACTGCCGGATCCTACAAATGGCGCATCGCCACGTACGACGGCACCGACTGGAACGGTAACTGGTCGCAGTGGCGCACTCTGACCGTTGACACCTCAGTGCCGGCTGCACCGACCTTCACGTCCACCGACTACCCCGCAGACGGGCTGTGGCACGGGGACACCGGCCGTCCCGGAACCTTCAAGATCACAGACCCCGCCGGCAGCGCGGTGGCCGTCGAGTACACCTTCGACGGTGGAGTTGCTGCGAACGCATCTCTCACCAACGGGGCCACAAGCATCAACTGGGCACCTGCCAGCCGGGGAACGCACACGCTCAGCGCCCGGGTGAAGAGCGCGGCAGGTACCTGGTCCGAATGGGGCCAGCACCTCTTCCACGCAGGAGCCATCACCGGAAAGCTCGCCACACCGTTCATCAGTGAGATAGCCGAAACTCACTTCGCTGAGAATCTCCACCCCATGGATGAGACCGCGGACAGTGGTGAGGAGTACTCCGGAGAGGACATCCCCGAGGAAGGCGACGACGCTCCGCCCGGTTCTGTCGAACAAGTCGACCCGGAGAAGCAGGAAACCGAATACTCGGCGACTGCTACGCCGGTCATGGAACTGCCGGACAGCGCCGACAGCAATCTCACCAACACCAGCGCAGACGGCACCGCTCAGACCCTGCTGGACATGCCGGCAGCCGGCGCTTCCGCCGCGGAACTGAGCAACACCGGCCTGGTGATCTACCCCAACACTCAGCCCGACGCCGACACCGTGGCAATTCGCTCTGGCACGAGCCAGGTCGAGATCTTCCACCTGCTGCGCAGTGCTGATGCTCCCAGGTCCTTCACCTACAAAGCCAACCTCCAAGCCGGTCAGGAGCTCTCTTCGGTCTCGGAGAACACCTTGATGATCTCGAGCAGCCAGGGTGGTCTCGCTACCTTCATCTCCGCCCCGCTCGCCCTCGACGCCAAGGGCAGCACCGTACCGGTATCCATGGAGAAGTCCGGCAGCGACATCGTGATCAAACTCGACCCGGCGGCCGGCCAGACCGTGCACTACCCGGTCCTACTGGACCCGAGCGGGGGCGGATACACCGTCACACCCTCCGAGCGTGACTACTGCTTCTGGAACCCGTACGACTGTGGCGTGGCCCGCGACCAAGCCGACCGGGCGCTGTACTGGGCCAAGAAGCTATACCCCGATTCGACGCTCTTCCAAGGCACGGGCGACGCCTTCAGGCACTGCTGGTGGAACGCCTTGATGGAGATCAAATCGAACCATGAGACGGCGTACGAGGTTGCCACTCGTCACGAGTCGCAGTCCCGCGGAATTGACAAGACGATGGACCTGAACAACAACAAGAAGGGTCGCGAAATCGGCCGCTACTACGAAGACGCGTATCACTCTGTGGAGAAATCCAAGAGTTCCTGCAAGAGCGCAGTTTCGACCGGCAAGCTGTGGAAGATCAAGAATGGCAATCTGGTCAGGAGCAACGCATGACGCACATACTCAGCCGACGCATTGCACCCATCCTGGTCCTGGTTCAGCTCGCGTACGTCGCATTGCTCGAAGCCATGTTCGCTCTCGCACCCGACACCGCAGAGCTGGACCACACCAACCCTTCGAGCTCGGGCGGGATCCTGTATACCGCGGTCGGCGTCGCCGTGGTACTCACATGGGCGGGAGGAGCCGCACTCCTGGGACTGGACAAGGTGCGGACAAGTACACCCCGTGCCCTGAGTGTCGCCTGGCTCGCGGTCCTCGCTCTGGGAGAAGTCGCCGTCGCCGTCACTTTCCTGGCCAAGATCGCGAGGGAGGCCTTCGGCCCGGACACGCTGAGCGTCACCGCCGCCACAGCGATGTGCATACTCATCGCTCTGGCATGCGCCACTGAACTGCGCACACTCGTTCGTCCCTCTTCTGCCGACGCCAACAGCTGACGCGGGGGCATGAGCGCACGGAGGCCCCCGGCCATGGTCGGGGTGCCACCGTCACAGTCAGGTGCCGTTCCGCGCCGCTGTGGTCCTGGCCGTCGCCCACTCCGCCGGGTGAACCTCCGGCCCGGGTGAACCAGCGTCGCCACCCCAGCGTCGACCAGAGCATGAAACCGATCAGGGATGAACACATCGCGGAGCCGGGACTTGTCGTCGTCGACGTGGAGGTCGCGGATGACGAACCGCCCTCGCCTTCCAAACGGCGCCGGCCAGGATCTGGGCCACCGCGCCAGGAGACCGCACCACCCGGACGCCCGGCAAGCCGGGTGTCCGGGTGCGCTGCTATCTGGCCCTGCGCCAGGAACTCGGTGCCGTAGCGCGACCGGCCACGGAGCCGGTCAGCGTCCAGGTATCCGATCACGGCTTCGGGCCGGCAGCCGGGGCAGGGGGTGACGTCCTGCCGCATTGCGAGGAGCGCCTGCTCCTCGCTCACCGGCCCGGCTGCTTTCGGGGCCAGGGCGCAGATGCCGGTGTGCAGGACGTGCCGGGACGGCAAACGCTGCCTCGCACACAGCTCCTACCTGACGGCAGCCGAAGAAGGCCGTGTCACCGGAATGACCCAGGGTCAGGCCGGACAGCAGTGGACCTTCCCTGCCATTCCGTAGGTCCGAAAACGGAGAAGGGCGTTACCGGATATGAACAGTTAGCCTCTTCCGCCCTGAAGGGCGACGAAAGAGGCTATCGCCTGGGTTCGTGCACCGCTCGCGGTTTGCGCCACGCGACAAGCGCCGCCGATAGCTCTGAAGGGCAGCCGCTTACGGCCACGTCGTCGTAGCTTGCGTCCGAAGTGCTGCCCCCTTGGCGAAGTCGGGTGTAAGTGGTTGGCGTACAGGAAATCCCGGTGAGAACGATCATCGTCGGCTAGCACAACGGCCGGAGGCCCCGCTGAGGTTCGAGGAGAGATCGTTGGGCGGGTGTCGACGCTGGCTACGGTCCACTTCGTGCCGGTGGAACTTCAGGCCGCCCACCTCGCCACGAGGCCCAGTGCAGCACGTGGGAACCGCTGGCACCGCGCTGGTGACGACCACACGTCGTCGGGGCTGACGTGCCTCGCAGCCGTCGGCCAAAAGGCAGCCAAGGAAGGGTTCAGACATGACCGTAGACTTTTGCGCCTGGGACTCCCAGAGCCCGCAGTACGAGAAGGCGTTCGCGACGTTTCTCGCGCATACCGACCAGAAGCAGAACGCCCACACCTATCTCAGTCAGGTCGTCTCCACGCTCCCGCACCGCCGGGTGCTGCTGGATGCGGGAGCCGGCAGCGGCGAGACCACCGGCCACCTGGCCGGGCACTTCGGGCACACCATCGCCCTCGAACCCAACCCGGGTCTGCGCCAGCGCCTGGCGCACCGGCTTCCCCAGGCGCAGATCCTCGAAGAAGGGATTCTGGATGCCCGGCCTCGCAGCAAGGCCGACCTCGTGCTGTGCGCGCATGTCCTCTACTACATCCCGTTAGACCACTGGCCCGCCCACTTGCACCGGCTCGCGTCCTGGAAGTCCAGCGGCGGGGAGTGTGTCATCGTCCTGCAAAACCCCGACAGTGATTGCATGCGCATGCTGCAGCACTTCGGCGGCCCCCGATTCGATCCCAGCAGCGCGCTGGACGGCAGAGACACCAGGCTCGTCGACCGGGCCACCGTGCCTGCGTACGTGCGCGCCCCCGATCTGCCCAGCGCCGTCGAGATCGCCGCCTTCATGCTTGGCCTCGCCCCCTTGCCTGCCCCTCCCACCCGGGAGCAGGTCGAGGACTACGTCCAGGTCAACTTCTTCGCCGGCAGCGGGTACAGATTCACCTGCACGCAAGATTTCCTGCACATCGAGTAGCGAGATCGGGAGTCCACCATGGCCATCCAGTACGACGCCAAGGGCGACAGCTACCGGCGTTTCAAGGAAACCGCCGCGCTGCGCGGTCCTGAACGGGCGACGTCCGCGGAAAGCCGCACCGGCTGAGGCGCTGTGCCCGCTTTCCCGCCCAGACGCATCAGCAGCCTGAGCGCAGCCGTGCCCCACCCGCCTGCGGATGAGCCGGAGCCGGTCTGCCGAGGCGCCACCGCCGCCGTGCACCTCTGGGCCGCCCGGGCTGGAGCTCTGGCGGCGGAGGCCGGGGGTCAGGAGCGGCGGAAGCCGCGGTCGGGGTCGCGGGCCTGACCGGGACTGAAGGGCACGAACCACTCTGCGGCGGCCGGGTTGGCAAGTCCGAGGGCCTCGTTGATCTCGTTGCCGCTGTCCTCGATCCCGTCCAGGGAGGCATCGAAGAGCATCAGCACGTCGTGGTCCTCGAACAGGACGGCCCAGCACCAGTCCCAGTCGAAGTCCCGGTGCTCCTCATCCAGGCCGGCCACCGTCTCTGCGACCAGACGCGGCCGGTTCCGCGTCGGCGACCTGGCCCGGTCGATGCCCAGGTGCGGGGCCATCTCCTCGCCGGTGCAGCCCGGGCGGACGGTGCCCGTCTCGGCGAGGTCGGCGGCCAGGTCGTAGGAACAGCAGGCCATCTGCCGCCGCCACTGCTGGTCCTGGTGAAAGGTGATCGGTGGCAGTGAGCCCAGGACACGGACCTGGTCCCGCCCGAGCGGTGTGTGACCCCGGCCAGCCCGCAGGCCCCCAGTGCAGCACCCGTATCGCTGGCCGAAGCCCGTACAGCACCACCGCTCCGCTGACCAGCGTCGCCAGCGCACCCACCGCTATGACCGCCCAACCCAGCCCGGAGGCCCCTGAGCCTCTGCCGTGGTAGAGCAAGGAGGTCCCACTCGGCGTGCACGCCTGGCGAGGAGAGTCTCGTGGAGCCTGGCCCACACACCGGCCTCGGTCCACTCCGCCAGACGGGGCCAGCACGTCATACCGGAGCCGAAGCCGAGTTCCTGCGGTGTCGCCGCCCAGCTCACGTCCGCGTCGTGAGTCGCGCGACTGCTGCGTCGTATCGTGACCGGAGCCCTTCACCTGCCGATACCCGCAGCAGCGCGCCGAGCGCCCGTACCGCGCCGTCGTCGTAGCCGGACGACTCCGCTTCCCGGGCCGCCAGGTCGAGTTGCCCGATGCCCTCGGCCTCGTCCCCGAGCCCCAGCAGCGCCTCTCCCCTCACTATGAGGAGCAGTGTCCGGGGTACGTCGGCCGTGCCCGATCGGTCGTCGAAGGCCAAGGCCTCGGTCGCTGTGTCGAGGGCCAGGCGCCATTTCCCTGCGTCGGTCCAATGGCGGGCGAGGTGCTGCATGGCCAGTCTCTCCATGGTCCGGTCACCGGCCTTGCGCGCCAGCTCAACCGCCCGCTCGCACCCCTCCGCGGCCTCGTCCAGGCCGCCGAGCGCCGCTTGTGCCACGGCGAGAACGATCAGGGCGTTCGCCTCGGCCACCACGTCACCTGCCCGGGAGGCAAGCGTGGAGGCGGCCTCCAAACGGGTCAGCGCCTCCGCGATGCGCCCTTCCTCGATCAGCACCCAGCCGAGCACGTTCAGCACCCGTGACTCGCCGTGCTGATCGTCGTCGTCCCGTGCCGCCTCGAGCGCGGATTCCAGTAGCGGGACCCAGCCGTCGCGCACACGCCACACGATCAGCGGCCACAACGCCAGGACGATCCGCCAGGTCCTGCCGTGCAGTCCGGCGGCGTGCGCCGCGGCCACCGCCTGCGTGAGGCCGTCCCGCTCGGCTGCGTACCAGGCCACGGCGGCGGACCGATCGCCGAACTCCCGCACGGCGGCGGGCGGCAGGTAGTCCTCCGGCAGCGGGAAGCAGTCCTCGTTGCCGGGCTCGGCCGCCGCCACAGCCGCGAGGGCCGTGGCGATGTAGTGGTCGAGCACACGCTTGAGTGCATCCGGCCCGGCGTCCAGGCTGCTTGCGTAGAGCCGCACGAGATCGTGCATCGCCCATCGGCCGGACGCCGTCTCCGTGACGAGGTGCGCGACGGCCAGCCGCTCCATGGAAGTCTCGGCGGCTGCCGGGTCCGTGTCCGCCAGGGCGGCCGCCGCATACCGGTCGACGTGCGTACCGGGGTGGCAGCCGAGATGGGCGAACAGACGGGACACTTGCTGGGGGAGCTGTTGCAGCGTCACGCGCAGCGCCGCTCGTACGCCGGTGTCCTCCACGTCCAGCAGGCTCAGCCGGCGCGTCTCGTCGGACAGTTCGGCGGCCATCGCATCCAGCGACCAATCGGGCCGTTGCGCCAGCCGGGCAGCTGTCACGCGCAGCGCGAGGGGCAGGCCGCCGCACAGTTCGGCCAGCCGTCGGGCAGCCACTGGCTCTGCGCGAATCCGTTCCTCGCCCAGTACACCGGCGAGGAGCATCGTGCCGTCCTGCGGCCCGAGCACGTCCACCGCAACGGGGCGGGCGGTGTCGGTGACGATCAGCCCTGACAGCCGGTGTCTGCTGGTGACGAGGGTGACGCAGCGGCGACCGCCCGGCAGGAGCGGCCTGACCTGCTCGGAGTCCCGCGCGTTGTCCAGCACCACAAGGAGCCGGCGGTCGGCGGCGAGCGACCGGAACAGCGCGGCCGCGGCATTCACGGAATCCGGTATCCGGCCGTGCGACACCCCGAGTGCCGGCAGGAACTCGCGCAGCACCTCCATGAGGGTCGGCTCACCCGTGTCTGCGAAGCCGCGCAGGTCGGCGTAGAGCCGCCCGCCGGGAAATCCGGCCCGGCGGTGGTGGGCCCACTGCAGCACGAGGGCCGTCTTCCCCACTCCGGCGGGCCCGATGACCAGGCAGACGGGCGCCTCGCCCGCGGCGGCCCGGGACAGAACGGCGAGTTCCGCCGCCCGCCCATGAAAGCCACGCGGCGCGCGCGGCAGCAGATCGGGCGCGCCGGTCTGCGCGACGGCATCCGGTACGGCCGCAGGTGGCGGAACGTTCGTCATGGGGGTCCGGCGGGTACGACCCAGGCTCGCGGTGTGCTCCAACTCCCGGGCACCGGCCGCGTCCAGGCCCAAGGCCGCGGCCAACGCCTGCACGGTGCGGCGTTGCGGCCCCCGGGAGCGTCCGCGCTCCATGTCCGACAGCGCCCGCACGCTCACTCCCGCAGCATGCGCCAGCCCTTCCTGGCTCAGCCCGGCCCCCGTCCGCAGAGCATGCAAGAGTGTGCCGAAGTTCCCGGTGGCTGGTGTACCGGTGCCCATGTCTGGATGTCTCCTGGTCAGTGCGGCCCAGCTGAAACGCCGTACCTCGCCTGCAAAAGTATGCACGACGCTGCTTTTGCGGGTGAAACGCATCGCGCACTGTGCAACCTCATGATCAAGCACCTGCTCCAGACCAGACCAGACCGGACATGAGTTCTGGCCGACGAGGCGTACTTCTATCGCGAGATCCGCGACCAGGTCGCCGAGCGGGAGCACAGCGACGTAGTGGGTACGCCGGGTCGCCGACCGTGCATGGCGGATGACGCCGTCGACCCGGAGCTCGGTGTCTGCAGAGCCGCCCCGCCTCCCGGCCTACTGACGTCTATGATCACCAATTTGAACGACGGCGGGAACGGTCCGTCGGCAGTCCGCACCGAAAACACCCTCGTCTCAGCCCCGACAGTGGCGGCGAGGTCGGCTCCGATCCGCCGTTCCAAGACAACGATGCAGTCCGGAGCGTCGGACCGGCAAGGCGTCGACCATCCGGAGTTCGCCTGCAAGTTCCGCCGTGCACACCTCTTTCTGCTCGAGGGAAGTCGTGGCATGCTCACGGCCGACAGATTCATAGACACTGTTCATGCACGTGAATCGAGGGTGGGCGGTCTTGAGCGAGCTACACGGCAACGAGAGCGGAGACGGGCATACCCGCATCACGAGACGAACGCTGCTGGGCAGCGCCGTGACCGTCGCGGGCGGCGTTTTGGCCGGTACCGGCACGGCAGCGTCCGCCGCACCCACCCCGCACGGCGAAGTCCCGCTTCTCTGGCGCGAGTACACCCGCACGCCCTACACCCACCCGCAGATCCCCCACATCGGCCGAGCGGGCTACCGAGGGGGAGCCGCGCGCTTCTCCCGCCGCCCCCGCGTGTTCGACGTCCGCGCCTTCGGCGCCTCGGCGGACGGCACCACCGACTCCGCCCCCGCGATCAACCGTGCCATCGCCGCTGCCGGACGGGCCGGCGGTGGCACGGTCACCATCCCGCCCGGCACCTTCCGCATCGACGACGTCATCCGCGTCGGCCATTCGAACGTCGTCGTGCGCGGCGCCGGCAGTGGCCGCACCCGGCTGTACGCGTCGCGCAACCTCACCGAGCTGATCGGCGTCTACGGCTCCCGCTACGGTGGCGACAAGTCGTCCTGGTCCTGGGCGGGCGGCCTCATCTGGCTGGCGCCCGAGGCGCGCTGGAACTCCCTCGTCGCCGCGATCCGGGCCAAGGCGTGGCCGTTCGAGGGCTGGACCGGCAACCGGCGCGACGAATGGCGGCCGCTGACCGCCGTCGCCCCCGCCCGCCAGGGCTCCCGCACGGTGACGGTCGAACGGCCCGAGGCACTGCGCCCCGGCGTGCTCGTCCTCCTGCGGCTCGCCGACGACGCCGGTCACACCCTGCTGGAGCACATGGCGGGCGGCGGGCCCGGCGCCGAGGCGTACTACTGGGACGACAAGACGAAGCTGACCTCCTACGTGCCCTACGAGTGGCCGGTCCGCATCACCCGGGTGCACGGCCGGACGGTCACACTGGAGCGCCCCCTCCCCCTCGACGTACGCCCGGAATGGGACCCGCAGTTCACCACCCACGTGCCCGAACTCACGGGCTCGGGCGTCGAGGGCCTGACCCTGGAGGCCGTCGAGACACCGCAACAGCAGCACTTGCTCGACAAGGGGTACAACGGGGTCGTCCTGCAGTGCGCCTACGACTGCTGGGTGGACGACGTCACCGTCCGCCATGTCGACAACGGCTTCGGGCTGGTGGCCGCTTCCGCCTGCACCCTGCGCGGGACCCGGGTCGCCGGACGCGGCTCCCACCACCCCTACTTCTGCCGCGAGGGCTCCCACGACAACCTCATCGAGGACTTCACGATCGAGGAGCGCACCACCCCCGCCCCGGCCAACACCCAGCTGCACGGCATCAACGTCGAGGGGCTGTCCTCCTACAACGTGTGGTCGCGGGGCGACATGCGGATGGGCACCTTCGACAGTCACCGCGGTCTGCCCTTCGCCGACGTCCGCACCGACATCACCGTGAACAACAACGGCCGTCACGGCGGTGACGCCAGCGCGGGCCCCCTGTTCGGCGCCCGCTTCACGCACTGGAACATCCGCGTGACCAACGGCCGGGCGGGCCTGATGAAGATCGACGCTCTGGCACCCTACTCCGCCACCGTCGGCGTCAGCGAGGTCACGGAGTTCGACCAGATCGACGTCCCCGACCTCACGGGCGACCTGCACTCGCGCCTGGGGCTGTACGGCAGCCCCGACGCCGTACGACCGCGCAACCTGCATGAAGCCCAGCGCGCGCTGCGGCACTAGACCGCCCGCCGACCGGCAGCGGCCTGCCTGCCCGCTGCCCGCTGCCCGGTGAACGTGCGGGCCACCCGCCTGCGCCCGAAACGCCGCCAGGCCCGCCGTGCGGGCCGCGCTCACAGCACCTACCTGATCGGAGTTGATTGATGAGTGCTCGTCCCCGCCTCGGCGTCCTGCTGGCGGCGCTGATCGCCCTCACCGCGGGAGCCGTGCCCGCCGCCTCGGCGCAGGCGGCACACTCCGCGCCGGAAGTCCCGCACACCGCCGTCCTCGACGGCACCCGCCTGCAACAGGCGAAGATCCGCCTGGATCACGGCGACCGCCAACTGCGCCGGGCCGCGCGGGCGTTGACGGACCGTGCGGACGCGTTGCTGGACCAGGGGCCCTGGACAGTCGTGGACAAGCCGAGGCCCGCGCCCGGCGGCGACGTCCATGACTACCTCAGCCAGGCCCCGTACTGGTGGCCCTCCCAGCCGCCGACCGCCGACAACCCCTGGGGCTGCCCGTACGTGCAGCGCGACGGCCAGCGCAACCCCGAGGTCGACACCGGCACCGACCGGCAGGACGTCGAGAAGGTGTTCGACTCCGCCTACGACCTCTCGCTCGCCTGGTACTACACCGGCGAGAAGCGGTACGCCGTCAAGGCCGGGCAGATCCTGCGCACCTGGTTCCTCGCCCCGGCCACGCGGATGAACCCGAACCTGGACCACGCGCAGTTCATCCCCTGCAAGTACGACGGCCGCGCCATCGGCATCATCGACTTCTCCCAGTCGTACACCAGCGTCCTGGACGCACTCGCCGTCCTGAACACCGGCGCCACCGGGTGGACCAAGACGGACCGCAGCGGCATGTCGAAGTGGAACTCCGACTTCCTTGGCTGGCTCCGGAACAGCGACTTCGGTCGGCAGGAGGGGGCCGCGGCCAACAACCACGGCACGTTCTACGACATGCAGCTCGCCGCCCTCGCCTACGCGACGGGCGACGAGGACCTGGCCCGCCGGACGGTCCTGGACGCCCGCAGCAGGCGCATCGCCCCGCAGATCGCCGCGGACGGCAGCCAGCCCCAGGAACTGGCCCGCACCCGCAGCTGGCACTACTCGACCTTCGACCTGGTCGCCTACACCCGGCTCGCGGCCGTCGGCAGACACGTCGGCGTGAACCTGTGGAAGTACCACGGCCCGGACGGCCAGAGCCTGTTCTCGGCGGTGGACTACGTGCTGCCCGCCGCGACCGGCGCCGCCGCCTGGCCGCACCCGGAGCTCGAGTTCCACCGTTACGCGGCCTCCGACGTCGTCCACGCGGCCGCCGACGCGGGAGACACCCTGGCCCGTCAGGCCCTGCTCCTGCTGGAGGAACCACCGGGCGGCGACCTGTGGGCCCTGCGCCCGGCGGCAGAACAACTGGACTCCATCGCGGGATGACCCCCACGCCCCACCCGGCGGGACCAGCCGGCACACACCGGCGGGCCCGCCGGGCCCGGGGCACGGCCGGCCGCCCGCGGGGCAGCGGGCCTGCCGGGACAGGCGTGAAGCGCGGCCTGACGCGGAGCGCGGCCCGACCGGGCCGGGTGTCCGACGGCCCGCACGTGCGGCGCGGTGGAACCAGGGGCGGCCGGGGCCGCACGCCTTTGCCGTACGGTCACGTGGTCGTTGTTCTGCCGGGTGACGTCGAAGTCGTACGGGTTGCCGAAGACCTCCTCGTCACGGTTGCCGGAGGCGAACCGCATGACGACCTCGTCGCCCTCCTTGACCTGCTTGTCACCGAGTTCGACGTCACGGGTGGCGGTGCGGCGGAAGTGGTGTACGTGGACATCGTGATCGGCGCGGTCGTGGCGGCCGCCCTGCTGGTGTTCACCCTCGGGGTCGTCCTGGCGCCGGGGGAGGCCGTCGCCCCGCGGATGGTCCTCCTGCTCGGCGGACTCGGCGTGGCGGTCCTGGGCGTCGCGCTCATCGCGCTCGTACTGCGGACGCTGCTCGCCCAGGCCGTCGCGCGCGACAGGGAGGCGGCGCAGATGCAGGCCGGGCTGGACGAGGTGATCCGATGCCGATCACCGTCGACATCGACGTGATGATGGCCAGGCGGAAGATGTCCGTGGGGGAGCTCGCGGAGAGGGTGGGGATCACCCCCGCCAACCTCGCGGTGCTCAAGAACGGCCGCGCCAGGGCGGTGTGCTTCGCGACGCTCGCCGCGCTCTGCGAAGCCCTCGACTGCCATCCCGGAGACCTGCTCCGCTACGAGGCCGACGTCGACAGGCGGCCCGTCGGGGCCGGGGAGTCCGCGGACGGGTGACGGCCGTGCAAGGCGTCCGTCCCCCGCTCGCGGCGGGCAGCCGGAACCGGCGCCGCCCCGGGCGCGAAACGCCCGGGGCCCCGCCGACTTCGTCCGTGATCAGGACTGGTACGGCTGCTCCTGTTGCGGCTGCCCGTACGGCTGACCGCCGGCGCCGCTCGCCGCCTGTGCCTCGAGCTGCGCCGCCTGCTCCTTCGTCACCATCTGTTCCGCGCCGCAGAAGGTGCACTGCGTCTGGTACTTCGTCGAGAAGGGGAACAGGGGCACGAAGAACAGCGTGAACTTGGTGACCCGCTTCCGGAGCGTGTGCGCGGAGGGATTCCCGCACCGGCCGCACACGAGGGTGAGTATCGCCAGCTGGTACAGATACCCCTTGGTGCCAAAGATGATCATACTGTGACCCTTCCCGGTCCGGCGGCGGCCGGCTCTCCTGCGCGAGTGACGAGGCGTGCGTTCACCAAGGACGGTCTCATGCCGGTCGGCGCGGACTGCGGCGAGGTACCCGGCCGCTGCGGACCGAGCGCGGGTTGCGCCCGCCGCGCCCACCCGTCCGCGTCCACTCCGGAGCAACGGGCGCCCTGATGCAGGCACATCCAGTGTCCCCCGGCGCCGGACCGTGCGCACGACCGTGAAGGTGCCGTCCCGGCTGGCGGGTCCGTGCGTTTGAACCAGGTCAGGATTCGAGAAGCGCCGATGCCCGTGCTCCGCCTACCGTGACTGCCACAAGACGACGCAGACGTACCGTGCACGGCCGGTCGGACGAGCCGGGCGACAACGACGGAGACCGCGACGGCGGCTCCGCCCACAGATGGAGACACGATGAGCATGGCCACGAGGACGGACCCGCAGTCGCCCGCGCCGCACGCCGCCGACCGCCACGACATGATCCGCGTGCACGGCGCGCGCGTGAACAACCTCAAGGACGTCAGCATCGAGATCCCGAAGCGCCGGCTGACGGTGTTCACGGGAGTCTCCGGCTCGGGCAAGAGTTCGCTGGTCTTCGGCACGATCGCCGCCGAGTCGCAGCGGATGATCAACGAGACCTACAGCGCGTTCGTCCAGGGCTTCATGCCGGCACAGGCCCGGCCCGAGGTCGACGTGCTCGAAGGACTGACGACCGCGATCATCGTGGACCAGCAGCGGATGGGCACCGACCCCCGCTCCACGGTCGGCACCGCCACCGACGCGAACGCGATGCTGCGGATCCTCTTCAGCCGGCTCGGAAAGCCGCACATCGGCTCGCCCCAGGCCTTCTCGTTCAACGTCGCCTCCATCAGCGGTGCGGGTGCGGTCACGCTCGAACGGGCCGGGAAGACGGTGAAGGAGCGGCGCAGCTTCAACATCACCGGCGGCATGTGCCCGCACTGCGAAGGCCGCGGCACCGTCACCGACTTCGACCTGGCGCAGCTGTACGACGACACCAAGTCGCTCAGCGAGGGCGCGCTCACGATCCCCGGGTACAGCGTCGACGGCTGGTACGGCCGGATCTTCCGGGGCTGCGGCTTCTTCGACCCTGACAAGCCGATCCGCGAGTTCACCAAGAGGGAACTCCACGACCTCCTGTACAAGGAACCGACCAAGATCAAGGTCGACAACATCAACCTGACGTACGAGGGGCTGATCCCGAAGATCCAGAAGTCGTTCCTGGCGAAGGACAAGGAAGCCCTCCAGCCGCACATCCGGGCGTTCGTCGAGCGGGCGATGACGTTCACCACCTGTCCGGAGTGCGAGGGCACCCGGCTCACCGAGACGGCCAGGTCGTCACGGATCGGCAAGATCAACATCGCTGACGCGTGCGCGATGCAGATCAGCGACCTGGCCGAATGGGTCCGCGGCCTCGACGAGCCGTCGGTGGCTCCGCTGCTCGCCACGCTGCGGCAGACCCTCGACTCGTTCGTCGAGATCGGTCTCGGTTACCTGTCGCTCGACCGGCCGGCCGGCACGCTGTCGGGCGGCGAGGCGCAGCGCGTCAAGATGATCCGGCATCTCGGTTCCGCGCTCACCGACGTCACCTACGTCTTCGACGAGCCCACCATCGGACTGCACCCGCACGACATCCGGCGCATGAACGACCTGCTGCTGCGACTGCGCGACAAGGGCAACACCGTGCTGGTCGTGGAGCACAAGCCGGAGACGATCCTGATCGCCGACCACGTCGTCGACCTCGGCCCCGGCGCCGGTACGGCGGGCGGTGCCGTCTGCTACGAGGGCACGGTCGAAGGGCTGCGGTCCGCCGAAACGGTCACCGGCCGTCACTTCGACGACCGCGCCGGCCTGAAGGAAGACGTGCGGAAGTCCACCGGGACGCTCGAGATCCGCGGCGCGAAGGAACACAACCTGCGTGACGTCGACGTCGACATCCCGCTCGGCGTGCTCACCGTGATCACCGGCGTCGCCGGGTCCGGCAAGAGCTCGCTCATCCACGGCTCGGTCGCCGGGCGGGACGGCGTGGTGTCCGTGGACCAGACAGCCATCAAGGGGTCCCGGCGCAGCAACCCCGCGACCTACACCGGCCTGCTCGACCCGATCCGCAAGGCGTTCGCCAAGGCCAACGGCGTCAAGCCGGCGCTCTTCAGCGCCAACTCCGAGGGCGCCTGCCCCACGTGCAACGGCGCCGGGGTCATCTACACCGACCTGGCCATGATGGCCGGCATCGCCGTCCCCTGCGAGGTGTGCGAGGGGAAGCGGTTCCTGGCGTCGGTCCTCGACCACCGTCTGGGCGGCCGCGACATCGCCGAAGTCCTGGCGATGCCGGTGACCGAGGCGGAGGCCTTCTTCGCCGAGGGCGAGGCCCGCATCCCCGCCGCCCACCGGATCCTCACCCGTCTGGCCGACGTCGGCCTCGGCTACCTCAGCCTCGGCCAGCCCCTCACCACCCTGTCCGGCGGCGAGCGGCAACGCCTCAAGCTCGCCACCCACATGTCGGAGAAGGGCGGCGTCTACGTCCTCGACGAGCCGACCACCGGCCTGCACCTCGCCGACGTCGAGCAGCTGCTCGGCCTGCTCGACCGGCTCGTCGACTCCGGCAAGTCGGTCGTCGTCATCGAGCACCACCAGGCCGTCATGGCACACGCGGACTGGATCGTCGACCTCGGCCCCGGCGCCGGCCACGACGGCGGCCGCGTCGTCTTCGAGGGCACGCCCGCCGACCTCGTCGCCGCCCGCTCCACCGTCACCGGCGAGCACCTCGCGGAGTACGTGGCGGGCTGACAGGACACCCCGCGGCCGACGCCGCCGAGCCTGCCGAGGCGGGCTCGGCGGCGGGCTGGGATCCTGGAGGTGCCCTCGGGACGACCTGTGCGGCGCGAAGAACCGAGACCCCAGGAGCAGCCCGATGCGGCGGTCGACCGTTGCCCACCGGCCGAGAGACGGCGAGGCCGCACGCGTCGCCGGACTGTACACGCGCCGGTTCGGCCCGTGGCCGCCGACGGAACCCGTCGTCGTACTGCTCCACGGTCTCGGCCTCTCGGGCCGCTACTTCTACCCCCTGGCCAGGGAACTGGCCGCGGTCGGCCGCAGTGTGCTGGTGCCGGACCTGCCGGGCAGCGCCCGCTCCCGTGCCGCCGTCCGGCGCGCACCGGACACGGCGACGACCGTACGGGCGCTGCTGCGCTGGCACGCCGCCGCCGAGGCCGGACCCTGCGTGGTGGTGGCCAACTCGGTCGGCTGCCAGGTGGCGGTGGCCCTCGCCGCCGAGCGGGGACCGCGGGTCCAGCGGCTGGTCCTCGTGGGTCCCGCCCTGGACGCGACGGCACCGTCCGCCGGGCGCCAACTGCTGCGCCTCCTGCTCGACGCACCCAGGGAACCGCTCGCGCTCCTCGCGCTGGTCGCCCTGGACTACCTGGTCACCGGGGTCGCCAGGTTCGTCGGGGCGTTCCGCCAGGCCAGGCGGGACGCGCTCGGGCCGTTCACCGCCCGGCTGCGCGCGGTGCGGGTCCCCGTCCTCGTCGTGCGCGGCGCCGGTGACAGCGTGGCGCCCGCGCCCTGGGCCGAGCGCGTGGCCGCGGAACCGTCCGACGGCCGGCTCGCCGTCGTCCCCGCCTCGGCCCACGCCGTGCACTTCAGCCGGCCCGGCCTCGTGGCGCGTCTGATCATGGACTTTCTGTGAGGGCCGATCCGGCTCGCACTCCGCACAGGCCGCGGCCGAGGGGCCCTTCCGTCCCGCCCGGGGCGCCGGCGCCGGTACCGCCCGCCCGGACCCCTTCCACCTCCCCATGGCACGACACGCATATTCGACCGCCGCCTGGGCACTCCGAGTTGCACAGGCCGCCCCGAGCATTCGGCGGAGCTCGGATGTTCGGAACGGGCCGCCCTGCCTCGCCCGTCACCCCTAGGAGGGGCCGTGAGCGTGCGTATCGGAGTGGAAGAGGAGTTCCACGTCGTCGAGGTGGAGACCGGCTTGCTGGTGCCTCGGGCAGGCTCCCTGCTCGAACGCCTGCCCGAGCGGACCTTCACGGCCGAGCTGAAGCAGTCCGTCGTCGAGACGAACAGCGCCGTGCACGCGTCGCTCGACGACCTGCACGCCGACCTGACCGGCAGCCGGCGGCAGCTGGACACCGCTGCCACCGCCCAGGGCCTCGCCGTGGTGGCCGCCGGCACGGTGCCGCTGGTCCGCCGTACCTCGGCCGTGCCGGCCACCCCGGGCCTGCGGTACCGCCACATGGTCGACGAGTACCGCGCGGTCGCCGACGAGCAGCTGATCTGCGGTGCCCAGGTCCACGTGGACGTGCCGGACCGCGACACCGCCGTACAGGTCATGTGCGAGCTCTCCCCGTGGCTGCCCCCGCTGCTCGCGCTGTCCGCCAGCTCGCCCTTCTGGCAGGGTGCCGACACCGGCTACGCGAGCTGGCGCACGATGCTGTGGCAGCGATGGCCCACCGCGGGTCCCGTCGGCTGCTTCGAGAACGCCGCCGAGTACGACGCCGTCGTGCGCGAACTCATCGACACGGGTGTCATCAGTGACGCCGGGATGATCTATTACGACGTACGGCCCTCCGCGCACCAGCGGACCCTGGAGCTGCGCGTCTGCGACTCCTGCCCGCGTCCGGAGACGGTGGTGCTCATCGCCGGGCTGTTCCGCGCCCTGGTGATGGGGGCTCAGGAACGGCTGGCGGCGCGCGGCGCGCCCTCGTGCCGGGGACGACACGAGTGGCTGCGTGCCGCGACCTGGCGGGCCGCGCGGTCCGGTCTCGAGGACGGCCTGATCGACCCGGAGACCCGCCGTGAGGCACCGGCGAGCCGGGTGGTCCGCGGTCTTCTCGCCCACGTACGCCCGCAGCTCGAGGCCAACGGGGACTGGGCGGCCATCGAGGTTCTCGCCGAGGAGGCCCTGGCGCAGGGCAGTGCCGCCCATCGCATGCGCCGCGTCGCGGACCGGGAGGACCTGCTGGCCTGCGTCGATCTGGCGATCGCCGAGACCCGGGGCGACCGCCGCGGAACCGAGGCCGCCGAACGCAACCACCTCAATCCCTCCGCACCACTGGACGAGGGCCCTTTCGGCCCCGACTCGGCCCGGATCGCCGGCGCCTGACGCGGTGGTGACCCCGGCCCGCCCTTCGGCCGGGAGAGCGCCGGCACGGGTACGGCGCCTCGCGCCCGCCGCGGAAAGCACCGGCGCCGGCCGGTTCCGAAGGTGCGCACAGGCGCCGGCGGGTCCGAAGTCGTTCAAGTCCGAGCGGCTCGCAGGCACCGACCGGACATGAACGACCGCACGGGTCACGGGAACGACTGACTCACATGAACGACCGCGCGGGTCACACGACCGCCTGCTCCTCGCCCGGCCTCCGCAGCACGCTGAGCACGTCGTCGCGTCCGGCCACCGCCTCCAGGGACAGCGTGCGGTACCCGGCCTGGTCGAACAGCACGGTGATGCGGTCGCCGTCCTCGCTCAGGACCGTCCCGTCCCCCCACTCCCCGTGCCGCACGTCGGTCCCGACGGGGAAGTCGGCCACCGCCGGGTGCGCGGACCGCGATCCGTCGCCGGGCTCGTCGTCGTCCCGCGCCTCGCACACGTCGCAGCTGCCGCAAGGCGCCTCGTAGGCCTCGCCGAAGTAGCCGAGCAGGAAGTAACGCCGGCAGCCGGTCGTCTCGGCGTACGAGCGGGCCATGTCGACCCGGGATCTGTCGGTCCGGCGGTGTGCCTCCGCGGTGCGGGCGGCCTGGTCCACCGCGTCGTCCGGTGACGTGGACTGAGCCGGGACTATCTCGCCCGCCGCACCGGTCGTGACGGCACCGGCCTCCTCGAGCAGGTTCACCGCCGCCGTGACCCTGTTGCGGGTCAGCCCGGTCTCCTGGCGGAGTTCCTCCACGTCAGCGGGGTCCGCCCGGCGTTCGTGGACGGCGTCGGCCACCTCGGACAGGACGTCACGGCTGGGGGAGCGGGCCGCGAAGTACGCCTGCATGCCGGTGTCCTCCGGCCGGTAGTGCAGGACGGCGAGCGCCGGACCGCCGTCCCGGCCGCCACGGCCGATCTCCTGGTAGTAGGCGTCCAGCGAACCCGGCAGGGAGGCGTGCAGCACGAACCGCACGTCCTCCTTGTCGATGCCCATGCCGAACGCCGAGGTGGCCACGATCACGTCGGCCTCACCGGACAGGAACGCGTCGTGGACACGGGAACGTTCGGCGGCACGGAGCCCCGCGTGGTAGGCCTCGGCGGCCAGCCCGAGAGCGGCCAGCTCCCCGGCGTAGTACTCGGTGTCCCTGCGGGTCGCCGCGTAGACGATGCCCGGCTTCGGCTCGGCCGCGGCCCGTTCGACGACCGTCCGGCGCCGGTCCTCCTCGGCGAGGAAGCGGCGCGCCTCCAGCCGGATGTTCGGGCGGTCGAAGCCGGCCACCACCAGCCGCGCGTGGTTCATGCCGAGCCGCTCGACGATCTCCTTGCGTACCGGCGGAGCCGCCGTCGCGGTCAGTGCGAGGACCGGTGGGCGGCCCACCCGCCGCGCCGCGTGCGCCAGGCGCAGGTAGTCGGGACGGAAGTCGTGACCCCAGGACGACACGCACTGCGCCTCGTCCACCACGAACAGGGCGGGGCGCATCCCGGCGAGCCGCTCCAGCACGTCCTCGCGGGCCAGTTGTTCCGGCGACAGGTACAAGAGCCGGGCTTCTCCGCGGACCACGGACTCCCACGCCGCCTCCGTCTGCGCGACTCCGAGGTCCGAGTTCACGGCGACCGCGCCGGGCGCATGCTCACCGTCGGGCAGATTCGCGATCTGGTCCCGCTGGAGCGCCAGCAGCGGTGAGACGACCACGACCGGCCCGTCCAGCAGCACCGAGGGAACCTGGTAGACGGCGGACTTGCCCGCGCCGGTCGGCATGACGACCAGGGCGTCGCGGCCCTCCATCACCCACTCCATGGCGGTGAGCTGCTCGGGCAGAAGCGTGTCCCAGCCGAACACCTCCGAGGCCGTCTTCCGCAGCCGTGCGGCCTCCCCGCCGCCTGTCGATGCCGCCCCACGGCCCATTCCCGCTCCTCCGCTCCTGGCTCGGCGCCTTCCGTCGGCGGCACGATGTGCCGCCCGCGCCCATGGAAGCCCCCGGGTACCCGCGGGAACCCCGGCGCAGTCCACCGGCCGCGGTCCACCGGCCGGAACGGCCGCGCGCCGGGCGGAGTTGCGGCTCGGCAGGCAGACCAAAGCCGACAGACCAAAGCCGACACAACACAGTGCGACTTTGCATGATCATGCGTAAGGGTGCATACTCTTCCTATGTCTAAGGTCCTCACCTCCCTTCCCACCGGCGAGCGCGTCGGAATCGCCTTCTCGGGCGGCCTCGACACCTCCGTCGCGGTCGCGTGGATGCGCGACAAGGGCGCCGTCCCGTGCACGTACACCGCCGACATCGGCCAGTACGACGAGCCGGACATCGCCTCGGTGCCCGACCGTGCGCAGACCTACGGCGCCGAGATCGCGCGGCTGGTCGACTGCCGCGCGGCGCTCGTCGAGGAGGGCCTGGCCGCGCTGACCTGCGGGGCGTTCCACATCCGCTCGGGCGGCCGTGCGTACTTCAACACCACGCCGCTCGGCCGGGCCGTCACGGGCACCCTGCTGGTCCGGGCGATGCTCGAGGACGACGTGCAGATCTGGGGCGACGGCTCGACCTTCAAGGGCAACGACATCGAGCGGTTCTACCGCTACGGCCTGCTCGCCAACCCGCACCTGCGAATCTACAAGCCGTGGCTCGACGCGGACTTCGTGACCGAGCTCGGCGGCCGCAAGGAAATGTCGGAGTGGCTGCTCGCCCACGACCTGCCCTACCGCGACAGCGCCGAGAAGGCGTACTCCACCGACGCCAACATCTGGGGCGCCACGCACGAGGCGAAGACCCTGGAGCACCTCGACACGGGCGTGGAGACCGTCGAGCCGATCATGGGCGTGCGGTTCTGGGACCCGTCGGTCGAGATCGCCACGGAGGACGTGACCATCGGCTTCGACCAGGGCCGCCCGGTGACGATCAACGGCAAGGAGTTCGCCTCAGCCGTCGACCTGGTGATGGAGGCCAACGCCGTCGGCGGCCGCCACGGCCTCGGCATGTCGGACCAGATCGAGAACCGCATCATCGAGGCCAAGAGCCGGGGCATCTACGAGGCACCCGGCATGGCCCTGCTGCACGCCGCGTACGAACGCCTGGTCAACGCGATCCACAACGAGGACACCCTCGCGCAGTACCACGCCGAGGGACGGCGCCTCGGGCGGCTGATGTACGAGGGACGCTGGCTCGACCCGCAGGCGCTGATGATCCGGGAGTCCCTCCAGCGCTGGGTCGGCTCGGCGGTCACCGGCGAGGTCACCCTGCGGCTGCGGCGCGGCGAGGACTACTCGATCCTCGACACCACGGGCCCGGCGTTCAGCTACCACCCGGACAAGCTGTCGATGGAGCGCACGGAGGACTCCGCGTTCGGCCCCGTGGACCGGATCGGCCAGCTCACCATGCGCAACCTCGACATCGCCGACTCGCGCGCCAAGCTGGAGCAGTACGCCGGTCTCGGCCTCATCGGGACCGCGAATCCGGCCATCGGTGCCGCCCAGGCCGCCGCGACCGGACTGATCGGCACGATGCCCGAGGGCGGCGCCGAGGCCATCGCCTCCCGCGGCGAGGTGTCCGCGGAGGACGAGATGCTGGACCGCGCCGCGATGGAGTCGGGCACGGACTGACCGACGCGATTTTGGGGACGGCCCCGCCGGGGGACGCCTCGGCCGCGAGCCGGCCGGAAGCCGCCGAACCCGTTGCCGGGACGTCCGCACGAAGCCGATCGAGGCGGGAGTCGTCGAGTGAAAGGAGCGCAGGCGGGCACTGGGATGGGAGACTGCTGCTGCCGGGTTGCTTCCGGTCGCCTCAACTCGGCGGGGCCCGCCCGCCGCGCGTCCTCTCCGGCGTGGCGAGAGGGGTACGGGGTGCTCGGACGACGGGAGACTCATCAGTGAGCGCACACGAGCCGAGCTCTGGGCCCGGACCGCAGGCTCCGCCCTCCCCGGGCAGCCACGGCAAGGGCCGGGCCATCGGGCTCGCCGGGGTGCTGGCCGCCGCGGAGACGGCGGCACCGGTCGAATCCCTCGACGTCGTCGCCCGCATGCTGAAAGAGCGCCTCAACGCGACGATGGTGTCTTTCCTCATCACGGACTTCACCGGCGGGTCGGTGGTGCGTATCGGTGCCGCCGGCACCGTCGAGACCGACGAGCCCGCCCGGCGCATCGATCTGCCGGGCACGCTGTACGACGAAGTGATCCGCACCCAGCAGCCGACCATGGAGACCAAGGACGACGGGCGCACGGTGCGGGTCGTCGCGCCGGTCACCAACCGGGGGGACGCCATTGGCCTCCTGGAGCTCTTCCTCCCCAGGGCGCCCGACGCGGCGGCGATGCGGGAGATCGGCGAGACGGCGCACGCGCTCGCGTACATCGTCATCGCCAACCGCTCGTTCACCGACGTCTACCAGTGGGGCCGCCGCACCAGACCACTGAGCCTGGCCGCCGAGATCCAGCACCGCCTGCTGCCCGACTCCCTGGCCTGCGAGGCCGCGCAGTTCACGGTCGCCGGGGCACTGGAGCCCGCCGACCTGGTCGGCGGTGACACGTTCGACTACGTCATCGACCGCGACACCGTGCAGCTGTCCGTCACCGACGCCATGGGGCACGACGTGGACGCCGCACTGCTCGCCACGCTGGCCGTGGGGGCGCTGCGCCGGGCCCGGCGGGCGGGAGCCGGACTCGTCGAACAGGCCGGACAGGCCCACCGGGCGATGCTCGAGCACGGCACGCGGAAGTACGTCACCGGCCAGCTGCTGCGCATCAGCCTGGTCGACGGCCGCGTCGAGTTCGTCAACGCGGGACACCCCTGGCCGCTGCGACTGCGCCACGGGAAGGTGGAGGAACTCAGCGTCGACATCGACATGCCGTTCGGTTTCCACTTCCCGCACAGCTACCGGGTCCAGCACCTGGACGTGCAGCCCGGCGACCGCCTGATCATGGTCACGGACGGCATGCTCGAACGCGGCGCGAGCGACGTGGACCTGAACGGCCTGATAGAGCGCACCAGTGACCTGCATCCCAGGGAGGCCGCCCGCACGATGATCGCGCAGGTCATCGCCTCGAACGACGGGCATCTCCAGGACGATGCGACGATCATGTGCCTGGACTGGCACGGCGTCAGGCGCTCCGAGCGGCACGCCGACACCGGAGCCGACCTCACCGGGGCCTCCCCCTCGCCGACACCGCCCTTCTGACGAGCGCCTCGCCCCGAACGCCCTTCGGCAGCGAAGAACCGCGAGGCCAGTGCCCGGTGACGTCGACGGTAAGGTGGTTGATCGTCGGAGCGGCTCCGCCGCATCCGGCACAGGGCGGGGGGCGGGCCGGTCCCGCGACCGTCAGCCGTCCCGGGATCGACGACGCCCCCGGGGAAGACCCGCACCCCGCGAAGACCGACGCCCGCGGGAGAGAGCGTGCGCATGCCCACGACGCCCGGTGTGGCCGCCTCCCCGCCGTGACCCTTCGCCCCTGAGCAGCGCGGGCCGCAGCCCGGCTCCGCTGCCACCTCCGACTCCGGTTCGCCCCGCGCGAGCACCACGGGCGGCCGTCCCGGTCTTCCCGCACCTCCCCGCTCGCCCTCACGACATCGGGCGTGCCCGAGCACGACAGGTACTCTCCTTGCCCACGTCCATACTGTCCCCGGCCGCGCGACTGCGCGCTCTGCGCCCCGACTGGCTGTCCGACCCGAAGGTCTGGCGCACCGAGGTGCTGGCCGGGCTGGTGGTCGCGCTCGCGCTGATCCCGGAGGCGATCTCGTTCTCGATCATCGCCGGCGTCGACCCCGCAATCGGGCTGTTCGCCTCCTTCACCATGGCCGTGACCATCTCCGTCGTCGGCGGGCGGCGCGCGATGATCTCCGCCGCGACCGGTGCCGTCGCTCTGGTCATCGGCCCGCTCAACCGGGAACACGGGCTCGGATACCTGGTCGCCGCAGTCATCCTGGCGGGTGTCATCCAGATCGCCCTCGGCGCGCTCGGCGTCGCCAAGCTGATGCGGTTCGTGCCCCGCAGCGTGATGGTCGGCTTCGTCAACGCGCTCGCCATCCTGATCTTCGTGGCACAGGTGCCCGAGATGCATGACGTGCCCTGGGCCGTCTACCCGCTGCTCGCCGCCGGCCTGGCGCTCATGGTGTTCTTCCCCCGGATCACCCGGGCGGTCCCGGCACCGCTCGTGTCGATCGTCATCCTCACCGCCGTCACCGTGGCGGCCGGCATCGCCGTACCCACCGTGGGGGACAAGGGCGACCTGCCGTCCTCGCTGCCGGTGCCGGGCCTGCCGGACGTTCCGTTCACGACGGACACCCTCACGACCGTCGCTCCGTACGCGCTGGCTATGGCGCTGGTCGGTCTGATGGAGTCGCTGATGACGGCCAAGCTCGTCGACGACATCACCGACACGCACTCCAGCAAGACCCGTGAGTCCATCGGACAGGGCGTCGCCAACATCGTCACCGGCTTCCTCGGCGGCATGGGCGGGTGCGCGATGATCGGCCAGACCATGATCAACGTGAAGGTGTCAGGTGCCCGTACGCGCGTGTCCACCTTCCTGGCGGGTTCGTTCCTGATGGTGCTGTGCATCGTCTTCGGCCCGGTCGTCTCCGACATCCCGATGGCCGCCCTGGTCGCCGTCATGGTGATGGTGTCCTTCGCGACCTTCGACTGGCACTCCATCGCCCCGAAGACCCTCAGGCGGATGCCCGCCGGAGAGATCACCGTCATGGTCGTCACCGTCGGCTGCGTGGTGGCCACGAGCAACCTCGCGATCGGCGTCGTCGTCGGCTCCGTCACCGCCATGGTGATCTTCGCAAGGCGCGTCGCCCACTTCGCCACCGTCACCTCGGTCACCGCACCGGACGGCGGCCAGGTCGTCTACTCCGTGACCGGCGAACTGTTCTTCGCCTCCTCCAACGACCTCGTCGGCCAGTTCGACTACGCCACGGACGCCGACAGGGTCGTCATCGACCTGTCCGCCGCCCACATCTGGGACGCCTCCTCCGTCGCCGCCCTGGACGCCGTCGGGACCAAGTACGCGCAGCGCGGCAAGACCGTCGAGATCGTCGGGCTGAACTCACCGAGCGCGCGCATCCACGACCGGCTCAGCGGCGAACTGGCCGGCGGTGGCTGACCGGCCCTCGAAGAGGAGGCCGTGGTGTCCCGCTCCGGTCACGGCAGCAGGCGTTGTTCCTTGGCCACGGCCACCGCGCCGGCCCGCGTGTCGACGGAGAGCTTGCCGTAGATGCGTCCGAGATGGGTCTTCACTGTCGCCTCGCTGATGAAGAGGGCTCTCGCGATCTCCCGGTTGCCGAGTCCCCGCGCGAGCTGCGCCAGGATGTCCCGCTCGCGGGCGGTGAGCGTGGGCCGCGGGCTGCGCAGGTTGGCCATGACGCGGCCGGCGACGGGAGCCGAGAGCGCGGTACGGCCCTGGGCGGCGTCGTGGATCGCGGCGAAGAGCTCCTCCGGCCGTTCGGCCTTGAGCAGGTAGCCCGTCGCTCCGGCCTCGATGGCGCGGGTGATGTCGGCGTCCGTGTCGTACGTCGTGAGGACCAGGACGCGCGGGCCGTTCCCGGGAGCCGTGAGGCGGCGGGTAGTCTCCACGCCGTCGATCCCGGCACCGAGCTGGAGGTCTATCAGCACCACGTCCGGACACAGCTTCGCACTCAGCGCGAGCGCCTGCTCTCCTGTGCCCGCCTCGCCGACGACCTCGATGTCGGGGGTGCTGTCGAGCAGCGCGAGCAGCCCGGCCCGTACCACGACATGGTCGTCGCACAGCAGGATGCGGACGGGGCGGGACGTGCCGGTCGCACCGGTCATCGGGAGGGCTCCAGCGGGATCGCGGCGGACAGGACGGCGCCCTCTCCGGGTGCGGACTCGATGGTCAGGGCGCCGCCGAGCTGACGGGCACGGGCACGCATCGCGGGCACCCCGTGGCCGCGCACACCGGACGCGCGGGTGTCCGGGCCCTCGGGGGCGAAACCGCGGCCGTCGTCGGCGACGTCCAGGACGACCAGGTCGTCCAGCAGCGTGAGGGTGAGCGTGGCCGTACGCGCGCCGGAGTGCTCCCGTACGTTCGCCAGCGCGCCCTGGGCGATCCGCAGCAGTGCGGAACGGACCCGCTCGGGAAGCCCGGGCCCGCGGTCGCCGTCGTCGACGTGCACCTGGACGGTGAGGTGCTCGCCCGACTCGCGTGCGGCCAGCGCTCGCAGCGCCTGGCCGAGGTCACCGCCGCGGGCCAGGTCGGCCGGGGCCAGGTCGTGCACGAAGCGGCGGGCCTCGTCGAGACTGTGTTCGGTGACCGCTTCGGCGGTCCGCAGGTGCGTGCGCGCCCTGTCCGGGTCGGACTCCCAGACCCGGTCCGCTGCCTGGAGGAGCATCTGCTGGCTCGACAGCCCCTGGGCGAGCGTGTCGTGGATCTCCATCGACAGCCGCTGCCGCTCGGCGAGGGTGCCTTCGCGGCGCTCGGAGGCGGCCAGCTCGCGGCGGGTGCGGACCAGGTCGTCGATGAGCACGCGCTGCCGCACCGTCTGCCGTTCCATCTGGAGGAAGACGGCGGTGGCGATCGCGGCCACGGCGGGCGGCGCGAGCAGCAGGTTCGGGTCGAAGCCGCCGGCCAGCCGGAGCTGGGCGGCCACGACGAGGGCCGTCAGTGCGACAACCAGCGCGAGTGCGGACCGCGCGGGGAGGACGCGCAGCCCCGTGTAGAAGAGCGGCACCGCACACCAGGAGAAGCTGGGGGCGAGCACGACGAGCACCATCCACACCACGACGACCGCGGCCAGCCGGACGAGCCGTAGCGGGGAGCGCTCCGCGTCCGCCCCGGTCGGCAGCGGTGTCCGGGCGAACGGCCACCGGTACCCGAGTGCGGCCCCCGGGAGCGGGATGGCGTACAGGACCGCCAGGAGAACGCTGAGCGCGACGATCCACGGGGTGCGGGCTTCCCCGGGATGGCGCAGCAGGAAGCGCGCGAGCGCACCGCCCAGCAGGAGGAAGAACGCCACGTGCATCACGGCCGCGAGCCGGCGCGTGTCCGCGGCGTACCTCTCGTCCGTGGACGCGCCCATGCCGTCGACGCGGTCGGTGCCCGTGTCCGATCCGTCGGTACGGCCGGCGTCCCCGCCGTACGCCCCGCCGGTGCCCGCCTCCCCGGCGGACGTCCGGTCCGTGCCCGCGTCCATGCCGTCCACCTCCTTCACCGCTCCCGCCTGCCCGAACGTTCCCATTGTCGCCAGCTCCGGCCACCCACGGGTCATCCGATCGGTCGACCCCGGGGTCGACCGATCGGCACGCCGGGACCCGCCGAAACGACGACGGTCATGGATCCCGGGCGGCGCCAGGCTGGAGAGCGGAAGAAGCGAACCACCGTCACCACCAGGAGTCGATCCCATGAAGAAGCCTTCCCGCCGCGCCCGCGTCGCCACCGGCGGCGCCGTGATCGCCGCCGTCGCCGCCCTCGCCTTCGGCACGGTGTCCGCGAACGCCTCGGCGCCCGCCTCCACCGGCACCGCCCCCGCGACGGACGTGAGGAACGGCGGCACCGTCTCGTCCAGCCATCTCACGGTGGACGCCGCGGCCGAGGCCGCGCAGGCCGCCCTCGACGCCGCCGAGAAGGAGAACCAGAAGGTCACCGTCGCGGTCGTCGACCGCAACGGCAACACCGTCGTCACCCTTCGCGGCGACGGCGCCGGCCCGCAGTCCTACGAGTCCGCGCAGCGCAAGGCGTACACGGCCGTCGCCTGGAACGCGCCCACCTCACAGCTCGCCGAGCGCCTGAAGCAGACGCCGAACCTGAAGGACATCCCCGGCACGCTGTTCCTGGCCGGCGGCGCGCCGGTCGCCGTCAAGGGGGCCCCGGTCGCGGGCGTCGGTGTCGCGGGCGCGCCGTCCGGAGCCCTGGACGAGAAGTTCGCCGCGGCGGGAGTGGCGGCGCTGGGGCGCTGAGTCAGCCCGGGGGACTGAGCCGGCCCGGGCCGCCGCGGGCCGTCGAAGACGGCGTGCGGCCGCCCCCGGATCGGAGCGGGACGTGAATCAGTGCGAGTGGGGCGGGTAGGCGGCGTTCTGCACAGTTCACTGACGCGAGGGAGACGCCGTGACGCAGAAGAGTGAAGGCGAGCAGGTCAACCGGTTCTGCAAGGCTTGCGGTACCCCTGCCGAGAACGGGAGCCTGTGCGAGCGCTGCGGCAAGGTGCTGCACCTGCCCAATGACGCGGGCCTGGTCGAGGACCAAGGCGCCGTGGTGCGGCGGGACTTCGAGGGCCGCCGCGATCACTCGGGCTGAGAACCGGCCACCGCGCGGCTCTCCGGGCGCGGGAACGACTGCCGCACCCCCGTTTTCACGCCTCTTCGTTCGCGGTCCGCTGGACGACGAATTTGTGGGTACACGGGCCGCATGGCAACGAAGAACGATCACCCCATTCCCCTGCGGGCGATGCGCCAGCTGCGCCGGATCCGCATGTTCTATGCGGCGGGCGCCCTTCTGTGGGCGGTGTCGGCGGTCTGGCTCGGACGGGAGCATCCCGGGAGCCGGCAGATGTGGGTGTCCGTCCTCTTCGTCGCGGTCTTCGCCGGGCTGTTGTCCGTGACGTCCCTGTGGCTGTGGCGTCAGGGGACCCAGCGTGCGGGGGCGAACGGCCGTCACGCCGGTGCGCGCGGGATGGCGGCCGGCCGCCACGCGAGCGCCTGAGTCCGGGGGCCGCCCGCTCGTCACCCGGTCCCGCAGTCGGGGCTCGGCATGCCACACCGCGCGTCCCACGCCCACCAGTTGCTCCCACGCGTCCCACGGCTCCACGAGCCGTCCCACGCGCGCGCCCCGGCGAAAGCGCCACGCGCACGCGCCCCGGCGGAACCGCGCGAGTTCCGCCGGGGCGAGCACATCACTACGACATCCGGCGCGGCCGGTGCGGCACGGGTGCCGGTCAGCGGGTCGAGGTGACCCGGTGTTCCTTCAGAGCGGCGCAGTTGGAGCCGCTCACCTGGACGTAGACGTTGGCGATGTGGCCGCCCCAGTCGACGCAGTAGCCCTTGCCGTAGACGTAGGTCGGTCCGGCGTACGAGGTGTACTGCCCGTAGTCCTCGTCCCCCTGCTCGGTGGCGGGAATGTAGACCCAGGCCGACATCTCCTTGACGGTGCCCGGGTTGTTGCGGATGGTGGCTACGCAGTTCTTGCCGTTCGAGGCGTTGTACGTGAGGTAGACCGTGCCGAGCGAGCCGATGGCCGCCGAGTTCACGGTGCGGTAGCTGCTTCCACAGATCTTCTGCGGTGTCGTGTTGGGTGCGGCGGAGGCGGGTGCCGCCAACGCGGTCGTGGCTCCCAGGGACAGAGCCGCCAACGCCGCGGCGCCCAGAGCGGAACGGGTGAATCGCATATTTCCCCCTTGTAACCGAAGGAGTTGCTTGCTCCTGTCTGGTGTGACCTGCGAGACATCCGGATGGTTGTAGCCTCTTCGCAAAACACCGGAAAACGATCACTCGCACCCGCGTGGCGACCGGTTGGCGGCCCGCCGGGGAACCTGGCCCCTCTCCCTGGCTGGCCCAGGCGCTCGCGCTGGCCGGTCACACCTAGAGCGGCCAGTGACCTCTTCGAACGCGCGACGGACTGCGCCAACGACGCGGGGCTCCTGGCCGAGGAGGTCGACCCGTCCGGCGGGGACCTCCTCGGCAACTTCCCGCAGGCCTTCAGTCACACAGGCCCGGTGGACGCCGCTTGGGCCATCCACCAGGCCACCTCGCCCGGCGGCCCGGCGGTGTCGGCGCAGTGCGGAACGACGGGGCTGAACCGGTTTTCGTGCCGCTTGCAGCTAGCAATGAGTCCTGGTACCGAATTTGACTAAACACATACTCAACAGGCGTATCGCCTCTGGACAACGTTGTCAGCATCCGGGCAGAGTGTCCTTCCCCGGAATGCGGATTCCGGCTCCACTCAGGGAAGGGCTGACGTGATGGTCGCGTACGGAGCACTCGACATCGGCGGTACGAAGATCGCCGGGGCGCTCGTGGACCCGCAGGGCCGGCTGCTGGCTCGTGCGCAACGGCCCACGCCGGCAGGCGAGTCGGCCGAGACCCTGATGGACGCGGTCACGACGGTGCTGGACGAGCTGGCCGGGCACCCGGCTTGGCGAGCCCTCACCTGCCTGGGCATGGCGAGCGCGGGCCCCGTCGACACGGCCGCCGGAACCGTGAGCCCCGTCAACATCCCCGGCTGGCGCGGCTATCCGCTGGTCGACAGAGTCCGCTCACACCCATGTGTGCCCGCCCACACGACCCCGGTGCTGATCGGGGACGCCGTCGCCATGACCGCCGCAGAACACTGGCTGGGTGCTGCTCGCGGTGTGGACAACGCCCTGTGCATGGTGATCTCGACCGGCGTCGGCGGTGGGCTGGTCCTCGACGGGCGGCTGCATGCGGGGCGGTCGGGCAACGCCGGTCACATCGGCCACATCTCGGTCGACCTGAACGGGCCCAAGTGCCCTTGCGGCAGCCGGGGTTGCGTGGAACGGCTGGCCAGCGGCACGGCGATCGCGGCGCACGCCCTCGCGACGGGCTGGACACCACCCGCCGGGGTCGCGCCGACCGCCGCTGCCGTCGCAGCGGCGGCCCGGGAGGGTGACGCCCTCGCGCAGGCGGCGTACGAACGGGCGGCGCAGGCGCTGGCGGCGGCCATCGCCGCGACGGCCGCCCTGGTCGAACTCGACCTCGTGGTCATAGGCGGGGGAGTGGCGCAGGCCGGCGACACGCTGTTCGCACCGTTGCGCCGGTGGATGTCGGAGTACGCGGTCCTCGACTTCGCCCGGGACGTGCCGATCGTGCCCGCCGAACTGGCCCTGGACGCAGGCCTGATCGGCGCGGCGGCGGCAGCAGCAGGTGCCACGTGGGGCGAGCCGGGGACGGCCGCCGCGGAAACGGGCGGCCCGCAATTCCGGGAAGGCCGCGCCTGCGGAAGCGAAAAGGCCGTCGGTCACGCCGGATACGGCACAAGGTCGACGACCTGACCACTTCGACGGATGAACTACGCCTGGGAGCAGGCACATGGCGGTTGTGTCACCGGCGACGCCCGCAGACCCGCACTGCCGTCACGCCGTCCCGCACCGAGAGTGAGTCACCGGCGCTGTTCGACACAAACACCGGGGACGTCGCTCGCGCAGGACGCGCCCGTCTCATCGCTTGAGGCCGCTGCTGTAGTTGGCACGCTCAGGCGATCGTTCGGGCGTTGCCGTGGCAGTTCGGCGTGCCGCACCGCGTCCGAGGTGAGGACGATCACGACGCCGAATCCGCCGAAGGTTCCGCAGCCGACGAACACCGGGCCGGCGCCCCAGACCCCGATGGCGGCGCCGACCAGCGGATAGCCGAGGGGCGCGAGACCGACCATGGTGAGCATGACGATCGAAGTGATCCGGCCGAGATAGGCCGGGTCCGCCGCAGTCTGTATGAGCGCGTTGTCCAGGCTGCCGAAGATGCCCGCACACAGCCCGATGACCGCGGCCAGGAGCACGGCGTGCCAAAGGGCCGGCACCAGGCCGATGGCAGCCGCCCCCGTACAGCCTGCCAACAGCGTCCCGGCCAGCATCAGTCCGGCCCGCGGCAGCCAACCGGTGACGGCGAGCAGCGCGGCACTCGCCGCTGCGCCGGCACTGAAGCTGCAGACGATCCATCCGTAGCCGGAAGGGCCCCAGCCGCGTTCGGCGTTGAGGAGCAGCAAGCCGACGTTGAAGGTGCTGACGAGGCCGAGCTCGCAGACGGCACCGGCAGCGATGAGCGGGCCGATGAGCCTGTGGCGACGGATGTAGCGCAGGCCGTCGAGCAGTTCCTGCCGGGCGGTGCCGGATGCCTGACGCTTCTCGTCACGCGGCCCCAGGGAGCGCATTCGTATCGTGAGCAGGAGCGGCAAGGACAGTGAGAAGAGCAGTCCCGCGACGCTGAAAGCGGCCGATGGGCCACCGAGCCCCATGGCCAGGCCGCCGATCGGCGGGCCCGCGATCTGGGCGAGGCGCGTCGACAGCGAGCGCATGCCGGTGACCCGGGCCAGCTGGTCCGGGGTGGTGATGTGCGGCGGGAGGGCGCCGACAGCGGGTACGAACAGCGCGTCCACGGCGCCGAAGACGAGCGCCACCGTGATCAGGATCCACAGAGCCGGCGCCGACACCGCGATGCACATGGCGGCCGTCAGGATCAGCAGACAGCGCACGGTGTCACTGCCGAGCATCACCCGCCGGGGGTCGAACCGGTCGGCCACCACGCCCCCGCCGAGCATGAGTAACGCCCGCGGCAGCGCCCCGGCGGCCATGACGAGCCCGACTTCACTGGGACCGGCGGCCTTCTGCGCGGACCATCCCAGGGCGACGAAGTAGACGCTGTCACCGACGAGGGAGACGGTGTACGCGGCCAGCCAGCGCAGCACGTTGCCGTCTCGGTGGGCCGGTGCGCCGACGCGTTCGGGTGCGACTGTCCGTGCTGTGGCCATCGAGGACTCCGACATGTCGGGGGTGCGGCAGGGTCAGGGCCGGAAGGGGAAGCCGTAGAGGTGCACCGACACGTGCTCACGGTCCTCGGTGTCGCCGGCCTTCTTCGCGGCCTTGCCGCGCTCACGCCAACGCCGAGCGAGCGCCTCCAGTTCGTGGCCCATCTCGGCGAGTTCGGTGGGGGTGAGGTCGAGCAGCCACTCGGAGCTGAAGGACGCGTCGGACCATGCCGTGCCCCAGGCTGACTTCTGGTCGAGATACGCGCGGTACTGCGCGACACGGGTGTCGAAGATGCCCCGGGTCACCGCACCGACCGCGGCGGCCCCTTCGGGCGTGCCCGCGAAGTCGGAGTCGCGGAAACCCCAGCCTTCCTCGGACGCCACCTGCCACCACCGCTCGCGGCCGTCGGTGCCCTGACCGCTCGTCTGGGACACGAAGCCGTGATCGGCCAGCTTGCGCAGGTGGTAACTGACCAGCGACGGGGTCTCGCCGACGTGCTCGGCGAGCTGGGAGGCGGTCGCGGTGCCCGCGGCGTACAGCAGCCGGTACAGCTGCATCCGCAACGGGATCATGAATGCCCTCAACCGTGACAGGTCAGTGATCTGTTCGGGCTCGCGCTTCGGTCGCATGCCGCAACCGTAGGTATGAAGCGAAAATTGCGCAATAACTGCTTCAGAGTCGGCCGGCTTCGCCGCGGTCGGCCCGCGAAAGGGCATGCGCGGCGGTCGGGGCGCCCCGGCCGGCCCACGGGGGGCCAGTTGGGGCACCCGCATCCGTCGCGCTGCCGCGCAGACCCGACCCGCACCTGCCCCCCGCCCAGCCATGTGCTCGACGACCGCGCCGATCCGAGAAGACCCGTGCCCCGGTCGGAAGGCATCCGATCAGCCCCGATATCGCTCCCGACAACTGAACTAGAGCTAAACTTAACCGGTTTGGCTTCAACGGTTGCTCTCGTGGAAGTCTCCTTCTAGCCTCTCTCCCAGCCGCTGCGAAGGCATTCCTCACCACCCCCCACCCCCGGTCACGGAAACAAGTGGTGGCCTTCGGCGACGGCTTGCCGTCCCGCTGTCCGGTGTGAGCCGCACACCGCATCCCCGGGCAGCGGGATTCCACCGGCCCGCACACTTCCTCACCGGGCTCGCCATAAGCCAGGAACGGGGAATGAGCGTGTCCGCGCCCCGCCGGGCCGGACGGGCGAGCCGGAAGAACAGCCCTGCACCGAACGGCCATGCCGCGCGGACCGAACACGTCTCGGACGCGGCCGGCACGAGCGACCACCTTGGGAGCGACAATGAGAAGAAGACTGGCCACCGCGGCGGGAGCGCTGCTGGCCATCGCGGCCTCGCTGCTGGCCGTCCCGTCCACCGCGCACGCGCAATCACAGGCGGAACAGGGATTCCACGTCAGTGACGGCCGCCTGCTGGACGCGAACGGCAAGGACTTCGTCCTGCGCGGCGTGAACCACGCCCACGCCTGGTACCCCACCAGGACCCCGCAGGCGCTGAAGGACATCAAGGCGCTGGGCGCCAACTCGGTGCGGGTGGTCCTGGCCACGGGAGACCGCTGGACCAAGAACGACGCAGCCGACGTCGCCGCGGTCGTCACCCAGTGCAAACAGAACCGCCTGGTCTGCGTTCTCGAGGCGCACGACACCACGGGATACGGGGAGCAGGCCGGTGCGGTGTCGCTGCCCCGCGCCGTGGACTACTGGCTGAGCATTCAGGACGTACTGAAGGGCCAGGAGAAGTACGTCATCCTCAACCTGGGAAACGAGCCCCACGGCAATTCCGGCTACACCGCGTGGACTTCGGACACGCAGAACGCCATCAAGCGTATGCGTGACGCCGGCTTCGACCACACACTCATGGCCGACGCACCCAACTGGGGCCAGGACTGGGCGTTCACCATGCGGGACAACGCCGCAAAGGTGTTCGCCGGCGATCCCGACCGCAACACGGTGTTCTCGATCCACATGTACGGAGTCTTCGACACCGCAAGTGAGGTGAACGACTACCTGAACCGGTTTACTTCACAGCATCTCCCCCTTGTCGTCGGCGAGTTCGGCAATGCCCACTCGGACGGCGACCCCGACGAGGACGCCATCATGGCCGCGTCCCAGCGGCAGGCCGTGGGGTACCTCGGCTGGTCCTGGAGCGGCAACGGCGGCGGAGTCGAATACCTCGACCTGGCCACCGACTTCGACGCCTCCCGGCTTTCCGCCTGGGGCCGACGTCTCTTCGAGGGCGCCAACGGCATCAAGCAGACCTCGCGGGAGGCCAGCGTCTTCGCCTCCGGTCCAGCGGACGGCAGCTGCGCCGTCAGCTACCGGCTCAGCGACTGGGGCAACTCGTTCAACGCGGACGTGACCATACGCAACACCGGCACCACGGCGGTCAAGGGCTGGCGCCTCGACTTCGCCTTCCCCGGGCAGCAGAAGGTCAACTCCGCCTGGAACGCCCGTACGACCCAGGACGGCAGTCAGGTGCGCGCCACCAACGAGTCCTGGACCGAGACGATCCCCGCCGGCGGCTCAGTGACCTTCGGCTTCAACGGCTCCTCCACCGGAAACAACGGGGTCCCCGCCTCCTTCGCCCTCAACGGCAGCGGTTGCGCGAAGAATTGACGGACGTGCACGTGCGCAGGGCCGCATCCCCCGTGGGCGCGGCCCTGCATACGTTGCTCAGGTCGTCTCGGTTCTGCGTGGATTCCCGCGGGCGCGGTGCCGCGTGCGTTTCCCGTAGGCACCGTGGCGGTCGCGGCCGCCACGGCGTGCGCCCCCCGGCTACGAGCCGGCCTCCGGCGCCCTGGCGGTGGATCCCCTTGGCGTCAGCGTGGGTGTCGGCGCCTGATGCGCACCGCTGTGCGTCCCGTTGATGACATCGAACAGGACCCGCGCCACCTCGGCGCCGAAGTGGTGCACATCGTGGCTCATCGCCGACAGCGTCGGATGGGTGATCCGGCACAGCTGGGAGTCGTCCCAGGCGATCAGCGACAGGTCGTCGGGAACCGAGAACCCCATCTCGGCCGCGACGCCCGCGCCCGCGACGGCCATGATGTCGTTGTCGTAGACGATGGCGGTGGGGCGGTCCGCGGCGAGCAGCAGCGAGCGGGTGGCGCGGGCGCCCTCCTTCTCGTCGAAGCCCGTCGCGATCTGGCGGGCCGCCTCCAGCCCGAGTTCACGGGTCGTGGACGCGAACGCGCGTGCCCGGATGGCGCTGTGGCCGAGGTCGGCAGGACCGCCGACCCGGGCGATCCTGCGATGGCCGAGAGCCGCCAGATAGCGGACGGCTTCGGCGACCGCCGAGGCGTCGTCGGTCCACACCGCCGGGAAGGGCCCGGTCAGGGAGGGATGGCCGACCGCGACGGCGGGCAGACCGGTGCCCTGCAGCGACGGCAGCCGGGGATCGTTCTCACGGAAGTCCACCAGGATCGCCCCGGCGATCATCCGGCCGCCCCACCAGGCCTTGTAGAGAGCGATCTCCTCGTCGAGGTCCCGCACCAGGCGCAGGAGCAGCGAACAGGACCGCTCCGCCAGGACGCTCTCGATGCCGGAGATGAACTCCATGTAGAAGGGTTCGAGGCCGAGCAGCCGCGCCGGCCGGCACAGGGCCAGCCCGACGATGTCCACCCGCTGGTTGGACAGGCTGCGCGCGGTGGCGCTGGGGGCCCAGCCCAGTTCCCGGGCCGCCTCGAAGATCCGTTCGCGGGTGGCCGCCGAGACGCCCGGCTTGTGGTTGAACGCGAGCGACACCGCCCCCTTGGACACTCCCGCGCGGGCGGCGACGTCCTTGATCGTGACCCGCTCCGCCGAGCCGCTCATGTGACGTCCACGCAGTACAGGGCGGCCCTGACGTCCTGCTCGCCGACGGGACCGCAGCCGGTGACCCGGATGCGTGTGCGCTCGCCGGGCAACAGGGTCTGTGGGCCGCGGTCACAGACGGCGGCCGGGCCGAGCCGGTCGGGCTGGAGCAGCAGGTCTCGGACGAGGGTACGGGCGGTCACCACGACATCGACTCTATCCTCCCGCCCCTCCACCGGCTCGACTCCGACTTCGTAAGCGGGCCGGGGGCAGGCGAAGTCCTTGTCCGCGACGGGGAAATGGAGCGCGCGGAGCCCATCGGCGTCGGCGACCAGGAACTCCTTGGCGGACCGCTCGGCAGGGGCGACCTCCCGCGGCACCGGGAGCCTGACGACCGAACGGGGAGCGGCCGCTACGTCGAGGACGCTCTCGCGGAGCAGTGTCCCGTCCGCCGCGCAGCGCCGCAGTGTCACCGCCGTCCGCCAGGGTGTGGCGGACTGGTTGACCGCGGCGAGGACGAGACCGTCCGCGTCCGGCTGCACGGTCAGGAGGCGGTCGGCGTAGACGCGACGCAACTCGTGGTACAGCGGTTTGAGGCGGCCGTCACCGTCGATCGCGGCCCATGAGGTGACGGGCCAGCAGTCGTTCAGCTGCCAGACGACCGTGCCGGCGCAGACGGGCCAGTGCGAGCGCCAGTGCTCGATCCCCGCCGCGACGGCCCGGGCCTGGACGAGCTGGGTCAGGTAGTGCCAGCGGTCGAAGTCGCCCTCGGGCAGCGGGAAGTGGCGTGCCACCCCCCGGTCGAGCTTGCCGTTGCCGTCCTCGGCCTTCTGGTGGTGGAGCATGCCGGGGGAGTCGGGGGCGAGCCGCTCGCCGGGCAGGGCGCGGCGCAGGGTGGCCTGCGCGGGCGGTGCCTGCCAGCCGAACTCCGCGACGAACCGGGGCACGCTCGCGCGGTACTCGGCGTAGTCCTGGCGGTTCCACACCTCCCAGGAGTGATGGGTGCCGTGCGCCGGGTCGTTGGGGTGGTGGTCCCAGGATCCGGACCAGGGGCTGCCCGCGGTGTAGGGGCGGGTCGGGTCGAGTTCGGCGACGATCCGGGGGAGCAGCCCCAGGTAGTAGCCCTCACCCCAGGAGTCGCCGGCGAGCGCGCCCTCCCAGTCCCAGTCGCGAAAGCCCCAAAGGTTCTCGTTGTTGCCGTTCCACAGCACGAGGGAGGCGTGCGACATGAGCCGGACAACGTTGTCACGGGCTTCCGCCTCGACCTCTCCGCGCAGCGGCTGTTCCTCGGGGTAGGCGGAGCAGGCGAAGAGGAAGTCCTGCCAGACCATCAGGCCCAGTTCGTCGCAGACGTCGTAGAAGGCGTCGTCCTCGTAGATGCCGCCGCCCCACACCCGCACCAGATCGATGTTCGCTTGGGCGGCCTGGGTGAGCCGGGTCCGGTAGCGCTCGGGGGTCACCCGGGAGGGGAAGGCGTCGTCGGGGATCCAGTTGACGCCGCGGGCGAAGATCCGTACGCCGTTGACGACCAGGGTGAAGCCGGTGCCGTGTTCGTCGGCCGAGCGGTCGAGCTCGACCGTCCGGAAGCCGATCCGCCGTTCCCAGGCGTCGAGGGGGCGCCCCTCGTCGTCGCTGAGGGCGATGTGGAGGTCGTACAGGGGCTGTTCGCCGTAGCCGCGGGGCCACCACAGGCGCGGGCCGGACACCTCCAGCCGCAGCGTCACCTCGTCACCCGTGAGGACGGCCTCGGCATGGGCGCCGGCCACCCGGGCCTCGACGCGCAGCGCGCGCCCCTGCCCCCGCACCGTCCGCTCCACACCGAGGTGCACGTCGACCCGGCCGCCGCCCTGGTCGACGGTGACCACGGGGCGCACGTCGTCGATGCGGGCGGTGGACCAGTGTTCCAGCCGCACCGGCCGCCAGATACCCGCCGTCACCAGCGTCGGCCCCCAGTCCCAGCCGAAGTTGCAGGCCATCTTGCGTATGTACTGCGACGGTTCCGGATAGACGTTGGGCCGCTCTCCGGTGACGGCCCGCACGGCCGCGGCCTCGTCGTAGGCGGAGGCGAAACGGACCTCCAGTTCCCCGGTGCGGCCCGTGACGTCGAACCGGTGGCGCCGGTGCATGTTGCGGGTCGTCCCGAGCGGCCGGCCGTCCAGGGTGATGTCCGCGGCGGTGTCCAGGCCGTCGAAGACCAGATCGGTCCGCTCGTGCCCGGTGGCGTGTGCGAGGGGGCGCGTGTACGTCCAGGCACGACGCCCCACCCAGGCGAGGTCGGTCTCGTTGTGGCCGATGAAGGGGTCGGGGATGACCCCGGCGGTCAGCAGGTCGGTGTGGACGCAGCCTGGCACCGCGGCCTCCAGAAGTTCCTCGTCATGGCGCAGGCTCCAGCCCTCGGTGAGCTGGGTGACGTCCTTCATGGTGCGGCTCCAATCGCCTGACTCAGGCTGGTGGATGGACAACGGCGACAACCTAACCCGCTGATCAGGTCCTGTCCATAAACCGGTCTAGTCCTTCTCGGCACTCGTAAGTCCTGGCCTGACCGTTGCGGTGTCTGGGATTTGGGCACTGCCTGGTAACGATTAAGCATCGTGCTGGAAATCTTAGCTTTACCGGTTAACCCACGGCTGACATAGTGCCGACATCCCACCCGCAGAGCTGAGCCGCACACTTGAAGGAGCTGGGCACATGGGGAACAAGAAGACGCTCACGGGAGCGCTTCTGGCCGTCACGGTCCTGACCGTCGCGGGATGCAGCGGTCAGGGCGCGGCCTCCGGTGAGACGGCGAAGGCGCCCGCCGACCCCGCCGACGCAGCGGGCACCATCAAGGTCCTCACACACCGGACCGACCTCGTCCAGAACGGGACGATGGACAAGTACGCCGCCGAGTTCAACAAGACCTACCCCAAGGTGAAGGTGAAGTTCGAGGCCCTCACCGACTACGAGGGCGAGGTCAAGATCCGGATGAACACCGAGGACTACGGTGACGTCCTGATGATCCCGGCCGCCATCGCCAAGAACGACTACCCGAAGTTCTTCGCTCCGCTGGGCAGCGCCGCGGACCTGGGCGGCAGGTACCGCTTCAGCGACAAGACGGAGGTCGGCGGCAAGGTCTACGGCATCACCACCTTCGGCACCGCCAACGGCTTCCTCTACAACAAGGCCGTTTGGAAGAAGGCCGGCGTCACCGAGTGGCCCACCACGCCGCGGGAGTTCTACGACGACCTGAAGGCGATCAAATCCCGGACGGACGCGGTGCCGTACTACACGAACTTCAAGGACGGCTGGCCGCTGACCGCCTGGAGCAACAGCATCGGCTCGGTCACCTGTGACGCCAAGGCCAACGACAAGCTCGCCGGCCCGGTCTCCCCGTGGAAGCGGGGCGGTGAACTGCACACGATCGACTCGCTCCTCCACGACATCGTCAAGGGCGGCCTGTCCGAGAAGGACCCCAACACCACCAACTGGGAGGCGTCCAAGGGGATGATCGCCCAAGGCAAGGTCGCCAGCATGCAGTTGGGATCCTGGGCCATCACGCAGATGCGAGACGCCGCCCGGAAGGCCGGGGCCGACCCCGACGACATCGGCTTCATGCCCTTCCCGGCCCAGAAGGACGGCAAGTACTGCGCCGTGCTCGCCTCCGACTACCAGCAGGCGGTCAACATCCACTCCGACGACAGGGCGGCGGCGCGGGCCTGGATCGACTGGTTCACGGAGAAGTCCGGCTTCTCGGCGAAGGAAGGCGCTGTCCCTGCACTGAAGTCCGCTGCCATGCCCGGCACACTGAAGGACTTCGTTGACAACGATGTCACCTTCCTGGAGCGCTCGGAGGCCGAGACCGGCGACGTGAACACCATCGACAACGCGGCGGAGATAGGCCTGAACAAGCCGGACTACCGCCAGAAGCTGGTCGACCTCGCTCGTGGTGCCCAGAAGGGCGATCTCGACGACTTCTTCGCGGACCTCGACAAGCGCTGGAACGAGGCGGCCGAAGCCGCGGGCTCCTGACCGTCAGCCTGCCCCTGCCGCCAAGCAGCCACGGCCCCGTCCGGACCGGCGGACGGGGCCGACCGCCCGTCGCAGATCAGCGGACGACGAAAGGCCCGACATGACCGAGACGACCGACACGGCGCCCGCGAAGGTGCCGCGCACCGCCGCCCCACCCCGCAGGACGGCACGCCGCCCCGCTACTCCGGGTGGCAGCCTGCGAAGCGGCCCCCTGCTGCGCCGCCTCACCCCGTGGCTCTTCCTCGCGTTCCCCCTGATCCTGCTGGTCACGTTCACCTACGTGCCCGTGGGCAACATGATCTATTACAGCTTCACCGACTGGGACGGCGTCAGTCCCGACCGGAACGTCACGGGCTTCGACAACTACCGGCAGCTCTTCACCCGGCCCGAACTGTTCCGGGTGTTCTTCGTCAGCTTCTACTACCTCGCCGCCTCCGCCGTGCAGATCGTGGCCGCCCTGTACTTCGCGACCGTCCTCAGCTTCGACCTGCGCTTCCGGAACCTCTTCAAGGGAATCCTGTTCTTCCCGTACCTCATCAACGGCGTGGCCATCGGGTTCGTCTTCCTCTACTTCTTCCAGGACGGCGGCACGCTGGACTCGGTGCTGTCCTGGTTCGGCGCCGGATCCGACCACGCGTGGCTCGGTGACCCCGAGTCGGCGAACACCTCGCTCGCCGGCGTGTCCGTGTGGCGCTACACCGGGCTCAACTTCGTACTGTTCCTCGGCGCGATCCAGTCGATCCCCGCCGAGCAGTACGAGGCGGCGCAACTGGACGGAGCCACCCGGTGGCAGCAGTTCCGCCACCTCATCGCCCCGAGCATCCGGCCGGTGCTCAGTCTCAGCGTCATCCTGGCGATCTCCGGGTCCCTGTCGGTGTTCGAGATCCCCTACATCATGACCGGCGGCGCGACCGGCACCTCGACCTTCGTCATCCAGACGGTCAAGCTCGCCTTCCAGTTCAACAAGACGGGCCTGGCGTCGGCCGCCGCCGTCGTCCTGCTGCTGATCATCCTGCTGATCACCTGGATCCAGCGCCGCCTCGTGCCCGACGAGAAGGTGGACCTCGTATGACCACGTCCCTGCCCGCCCGCCGACGCCGGATCGCACCGGCCCTGACCTACCTGTCGCTGATCGTCGCGTCACTGGTCATCCTGGTGCCGCTCGTCGTCGTCTTCCTCACCTCGCTCAAGACCTCCAAGGAGGTCACCGACGGCGGCGCCCTGACGCTGCCGGGTGACTGGCTCAACTTCGGCAACTACGCGACGGCGTTCACCGACGGCAAGATGCTGTCCGCCTTCGGCAACACCGCGTTCATCCTGCTCTTCTCCATCACCGGAACGGTCCTCATCGGGTCGATGACGGCGTACGCGATCGACCGCTTCGCGTTCCGGGCGAAGAAGCCGGTCATGGCGCTGTTCCTGATCGCCACCCTGGTCCCCGGCGTCACCACCCAGGTCGCCACCTTCCAAGTGGTCAACAGCTTCGGCCTGTTCAACAGTCTCTGGGCGCCGGTCCTGCTGTACATGGGGACGGACATCGTCTCGATCTACATCTTCCTGCAGTTCATCCGGGGCATTCCGGTCTCCCTGGACGAGGCCGCCCGCCTCGACGGGGCCAACGCGTTCACCATCTACTGGAAGATCATCCTGCCGCTGCTGAAGCCGGCGATCGCCACGGTCGTGATCATCAAGGGGATCACCGTCTACAACGACTTCTACATCCCCTTCCTCTACATGCCCTCGGAGGAGCTCGGCACCATCTCGACCGCCCTGTTCCGCTTCAAGGGACCCTTCGGGGCGCACTGGGAGGACATCTCGGCCGGCACCATCCTGGTGATCGTCCCGACCCTGCTGGTGTTCCTCTTCCTCCAGCGCTACATCTACAACGGCTTCGCTCAGGGCGCGACCAAGTGACACCCGCCGGCTCCGCGGCCACCGCCGCGGAGCCGAGCTCACTCACGGCCTTCCGGACCACGAGGGTTCTGGTCCACCGGTCCGGCAGCCTCGGCTGATCCGCGGGCCACGCCCGCGGGTGCGCGTCCTCCGCTTCATCGCAGGGTGAGCCGGGTCTCGGACTCGACGCGGGTCAGCTTCTCCGGGTTGCGGACGTAGTACAGGCTCGTGATGCGGTCGTCCTCGACGCGGATCCCCATGATGCCGTCGAGTTCCCCGTCCAGGCGTACGACGAGTGCCGGGTTGCCGTTGACCACGGTGGGGTCACACGTGATCGTGCCCTTGGTCTTGCTGATGCCGCCGAGGTAGAAGCGGACCACCTTCTCGGCGCCGACGACCGGCCGCAGCGCGGCCCGCTTGATGCCACCCCCATCGCTCACGAGGACGACCTCGGGGGCGAGCACGTCGAGGAGGTCCTGCGGGTTCCCGGTCTCGAGCGCACGCTGGAACGACTCCAGAACCGCCCGGGCCTGACGCTGTGAGGTCACCTTGGAGGGGCGGCGGGCATCGACGTGCCGCCGGGCGCGGTGTGCGATCTGGCGCACGGCAGCCGGGGTCTTGCCGACGGCCTCGGCGATCTCGTCGTAGCCCACCTCGAAGACCTCGCGCAGCACGAACACCGCCCGCTCGGTCGGCGAGAGTCTCTCCAGGACGAGCATCATCGCCATGGAGACGCTCTCGGCGAGTTCGACGTCCTCGGCCACGTCCGGCGTGGTGAGCATCGGCTCGGGCAGCCACTGCCCGACGTACGCCTCCCTGCGACGCCGCAGGGTGCGCAGCCGGTTGAGGGACTGCCGGGTCGTGATCCGCACCAGATAGGCCCGTTGGTCGCGCACCTGCTCCAGATCGACCCCGACCCAGCGCAGCCAGGTCTCCTGGAGGACGTCTTCCGCGTCGGCCGCCGACCCGAGCATCTCGTACGCGACGGTGAAGAGCAGGTTGCGGTGGGCGACGAACGCCTCGGTCGCCGGGTCGGTGGGGTGGTTACTCATGTCTCGGCATCCTTCCGTCGCCTCGGCCTTCCTGCCGGGAATTTCCGAGCGCGTATGCACAACAAGGGGCCTGTCCGCCAACAGCCGTTCGCCGTGCCCCGCCTGTCCGGCGCGGCCGAGGAGGAGACACCACCCGGCGTACGACTGTGACACGCAGGCCGATGATGATCCACCGCCTGAGCGGCCGCTGAGGAACGCGTGCGTGCAGCGGCACCCCGTGAGAGGGGTGTCACCGCACGACCTGCGCTCCGGATCCGCTCTCTCAGACCGAATCGACGCGTGCCTCTGCCTCGGGCCTTTGCTGAGGACCGGCCGGCAACCCGCCGTTCCTGGCTTCCAGCAGCTGGTTTCGCTGCGTACCTCCCGAGACGCGGTGCAAGCCGTACGAACCGGGCTTGCCCGCCTCGTCGACGAGATACTTGACGACGCCCTTGCACACGTACTCCTTGATCTTCGCGCCAGGCCGGCCGGCGATGTGGAACGGCCGTGCGACGTCGTCGCGGCGGGCGAACTGGAAGATGCCCGCGCCTCGGCCCAGACTGATGCACTGACCGGCGAACACCTGATTCAGGGGAGCGGGCTGCTCACCGGCGATCCGGGCCAGCACCGTGTCCGCGGCCCGTGCCCCCAGCGGGAGCGCGGCCTGGCAGCTCATCCGCAGCGGCAGGCCCGACGGCGCCGCCGAGTCCCCGGCCGCGACGATGCGCATGTCGTCCACGCTGGTCAGCGTCTCGTCAGTCAGCAGACGGCCCAGGGCGTCGGTGCTCAGCCCGCTGCGGACGGCCAGGTCCGGCACGCCGAATCCGGCGGTCCAGATGGTCACCGCGCTCGGCAGGGTGCGGCCCCCGCCGAGCTCCACGGCATCGCGAGTCACGGCTGTCACCTTCGTGCCGGTGCCGTCGAGCACCGTCACGCCGAGCCTGTCGAGGCGCCTGGCGACCGAACGCCGTCCCCGCGGGTGCAGGTACGGACCGAGCACGCCGCCGCACACCAGGGTCACCCGGCGGCCCTGCTCCGCCAGCTCGGCTGCGGTCTCGATGCCGGTCGGACCGGCTCCGACCACGGTGACCGCGGCCGTCACCGGTGCCGCGTCGAGAACAGGCCGCAGACGCTGCGCGTCCTCCAGGCCGGCGATGGGGTACGCGAACTCGGACGCTCCGGGGACGCCCGGGTCGGCACTGCCGCTGCCCACCGCGTAGACCAGGTAGTCGTAGCCGACCGTGCCACCCGTCGCCAGCGTTACGCGGCGCTCCGAGGCGGCGATCCGTGTCACGGTGTCCACGAGCAGGCCGACGCCCTCGGCCAGGACCTCGCGGTAGTCGACGACCGCGCTGTCGGACCCGCCGACCAGCTGGTGCAGGCGGATCCGGTGGACGAAGGACGGTCGCGGGTTGATCAGCGTCACCGTGATGTCGTCCCGCTGCGTGAAGCGGTTGGCGGCGAGGACGCCGGCGTATCCGCCGCCGATCACGACGACTTCGGTCTTCTCAGCCATGGTGTCTCCTTCATTCCGAGTGCGTTCGGCCTTGAGACACCGCGCTTCGGGACGCTGTGACAGCGTGTGAAGCAGATCACGTCGTACGTGGACGGGACGCGGCTGCGCGCCCTCTCTCGGTACGGTCGGGTCGGTTTCGGGCCCGGTGAGACGGTAGGCGAAAGGATTCATCCGAGGTGGCAGGGAGCTTCCAGGCCATCACTCCAACAGAAAAGGATCACTCGTCCTTCCGTCTTCGTTCCGGGACTTGTCCCTCGCTGGAGGCATTACGGGCGAGGGACCCCCATGGGCTCGTCCCGCCCGGCTGCGCCGCGACTGAGGAATGCAAAAGAATCCTTTCTGTAGGATGCTGTCCTGCCATACAAGAAACCATTCTGCACCACGCTGAATCGAAATCAAGACCTGCGAATTCTTATTCGATTCAATTCCTATAGCCTGCAATAAATACCTTTTGCGAAGTTTAGCTAGCCCTGTGTGTCCCGCGTTCTGCGGTGTTTTGGTGAGTAATGTGCGGACGACGCAATGAGGGCTTCCGGGAAACCGTGAACGGTCTCGGAGCCGCCGCTTTCGCACAGAAAATCGGTTTCGTATGAAGTCCAGATCTCCCGATGTCGCACGACGCCGTACTGTCTCCTCCTGGCTCACGGCGGCTTTCGCCACGGCTGTTTCCGCAGCACTGGTCGTCGTGGCACCGGCCCCGGCGTTCGCCGCCACTCCCGTACCGCTGGGCACGGCAGAAAGCTTCGCGGTGCTGGCAGGTCAATCGGTCACCAACACCGGGCCCTCGGTGATCACCGGCGATGTCGGTGTCAGCCCCGGCACGGCGATCACCGGGTTCCCGCCGGGAATCGTGAACGGGGTCATGCACGCCGCGGACGCTGTCGCGCTCCAGGCCAAGTCCGATCTGGTGGCGGCGTACAACGATGCCGCGGGCCAGGCCTCGAACGGGGCACTCCCGCCGGACGCCGGAGGGCTGACGCTGGTACCCGGCGTCTACACCGCCTCTTCCACGCTGGGTCTCACCGGCACCCTCACCCTCGACGCACAGGGCGACCCCAACGCTGTCTGGATCTTCCAGGTCGGCTCGGGGCTGACGACGGCGTCCGGCAGCAACGTCGCCCTCATCAACGGCGCGCAGGCGTGCAACGTGTTCTGGGAGGTCGGCAGTTCGGCGACCCTCGGCACCGACTCGACGTTCATCGGCACCATCATGGCCCTGACCTCGATCAGTGCCAACACCCGAGCGAGCATCGACGGCCGGGCGCTGGCGCGTGAGGGGTCGGTCACCCTGGACACGAACAGGATCACCCGCCCAACCTGCGCCGGCGGCACCACATCCGGCACGACCACCGGCACCACGACAGGGACGACCACCGCCGGCACCACCGCCGGCACGACGGCCGGTACGACGGCCGGTACGACCGGCGGTACGACGGCCGGTACGACCGGCGGCACGACGGCCGGTACGACCGCCGGCACGACTGCCGGTACGACCGGCGCCACGACGGCTGGTACGACCGGCGGTACGGCTGGTACGACCGGCGGTACGACGGGCGGCACTCCCACGGGCGGCGCGGTCGGTGGCGCAATGGGCGGCACCACCGGCGGTACTCCGGGCGGTGCGACCACCGGCGGTGCGACCACCGGCGGTACTCCGGGCGGTGCGACCACCGGCGGTGCGACCACCGGCGGTGCAACGACCGGCGGTGCAACGGGCGGCGGCCACACGGGTGGTGGACACGGTGGCGATCACGGTGGTGGTTACCCGGGCGGCGGTCACGGTGACGGTCACACCGGTGGCGGCCACGGTGGCGGCCACGGCGGTGGTGACTACGGTGGCGGTCACGGAAGCAAGCCGGGTCACGGAAGCAAGCCGGGTCACGGCCACGAGGGATACGACAAGTCCCAGGTGCACGGCGGGTACGGCGAGTGGCCCATGGCTCCGGGCAAGGGCGAGTGGCCCATGGCTTCGGGCAAGGGCGAGTGGCCCATGGCCGCGGGCAAGTTCGAGGGTTAGCCGAGGGCGCGAAGCACGCGCTGCCGGCTGAGCGGTGCGCGGCGGGGATTCTCTCCGGCCCGCCGCGCACCGCCCCAGTTCAGGTCACGGGGCGGACCGGAGTGAACGTACGACGGACGAGAGGGACAGGGCGACCAGTGCTGGGCGGAGTCGAAGCAGAGCACGAGCGGAAGAGTGAGCGGGCCGACGGCTCGGAGCCGGCCGTCGGCGCCACGGCTGACGGGTCAGGGCGACATGGAACAGGTGAGAGACGGGAGGCGCCCGGTGCGCGCAGGCGGACGGTGAGGGGGATTCTCAACACCGGCGTGGCTCTCTGTCTGGCCATGACCCTGGCACACGTCGTGCTGGTCTTCCTGCACGTGGCGCCCCCGAACGTCGTCTCGCAGCGCTACAAGTCCCAGGTGGACGCCTGGATCTTTCCGCTCTTCGAACAGAACTGGCGGCTCTTCGCGCCGGACCCGGAATCCGTCAACCGGACGGTGTCCGCGCGGACCGCGCACACCGCCCGCGACGGTTCGGTCCGAGTGAGTCCCTGGTTCGATCTGACCGCGGTGGACGAAGCGGCCATCGAGCACAACCCCTTTCCGAGTCACACCTCGCAGAACCTTCTGCGCCGGTCCTGGACGTCCTACGTCGAACTGCACGGAAGCGATGACATCTCGCGTTCGGCCCGGGCCGTGATGATGCAGCAGTACCTGCGCAACGTCGCCGCCGACCGAGTCGCCGAGCTGAGCGGCAAGCCGTTCGAGTCCATCCAGCTCCGGGTCGCCACGCTGCCCGTCGCCGCTCCCGGCACCCGGGACAGTGACCGCCGTGCCGCTTCCGCGCATGCCCAGACACGGCTTCTGCCCTGGTGGAAGGTAGCCCCCGATGGAGAATGACCCGATGCGTCACCAGACGGCTCCAGGGCGACACCCCTCGCCGTCCTCGCCCACCTCCCCGTTCGCGGAGGCATCTCCGGGCAAGGCGTCCGGGCGTCACCTGCCAGCGATGGTGCCGGGTCTGCCCGGCGGTCCGATCCGGCGCGCCTGGGCCCTGCTGACCGACCGCCCCGTCTCCCTCTACGCCGTGTCGGTGCTGCGCATCGGATACGGCTTGCTCTACCTGGTCTTCCTGCTTCGCGAGTTCTCGCACCGCGACGTAATCTGGGGGCCCGGTTCACCGTGGACGCCGGCTCTCGCGCGGCAGCTCTTCGACCAGACGGGCTGGGCCAGCGTGCTCACGCTGTCGGACAGCCGTCTCTACTTCGAACTCTGCTATGCCGCGGCGCTGGTCGTCTGCGTCCTGTTCCTGCTGGGCTGGCGCACTCGTGCCGTGTCCGTGCTCTTCGCCGTTGTCGTCGCGTCCTTCCACGGACGGGCGATCTACATGACGGACGGAGGCGACAACCTCGTTCTCCTCATGGCGGTCTACCTCCCCCTCACCGCGTGCGGACGCAGATGGTCCCTGGACGCCAGAAGAGCCCGTCGCCGGGCGGCGGGGAATTCACGAGTCCGGTGGCCGGCCGGCGCCGTACCGGAACTGCGCGAGGCGCGCAGCACCTTCGTGACGGCCGTGCACAACTGCGGGCTCCTCGTGATCGCCCTCCAGGTCTGCTTCCTCTACGGCGCGGCGGGTCTGTACAAGGTGCAGGGCGGAACCTGGGGCGCCGGAACCGCACTGCACTACGTCCTGAACCTCGAACTCTTCCAGCCCTGGCCCGCGGTCTCCCACTGGGCGGACGGTCAGGCGGCCACCCTGGCGGTGGCCGGCTACCTGACCGTGCTTCTCCAGGTCGCGTTTCCTTTTGTGCTGTTCGGCAGGCTCAAGTACCCGGTACTGGCGATGCTGCTCGGCATGCACACCGGGATCGCGGTCCTCATGGGACTGCCGTTGTTCTCCGGTGCAATGATCATCGCGGACGCGGTGTTCCTGCCGGACCGGTTCTACCTCGCGGTGGGCAGCCGGGCCGGCCGGGCCGGGCGGTGGTCGGGCGCGGCGCGGGCCGTGTCGGCGGCGCGGCCGGAAACGGTCCCGAAGCAGACCGAGCGCAGTCCCTCCGTGACCAGTGTTTCCTGATTCTCGTCCCTCGTGCGCCGGTACGCCGTGAGCAGCCCCGGCAGGTAGACCTCGCCGTGGTCCGGTCCGTACCGCTCCGGCCTTTCAGGCCGGGGGAGCGTCGCGAGCTGCCTCCACGGTGGGATAGAGCCGCAGGATCGTGTCGGCGCCCGTGATGCCGAACAGCCTTGCGAGGTTGGTGGGCGTCGCGGCGAGGCGCAGATCGGTGAGCTGGTGGAAACGCAGCAAGAGGTTGAGGAAGCTGGAGTCGCCGAACGTGACGCCGCTCAGATCGAGGATGACTGTGTGATGCCGTGTGCGGGCCGCCTCCAGATCGTCGGCGACGGGAGCGATGCTCGAGGCATCGAGGTCGCCGCGCGGCACGATGACGGGGGGCGCGGGAAGTGCGCTGTCGTGTGTCGCCATGGGCTGAGTATTACCGATGATCGGATCCGTATGGACGGGAGGGAGCACTTTGGTGAAGGCAGCGTGATGTACGCGTGCGGGTGCGCCGTGGAGGGGTACTCGAACGGCGCACTCCGGACAGGGGTGCGTACTGGGGAGGCCGCTGGAGCGGGATCGGGCGGCGCCGCAGCCGCGAGGTATGGAGATGGTGGAATTGCGCCTCAGTGAGGTTTACAGCGGGCAGCCGGGCTGTATAGCGACGGCCAGGCGGTCGGTGACGGCGTTCCTGGCCCGGATCGGCACCGACACGGCCGTGCGGATCCCGGCCGACACGGTGGGGCGGGCGCAGCTCGTGGTGAGCGAACTGATGACCAACGCGGTCCAGCACACCGGCGGCGAGTGTGGGCTGCAGCTCGAGCTGGTCGCCGACGAGGTGGAGATCACCGTCTGGGACACGGACGCGTCGCCGACCGAGGTCACCGTGGCCAAGCCCGATCCACTGCGTGCGGGACAGCACGGCCTGGAGATCGTGAAGGCGCTGTGCGGCCGCCTCCGCGTCAGTCCGGTGCCGCGAGGCAAGCAGGTGCAGGTCCGCATGGCGCTTCCGCTCGCGGCGTAGGACCTCCCCGGGCGTCGACCGCCCAGCCGTATGCGCCGAACCGGATCACCTCTGTCTCACGTGTCCGCGGACCGTGGGCGATGACCGCACTCGGCGGCGGCCCCGTCCCACTGCGGATCCCCCGGCGCGAACGCGCGTGTCGCGCCGTCTCGAGCGCCTGTAACCGGGAGTCATCTCCGTCCGGCCGGGATCCCTGACCTGGCAAGGTATCCACAACCTCCGGGCAGGGCTAGGCTGTTGGGCGAAGCCCCAGCCCCCGGCAGCGATGTCTTTGTTCCGCCCCGGGAGGCCCACCGTGTTCGTACTGCTTGTCCTCGTGATCGCGGTGCTGTTCGGTCTCGGCTTCATCAGCCCCATCTGGTGGGTGGCCGCAGCGCTGCTGGCCCTCGCCGCCAGCCGCCACCGGCGTGATCATGGCCCCGGCCGGGGGCGCCCGTACGGTGCCGACGCCGGTGAGTACCGCGAGTACGAGGCGCGCCGTGATCGGCAGCACCGCTGGGAGCGCCGCTACAACCGGCGGCACCAGGCGCGGTGGATCCGCGAGGAGCGGCAGGACCGGCGACACGACATCCGGCCGACGAGGCATCACTGACATCCATCGGTTCCGGCAGCTTCGGCCACCCCGGACCACCGACCGTCGAGAGGTACAGCCATGTCGCGTACCACCATGCTCCCCGAGGGGATTGGGACCTGAAGGCCGAAGCCTCGTGGACCAATGAGCCGCCGCCCAGGCAGAGTGTCGCCTGCCTGCACGCCGAGATCGTCCGGCTGCGGCGGGCGCTGGAGGCCGTGCGGCCGTCGACCAGGCCCGCGGATTCGTGATGGGTGCTGACGCCATGCCGTCGGGCCGCTGCCAGGAACCTGCTGATCGAAGTCTCCCGCCGGTGCCGCGTCGGGCTCCCGGAGACGGCCGCAGCCGTGGTCGCGGCCTGGGAGGGAAAGCCACTCCCGCGTGAGCCACCCCCGCGTGAGATGCAGCAGGCCCTCGCTGTGTCTTGGCGTGGCGCCGCTCCGCCGGGCCTCACGGCCGGCCCGACCGGCGCCGGGTCGCCGGGCCGCATGATCCACCCCTTGACTCCGAGCCCCCGGCGGTCACTGTCCTCTGATCTCGTCGAGCGAGATCTGCATCTCGGCACGCGCGCGCACGAACCAGTCCGCCAGGACGGCCGTCTCCTCGGGGGTGTAGTCGGCGAAGAGCGCACCGAGCCGTTCGTAGTGCGGGCCGTACACGGCGAAGACCCTGGCGGCCGCCGACGCGTCGAGGACGACCCGCACGCGACGCCGGTCGTCGGGGTCGGGCTGCCGGTGCACGTAGCCGGCGCGTTCCAGGCGGTTGAGTACGCCGGTGACGGCGCCCGTCGTCAGGTTCGCGCGCTCGGCCAGATCGCCCGCGTTCAGGTGCTGCTCGCCGGCGCCGATGACGTGGCCCAGGCAGGTCAGGTCGGTGACGTTCAGTCCCAGCCGCTGCGCGATGTCGTGCTGCGACACCAGGGCGAGCGCGATCATCTGGTCCATCGCGTCCAGTGCCTGCTGCGGTGTCGCTTCGGGACGGGACTTGCCCTTCACCGGAATTCTCCTTAGCATCTAAGTTACTTAGCTCGTGAGATAAAGCACCTCTCGCGTTGCGACGATACAGAGAGATCGACCCGAGGAGACCCATGAGCGGCATGCACGGCGACCACGACCTGGGCCACACGGTCGCCGGATGGACGGGCACCTGCATCGCCCTCGTCGGATTCATCCTCTCCGGCGCCGCCATGATCGCGGCGTGGGCGCCGGGTTTCTGGCTCGGCCTCGGCGTAATCGCTCTCGCCGCCTTCGTCACCTGGGCGCTTCACCTGAGCGGATGGGGGAAGCCCAGCGGTCCGCGTCCGGCTGCCGGGCAGCACTGGCGCAGCAGGGACCGTGCGGCAGAACAGGGCCACCCGAACTGCCTGGGCTGTCGTGCTGCGGGACGCGGGCGCGCTCGCACCGGGCGCACCGGGCAGCCGGCGACCGCGACCACCCGGGCTCCCTCGGCGGGCGCGGCACTGACGTCAGCCGAGTAGACGGCCCCGGGCCCGGCTGCCCCGCGCGGCAATCGGCCCCGGGGGAGGCGCCGGGTACCCCTCCCTGACGCGAGATGACGCCTTGGCCATCTCCACCGCGGGACAGCGGTACGACGCATGAGCGGAGCGAAGCCGTGGCGGCGTAGGCGACCTGCCGGACGCACGTGGGTGTTCGGTACCCCTTCTCGTTCCGGCGACGGCCTCAGTGATCCACGGCCATGTGCCACGAGTGCCGACTGGGGCCACCAGGCTGTGGAAGCCGAGCCTCGCTGTGCCGCAGCAGCCGGGACGGCGGGCGGCGGAAGCCCTGCCCGAACCGGTGTGAATTCAGTGAGGGGTGTGCCCGGTGCGCGTTCCGCTTCGGCATCCGGCGGCACCGATGTAGTACGCGTTGAGATAATTCGGACCCGCACCCGGTAGCTGGGTGGGGCCGGGCCTGACGCACAGGTGGTAGTCGTTCGTGCTGCCGCCTTCTCGGACATCGACGTGGACCAGCACTGTCGTGTCACAGCAGTGGTTGTACCCGGCGAACTGGGACTCGCGGACGCGGTACCGGAAGAAGCCGCACGGGGTGAGGGAACTCGCCCCCGCTGGACGCGCTTGCGGCCCGCGCCCGGACTCGGCGTTGGCCGGTCCCGGGAACGCAAACAGGGCCAGCGCGGTGAGGGCGCCCGACGCTGCCGCCGTGGCGGCGCGAACAGAACGAGGGGAAGGCTTCACGAACACTCCGCGCATCCGTCTCGACACCCGCCGTCGTCGACGCGATCTCCGGGGCCATCCTGTACGGCACCTCCGGCGTGGTGTGCAGAGCGATGGCCGTCCAGAGCGTGTCCGCGGCGCCGTCGGACAGACCGTGCGTCAGCAGGAACGCGCGCGTCTGGTGGGCGCCGTCCAACTCGAAGCGCTGCCGCCGGAGGCCCGCCAGGACGTACCGGCTCCGCTAATCGTCCACCCGTGCGGCCGGGGGCGCGCGGGAGTGAATGCGCGGGGATTGCGGCGTGCCGGGGTCGCGGCCACGGCACGCTGCTGCTCGTTGATCCGGACAGCGCGGCCAGGGGCCGTCGAGAGCGGAACGGGCGCGTGCTCGTCGAGGGGGACCGTGTGGTGGCAGCCGTGAGGAGCAGGCGTGACAGTTGACGGAGCCGTCGGAAGTTCCGCCTCGCCGCCGGTCGCTGCCCCGTGCCGGGGCCCCGCTGACGAGGACCGGCAGTCACGGACGCCGCCGCGGCACGTGGCCTGCGTGATGGACGGGAACGGCCGCTGGGCGGCACGGCGGTCACTGCCGCGGACCTCGGGGCACCGGGCGGCCGAGGCGACGGTGATCGACGTGATCGAGGCGGCCCGGACGGCAGGGGTGCAGTGGCTGAGCCTGTACGCGTTCTCCACCGAGAACTGGCGACGCCCGGGCAACGAGGTCGACTTCCTCATGCAACTGGTGCGCCGCGTCGTGCGCAAACACGCTCCGCTGCTGCACGCCCGGGGCATCCGCTGCCGGTTCCTCGGCGTGACGGACTCCAGAATCCCGGCGGTACTCGCCCGGGACTTCGAGGACCTGATGACGCTGACCGGTATGAACCGCGGCATGACGCTGACCGTGGCGTTCGACCACGGCGGGCGCGGGGACATCGTCGAGGCGGCCCGGTCGCTGATCCGCGGCGGGGTACCGGCCGACGCGGTGACCGAGCAGAGTTTCGCCGCCCATCTGCCCTTCCCCGACACACCCGACGTGGATCTCGTCATCCGGACCTCCGGGGAACAGCGCATCTCCAACTTCATGCTGTGGCAGGTCGCCTACGCCGAGTGGATGTTCCCGCCGGTGCTGTGGCCCGACTTCCGCGCGACGCACTTCGTGGAGTGCCTGCACACGTATCAGCAGCGCGATCGCCGCTTCGGCGGCGTCACGCCGACCGCGAACGGAGCACCCTTACCGTGACCGAGACCGCCAGCACCCACTCCAGCAGCGCCGACTCCGGTACCGGCGGCCCCGGCGGGGGCCCGTCCCGGCCGGCGTCCGAGGCAGCGGCCGGGCCCCGGTCGGGCACGGGGTCGCAGTTCCACGAGTTCTTCAACGACCCGCGCTGGGCGCTGGCCATGGTGCGGGCGACCGTACTGGAGGCCGCCCACCCGCAGATCGGCGCTGCCCTCCTCGACAACTCGACCTTCGTGGCACATCCGTGGCGCCGGCTGCGCAACACCTTTGTCAGCATGCAGCGCATGTTCGGCGCCGACGAGCACGCCCGGCAGCGGGAGGCGGCGCGGCTCAATCGTCTGCACGCACGGCTCAACGGCACCGACGCGCACAACCGGCCCTACGACGCGATGAATCCGAAAGTCCGCGCCTGGGTCGTGGCGACCCTGTTCGAGAGCGCCGTCACCCTGTGCCGACTGGGCGGCCAGCCCCTCGAACAAGGCACCATGGACAGGCTGTACGCCGACTTCCAGGCACTACTCGCGGCGATGGGCGATCAGGCCGGCCATCTGCCGCCCACCCTGCAGGAGTTCTGGCAGTACTTCGACCACATGGTCGAAGAGGAACTCGAGAACACCGAGGCACTGCGCATCATCCTCTACAAGCTCTTCGACCATCTCCCGGCGCCGCCCCTGCTGGACGGGCTGCCCACGGTGTGGGCGGCCGGCCGGGCTCTCGCCGGTCCCGTCATCGGAGCCATCACGGTGGCGTCCCTTCCCGAATCCTTCCGCCGCCGCGCAGGACTGCCCGAGATCCCCGGGGCCCAGACGCTGATGCAGAGCGCCTACCTGGCCGTCGGCCTGGCGCGCTTCCTGCCGGAGGGCTGGATCCAGGCGGAACGCATCGCCGGCCTCCTCTCGCTCTCGCCCGACAGCGACGACCCCCGCGCGCGGAGCATCACGGCGGTGCGCGACGGGATGAAGCGGGCAGGCGCCCTGATCAGACTGATCACCCCGCTGCCCGCGCAAGCCGATCCCGCCGGGGCGAGCGAGCCGCAGCGCAGCGCCGAGGAGTTCTTCGACGCGGTACTGGACCAGACCGGCGACGGATTCCTGGACTGGCCCGACCTCGCCGCCATGGCCCGGGAACTGTCCGGCCGCCTCGACCTCGACGAACCGGAGGAGACCAAACTCTACGACGCGTACGCCGACTGGTGGCGGGAACTGCAGGCCGCCCTCGACACCGACGGTGACGGCCGCATCAGCAGGGCGGAGTACGCCGCCGGTGTCCCCTCGCTGGCCGGGCCCGCGCTGATCAGAGTCGCGGAAGTCCTCTTCGACGCCACCGACCGGGACGCCGGCCAGACCATCGACGGGGACGAGTACCGGGCCCTGTTCCGGACAGGGTTCCGGCGTGACATGGCCGACGCCGAGGGCACGTACTCCCGCAGCGCGTTCCTGAAGGACTTCCTGTCCTTCATGTCGGGCCGCCGGCGCTCGAGCGCCTTCGACCCCCTGCTCAGCGAAGCGTGACCCCGCCCGCGCGAGGATCTGGACCCCGCGCGCAGGCAGCGGGCTGCCGGGCGCATCCCTACGCGTCCGAGGGGCGGGTCACCGCGTGGGGGTGATCGTCGAGGTAGTCCCGTACCACCGACAGGAAGCTCGGGTCCGGTTCCAGCCCGAGCGAGGTGGCGCGCGTGTTGTCGAAGACGGCCGGCCATGAGCCGACGACGGCCTCGATCGCCGGGTCGGGGGCGATGGTCACCAAGTCGGCTGCGGATCCGGCCACTTGTCGCAGGACGGCGAGCATCTTTGCGACGGAGACCGTGAGGGCGGGGAGGTTGACGGGCAGCGGGCCCTCGATCCGCCCCGGTCCGGCGCCCCGTTCGGCCTCGGCGACGCGGAGGATCCCCTGCACCGTGCGTCGCGGTGAGGCCAGAGCCACGCGCTGGGCGGGGTCGACCGGGCAGGTCGCCGGGAGTCGGGCGAGAGGCTCGCGGATGATGCCGGACAGGAAGCCGGAGGCGGCCGCGTTCGGCGTGCCCGGCCGCACGGCGACGGTCATCAGGCGAGCGACGCGTCCGTCGACGAAGCCACGGCGGGTGCAGTCCGCGACGAGATGCTCGCAGGCGAGCTTCTGTGTCCCGTAACTCGACTGCGGTGTCGGCAGGGTTGTCTCACTGACCACGGGCGGCAGGGGCATCGCCGGGTGGGATCCGTAGACGGCGAGGCTGCTGGCGAAGACCATCCGCGTGACGGGCCCGCCGGCCAACGACCGGGCCCGTGCGGCTTCCAGGAGGGCCCGGGTGGTGTCCAGGTTCACGCGCATCCCGAGGTCGAAGTCCGCCTCGCACTCGGCCGACGCCGCGGCTGCGAGATGGAACAGCACGTCAACGCGTCTGGCGAACAACTCGCCCAGTCCGTCGAGCAGTTCACCGTGCACGATGTCCACGAGCGGGTCGGCCGTCTGCGGGAGGTCCGGGTTCACGACCCGGTCGGCGAGCACCAGCCGGGTGATCGGTTCACCGCCGAAGGCGCGCGTACGCAGCAGGGCCCCGGTGAGCAGGTGCCCCAGGAAGCCGTACGCACCCGTGATGACGATCCTCATGTGACTTCTCCTCGGAGCCGGCCGACGAACGGGACGTGCGCGCCGTAGTGCTACCCCTTCGCGGAGCGCGACAGGCACGCGTCGACCGGCGAGCGCCGTGCGGTGGGCTTGAGGGACGGGGCGGCGGGGCATCGGCACCGCGTCCTTGACGGCTTCGGCAAGCGGGCGAAGTGGTCGCCGGCTCTGTGGCCCCTGGCGGAAGCCGCTTCGCGCTGCGGCGTCCGCGTACTCACCGGGGAAGCCGGTGACCGCGGGCGTGCGGGCGTGCGTATGCCCGGAGGGTGACTCGCTCCGGTCCCCAGCCCCGCTCCGGGCCCCGGCGCGACCTGGCCGACACCGGAGTGTCCTATTTATGCGCATCAAGGCTGTTTCGCATGGAATGCCTCGGATACTCGCAAAGAGTCTCAATCGGTACATGAGCACATAGGCGCGGTAAGGCCCCTTCACCGAGTCGAGAGACGACCACCGTGGCGAGCGGGTGGTAGCCCCCGCACGGTCTTTCACCGAAGCATGACGGCCGATCCGCGCCCGGAAAGAGGGTGAGGGCCATGAGTACTCAGTCCGCCGACGGCGGGGCCGGGCGCGTACAGGCGGCCGGACAGACCGCGAGAGAACAGGCATCGGCCACAGCGGGCCAGGCCAGGGACGCCGCGGGCGAGGTGGCGGGGACCGCGATGGATCAGGCCAGGACGGTTGCCGAGACGGCACGCCGCCAGGCCGAAGGCGCCGTGGGAGACCTGCGGGACCGTGTGACCGACGAAATGCAGGGTCAGACGCAGCGGGCAGCCGAGACGGTACGCCAGTGGGCGGACGACCTGTCGGAACTGACGCGCAACGCTCCCGGCGATACCCCGGCTCGCAGCATGGTGTCCCAGGCCGCGAACGGTGGCCACCGGGCAGCGGACTACCTGGAACGGCACGGCGTGGAAGGCATGGGCGAGAACCTGAAGGGGTTCGCGCGGCGCCGGCCGGGAGCCTTCCTGGCGGGGGCGGCACTGGCGGGGTTCGCGGCCGGCAGACTCGTCAAGGCCGGCGGCAAGGCGCAGTCCGGACCGGGTTTGGAGGAGGCCCGCACCCCGGTACCGGACGTGGGGCCGCCCGGACCGCCGCTGGCGGCCGTTCGGGTCGAGCCGCACGCCTACCCGGAGGTGTGACATGTCGTCTATGGCACCGGAGCCGCGCGGTCAGGACCCCTCGGTCGGGGAACTGCTGTCGGAAGTGGCCTCCGACGTCCAGACGCTCTTCCGGCAGGAAGCCGAACTGGCCAAGATCGAGATTCGTGAAGAGGCCACCAAGGCTGGCAAAGCCGCCGGAATGTACGGGGGAGCCGGATTCGGCGGCTACATGGTCGCCCTGTTCGCCTCGCTCGCGGCGATGTACGGCCTGGCCAACGTGATGGACACCGGATGGGCGGCCCTGATCGTCACCGCCGTATGGGCGATCGTCGCGGCAGTGCTGTTCAGCAAGGGCCGCTCCCGGATGCGGGAGGTGTCCCCGAAGCCGGAGCAGACCATGGAGACCCTGAAGGAGGACGCGCAATGGGCACGTCACCCGACCAAGTGAGAACCGATATCGAGGCCACCCGCGGGCGCCTGTCGGAGAATGTCGACCGGCTGGCCGACCGCACCAGCCCCGGACGGATCGTGCGTCGTCGCACCGGTCGAGTCCGCGGAGCGTTCTCCGGAGCGCGCGAGCGCGTCATGGGCACCGCTTCCGGAACCACGCAGAGCACCAGGGACCGCGGTCAGCAGGCCGCCGCGTCCGTCCAGGACAGCGTCGGGCAGGCCGCGGGCACCGTGCGCCAGAAGGCCGGTCAGGTCGGTGAAGCGGTCGGCGGCGCCCCGGAGCAGGCCGTCCGGCAGACGCAGGGCAATCCGCTGGCGGCGGGTCTGATCGCGTTCGGCGCCGGGCTGCTCGCCGCCTCGCTCCTGCCCGGCTCGCAGGCCGAGGAGCAGGCGGTCTCCCAGCTCTCCGAGAACGCCGGTGAGGTGATCGAACCCGTCAAGCAGGCGGCGATGGAATCCGCGCAGCATGTGAAGGAGGACGCCACGGAGGTGGCCAAGCAGGCCACTCAGGAGGTCAAGGACAGCGCCGCGGAGGCTGTCCGGACGACCAAGGAGGCATCCACCGACCAGGCGGGTCAGGTCACGGAGCAGGCCAGGCAGTCCGGCCAGGAGGTGGCCGACGAGGCCCGGCGGCAGTCGCCCGGCGCCATGTGACCACCGTCGCCGGGGCACCGCGGGCGGAGGGGGGCAGGGGTGGGGGCATGACGCACCACCTCCGACCGAGCCGCCGCACCGGCGCCCTCGCCGTATCCTGTCGCCGGCCCAACAGGTCCCACGGGCCGGCGACCCCGGCATGCACGCCTGGTGAGTCTGGCCACTGACCTGCGGTCGGCCCCCCACTCCGCTTGTAGGTCGACGAAGGGGGAGTGAGCGCTGCCCGCCGCACCACGGTGCCGACAGCCGTGAGCTCCCCAGCGGTCGCCAGTGACGATCAGCGTGTACCTCAGACCCGACTCGCTCAACTGATCGTGACGACACGCGCCCAGGCCGGTGGCGTGTCCGGGACGTACTCGGGGTTCGCCTCGTTCGCGCCGTGGGCGGGGCGGGGAAAGAGGCCGACGACGGTGCGGCAGGGCGGCGCCACGGAGGGCCAGGGTGTCAGACCGTCCGTCAGTGCCACGATCACGTCGGGGCGGGGCCCGGAGCGGAACGCCCGAGCGAAACCGGAGCGCAGATCGGTCCCCCCGCCGCCGATCAGCTCGATGTTCTCGGCGCGGCAGAGCGGGACCGCGACCCCGGCCGCCGCGTCGCATGAGATCACCGAGACCAGGTCGCGTCGCCCGCCCACGGCCCGTGAGATCGCGGCCACTTCCAGCAACGCGCTGCCCAGCTCGGCGTCGCTCACCGACCCTGAGGTGTCGATCACGACGCAGACCCGGGGCGGCGTACGGCGCAGGCTCGGCAGCAGCACCTTGGGGACACCAGCCGAGCGGCGGGACGGTCGCCGGTAGCTGTGGTCCTCGCCCGTGCCCGGCGCACCCGCCGCCGAGCGGACCGCGGCCCCCAACAACTGCCGCCAGGGCTGGGGCGGATGAAACGCCTCGTCCGCCCACCGACGCCACCCCTCCGGCGCGTCGCCCGGCCGGCCCTTGATCCCCTCCGCCACGCGGAAGCGGACCGCGTCCTGCTGCTGCCTGCTCAACCCGTGCGCCCCGTCGGGACCCCACTCCCACGGCCGCTCCTGCCCGTCGGCACCGCTGCCGCAGTCCAGCCAGGCAAGGTCCGCGGTGAGTGCGGACATCGAGGCCGTCCGCAGGTACTCCTCCATCAGCAGTCCCTCGGGCAGCCGCAGCAGCGACGGCAACACCGCTCCCGTCGGCCGGGGCAGGCCCTCACCGTAGATGTCGTCGTTGATCTCGAAGTCGGCGGCGATGTTACGGCGCAACCGCTCTCCCGGCCCGTACTCCTCGTGCTGCCGCGCGTACCGTTCGCTCCGCCCGTGGTGGTCCCTGAGCAGATGGGAGACCTCGTGCACCCAGGCGCCCGCCAGTTCCTCCACCGGCATGCGCGCCACGAACCCGGGAGAGACGTAGCAACGCCATGATCTGTCATTCCCCTTTCCTGCCCGTCGGCCCAGGTCGCGGCACGCCGCAGGCGGGGCGGCAAAGGAGGACGGCCCCGTCGGAGAACTGCACGACCACCGGGTGACAATGTCCCGATGACCGACCACGAAGCCCACGCTCCCGCACGTGCGTTGCTGCGCCGCCCCCAGGACGGTGAACTCATGGACGTCGCCGGTGTCGCACACTTCTTCCGGCTCACCGGTGAGCACACGGGCGGGCACTTCGCCTTCGAGGAGTTCAGCCTGGCTCCTGGCACGATCGGCGCCAGGCCGCACGTGCACGACGGGCACGACGAGTACTTCTACGTGCTCGAAGGCGAGTTGACGCTGCACACCGGGGGCGGCGAGGTGACGGCCGGCCCGGGCAGCCTGCTCGCCGCGACCCGCGGCGCCCCACACGGTTTCCGCAACGGAAGTGCCGTTCTCGTCCGCGCTCTGTGTCTGTACACCCCCGCCGGCTACGAGGACTACTTCCGTGACGTCCATGCGGCTGTCAGCGCGGGGGCCGAGGCGACCGATGAGCTGCTCGCCGAGTTCCGCAGCCGTTACCGGACCTGGTCCTACGAGGGCCCGTCAGGCCGCTCCGAAGTCTGAGGACACCGTGGCGCTGAAGCGTCCTCCCCGCCGCCGCTGGGGTGCTCCGGTCCGCCCGCTCGACGGCGCGTCGCCCGGCCGCCTTCCCGTGAGAACACGTTGAACTGGCGGGATACCTGATCGACCTGTCTGGCATCTACTCACCCCGAAAGATCTGGGCGCGCAGTTCCAGCAGATCAACGCAATCACGGAGATCCGGCCGTGGAAGACCGGCGCGCTCACGCATCAACGCGATGGCCTGGATATGGCGTCCATCGGCAACCAGTTCGTCCACATGCAGCTGGTCCCCGACCGGGAGGCGATCCCACAGAGCATCGTTCATCCTCACATTGAACCGCTCCAGAGCCGCTGGCTCACCAAGTTTCTGCAGGTCAGATAGCGGCCTTGACAAACATCACCACCAGGACAAGACGCTCTTACGGAGGCGCGGCAGAGCGGGAAGCCGTGCGTCGGCGGCGGCTCCCGCCCGATGTCGTGGCACCTGCCCTACGCGGTGGCGAAGTGCTTCGTCAGGGTCTCGACCACGACGCGGACCGCGGGCGAGGTCCAGCGCTCCCCGTGGCGCACCAGTTGGACGCAGACGTCGGGGAGGGCCGGGCCCCTGATGACGGTCAGGCGCTCTTCCCGCAGCGCGTTCTCGACCGCCGCGGCGGGGAGGATGCTGATGCCGAGGCCGGCCATGACGCAGTTGCGGACCGCTTCACTGCTGCCCAGCCGGGTCAGGCGGGTCCGGGCGCCGGATGCGGCCTGGAGCAGGCCCGCGATGCGGTCGCTGTAGGAGCAGCCCTCCTCGTGCAGGAAGACGTCCTCCTGCGCGAGTCGGGGCCAGTCGGCGGGCTTTCGCAACGAGGCCAGGGGGTGACCCGGCGGCCCCACGAGGGAGAGAGGCTCAGTGGCGATCACGGATGCCGTCAGACCGGGGAAGGCAACCGAGTCCTCCAGGAGGAGGGCAAGATCCAGACGTCCGCTGCGCAGCCCTTCGACCGCCGCCTGCGTGCCGGCGGGAAACAGATGCACAGCGATGTTCGGGTGGCTGCGGCGCAGCGCGACGATCACCTGCGGAAGGTGCGCGGAGCAAAGAGTGTCACCGGCCGCGACGGCGACTGTCCCCGAGGGCTCCGAGTCCGCGGCGGCCGCCCGCAGCCGCGCCTCCGCTTCGAGGACCGCGTCGGCTTCCGGCACCAGCCGTCGCGCCGCCGCCGTCAGGCGGGCACCGCGCGGCATGCGGTCGAAGAGCTGGACTCCCAGCAACTTCTCCAGGGTCTTGACCTGGGCCGTCACGGTGGACTGCGACAGATGGAGGTCGGCTGCGGCCGCGGTGAAGTTCTCCGTCCGCACGACGGTCAGGAAAGTCCGGATCAACTGCGTCTCCACACCAGGACTGTACGCCGGAAATCGGAACCGTCGATGGGGATCATCGACAATCATCGTTTCCTTCGATGGCTCGTAGGTGGCACCGTGGGGGCATGACAGCGAGCCTCACCGACGCGGTACTCCACTACACCGCATTCACCGCAGACCCTCGGGGCGGAAATCCGGCAGGCGTCGTCCTGGACGCCACGTCGTTCGACTCCGCCCGCATGCTGGCCGTCGCCGCCGAAGTGGGTTACTCCGAGACGGCGTTCATCACGGAACACGATGCCGAGCGGCGCCGCTTCACCGTGCGCTACTTCAGCCCCCTCGCCGAGGTCGACTTCTGCGGGCACGCCACCGTCGCCGCGGCCGTCGCCCTCGCCGAGCGCATCGGTCCCGGAACGCTGGTGCTGGACACTCCGGTGGGCGAGGTCCCCGTCGTCACGGTCGCCGACTCCGCCGGGGCCCTCCACGCGACGCTCACCAGCGTCCCGACGCGCACCCGGCCGGCCGGTGAGGCCGAGCTGGACGAGGCGCTCGCCGCCCTGGGGTGGGCGAGGACGGACCTCGACCCCACGCTGCCGCCGCATGTCGCCTTCGGCGGCGTGCAGCACCTCATCCTCGCCGCCGCCACCCGGGCGCGACTGGCCGACCTGGCCTACGACTTCGACGCCCTCGGCGACATCATGCGCCGTCACGGCTGGACAACGCTGCAACTGCTGTGGAAGGAGTCGGACGACCTCTTCCACGCCCGCGACCCGTTCCCCGTCGGGGGAGTGGTGGAGGACGCGGCCACCGGCGCCGCGGCGGCCGCGTTCGGCGGCTACCTGAGAAGTCTCGGCCTGGCACCCCGTGGCCGGACCGTGCGCATCCGCCAGGGCGAGGACATGGGCAGCCCCAGCCTGCTCAGTGTCGACATCGATCCTGCGGACCCGCGCATTCGCGTCACCGGCCAAGCGGTGCCGCTCACGCGGTAGGCGCGTCACCGGCCAACCGGTGCCGCTCGGGCGGTAGGGCCGCGTCGCCGCATCCGCGACGTACTCCTTCCCGGGCCGGCCGACCACGACCGTTCGGCACCCGCAGTCAGTGGCGCCCGTCACATGAACCCGTTGTCACTGGGGGTTGGGGCGGCGGTGTCTCCATGTCCGTAACCGCGCCGCGCGTACGGATCGCGCGGCACTCCATCCCCCGAGTGAGGACGACGGCATGAAACCCCGTTTCAACCTGTTCGACAGCCCGACCGCCGCGAAGATCGCAAAGCGGTTCTACAACGTCTCCTCGGTCCTGGAGCAGTCGCCGCTGCCGAAGACCCTGCGGGAACTGGTGGAGCTGCGGGTCGGCCAGATCAACGGCTGCGGCTTCTGCGTGGACGTCCACACCAAGGAGGCGGCAGCCGCCGGTGAAACCGCGCTCCGGCTCAACCTGGTCGCAACCTGGCGCCACAGCACGGTGTTCACCGAGGCCGAGCGGGCGGCGCTGGCACTCGCCGAGGAGGGCACCAGGCTCGGTGACCGCGGCGTGTCCGACGAGACCTGGGCCGAGGTGCGCGCGCACTACGACGTCGACCAGGTCGGTGCGCTGGTCTGCCTGGTCGCCCTGATCAACGCGGCGACCCGGATGAACGTGATCGTGCACAATCCGGGAGGTTCGTACGAGCCCGGCATGTTCGCCGACCTGTCGAGCTGACCGGGGGGACGGAACCTGACCCGGACCCGGACCCGGACCCGGACCCGGAGCCGGACCCGGAGCCGCGGCACGCTGCGACCGGCGGAAAAGCCGGATACCGAGCCGTCGACGGGGTAGAACGGATGCCGGGTGCCGTCCGGTCGCGGAGGGCCCTGCCAACAGACCAGCCGGGATGCCCGGCGATATCGAAGGACGAGCAGCATGGCCAGCGGTACCGTGAAGTGGTTCAACTCCGAGAAGGGCTTCGGATTCATCGCCCAGGACGGCGGCGGACCGGACGTCTTCGCCCACTACTCCAACATCTCCGGCAACGGCTACCGGGAGCTTGTGGAGGGCGAGCAGGTCACCTTCGACGTGGGCCAGGGCCAGAAGGGCCCCCAGGCCGAGAACATCGTGCGCGCCTGACCCGCCCGCAGGAGGGGCCCGGCGCACCGCCGGGCCCCTGCGCCCTGCCAGGAGCCGTCCCTCCCCGGGACCGGCCGACGCACCGAACGGGTGCGCTGCCGACGTCAGATGGCACACTCCATCACGTGCGGGTCAGCGGGTGGAGGTTCCCGCGCCCGGAGCGCTAGCGTCCGTCAGCATGACGACTGGCACTCTGCGGAAACTGCGGTCCGAGCTGAGGGAACAGGCGCAGCCGGCTGTCCGGGCGCAGCTGGTACGGGTGCTCAGCCGCGCGGAAGACGACGAGCTGCTCGGCGTACGCGTTCCGGTGATGCGCCAACTGGCGCGCCGGTGTCCTGAGTTGCCCTTGGAAGACGTGGATGTCCTGCTGCGCAGCCGAGTGCACGAGGAGCGGTTCACCGGTCTGCTGATTCTGGCCGAGCGGATGCGCGGTGCCCGTGGTGTCGACCGGAAGGCGCTGGTCGACTTCTATCTGGCCCGCACCGACTGCGTGGACAACTGGGACCTGGTGGACGGTTCCGCCCATGTCGTGCTGGGGCCGTGGCTCCAGGACGGCCCACTCGACGTGCTGGACGAACTGGCCGCGTCGCCATGGCTGTGGGACCGCAGGATCGCCGTGGTGGCCACCCTGGCGCTGATCCGGGCCGGCCGCTTCGAGCCGACCCTTCGGCTGGTTCTCAGGCTGCGGCGGGACCCGGAGCCGCTGATCCACAAGGCGATGGGGTGGATGCTCAGGGAGATCGGCCGCCGGAACGAGCAGGTGATCGTGGACTTCCTCGACCGGAATCTCGCCGAGCTGCCGAGGATCACGGTGCGGTACGCGACCGAGCGCCTGGCACCGGACAGGCGGGCGCGGTTCGTGAGGACGCGGTAGCCCTCCGTCCGTCCCGACAGCGACCGGCCATGCGGAGCCCCGGCGTCTGATGCACGCCGGCAGAAGGGGTTCCGGTCCGGGCGGTGCGCACCGTGCCGGGCGGCCGGCGTGCATTCGGTGAGGACGCCCGCCGACGCGGACTCCAAGGCTGCGCAGTGGTCCCTGACGAGTGCCCAGCGGCAGGCGCTGAGTGAGCAGGGCACCCTCGTCGTGGGCGTCCATGCGAGCTTCGTGGACACGGACTTGAGGGCGTGGACGGACGCGCCGAAGATCAGCGCGGCCGACGTGGCCGAGCGGACCGTGCAGGACTTCGTCCAGGTACGGGACGTGGCGGCGGCCAACGTGGCGGCGCTGGAGGCCGGTTCGCCCGACGGCACGTCCACCGCGTACAACACGGACCCCCGGCCGGCCGGTCCCGCGTCTCGGCGTGCCCATTACTGGTCACGTCTGCGGGCAGGTTCCCGTGCCGGCGGTGCGGTGGGAGCGCAGCCACTGGGCCAGCAGGGCGAGGGCGGAGAGGAGGGCGACCGTCGCGGCGTAGACGACGGACGTCTCGTGCAGGCCCGCGTGGGTCGTGGCGATCCCGGCGACCACCGCGGGCACGCTGAAGGACAGGTACGAGATCACGAAGGCCACGGAGAGCAGTTCGCCGCGCTCGGCCGGGGCGGCGATACGGGTCAGGGTGCCGAAACTGGCGAGGGCCGAGCCGCCGAAGCCCACCCCGGCGATCATCGTTCCGACAGCCGCCGTGACCAGGGAGTTCTCCTCCACTCCGGCGAGGGCGACGGCCGTGCCGGCCAGTAGCAGGCTCGCGCCGAGCGTGAGCGTGCGCGCGGTGGGCCAACCGCGCAGGGCGAGGGCGGTGAGGGAGGCGGGCACGGTCAGCAGGGTGACCACCAGACCGCCGACGACGTGGCTCGACAGGCCGAACAGGCCGACGGCGACGGAGGGGCCGAGCGAGAGGTAGAGACCGCCGAGGGCCCAGCTCGCGACGAGGATCGGCACCAGGCCGAGCAGATCGGCCCTCAGATGCGGCGCTACCCTGAGGCGTGGCTGGAGCGAGCGGGCGGCTCCCGGACGCCGGAGCGAGGTCTCGGGCAGCGCGAGGAGAAGGGCGCCGGCCAGCAGCAGGGCGCCGAGCAGCAGCGCGTACACGAGGCGGGTGGGGTGCGGCCCGTACTCGACGAGGAAACCGGTGCCCAGGGAGCCGAGGCCCAGCCCGAACGTGGGTGCCGCACCCGTGACGACACCGGCGCGGTGGGGTGCGTGGGCCGGGTTGAGGTCGGCCAGGGCCGCGCCCAGGGCGGTCATGGCGGCGCCGGTGGCCACGCCCTGGACCAGCCGTGCGACCAGCAGCAGGGAGACGTCGTCCGCGGTGAGGAACAGGACCATCGACGCCGCTTCGAGCGCGATCGCGGACAGCAGGACCGGTCGGCGGCCGAGGTGGTCGGACAGGGCGCCGACCACCAGGAGCGCCGCGATCATCCCGATGACGTACACGGCGAACACCGTGGTGAGGATGGTCGCGGAGAAGCTCCACTGCTGCTGGTAGACGACGTAGAGCGGCGACGGCGCGCTGGACGCTGCCATGAACAGGACGAAGACGACCGCCAGGGCGGCGAAGGCCGCCGGATGCCCGAGCCGGCGGGAGCCGCCGCCGGTGGGGGAGGTGACGGGCGACTGCTGAATGGTGGCGGGCGACGCGGACCTATGGGGCTGGGAAGGGGCGGTAGGGGGCACGTTTCTCTCCAAACGCAGTGATTGATGCGTTAAGACGCCCACGCTAACGCAACGATCAGTGCGATAATTCCGGCATGGTTGACGCTTCAGCTCAGGTACGTCCCGGCGGCCGCTCCGCGAAGGTGCGGGCGGCTGTGCACCGCGCCGTCGCGGACCTCCTCGCCCTGGAACCCGCGGAGGCTCTGACGATCCCCGCCGTCGCCGCCCGCGCCGGTGTGCACGCCACCACCGTGTACCGGCGCTGGGGGTCGGCCGCCCAGTTGTTGAACGACGTCGCCACCAGCCGCTTCAGCGGCGACGTGGTCGTCCCCGACTCCGGTTCGCTGGCCGGCGACCTCGAGCGGTGGATGGAGGACGTCGCCACCGACCTCGCCGACCCGGACACGCTCGCGCTCATGCGCGCCACCATCGGGTCGGGGCCCGAGGGCGGCTGCGCCTGCACCGCGGACCGGCACGAGCAGCTCGGCGCCATCATCGAGCGCGAGCGGTACCGGGGCGGCGACGTACCCACGCTCGGGAGCGCGGTCGACTTCCTCCTCGGCCCGCTGTACTACCGCGCCGTCTTCAGCGCGCAGCCCGCGTCCGGCGAGTGGGCGCGGGAACTCGTGACCACGTTCCTTGCGGCGTCCCGGGCGCTGCGCTGACCACCTCGGCGGAGTGCAGGAGGTGGGTCATGCTCCGGCGCGTCCGGCCCCGCCGCGCGCGCCGGAAGAATCCGTCGCCACGCCTTTGCCTGCTCTTTACAACCCGGTCGCTCGCTGCCTCGTCTCTCCGCTCGACCTGTGACCCGGTCCGCCAGTGTCCTGGCGGGCCGACGGAAGAAGGAGAGCACCTCATGCGCCGAACTGCCCTGGGGACCATGACACTCGCGTGCACCGCCCTGCTGGCGGGCGCGGTACCGGCATTCGCCGACGGAGCGACCCCGACCCAGGCCCCGACCGTCCCTTCGGCGCGCCCGTCCGCCGCTCCGACGCGCGCCCCCAGCGACGCGGCCCCGAGCGCAGTCCCGAGCGCGGCCCCTACCCGGGCCCCGGCTCCGGGTCAGGTCAGCCGAGTTCCGCAAGGCGCGCCCGAGACCGGCGTGGCGCCCGCGGCCGAGCGGACCGGGAACGGGGGAGCGGTGGCCGGCGGTGCCGCGGCGGCGGCCGTCGTGGGCGGCGGCGTGTTCCTCGTCGTACGCCGTCGGCGCGCTGCCACGGCATGACGTCACCCTCCAGGCGGGCCTTCACCGCTGCCGCGCTGGGCTCGCTGCTGGCGGGCTGTGGCGGGCACGAGGACGGCAGCCCCCGAACTGCCCGGCCGCGCACCGCGCCACAGACCTCGCGGTCCGGCGCCGCGGCCGAACCGCAGCGGTCCGTGGGCCGTTCGGCCCCCGTCAGGTTGCGGATCCCGGCCATCTCGGTCGACACCCCCGTCATGCGGCTGGGGTTGACCGGGGACGGCAGGGTGCAGGTACCGCCCGTCACGGCGCACGACCGCGCGGGCTGGTACCGGCACTCACCGACGCCGGGACAGACCGGACCGTCCGTGATCCTCGGTCATGTCACGGTCGGCGCCTACGGGGACGGGGTCTTCCGGCACCTGGGCCGGCTGCGGCCGGGCGACTCGATCACCGCGACTCTGGAGAACGGCACGGCGGCCGCCTTCGCCGTGCGTTCCGTACGGACGGTCGCCCAGGCCGACTTCCCGGCGGACGACGTCTACGGGGACGTCGACCGTCCGGAACTGCGGGTCATCACGTGCGGCGGCCCCCGAACCGGTGGCCACTACCGCGACAACGTGATCGTCTTCGCCGCACTGAAGTCCCTGACCCCCTGATTCCCACCGGATCCCGGGCGGACGGAACGTACGCCTGCCGCCCGGGATCCTCCCCCACGAGCCACACGGCACCCCGTGCGGTCACGACCATGGAGAGCGTTGAAACGGTCCCGCGACAGGGCAGCGTCCGAGCTGTTCACTGCCGTCTACCCACGGCTGGCCGGCTGGTGCCGCCGGCTGGTCGACGACGACGAGACGGCCCACGAGATCGCCTCGGAGGCCTTCACCCGGCTCTGGGCCCGCTGGACATCGGTGGAAGAGCCCCGCGGCTTTCTGTACGTGACGGCGGCCAACCTGGTCCGGGACCACTGGCGCAAGACGGAGCGCGAGCGCCGCGCGGTGCGTCGTGTGACCTCCGAGGCCGCCGTCCGTCCGTACACAGAGCAGACCGACCCCTCGGTACGCCTGCTCGTGCAGTCCCTGCCGGAGCGTCTGCGGGTCCCTACGCTGCTGCACTACTACGCGGACATGCCCATCCGGGAGGTGTCCGCGCTGACCGGACGCAAGGAAGGAACCATCAAGGCCGACCTCCACGCGGCCCGAGAACTGCTCCGCGCCCACCTGGGGAGAAGCCTTGATCGCACACCATGACGACGGTCCGGACCCGGACCTCGAGCTCGACGACCCGCTCGCGGTCATCCTGCGGCCCTCCGCCGGCTGTCTGAGCCCGCCCCCCGGCCGGTACGAGGTGGTCCGGCGAGGTGCGGCTCGCCGCAGGGCGGTGCGTGCCGCCGTCGGCGTCGGACTGTCCTGTGCCGTCGCGGTCCTCGTCGCGCTGCCGCTGAGCACGGGCGCATCCGAAGCACCGGTCTCCCCGACGGTCCCTCTCGCACCGCCGCCGGTGAGCAGCCCTCCGGCCGGCACCTCCGCGCCGGCATCACCCGGGCCGGTCCGCCCCGCACCGAGCCACAGCGGCCCCAGGAGCGGCTCGAATCCGACTCGCGGACCGGCCGCGACGCCGTCACGCGAGGGCAGCACAGCGGTCCCCACCCGGCCTGCCGCGCGGAGCGGCTCGGCCGTCGGGGAATGACTGATCCTTCCGCGGTGTTCGACGATCTGCGTCACCGGTGCCGGCTCGCGCCACAGTGCGCCGCAGGGGCCTCTGACGCACCGGAGGCACGTCGCGAAGTCGTTGTGCACCGACGGAAAGTCGTCCTGCACCGACGGAAAAGGAGACAGATCATGAGTAACGAAGGGCAGCGGGCGCTGCTGGCGGGCGGCTGCTTCTGGGGCATGCAGGAGCTGATCCGGTCGCTCCCCGGTGTCATCGGCACGCGGGTGGGATACAGCGGCGGTGACGTCCCCAACGCGACGTACCGCAATCACGGCGACCACGCGGAGTCGATCGAGATCACCTTCGATCCGGCGGCCACCGACTACCGCGCGCTCCTGGAGTTCTTCTTCCAGATTCACGACCCGACCACGAAGAACCGCCAGGGGAACGACATCGGCGCCAGCTACCGCTCCGCCATCTTCTACCTCGACGACGAGCAGCGGCGCGTCGCGCAGGACACCATCGCCGACGTCGACGCCTCGGGTCTGTGGCCCGGCAAGGTCGTGACCGAGGTTGTGCCCGCCGGCGCGTTCTGGGAGGCCGAACCGGAGCACCAGGACTACCTGCAGAGGTACCCGGAGGGTTACACCTGCCACTTCCCGCGGCCGAACTGGCGCCTGCCGAAGCGTGCGGAGCGTTAAGAAGGCGGTGCGCGCATCCCCCGCGGGCTTCCGCTGCCGGCTCCCGGCTGCCGTCGCAGGCGCCTTCGGACGCCGCACGCCGTCCTTCGTTCGGGTAGAGGACTCGTGGGGCGTCACCCGGTCGAGTGAGTGGACCCGAAGGTGCCGCGGTGGCGCCGATACGGTGACGCGGTGACCTCGAACTCAACAGAAACGCGCCCCGTGCGCTCCGCGGAGCTGGGGACCCTCGTCGCCATGTCCTGGAGCCGCGACACGCCACAGGGCGGCGTTCCCTACGTCCTCGCCTTCTCCCTCGGAGACGGCGAGAACGGCCCCGAAGGCTCCTCGGCCGCCGTCGAACAGCTCATGCACAACGCCGGGCTCTCCATGGACGAGGGCCTGGTCGACGCCAGTGCCCGGCCGAGCCTGCCGGTCGGCCTGCTCGTCGTCGAGGGCTCGGCGGTCCTGACCATGCCGCAGATCAACGCGCAGATCGTCCCGTCGGCGGCCTGGCTGGCAGCGATCGCCGAGCGCGGCTGTGCCTGCCTCGTCCTCACCACGCGGCCCTGGCCGGGCGGCGAACTGGACGACAGTGACGCGCTGGCCGCCTTCGCCAACGACGAGGAGACCCTGAAGTCGTCCGCCACCGTCGTGCTGCCGGCCCGCAAGCTGCGCGACCGCTGATCCGGCCGCCGTGCACCCACCGTGCCGACGCGGCCACGGCCGCCGTCGGCAGCCCTGCATCCACCTCTGCCGACCGGGCTCCTCAGCCCCCCTCGGCCGGGCCGTACCTCCGCACGCCGGTCCCGCCGCCGACCCGTCCGACCCGGCACCTACGCATGGTCCGTTAGGACCGCGCTCGTCACCTGCCCCGGCACGAAGTCCTGAGCGTCATGCGGGGAGGCGGCGGTGCGGTTCGCGTGGAAGGCGGTGGGTGTGCGGCCCGTCATCGCCCTGAACGTGCGGTCGAAGTGCGGCTGATCGTGGTACCCGGCCCGGGCCGCCGCATCGGACCAGTTCGCGCCGGTCTCCCGCAGCCGCAGAGCCGTCTGGAGCCGCATCACCTGTGCCGCGCTCTTGGGGGTCAGCCCGATCTGACAGCGGAAGCGCCGCTCGAGGTGGCGGCGGCTCCAGCCGGTCTCGGCCGCCAGATCCTCGATACGGATACACCCGTGCGTCCGCTGGATCCGCCGCCACGCCCAGGCCACCTCGGGGCTGCCCGCGGGGCCCGCGGCGAGTGCCTCGTGCAGCACGCGGTCCAGCAGGGCGAACCGGCCGTCCCAGTCCGGGGTGTCCGCCAGCCGGGCGGGCAGCCCGGCCCACGGCCGACGGCACAGCTCCTGCGGGGCCACCGACAGCCGGGACCACTCTGACATGGGCACCCGGAACAGCCGGTGCGCGGCGAGTGGAGTCAGCAGGACGGTCACGCCGCGGATCAGGCCGGTGTGCTCGCCGATCGCGGCCGTCGCCCGGATGCCGTTGGCCAGGGAGACCCCGCTGCCGGAACACGCCGGGTCGCAGGGGTCCACCACCCGCAACGGGTCACCGAACCCCAGCATCACCTTCACCACTCCGTCGGGTACCAGCAGCCGGCGCCGGCTCCCGGTCACGTCGAAGCGGAAGCCTCGGTACCCCAGCACCTCTCCCCGCAGATGTGTCGCCGCAGGCCGGCTGAGCAATTCGTGCATGGCCCGATCCCCCATCGGTCAACGCGAACATGACAGCAATCGTAGAAGGCGCGGCCGTCAGGCAGGCCCAGGCCCCACAAGATGGCCGACAACCGGTGCCGCACAGCAGTGGCGCACACCGTAGGTCGCATTCGTACAAGCCCTGGCGGCACGGTCTCGGCGACGCTGCTCACCGCGGACGACCGGTGCGGTTCCACTGAAGCACCGGTCGGTCCGGCCGAACACCGACGAAAACTGGGGGATCAATGACGAAGACCAGGCGACTTGCCGCCGTACTCGCCGGGACCGCGGCCGCGCTGGCAGTGGCTGTCGTGCCCGTGCAGGCCTCCGGGGCGCCTGCCACGGCCGGCGGCGCCCTGTCGTGCTACGGGTCGGCCTACTCCTACTGGGCCGAACCCGGCGTCAACGGCGACTACGCCCACTACCCGAGCTACGGCAACTGGGACGTCGTGGACGGCAACTGCAACGACGTCAACATCAAGACGGACGCCACCCGCACCGTGCGGGTCTGCACCGTGAACAAGTGCCACGGCTGGATCACGGCCACGAAGGGGACCTGGACGGTGATCTTCAAGGACTCGCGTCCCGGAGCCTCCTACTACCTCCAGTTCCAGGGCTCGGGCTCCAACACCGGGCTGCTCGCGAGCTGACGGACAGGCGGTCCCGGCCTCTCGCGGGCCGGGACCGGTGCCGCGCGTACGTCCTCGAGACGGCTGCCGTCCGCCCGTCGTCGGCGTCCGTCCCGCGCACCCACCGCACGCATCGGCGTCCGGACGCGCTCTCGTGCCCGCTTCCGTTTCCCTTCGGTCCGACGGGCTACTCACCAGCACATGGACAGAGCTACTGATCTGCGACTCGGTACGACGACGGGCGACCGGGCCGAGACCGCCGCGACCCGGCCGGAGGCAAGCGGACGGCCGACCACGCCCCGACTGTTCCGACAGGCGTCGCGACCGTCACCCGGACGGCACCGCACGAGTCCCCAGCGCGCGACGGGGCCCGCCGGACGAGAGGCGGCCTGACCTCATGGACGCTCCCAACACCTCGGTACCGGGCCGGCCGACGCAGGGCGGGGGGCAGCCGGACACCCGGACGCCGTCGCCCAGTCCTCTCAAATCCGCTCTGTCCACTCCGCTGCTCTACTTCTTCATCCTCGGTGACGTCCTCGGCGCCGGCGTGTACGTCCTCGTGGGACAGATCGTCGCGGCCTCCGGTGGTGCCGTCTGGGTCCCTCTGACCGTCGCCCTGTGCCTGGCCCTGCTGACGGCCGGCAGCTATGCCGAGCTGGCGACCAAGTACCCGCGTGCGGGCGGCGCCTCGCACTACACGACGCTGGCGTACGGTCCGTTCGCCGGGTTCCTGGCCGGGTTCTGCATGCTGGCAGCCGGGATCGTGTCCGTCGCCGCGCTCGCCCGTGGCTTCGCCGGTGACTACCTGACCGCGTTCGTCTCGCTGCCCGTGGCCGCGGTGGTCGTCGTGTTCCTGGTGGCGCTCGCGCTGCTCAACGCCCGCGGCATCCAGGAGTCCACCCGTGCCAACGTCGTCGCGACGCTCGTCGAAGTGGGCGGTCTGCTCATCGTCGTCGTGCTCGGCGCGTGGATCGTCCTGCGCGGTGACGGACACCTCGGTTCGCTGACCGACCTCGGCACCCCGCACGAGAGCGCGGCCGCCGCCGTACTCAGCGGAGCGGTGCTGGCCTACTACTCCTTCGTCGGCTTCGAGACATCCGTCAACGTGGCGGAGGAGACGCGCGACCCCGTCCGGTCCTATCCGCGGGCGCTGTTCGGTGCGCTCGGCACCGCCGGGCTGATCTACGGTCTTGTCGGGCTCGCGGCGACCGCCGCCGTTCCCGCGAAGACCCTCGCGGGCTCCAGCGGACCGCTGCTCGAAGTGGTCAAGGCGGCCGGAGGTGTACCGGAGCGGCTGTTCAGTGCGATCGCCCTGGTCGCCGTCGCCAACGGCGCGCTGCTGACCGGCATCATGTCCTCCCGCCTCGCCTTCGGTATGGCCCGGGACGGACTGCTGCCCCGTCAGCTGGCGACCGTGCTGCCGCAGCGTCGTACCCCTTGGGTCGCGATCGCCGTGACCACGGCGCTCTCGCTGCTCCTCGCCCTGACGGGTGATGTCGCCACCCTGGCCTCCACCCTGGTCCTTCTCCTGCTCGTGGTGTTCTTCATGGTGAACACGGCCGCGCTGGTCCTCCGCAAGGATGTCGTCGACCGCAAGTACTTCCGGGTGCCGGCTGTCATCCCGGTGCTGGGTGCGGCGTCCTGCGTCCTGCTCGCGACCCGCGTCGAGGGCGAGGTATGGAAGCGTGGACTCGTCGTACTGGCGGTGGGAGTCGTCCCCGCCCTCGTCGCGGCCCGCCGGCGCCGCCGCGACGATCGCGCCGCCCGGCCGGAATGAGGGCGACCGCGTCGCGAGGAACCACCTCAGCCACACCACCCGCGCGGTGGCGGGTGCATCCGGGCTCAGGCGGACTGCGCCGTGTCCCGCGTGGCGGGAGCCGGTGCGGTGTCCGGGTGGACGAGGCGCAGCATGGGCTGCTCGACCAGCGCTCGACGGAATCCGGTGAGGCCTTCGGCCAGTGCGTCGCGCTCGTGTGCGGGCATGGCGTCGAGGGCCTGGACGAGGAGTTGCTCACGGCGTTCGCGGATCCGGGCCAGGTGTGTGCGGCCGGCGCCGGTCACGCGGAGGGTTACTTCACGGCGGCTGTCGGGGCAGGGCATGCGTTCGATGAAGCCGAGGGCCTGGAGACGGTCGACCAGTCGGCAGACCGAGGGAGGCGCGGCGCCCAGGAGCCGGGTGAGGGCGCGCATGCGGATGCCGTTCTCCCGGTCGACGAGGTACATCACGCGGAGTTGGGAGGCCGGGATGAACGGGGCCGGGGTGTCGTTGCGTGCCTGCTCCCACATGACGTCGAGGAGTTCGACGACGCCGCCGGCCTGGCGGGCCGCTGCGCGGACGGATTCGTCGGTGGAGCGGGTGGGTTCGGGCATGCGTTTCCCCTCCGAGGGGCCTGATCCCCCCGATGCTGTCGTGCGCGCGCGTTCGAATGTCAGCTGCTGGTGTCCGGTCTGGCGGGAGCGTGACCCGGGGCGGTGCGGTCCGCGGGCATGCCGTCCTGAGGCGTACGACGGTATGCCATGCGGTGGGACCCGGCGTAATCACCGGCCGGTTCGCCCTCGTGGTCGGGGGCGAGGCGGTCCAGGGCGCCGGTGATGTCCAGCATCCGTTCGAGTGCCGGCCCACGGTCGTCGAGGTGCAGGACGACCTGCGCGGCGGCCGTGCGGCGGTGCAGCATCAGGAGCGCGGCCAGGCCCATCGAGTCGAGGCCCTCGAGGGCGCCGCAGTTCAGGCGCAGCGCCCGCAGGCCGGGGCTGTCGGCCAGGTGCCCGGTGGCCGTGGCCAGGAAGGCGTCCGAGCTGTCGTGGTCCAGGAACCCGTGCACCTCCAGGCGCAGAACGTCTTCGTCGGTGGCGGGTGACGTGGTCAGGCGCAGGTACGTGGACTCGGACCCGGCGGGCGGCGTCATGCGGTGTTCCTGGTGTGCGAGGCGGTCGCGGAGCCCGTGCAGGCGAGGCGGTCGGAGGCCCGGCCGAGGAAAAGTGTGGCGCGGGGGAAGTCCTTGAGCTGTTCGCCCAGGATGTCCAGCGCCGGGTGGAGGGAACGAGCGGGTACGCCCCGGGCGCTGAGGATTGCGGCGGTCCGGACGAGGAAGTCGGTGAAGAGCTCCGGGGCGTCGGTGTAGAGGGCCGTGGAGAGGAAGTCCACGATGTGGGCGATGTCCTCGGCCGTGTGCGACCGCTGTGCGGCCCTGTGGTCGCGCATGGTGGGGAAACGCTCTTCCAGTCCGTCCATGACCGCGCGCACCAGGCTGGTGCCGGTGCGGGCGACCATCGTGTATTCCTGGTCGGCCAGGTGCGGCAGGTCGTCGATGGGCTGGTGCGCGGCGGTGGGGCGGGGCAGCGGACCCTGGGCGAGGCGGTCCGCGGCGGCCCTCGCGTCGGGGGCCCAGGCGTCGGCGCCGAGCCGGCGGGCGTACTGGCCGTGGCGGCCGAAGGCGGCTCCGCCGGCCAGGACCGGGGTGCCGGTGGCCTGGACCGCGGTGATCGCGGCGTGCGCGGCCGGCAGCCGGGTGGTGATCGAGCTGGAGAGTGCGACCAGTTCGGGGCCGGTTCGGTGGACATGGGTGATCAGGTGGCTGGTGGGGACCTGGGCGCCGAGACAGTCGACCCGCCGGCCGCGCAGTTTGAGTACTTCCGCCAGCAGCCGGGCGGGCAGACCGTGCCATTCCCCGTCCACGCAGGCCACGACGACCGTGCCCCGGTCGTCGGCGGGGCGGGCGGAACAGCGGTGGGAGAGGGCGGCGATGGCGCGGTCGCTGATGGCGGAGGCCGCGTGTTCCTGGGCCACGCTGATGCGGTTGGCGGCCCACTCCTCGCCGACTCGGCGCTGGACCGGGGCGATCAGGTCCAGGAGGACACTCTCGGGGGGAACGCCGTCCTCCAGTGCGCCGAAGACCGTGGCCGTGGCCGTCCGCTCGTCGCCGGCGGTGGCTGCCTCCCACAACCGGTCGATCCGGTGCTCGGGCAGGACGGTCGCGGTGGGACTCATGCGGTGAACCTGCCCCGGGTGTGACCGCCCACCGCGCTCAGGTGGTGGGAACTGGGAGCGGCGATGACCATGACGGCCATGTCGTCGTGGGGTTCGGAGCCCACCCATTGCGCGGCGAGCATCTGCACACGCTCCACGATCGCTTCGGCCGGCAAGCCCGCGCACTGGGCCAGCGCGTCCTTCAGCCGTCCCTCACCGAACATCTCGTCCCCCAGCGGACCGCCCACCGCTTCGGTGATGCCGTCGGTGAAGAGCACGCAGAACTCACCCGGCGCCAGCGTTTCGTGCGTGGTCGTCGCACGGGCCTGGGGGAAGACCCCGACCAGGGTGCCGCGGGAGCGTCCTTCCTCGACGGTTCCGTCCCGGCGCACGATGAGGGCCGGCGGATGTCCGGCGCTGGTCACCCGGAGGCGTACGGCGCCCGCTTCGCGCACTGCGGAAACCATGACGAGGGTGGCGAAGCGCGTGTGGTGGGAGTTGAGGAGTGCGCCGTTGAGCAGGTCGATCATCCGCTGGTGGTCGCCCGCCATCGGCAGCAGCGCGTGGAGCGTATTGCGGATCTTCCCGGTCAGGACGGCGGCCTCAAGGCCCTTGCCGCAGACGTCGCCGAGGACCGCGAAGGAGGCCTCGCCCTCGGTGGCGGCGGGATGGACGTCGTAGAAGTCGCCGCCGATGCGCTCGTGGTCGTTCGAGGGACGGTAGCCGCCGGCGAAGTCCACGCCCGCGACCTGGTGCAGGTCCGGCGGGAGCAGTTCGCGCATCAGGGTCTGGGAGAGCGACGACTGCTCCGCGTACAGGCGGGCGGCCGACATCGCGGCGCCGGCGCGGGCGGCGAACAGACGGGCGAAGACCTCCTCCGCCTCGGTGAACGCCGTCTCCCCGCTGCGGCGCAGCAGGATCAGGGCCCCGGCGGGCACGCCGTGTCCGGGCAGCGGAGTGACCACGATCGAGCCGACCGCGCCGAATCCCTCGGGCACCACCCAGTCGGGGGCGGAGACCGGGTCGATCCACCGGGAGGGGACGGGCGGGAATCCCTGGAGCGCCTCGGCCAGTCCCGGAACGTCCCGCGGGTCGGCGTTCCGCTGGGCGCGCTGCGGTTCACCGCCGTCCAGGCAGCCGACGAGCGGCAGCCGGTGCCCGCTGCGCGGTGCGACGACCAGCGCCGCGTCGGCGAGGTGCTGGGCCGCCAACTGCGCGATCACGTCCATGCACCGGTCCAGGTTCAGCGAGGAGAGCAGCGTGTTGGACGCCTGGATGAGGAACGCGGTCCGCTCACGTTCCATCCGCAGGGCTTCGCGGACCAGCCGGTTGTCGGTGTCGTCCACGAGCCACCACACGACATCTCCGTCGGCCTGCGCGGTGGGGTGGGCCTCGAAGCTCCGCTCTCCCACCGGGCCCGACGCCACCGCGGTCCCGCCCGGACCACCGGCCCCCCGGAGCGTGTGGGCGTCGGCCAGCCATGCTGGTACGTTCCCGGCCAGGCGCACGCCGGGACCCATGCCCGGGAAGAGTCCGGCGGCCTGCGGGTTGACGTGCCGTACGGTGCCGACGGGATCCACGACCAGGACGGGGTAGGGCACGGAGGTCCATGCCATGTGCGCCGACGCGTGCGCGCTCTCGGCGTGTGCCTGCTGGGTGGAAGTCACAACCACGAAGGCCCGCTGCGCGAACCCCTCACCTCATCCGGTCGAAGAATTATTGCCGTTCGGCAACCATCCTCCATCGGCCCCCTCCTGTGCAAGCCGCCCTCGCCGGTACCCCCGTTGAGCAGGCATCCCGGCGGCGTAGGGCCTGTCCGGGGAGGTGCGAACCGTCTGTCCGGTGGTGGAGCAGTGACGTTTTTCCTCGTGATCCATGCAGGTCAGTGGCCGGACAACCCGTTCCGGTGGGGTGTGCGATGCTGCCCGTACACAAGAAGTGAAGAACCTGGGGAGAAGCTGAAACGGTCAAGGCCTCCGGGCCTCACCCGCCGTCGGCGGCTTCGGTCGCGAGTCGCTTCGGTACAGGCCGGGTCGGCGTCGGCCGCTTCTCCGGCGTATGCAGGAACGATGCGTTCAGCGGGACGCAACTCTTGCCGTTTGACAATCATGGCCGACAGGCAACAAAGTGGCCGCGGCGGACGCGGGGGAGAGGACTGGAATGTTCCGATGGACCGGCACTGCTCGGCGGGGCGCCGGCCGCCGGCGCCCCGCGCGGCCGACGGAACCGGTGCCGCGGCGCGGGAGTTCAGGCGGACCGGGCGTCGGCGTACCGGGCGCGTGACCCGGCTGCGGATGACGTGAACGAGCGGCAGGGCCTGCCAGACGGCTCGTCCCTGAGCGACGCCTTCAAGACCCGGCAAAAGATTGGTGCTCCCCCCATCGTGAACAGATTTGTGGCCGCCGAACGCGCCCTGCGTACGGCGGCACCCCATGAGCTGCTCGATGCCGTCCGGCGTGTGCTCGCCGAGCGGTATGCGGCGGAATCCGTCGAACTGTTCATGGCCGACTACGGTCTGACCGTGCTGCAGCCGGTGTCCGTGCTCCCGCACACCATGGAGCCGGTCTCGGCCCACAGCAGTCCCGCGGGCCGCGCTTTCGGCGCGCAGGAGCCCTTCGTGGAAACGGCCCCGGGTGACCTGGTACGCGTGCACCTGCCGGTCACGGTGCGCGGTGACCGGCTCGGCGTGCTGTCCGTCACCCTGCCCGGGGGAGACCACGTCGAGGACACCCTGGCGGAACTGACGGACATCGCGCAGGTGCTCGCTCACGAGGTTGTCGTGGCCGAGCGGGACACCGACCTGTACATGCAGGCGCGGCGCAAGGACCGGCTGACGCTGGCCGCGGAGATGCAGTGGCAGCTGCTGCCCGGCCGCTCCTGCGCCCGGCCCGAGTACGAGCTCGGCGCCCAGCTGGAACCCGCGTACGCCATCTTCGGGGACAACTTCGACTGGTCCGCGACGGCGGACCACCTGATGCTCTACGTCAGTAACGGCATGGGGGAGGGGATAGAGGCCTCCCTGCTGACGAACCTGGCGATCAACGCGCTGCGCAACGCGCGACGGGCCGGCATTCCCCTCGCGGACCAGGCGGCCCTGGGAGACCAGGCCGTCTACGCCCATTACCGGGGTGAGCGCTACCTCTCCGTGCTCATGCTCGAGTTCGAACTGGCCACCGGGCGGGTGTCGGTGGTGGACGCCGGATCGCCCCAGATGCTGCGGCTGCGCGGAGGCACGGTGGAACGCGTCCTCCTGGACGCGCAGCTGCCGCTCGGCATGTTCGAGGAGACGGACTACGTCATCCAGGAGTCCCACGTCGAGCCGGGCGACCGACTGATCTTCGTCAGCGACGGGGTCTACTCGGTGGCGTCACCCGGAGGGGAGGCGTACGGGGACGCCGCGCTGGCCGCGGCGATCCAAGCCACGCGCCTGCTGCCCGCCGCCGAGGTCCCGCGCGCCATCCTGCGTGAACTGACCGGTCACCGCGGCCGGTCCGTCCCGGAAGACGACGCGCTGGTGGTCTGTCTGGACTGGCTGGGGCGTTGAACGAGAGGTGATGCACCCAGCTGACGTGAGCTGTGTCGATGCAGTATCGGAGCAGGACGCGTCCCGGGCGCCGGCGGCTCGGAGGCACGCGATAGCGTGGGGACTGCCAAGAGGAACGTGGGGACTGCCGAAGAGAAGAGGGTGGTCGCCATGACCGCAGCGCAACCGGAGCCATCCGCCGAAAGCCTGCTGCGGGCGGCACCGCCACACGCTCTCGTCGCCACGGCACGTCAGCTGCTGACCGACCGGTTCGGAGCCCAGGAGACGACCCTGCTCCTCGCCGACTACGGACTCAGTGTTCTGCAGTCGGTCACCCACCTCCCGCACACGGAAGCCCCCGTGTCCGCACACGAGGCGCCGGCGGGCCGGGCCTTCGTCACCCAGACCCCGGTCGTCGAAGTCACCGACCGCGCCTCGGCGTCCGATCTCGTCCACCTGCCCATGACCGTCCGGGGCGATCGGCTCGGAGTCCTGTCCGTGCGCATGCCGCGCTCCGCGACCGGTACGGCCACCGTGCTGCGCCTCGCCGAGTTCGCCACCGCGCTGGGACACGAGGTCACCACCGCCGACCGCGACACGGACCTCTACCTCCAGGCCCGGCGAACCCGGCGTCTCACGCTCGCGGCCGAAATGCAGTGGCAGCTCCTGCCCGGCCGTGGCTGCGCCCGCCAGGAGTACGTCATCGGCGCCCACCTGGAACCCGCCTACGCCGTCGGCGGAGACAACTTCGACTGGTCGACCGGCGCCGACCACCTCACCCTCACCGTCACCGACGGAATGGGCTGGGGCGTCGACGCCTCCCTTCTGACCAGCCTGTCCGTGGGCGCACTCCGCAACGCCCGACGCGCGGGCCTCGGTCTCGCCGACCAGGCCTGCCTCGCCGACCAGGCCCTCTTCGCCCAGTACGGCGGCAAGCTCCACGCCTCCACCCTGCTGCTGGACTTCGACCTGGACACGGGAGCGGTACTGGCCGTGGACGCGGGCTCGCCGCAGCTCTTCCGGCAGCGGGGCGGCACGGTCGAGCGCATCGCCCTGGACGCACAGCTCCCGCTGGGCATGTTCGAGGAGACCCCCTACGAGGAGCAGACCTTCCAGGTGGAGCCGGGCGACCGGCTGATCGCCGTCAGCACGGGGGTGCACGGCGCACGCTCCGCCGACGGAGACCTCTTCGGCGAACGGGCCCTGCGCCAGACGCTCGGCGCCGTCCGGGCGGCTCCACCGCACGAAGCCGCGCGGGCTGTCGTCTCCGGCCTGATCGAGCACTTCGGCAGCAAAGCCCTGTCGGCCGACGCGGCCGTGGTGTGCCTCGACTGGAACGGCCGCCAGGCCGGTACGGCCCGGCGCGACAACCCGGATCAGTGACCGGCCGGCGTCACACCGGTCCCAGCCCCAGCCCCCCCGGCAGGCTCGCCCCCGCGCTCTGCCGCCAGGAACGCCTGCATCCCCCGGTTCAGTGCCGCCCGGTCGGCCTGTGACATTCCGTACAGCGCCGTCGCCAGCGCCGCCGTCCGGCGGCGCGCCACGCTGTCGAGCACGTGCCGACCCCGCGCGGTCAGACTGAGCCGCACTTCGCGACGCCGGAGCGGGTGAAGGGTGCGTTCGAGCAGGCCCGCCGCCTCGAGCCGGTCGCACAGCCGGCTCGCCGTGGACAACCCCAGACCGAGCCGCTCGGCCAGCGCGGTGAGGTTGACCCCAGGGGCTGCGGCCAGCGTGTGCAACGCCCGCAACTGGTGCATGGACAGACGGAGCGGCGACTGTTGGACGGCGGCCGACCACAGGGTCGTCAGACGTTCCACGGCATCGGCGATGCCCAGGGCGACAGCCTCGGCGCCGTCTCCCGCTTCCCGCGGCCGGTCGTCGGCAGGGACGTCGCGGTGAGTCACTAGACGCCACTTTCATCAAACTTGGTCTCTCGATGCACATCAGGCTGGCACCCGTGCAGACGCTGCTACCCGCAAACGCCACGTCCAAGCCGGGCGGAGGACACAGAACCGGGGTGAACGTACCGTGTGCCGGTTGGTCACGATCGTCGCCGAGTACCAATCCGCCCGGCTCCACGCAACGGATCCCCTTGGAGGTGCCGTCGGATCGGACCCGTGACATCGGTGACGCACGCCGCGTCACCGGCTCGCCGACGGCTCCGGTGACGGCCCGCGGACAGGAGCACCATGTCGGACTCGGATCATGAACGACCGCACGTGCAACGCCTCACGTGCCCGGACTGCACAGCCGGTCCCAGCCCCGAGAACACCTCTGTGCGGACCGGCTGTCCCGAGGGCATGACCGAGATCTGGCACACCGCCGACTGCCCTGAACTCGCCGTGCAGTGCATCCTCACCGAAGACCGGATGCGCCGCGCCGGAGAAGCCGACGCGCAGAGCGCGTTCTCCGTCGGCGTGCAGCGCCTGCACGCCGCGGTGATCGACTTCGACGCCGATCCCGCCGCCGCGCCGTTCATCTCCGCGCTGTTGAAGCTGGTCGGCACCCAGGCCCGGAACGTGGACCGCCCGGTGCCCCTGAGCCGATGGGCGGAGATCCTGGACGAGTTCTTCCCGGACGGATGAGACGCGGTCGGCCACACGCACGGCGTCCAGGGGTCCGGCCCGGTACAAGGCTTCCCGTGCTGTGAAGCTGTCACCGGGCCGCGTTCGGGGCGTCACAGCCAGCCGTTGCGGCGGAACGTCCGGTGCAGCAGCGTGGCGGCGGTCACCATGAGGGCGATGGCGAGCGGATACCCGTACGTCCAGCTCAGTTCCGGCATGTGCGCGAAGTTCATGCCGTAGACGCCTGCGACGAGGGTGGGGGTCGCCAGGATCGCGGCCCAGGCCGAGATGCGGCGCATGTCGTCGTTCTGCCATGTGCCCACCCGGGCGAGGTGCGCGTCGAGGACCGAGTTCAGGAGTTCGTCCAGTGAGCGCACCTCGGTGTCGGTCCGGTGCAGGTGGTCGGACACGTCGCGGAAGTACGGAAGCATCTCCGCGGGCCACTCCGCGCGAGGGCCGGCGAATTCCTGCACGACCGGCACCAGTGGCTGCACGGCATCCTGGAACTCCAGGACCTCCCGCTTGAGCGAGTAGATCTGCTCGGTCAGATCCTCCCGGCCGGGTGCGAAGACGCAGCGCTCCAGCGCGGTCAGGTCGGTGCGGACCTGCACGGAGGCCTCGAGGTAGGAATCTACGACCGTGTCCAGGACGGCGTGCAGCACGGCCGTGGGACCGAACCGCTGCATCTCCGGGGTCCGGCTCAGCCGTCGGGCCGCCTCGACGGTCGGATCGACCGAGCCGTGGCGGACGGTCAACGCGAACCGGGGTCCTGTGAAGACCATGACCTCACCGGTCTCCACGTCGTTCCCGTCATCGAGGTACCACAGCGTCTTCAGCGCCACCACGAGCACATCGCCGTACCGCTCCCGCTTCGGACGCTGGTGCGCCTGGACGGCATCCTCCACCGCCAAGGGGTGCAGTCCCAGCGGGACCGCCAGCTCCTCGAGGTCTGCCGGGTCCGGATCGTCCAGGTGCACCCAGCAGAACTCCCGCTCCCCGACGCGCTTCAGGCTCGCCAGTACCGCAGGCAGGCCGCCGTCGGTCTGCTCACAGTCCACCTGCTCAGGCGGTTCCGGCAGCTCGCGATAGATAAGACACCTCATTCCTCACACCTGCACCGATGCGGCGGATGCATGCCTGTCATCTGCGGCCCGCGCCTCTTCGTGATCCGGGCTCGGCAAGAAACAGAAGATCAGCGGCTGGGATCCGCGCACGACGCGGGCGGGAGCCGCGCCTGAAGGTTTCCGCCCGCGGTCCCTACCGCGGTGCCCTGTGAGGCCCGCCACCCGAAGGCCTGGAGGCCCGGCTCAGCGGTTCTCGAACAGGGCGACGGTGTCCGCGTCGGCGAGTTGCGGGGTTACCGCCTCCGCGACCATGAGGGCGGCGACGCCGGCACGCGGTGCCCTGGGCGGGATCGTCCGAGGCGAGAACTCCCCGGCGCGGATGAGGTGTCCGTTGCCCCGGTAGGGCCCATTCGTCAGTGGCCCGGCGTGGACGGTGGTCCCGCCCGCGTCGCGGACCGTGCGGCCGGCGACGTCCTTGGCGTCCCACTCGTGGCGCAGGACGCGCTTGAGGAGGGCTCCGTTGAACGCGCCGAGCGCCCCTTGGGTGGCGCCCAGACCCAGCGAGGTCAGCCAGATGACGCGGGGCCCGGCCGACACGATCTGGCGGGCGCCCTCGACGAGAATCGCGGGGTCTTGCTTCTTGGTGATGCCCAGGGCGCTCACGACGACATCGGCGCCGTCGACGGCCGCGGTGACACTGCCGGGTTCGGTCACGTCCGCGCGGACCGTACGCAGGTTTCCGGAGGCGGACGCCTCGATCTGCTCCGGTCGCCTGGCCAGGGCCAGGACGTCATGCCCGAGCTCCAGTGCGTGCGCGATGATCAGGCGGCCGGTCTGTCCGGTGGCTCCGAGTACGGCGATTCTCACGGGGATCTCCAATGGCGGCAGCGGGGGAGGGTGGGTGGTGCGGGGCGCGGAGGCGCGGTGCCGCCGGCAGCACCTGGCCTCCGCGGGGAATTCGGACCGCGGGGCGAGTGAGGCAGGTCGGCCCGGACCGGGCGGTGCGATCAGCGCAGGTCGCTCGGGGGAGGGGCGCAGGGGCTGACCGTTGAGGAGAGCCCCCTGCCCTGGAGGCGGAGAAGGCGTTTCATGAGTAGCTCCTGACGCAGAAAGGGAAACTCGGCCTTCCGACCGCTCGCCTTCGACGTTAGAAGCAGGCGCGATTAACTTCAAATGCAATCTGGTTACGACTGGATTTACCCTCATGCAACTGAGTTTTATTCTGATCCGCTCACCGCGCTGGACGCGCTGCTGGAGGAGGGCAGCGTGACGGACTGCGCCCCCGCCTCTACGTCTCGGCCCCGGCGATGGAACGAGCCGTCTCCTGCACGCCGGTCACCCCCGCGCCGGGGCCGTGCGCACACTGGAACGCTCACGTGTCGTCATCGCGGAGCGGGCCCGGGCACGGTGACATCGTCCAGGACGCCGGATGAGCATTCCCCGCCGCGACGGGGCATACGGAATCGGACGCGCGAGGGTTTCTGTTGCGCAGAGGCGGCCAATGACGGGGCCGCCCGACCACCGAGGAGGCAGCACATGGCGGAGCCGGACAGCGCGGACAGACACGAGAGGCGGGCCCGGACAGCGTCGTCCGCCCGGCTCCGGGGTGCGCTGGACGCCATCGGGACCGGTGCGTACGTCGTGGACGAGCAGGGCCGCATCCTCGCGGTGAACACCTGCGCCGAACGCATGCTGGGCCGGTCCGCCGCTGAACTCGTCGGCCACGACGCGCACGATCTGCTGCACCGGGGGCCCCAGGGCCAGCCGCTGTCCACGACCCGGTGCGGCATGCGGCACTCGCTCCACGCCGGACTGCCCGCGCAGCACCACGATGACCACTTCGCCCGCGCCGACGGAACCCTGCTGCACATCTCCTGGCTGATCACCCCCTACGCCCTGGACGACGGCGCGAACGGCACGCTCGTCGTCTTCCACACCCCGGAACAGGCACCCTCGGCCGGCCCGGACACGCAGCGGACCGCCGAACCGCTGAGCGAACTCGAACGGCTCGCTCTGCTGGCCGAGACCACCACGCGCCTGACAGCCACTCTCGACGTCGACGAAGCGCTGCGCCGACTGGTCGCGCTCGTCGTGCCCCGGCTCGCGGACTGGGTCGTCATCGACCTGATCACCGAGCGGGACGAGGTGTGGCGTACCGCCGTGGTCCAGGCCGACGGCGGCAGTCTCGTGCACCACGACGAGCTCCAGGGACCCATGCCGCCGATCCCGGAGGAGTCCCTGATGCCGCTGTCCCGGGCCCTGCGCGGTGCCGCATCGACCTTGACGGGCCCCGAGACCTACCAGCGCGACCCGGACTCCGGTATCGCCGTGGAACAGCGGCGGCTGTTCGATGCCACCGGCATCCACTCCGCCGCCATCGCGCCCATCCGGAGCACCCGGGAGGTCCTGGGAGCCCTCACGCTCGGCCGGGCCAAGACGACGGGGAACTTCACCGGCGCCGATCTCTCCCTGCTGGAGGACATCGCCCGCCGCGCCGGCCTGGCTCTGGACAACGCCCGTCTCTACCAGCGGCAGCGCAAGGTCGCCGAGACGATGCAGAATCACCTGTTGCCCCAGATGCCGCGCGTGGCCGGACTGGAGATGACGGTCCGCTACCTCCCCGCCCCGGACGCGTCACAGGTCGGTGGCGACTGGTACGACGCCTTCGCCCTGTCCGACCGCGCCACCGCGCTCGTCATCGGGGATGTCGTCGGGCACGACCTCGAGGCAGCGGCGGGGATGGCGCAGCTGCGCAACATGCTCCGCGCGTACGCGTGGTCGCAGAAGGAACCACCCAGCAGGATCGTCGAGCGGCTCGACGAGGCGATCATGCCCATCACCGACGTCACCATGGCCACCCTGATCTTCGGCCGGGTGATCGAGAGGGAGGACGGCCGCTGGGAACTGGCCTGGACCAACGCGGGCCACCCCCCGCCCCTGCTGGTCACCCGGGACGGCCTGGCCCGCTACCTGACCGAGGACCACGGGCTCCTCCTGGGCACCGGCGTCCGCCAGTCCCGGCCGGACGCCAGGACCGAGCTGCCGCCCGGATCCACCCTCGTGCTCTACACCGACGGCCTGATCGAAGTACCCGGCCGCACCCTCGACGAGGGCCTGGACCGGCTGCGTCAACACGCCGCCGCCCTCGCCCACCGTTCCCTGGAGTCCTTCACCGATCTGCTCCTGCACCGAGTCCACCCGCCCGGCCACGACGACGTCGCCCTCCTCGCCCTGCGGACACCCCACCCGTAGGACCTTGTTCAGGGGAGCCTTGTTGCGGCGCGTTGAGAGCCGGCCGGGCGGCCCGATCAGGGGGCCTGCGGGTCAGGGGTACCTGCGGGCTGGGGGCGTGCGGGGCCTACGGGGCCTGCGGTGGCTCGCGAAGGATGTCAGCGGTGATGTCCGCGAGCGACCCGCCGGCGCGGAAAGCCTCGGCACGCATGAGCGCCAGCGCGTCCTCAGGGGTGAGTCCGCGACGCGCGACCAGGGCGCCGACCGCACGCGCGGTGTCGAACCAGTGGGCACGGACGACCTGTTCCGGCTCCCAGGCCGGAGCACTGTCCCCGCTGAGGAGCATGTCGCGGGTCGACATCAGAGCGGCCGACACGGCCTCGGCCACGTATTCCGCCTGATCGAGTTCCTCTGTGCTGAGAGCGTGGGTCCGAAGCGACAACAGGTCCACGGCTCCCAAAACGTAGTCGCCGAAGAAGATGGGCAGCGCGTAGACCGCGCCGACCTGCGGCAGCCTTTCCCGCATGCTTGCCCCGAACAACGGCCAGGGCGTCAGCTCGTGACGCAGGTCGTCCACCGCGACCGGCTCACCCCGGTGCGCGGATGTGATGCAGGGGCCCTCCAGCACGGTGAACTGGATCTCCTCCAGCACCAGGGCGGTGTCGTTCGAGGCGGCGAGAAGCTGGCGGGAGGGGGTGTCGGTGAGCAGCGACAGGGTGGCTCCGTCCATGCCGAGGCCCTCGGACACGGCCGCACACACCTGCCGCGGCAGCTCCTCGGCACGGGCGTCGGCCGCGGCCTTCGCGACGAGCCGTGCCGTCTCCATCACCCTGGCCGTCATCCGGCACTCCGCGCGGGTGACGCCGCCCGAGGTACGCGCCTCGCGCGGTCGTCGCCTGCGCGACCTGCGACGCGCCGGTGGTGCGCGAGGCGTGGTGTTCCCGCCGGGTACTGAGGAGATGCCATGCGAGCGAAGTACCCGGCCACGCCTGGGTCACGCCCGACGGGGCTGCGGCCGGCCTTCCCGCCGAAGGCGTGGGCGGCGCCGACGCTGAGTACCAGGTCGAAGGAGTGCGCCGGGGTGAAGCCGTCCCCCGTCCTGTTCCTCCTGTCGGCCTACGCCAAGTCGCCTGTCCGGTCCTCGCGGGTTCTCATCGACAGGGGGTGCGAGGCCCCGCCGACCGGAATGCCAGGAGGGCACGCCGATGTACGAGATGCACGCGGAAGCGATGCCAGGCCTCGGCGGGCTGGTCTGGCATGTGATCAGCAAGGAAACGCGCGCCAGCGCCCTGTGCGGACGCCGACTGGCGTCACCCGTCCCGCTCGGTCCGTCGGACGGCGAGACACGCGAGGAGCAGTACTGCTCGTCCTGCATGGCGGTTGTCGGCTCGGCGGTGGCGAGCGACCTGCGGCGGCAGACCACCACCTGAGCCGCGCCCGCTCACTGCTTCGGACAGCTACCCTGCCACGGCTGCTGGCCCCGACGGCGCACGCCTTCCCGACTACCAGGGGAGGATGGTATGGACGGTCTTGCCGCCGCTGCCGGCAACGACGATGACTTCGTCGGCGACGGTGTTGACGAGATGCCAGCCCATCCCTCCGTGACCCGTGAAGTCCGCGGGCCGTGCCGTGGGTGCGGTGGGGTTGGTGTCGGTCAGCGAGATGTGCAGGGCCCCGGTCATCAGGGCCTGCAGGGTCAGGGTGAAGGGCCCGGGCGCGAACGCCACCGCGTTGGAGGCCAGTTCGGTGACGACGAGCAGGGCGTCGTCGTACGCGTCCGGTGCGGCGGACGGGTGCATGTGGGCCAGTTGGCGGAGGAAGCCGTCCGCCCCGGCGCGGGCGTCGGCGACATCGGCGGCGGCTCCGTCGAGGCACCAGGTCTGTTCGAGACTGATGGCGGTCAGCAGCTCGGCATCTGCGTCATGTCGATCGGCAGCCACGTCGTGCCCCTTCTCTGGAAGCTGGAGCTTTAGTTACTTCCCGGACATTTCGACTTTATGCCCGACCTCTGTGGGTCCTGCCTAGCCGGTCCCCGAGGAAATCGTCATCCCGCGAGCGTGACCGGACCCGACGGACCGCGCCGGCGGCCATCGGCACCGCCTGTGGTGGCTGGCCGGCCTCCTCCCGGGTAAAGCGCAGGCCCGCCCGTTCCGTCGTGCGGGTGGTTTCGACCGTTGGGCCACACTTCCACGCTGTCGGTGCTCGGACACTGAGGCAGAGGCGGCGCCGGCCGCCGAGAGGGGTGTCATGGCGGACAGCAGGATTTTGCTCGCGGTACGGGAACGTCCACAGGATGAAGATGCCGGCGCGGAGCAGCTGGTGCGCATCGGTGCGGCGATCGAGAAGCACGGCTTCGACGTGCGATGGGCCGCGGGCGTCACGGACGCCGAGGCGGTCCTGCGCACGGAGGCGGGGCTCACCGCGGCACTGGTCGCCTGGGAACTCCCGGGGCAGGGGCAGGACGGCGAGCCGGGCGGCGCCGCGGTACTGCGCTCTGTCGGACGGCGCTTCCAGAACCTGCCGGTCTTCCTCGTCATGTCCGACGACGGCGTACGGGACCTGCCGCTGTGGGTCTCGGAAGCGGTCGTCGGCTACGTGTGGCCGCTGGAGGACACTCCGGGCTTCATCGCGGGCCGGATCACCACCGCGGCGCGGACCTACCAGGATGCCGTCCTGCCGCCCTTCTTCCGTGCGCTGCGCCGATTCGACGGCGCCCACGAGTACTCCTGGCACACCCCGGCCCACTCCGGCGGCGTCGCCCTGCTGAAGTCGCCCGCGGGCCGCGCGTTCCACGACTACTTCGGCGAGCGGCTGCTGCGCAGCGACCTGTCCATCTCCGTGGGGGAGCTCGGCTCGCTGTTCGAGCACACGGGCCCGATCGGTGAGGCGGAGCGCAACGCCGCCCGGGTCTTCGGCGCCGGGCTCACGTACTTCGTGCTGCACGGAGACTCCACCTGCAACCGCGTGGTGGGTCACTTCAGCGTCACCCGCGACGAGATCGCGCTGGTGGACCGCAACTGCCACAAGTCGGTGCTGCACGGCCTGGTCGTCTCCGGCGCCCGTCCGGTCTACCTGATCCCCACCCGCAACGGCTACGGCCTGGCGGGGCCGCTGCCCCCGGCGGAGCTCGCAGCGGACGCCGTCGCGGCCCGGATCGCCGCCAACCCCCTGACCCAGGGCGCCGTCTCACCGCACCCTCAGTACGCCGTCTTCACCAACTCGACGTACGACGGCCTCTGTTACGACGCCCCAGCGGCGGCACAGGCGCTCGCGGCGAGCACGCCCCGGCTGCACTTCGACGAGGCATGGTTCGCCTACGCCCGCTTCCATCCCCTCTACGCGGGCCGGTACGGCATGTCGGTGGACGAGGACACCTTCCCGGGCCCCGACCGGCCGACGGTCTTCTCCACCCAGTCCACCCACAAGCTGCTGGCCGCCCTCTCGCAGAGTGCCATGGTCCACGTCAAGCCCGCCCCCCGAGCACCCGTCGAACACGACCGGTTCAACGAGGCGCTGATGATGCACGGCACGACCTCCCCGCTCTACCCCATGATCGCCTCACTGGACGTGGCGACAGCGATGATGGACGGGCCGCAGGGCCGCTGGCTGATCGACGAGGCCGTGACCGAGGCGGTCCGCTTCCGTCAGGAGATGGTCCGCATCCGGCGCCGTATCGAGGAAGCCGGCGACCGGCCGCCCTGGTTCTTCGGCGTGTGGCAGCCCGACACGGTCACCGACCCGGCCACCGGCACCCAACTGCCGTTCCACGAGGCCCCCGCCGACCTGCTCCGCACCGAGCCCGCCTGCTGGCAGCTGGAACCGGACGCCGCCTGGCACGGCTTCCCGGGACTCACCGACGGTTACTGCATGCTCGACCCGATCAAAGTCACCCTGACCTGCCCGGGCATCGACGCGACGGGCGAGACCGGCGAGTGGGGCATCCCCGCGCGCGTGCTCACCGCCTACCTGGCCACGCGCCACATCGTCGTCGAGAAGACCGACAGCTACACGACGCTCGTACTGTTCTCCATGGGCATCACCAAGGGCAAATGGGGCACTCTCCTCGACGCGCTGATGGACTTCAAAGCCCTGTACGACCAGGACGCACCCCTCGACCGGGTCCTGCCCGAACTGGTCGCCGAGCATTCCAGGCGGTACGCGGGACAGACTCTGCGCGAGCTGTGCCAGGACATGCACGACCACCTGCGCTCCGTCCGCCTCGTCGACCTGCTCGACACCGCGTTCCAGCAGCTGCCGGAACCCGTCACCCCGCCGCAGCTGTGCTACCAGAGCCTGATCCGTGGCGGCACCCACCGCGTACGCCTCACCGAGGCGTCCGGCCAGGTGGCCGCCGCCATGATCACCGTCACGCCGCCCGGCATCCCCGTCCTCATGCCCGGCGAGAGCGTCGGCGCCCCCGACGGCCCGCTGCTGCGCTACCTCGCCGCCCTCGAATCCTTCGACCGCCGCTTCCCCGGCTTCCGCAGCGAGACCCACGGCGTGACGCTCGACCCCGACACGGGCGACTACCTCATCGAGTGTCTGCGACCGACAGCCGACGCGGGCGGAGCCGGCACCGGCACCCAGGCACACGGCACTGTGACGCCTGCCCAACGCAGGCACCCCGAGGAGGCCCGCGAGCGGTCCTGACGGAACCGCGGGGGAAGGGCCGGAGGGTGACCCCCATGCCGGTGCCGACAGGGCACCCTCCGGGCGCGGTCCCGGCCGTCGCCTTGCCGGCGGTCACGGACGAGGAGATCGCCCGTCTCGTCGCCGCGGATCAGCCCGCGGTGGCCGCCGCGACGAAGGATGCGGTACGAAGTCCCGTGTGAACGATCAGATCAAGTCGACGACGGTTCGTGTGTTCATCGCCCTCGCTCCGCCTGACGACGCGAAGGAGGAGCTGTCGCGGGAGCTGCGCCCCGCCTATGACACGTACCCGCACATGCGGTGGAACCGCATTCAGGACTGGCACATCACCCTGGCGTTCCTCGGGGAGCTGTCGGGCGAGGCCGTCCCGCTCCTGCGCCCGCCTCTCGCCGCCCTGGCAGCGGACCGCCAACCGTTCTCCCTTGCGCTACGCGGCAGCGGGGAGTTCGACGACCGGGTGCTGTGGAGCGGACTCGACGGAGACCTCGACGAACTGCACACGCTCGCGGCCGATGTGCGTACCCTCGTCCAGAACTGCGGGTTCGCCTTCGAAGATCGCCCTCTGCGTCCCCATCTGACGTTGGCCCGTGCCCGCCGAGGAGACCGTTCCTCAGCAGGAGAAATCGCCGAAGAGCTTGCCGGATTCGTCGGCCGCCCATGGTCTGCCGAACGTCTGCACCTGGTCGGCGGCAACGTCAGCCGCAGTCACGGGCCGATCCGCTACCGCGACATCGAGGCGTGGCCGTTCGCCGCCGGGCTCAACGAGATGGCTGGGAGGACCGGCTGACGTCGGACGGCGGCGTCGAGCGGCGCCGTCGCCGCTCGCTGGCAGACTCGTGCCGGTGACAGCCAAGGCGCGACCGGACCGCACCCCTGACGGGCGGTTCATCATCGTGGGCGGACGACGCTGGCGGGCGACGGACCCCCTCATTCCCGAGGAGGTCGCCGCACGGCTGCGTTCCCACCTCATGGCGGCCCGGCGCGCGGTCGCAGCCGCTCGGCGTGCCCAGGATCCTGCGGCTGAACGCGCCGCACGCGATCGCGTGAACCTGGCCAAGGTTGCCCTGGGGGAGCGTGGTACGCCCTGGTGGGAACAGAGCGACCAGGAGCGCCGTGCCCGCTGGCGCGAGGGGCTGACGGCACTCGACTGAGCCACGCCGTCGGGCACGCCGACCTTTCGGGATGGAAAGGCGCGAGATGGACGCAACCAGATGTCCTGCCGGATCGCAGGGTGCCGGCCGCGGCCGGCGTGCACGTGCCGAAGCCCAGGCCCTCTTGAACGGATGACGCAGCGCTGCTCGCGAAGTCGGTGTAGGCCATGATCTCGGTCAGCTCGGCGACGTCGCAGGGCACGGTGGTCGTCATGCGGTGTTCCCTACGCTCGTAGCGGTGTCTGGGGAAGGCGGTTGCGGACTGTGCGGGGGAGGTGCGGACTTCCGTGCCCGGTCTGGGGTGGGAGGGCCGGGGTGGTTCGGGCCGGGGGTCAGATCGAGGTGAGGACGTCGAGCGCGGTGGCGTGGATGTGGGGGGCGGCGGCCAGGAAGTCGCGGCTGGCCGCGTTCCAGGGCTTGCCGTCCAGGTCGGTGACGGTGCCTCCGGCCTCGGTGACCAGCAGGGCGCCGGCGACGAGGCCGGAGCGGACGTCGGAGAACTGCCAGAAGGCGTCCATGCGTCCGGCAGCGACGTGTATGAGCTGCAGCGTGGCCGGGACGGACACGCGCACCACGAGACCGGCGGTGAGCATGGCGGTGACCGAGGCGCCGATGCGGCGGAAGGTGTCGGTGCTCTCGCCGGGCCGCGCCTGGCCGGTGCCGATCAGCGCGGCACCCAGGTCGTTCTTCGCCGACACGGTCAGGGCGCGGCCGTTGAGGTGGGCGCCGCCGCCGGCGGTGGCGGTGTAGGTGTCGCCGGTCAGCGGGAGGTGGACGACCGTGAGGACCGGCTGGTTGTCACGCACCAGAGTGGCGGTGACGGCCCACTCCGGCATGCCGTGGACGTGATTGACGTTGCCCTCGGCGGGGTCGACGACCCACCACTCGCCCGACGGGAGCGCCCCGCCGGCCAGCTCGTCCTCCACCCATTGCGACCCCGGCCGCGTCCGCAGCAGCGGCTCGCGCATCACGGCGAGGACTGCGTCGTCGTTCGCGTGGATCTCGCCGACGACCTCCGCCAGGCTCACGCCCCGGGCGTGGGTCGTGTAGCGCTCCCGCAGGGTGACCCCGGCGTTCTCCACGACGGCGGTGACCGCGGGCAGGAGCGTGGCGTCGAGGTCGAAAGGCACGGCTGTGGTCATGGCGTACTCCCTGGATTCGGTGGAAGCGGGGGTGTTGCCGGAGGGTGTGTCCCTGCCCCGCATCTCGAAGGTAGAAGCCGTAGCTCTTAACAACAAGTGCATGGTTTTCACTCGTATAGTTACTGGCATGCAACTGGATCTGAATCTGCTCACCGCGCTGGACGCGCTCCTGGAGGAAGGAAGCGTCCAGGGTGCCGCGGCCCGCCTCCACGTCACCTCTCCAGCGATGAGTCGCTCGTTGGGCCGTATCCGCAAAGCCACTGGTGACCAGATCCTGGTCCGCACCGGACGCCACATGACTCCCACCACCCGCGCCCTGGCCATGCGCACCGAGGTCCACGCCCTGGTGCAGCAGGCCCACCACCTGCTGTCAGCTCAGACGGAACTCGACCTGGCGACTCTGGAGCGGGTGTTCACCGTCCGCTGGCACGATGCCCTCGCCACCACCTGCGGGACCGCCCTGATCGCCGCGGTGCACCGCCAGGCCCCCGGGGTGCAGCTGCGGCTGACCGCCGAGCCCGGTGACGACACCCCCGAGCTGCGCCGCGGCGAGGTCGACCTCGCCTCCAGTGCCGGCCCGCCGTCCCAGCCCGACATCCGCCACCGCCTCGTCGGCCGCGACCAGCTCGTCCTCACCGTCCGCCCGGGCCACTCCCTCGCCGAACAGCCCGTGACCGCCGAGAGGTACGCGGCGGCAGATCACCTCATCGTCTCCCGGCGCGGACGCCTCCACGACCGGATCGACGACGCACTGACCGCACTCGGCCACGAGCGCCGCGTCATCGCCTCCGCCCCCACCACGGCCACCGCGCTGCAACTCGCCCGCGAAACCGAGCTCGTGGTCACCCTCCCCGACGCGGCCACCCGCTCCGCCCGCCACCAGCTCGGCCTGACCACGCTGCCGCTGCCGCTCGACCTGCCCGAAGTACCCCTCCACCTGCTCTGGCACCAGCGCCACGACAACGACCCCGCGCACGCCTGGCTGCGCGAAACAGCCACCCGAACCCTCCAGGCCCTGTTCACACCCTCATAGCCGGCCACCCGTTCCACCGTGCACAAAGGCCGTGAGGGTGATCCACGGAAACGGGTGGGGGCGCACCGGTTGTCGGTGCGCCCCCACCCGTGGGTTGGCTGTGTGCGGCTGTTACCAGCGGTACCAGCGGCCTCGGCTGCCGCTTGCTCCGGTGGAGCGTGCGAAGAAGCCGACCAGCCAGATGACCAGGACGATCACGGCGATCCACCAGAGTGCCTTGAGGGCGAACCCGGCACCGAAGAGGATCAGGGCGAGCAGAAGAACGAGAAGCAGGGGAACCATAGTTATCAACCTCCGTTCCGCCGTATGCCCCGCCGAACCACCCGCACACCTGGAAGTTTTATGCGTTTCTTATCCGTCGGCAGGGGCATACGAACACGCTGCACGCGACCGCGCGTCACAGCAGCTGCCGACAGGGACCGTCCTCCGCCGGCAAGCGGGTCACCGGCGGCAGCCGTCGCAACGTCCAGCCGCGCGCGTGCGCGGTCCGGCCCGGGGCGCTCTCCAGGGCCGCAAGCGCTCTGCGTGCGGCCCCTCGCGCAGGACGCTGGCCGCCCTGTACGGGTCAGGTCTCGCCCCGGAACCAGTCGCGTTGGATCCGGTGCGCCAGGGCCCGCCGCACCGACGCCGTTCCGACGACGGGGGTACAGCTCGCTGGCAGGTCCAGCCCGCGGCTGATCTCGTCGTACGTCTTGCGGTAACTGCCGGGCAGCTCGCCCCGGTTCACGCGCAGGTCCTCCTCGACCAGCCGTCGCAGTTCGTCGACGCTCTGGGGCGTGAAGCGCTTCTTGCCGCGGGCCAGGGCCTCGACGCAGTGCGTGCAGCGGGCATCCGCGTGGCGGGCGTCGGAGATCTCCTCCGCCACCGCCCACAACCGTCCCTGGAGCCACGCCGCGTCGCCCTGGTCGAGGGTGAGCCGCGGCACCGGCACCGCAGCGTCCTGCGGGTGTCGAGCCAGGTGCTTGGAGACCGCCGGCTGGCTCATGCCGGTGAGGCGGGCGATCTTCTCCTGGGTCCAGCCGAAGCCGACGAACACCGGGATCAGTTCGGCCCGCAGCCTGCGCATCTCGTCGCCCGCCCTGATCACCTCGTTGATGCCGACGAGCATCGCCTCGGCCTGCTCCTCGCTCAATGCCGCGGGGAACGGGCTCGACCTCTCTCCAGGCGTCATACCCCGGTTATACACCCTGACCAGAGTGCTCCATAACCTGGTTGTACAACCGGGTTGTGAGTGGCAGGATCACCGGTCATGCCCACCTTCTGCACACCCGACGGAACCCGCCTGGCCTACCGCACCGCCGGCAGCGGCGAGGCACTCCTGTGCGTCCCGGGTGGCCCGGCCGACTCCCGTTACCTCGGTGACCTCGGCGGCCTGTCCGCGCACCGCCGCCTGATCGTTCCGGACCTGCGCGGCACCGGCCGCTCCCCGGTCCCCGAGGACCCCTCCTCCTACCGCTGCGACCGGCTGACGGACGACATCGAGGCGTTGCGCGAGCATCTGGGCCTGGCCCGCATCGACCTCCTGGGCCACAGCGCCGGTACGAACATCGCCACCCAGTACGCGGCCCGCCACCCGAGTCGGCTGCGCTCGCTCATCCTGGTCGGCCCCAGCACCCGGGCTGTCGGCCTGGAGATCACCGGGCAGATGCGCCGCGAGGTGGCACAACTGCGCGGCGATGAACCGTGGTTCCCAGCCGCGCATGCCGCCCTGACCGCGCTCACCGAAGGCGCCGGGGGTGACGTCGAAACCATCGCGCCCTTCTTCTACGGCCGTTGGGACCCAGCGGCCAAGGCGCATCACGCGGCGGGTCTGCCGGACAACGCGGATGGCGTCGCCCTCTTCGCGGCCGAGGGTGCTTTCACGCCGCGGGCCACCCGGGATGCGCTCGCGGCCTGCACCGCCCCCGTCCTGCTGCTCGCCGGACAGTTCGACGTCAACAGCCCCCCGCGGTCGGCGGCCGGCTTCGCGGCCCTGTTCCCCGACGCCCGGCTTGTGGTGCAGCCGGGCGCGGGTCACTACCCCTGGCTGGATGACGCCGGGAAGTTCGTGGCCGTTATGACGGCCTTCCTGGAGCGGACGGCGTAGGTTTCGCCGCCGCGGGGCACGCGGCTCCGTCCACGCAGTTCACTGAGGCATCGGTTCGTGGAGGGTTCCTTGCCGTCGGCCGGACGGCGGCGCATGAGGCAGGCCCGCTCCGAGCTGCATGCGGTGCGCTCGCTCCAGGTACCGCGCGCGAGGCGGTATCCGTTGCCGCCCGTGTCGGGGAGGGGTCGGTTCCATTCGTCGGCGTCCTGACGCTGCTGGCGCTCGTGCTCGGTGTCATCGGTACGTCATGGCGCACCCGCACCATCCCCGACGGAGCCAGTGGATGGCGCCCGGTGGTGGTCATCGTCGACTGACCGCGCCCGCGGGTGGTCATCGTCGACTGACCGCGCCCGCCCCCTCCACGACGCGTCCCTCCCCTCGACGCTGGAGAAGTCGAAGCCGACCGTCTCGGGCTCCGGCGAGTCCTGCACGGTCAACGACTCCGCCAAGGTCGTCCGAGGCAGCGTCAAGACCGCCAATGCTCACGTGTACATCACTGACACCGTCCTGATGCCCGAGAGCTGACCGGCGTCCGGTTCCGGCGCCACCGGGGGTGACGGGGAGGGGGTCGGGGGCGCTACCGGTTCAGCAACTGCACGATCCGCTCGGCTGTCTTCTCGCCCGCGCGCTGTTTGATCAGACCTTCCTTGGCGGCGGCCCGGAGGCGTACGCCGGTGCCGTGCGGTCCGTCGGCGTTCAGGCCGGCCGTGACAACCACCGGGTTCAGGCCGCCGAATCCGCCGCCGGCCAGGACGCGCAGCGTCGCCCTGTCCGGGCCCGACTCCGCGAGCCACGGACCGTTCCCGCCGGCGGCCTCGGCCAGTGCCCCGCGCACGTGGTCGAGTGCAAGGGCGAAGGGCAGCGGCACCAGCAGGTAGGCCTCACCGACGTTTTTCCTCAGACGCTTGGCCGTGAATCTCGCGCCGCTGCGACCCGGCCCCGCGAGTGCGCCCAGCGCCTCTTCCAGAAGTGTGTCCTCGGACTGCTCCTGCATCCGTTTCTCCCCCTTCGGGCTCAGGTGTTCAGGCAGCGGGCGTCGGGGCGATGTCCGCGATCAGGTCTTCGACGAGAGTGCGGATCCGGTCGCGGATGGGCCGCACGGCTTCGATGCCCTGGCCGGCGGGATCTTCGAGTTTCCAGTCGAGGTATCGCTTGCCGGGGAAGACGGGGCAGGCATCGCCGCACCCCATGGTGATGCAGACGTCTGATGTGCGGACCGTGTCGACGGTGAGCATCTTGGGGGTCTCCCGGGAGATGTCGATGCCGACCTCGGCCATCGCCTGGACGGCGGCGGGGTTGACCTGGTCGCCGGGGGCGGAGCCGGCGGAGCGGACGTCGACGCGGTCACCGGCCAGGTGGGTCAGCCAGGCGGCAGCCATCTGGGAGCGTCCGGCGTTGTGGACGCAGACGAACAGGACGGAGGGCTTGCCGGACGTGTCGGGCATGAAGGAGCTTCTCGTTTCGTGAGTCGTTGACCGGGGTGCCGGAGGGCTCGCCCTGCGGGTCGGGGGAGAGGTCAGGGGCGCGGAGCGAGCAGGGCGGACATGGCCGCCACCACGGAGGGGGCGACCTGGTAGTAGACCCAGGTGCCACGCCGCTGGGAAGTGAGCAGTCCCGCCTCGCGCAGCTTCTTCAGGTGGTGCGAGACGGTCGGCTGCGAGACACCCACGTCGGCGATGTCGCAGACGCACGCCTCGCCGCCCTCGTGCGAGGCGATCTTGGAGAAGAGGCGCAGCCGTACCGGGTCGGACAGTGCTTTGAACATGGCGGCCATCTTCTCCGCGTCCGCCTGCGACAGCTCGGCCGAGGTGATCGGCGGGCAGCACGGGAGGGCCTGCTCCGGTTGCAGGACCGGAAGCTCCACCACCTGAGAATTCGACATGCGTCTATGTTGACAGTCATCGATACCGGTGCCAAGCTCCAGACATCGAGAGACATCGATACATGTCGAAATAAGAAGTCCGGCCGGACCCGACGCAAGCCGCGACACCGGTCTGAGCCCGGAGCCCTCGCGTCCCGCCCGCCATCAGCTGCGATACGAACCGCGTACCGCCCCGCGTTATGAGGAGACCCGCCGTCATGAGTGAGCAGCAGCTTCCCGTCGTCGTCATCGGAGCCGGCCCGGTCGGCCTGGCCGCAGCCGCGCACCTCCTCCAGCGGGGTATCGAGCCGCTGGTCCTGGAGTCCGGCCCGGTGGCTGGGTCCGCGGTGCGGGAGTGGGGGCATGTGCGGTTGTTCTCCCCCTGGGGTGAGGTGACCGACGCGGCCGCGGAAAAGCTCCTGGCCCCGACCGGCTGGATGCGGCCGGACGCGGCCCGATACCCGACGGGCGCCGAGTGGGTGGAGCGCTACCTGCGGCCGCTGGCCGATGCCCTGGGCGGGCGGGTGCGTTACGGCGCGGAGGTCACCGGCGTCTCCCGCGCCGGCCGTGACCGCATCGTCGACGCCGACCGCGACGCCCAGCCCTTCGTCGTCCACGTCACCGGCGACGGAGGCGGTGAGGAACGTGTGTTCGCCCGCTCCGTGATCGACGCCTCGGGCACGTGGGGCCTGCCCGGCCCGGCCGGTGCCAGCGGCCTGCCCGCCCTGGGGGAGAGGGCGTCCGCCGACCGGCTCGCCCATCGCGTCCCCGACCTCGACGACCCGGCCGTCCGCGCCCGGTACGCGGGCCGGCGCACTGCCGTGATCGGTTCGGGCGCGTCGGCGTTCACCGCACTGGCAGGCCTCGCTTCGCTGGCCCGGGATGAGCCGGGCACGCGGGTGGTGTGGGTGTTGCGCCGGGGGATCAGCGGTTCCACCTTCGGCGGCGGCGACGCCGATGAGCTGCCGGCGCGCGGGGCGTTGGGCCTGGCGGCGAAGGCGGCCGTCGAGCACGGTGAGGCGGAGGCCGTGACCGGTTTCCGTACGGAGGCACTCCAGCGGGCGGCCGACGGGCGGCTGGTCCTGGTGAGCGAGGACGGGCGCCGGCTCGAGCCGGTCGACGAGGTCATCGTGCTGACCGGTCTGCGCCCCGACCTGTCCTTCCTGTCCGAGGTCCGCCTGGGCCTCGACGAGCGTCTGCAGGCGCCGGTGGAACTTGCGCCGCTGATCGACCCGAACCAGCATTCCTGTGGCACCGTCTACCCGCACGGCCACCGCGAGCTCGCTCATCCCGAAGCGGGCCTCTACCTGGTGGGCATGAAGTCCTACGGCCGTGCTCCCACGTTTCTGGCGATGACGGGCTTCGAACAGGTCCGATCGGTTGCCGCCGCGATCGCCGGCGACCTCGCCGCCGCGGACCGTGTCGAACTGACCCTCCCCGAGACCGGGGTGTGCGGCGGTGCCGGCCTCTTCGACGATCCCACCGCACCGGCGGAGGGCGGCTGCTGCACGCCGGTCCCGCAGTTCGTACAGATCGACACCCCCGCCGCCGGGCAGACGTCGTCCGGTGGCTGCGGAGCCTGAACCACCGGTGCCCGGCCACCCCTGCCGGGCATGTGGCCGGTGTCGGCGGGGCCACGCCGCCGGATGGCCCATACCACTGGTTTCGCGCCCTCGGCGTCATAACGTGCACGATATGAGGAAATGTCATATCGCACCCCTGGCATGCGCCGCGGCGCTGCTCGGGACGGCCCTCGGCGCCGCACCGTCGGCTGCCGCCCACCGAGTCCACCTGGTGAAACCGGGGGAGTCGATCCAGAAGGCGGTGGACTCCGCCCGGCCCGGCGACGTCGTTCTGCTGGCGCGCGGCACCCACCACGAGAGCGTCAACGTGACCACGCCCGGGCTCACCCTGCGCGGCATGGGCCGCGGCACGGTGCTCGAACCGGAGAAGGGCACGAGCACCGCCACCACAAAGCCGAGCACCGGATCGGGCGCCGCGAAAGCCGCCGGCAACTGCGCCGCGGCCGGGAACGGCATCTGTGTCGCGGGCACCAAGAACCACAACGTCGACTACGTCACCATCGCTTCCCTGACGGTGACCGGCTTCGGCAAGACCGGCATCTACGCCGACGAGGCCGACGGACTGACCGTGCGGAACGTCACCGCGGTGAAGAACGGCGTGTGGGGCATCGCCACGGAGCACTCGGCCCATGGACTGTTCCGCGACAACACCGCCCGGGACAACGGCGACGCGGGCCTGTTCCTCGCCAACACGGTGAAGGACGAGCAGGGCGCCACGGACACCGAGGGAACGGTGGTGGAGCACAACCGGCTGGAGGGCAACCGGATCGGCGTCACCGTCCGCCGACTGCGCAACCTGACCATCGCGGACAACCACCTCACCCGCAACTGCGCGGGGGTGTTCGTCGTCGGCGACGAGAACAAGCCCAAGACCGGCTTCGTGACCGTGCGCGACAACCGCATCGAGCGCAACAACAAGTCCTGCCCGAAGACCGCACGGCTGGACGCCCTCCAGGGGTCCGGCATCGTCCTGACGGGCGCCGACGACAACCTCGTCACCCACAACGTGATCAAGGACAACGCCGGCAAGTCCCCGCTGTCGGGTGGCATCGTCGTGTTCAAGAGCTTCGTGGGCGCGACCAGCGAGCGGAACCGGATCATCGACAACCTGCTACGGGACAACTCCCCGGCAGACCTGGTCAACACGGACCCCGGCAAGGGCAACACGTTCCAGGACAACTCCTGCCGGTCGTCCAAGCCCGCCGGCCTGTGCTGACCGCCATCGCCCTCCCCTCCGTGCACCCGGGAACACCACGCATGCCCGGTGAGTCTCGTGCTTCACGTGACCCGAAAAGAAAGGAAGGCGGCCGATGACAACCGCTCAGTCCGCCCCTCCGCCGTCCATGCGGCTGCGGGAACTCGCATTCGGGGCGGCATGTGCCGCCGCCCTCCGCGCGGCCGCCCGGCTGGGCGTCGCCGACGCTCTCGGTGACGACCCCATGGCCGTGGAGGACATCGCGGCCGCCGTGAAGGCCGAACCCCGCCCGCTGCGAAGACTCCTGCGGGCCCTGTCCTGCTACGGCGTCTTCGCCGAACGCCCGGACGGGACGTTCGTGCACACCGACGTCTCCCGACTGCTGCGCGAGGACGACCCCGACAGCCTCCGCGCCATCTCCCTGTGGTGCACGGAACCCTGGACCTGGGACGTCTGGCCGAATCTGGACGAGGCGGTGCGCACCGGCCGCAACGTGGTGGAGGACCTGTACGGCAAGGAGTTCTTCCCCTACCTCAACGAGGACGCCCCCGAGTCGGCCGACGTCTTCAACCGCGCCATGACGACCTCAAGCGTGCAGTCGGCGCGCGACGTCGCACAGTTCCTCGACCTGACGGGGAGCGCGTCCGTGGCCGACGTCGGCGGCGGGCAGGGACACGTGGTGGCGAGTCTGCTGGACAAGTACCCCTCGATGCGGGGGACGCTGCTCGACCTCCCCCGCGTGGTGGAGAACGCGGTGCCGAGACTGCGTGCGGGCGGCGACCTGGCGGACCGTGCGCGCGTGCTGCCCGGCGACGTCCGGACGGCCGTCCCGGTGAAGGCCGACGTCTACGTCATCAAGAACATCCTGGAGTGGGACGACGAGAGCACCGCCCGCACGCTCCGCAACGTCCGCGAGGCCGGCGGCCCGGGGACGCGGGTCGTGGTCATCGAGAACCTCGTCGACGACTCGCCCTCGATGCGGTTCAGCACCGCAATGGACCTGCTGCTGCTCCTCAACGTCGGCGGAGCGAAGCACACCACCCAGAGCATGGTGGACCGGCTGACCGAGGCGGGCCTGGTCATCGACGACATCAGCCCGGTCAACCCCTATCTGCACGCGTTCGACTGCCACGTCCCCGGCTGATCCGACCGCATCCGGCGGACCCGGTGATCCCGGGACTCCGCACCCGCAGACCGCCGGTCGCCGGGTCCGCAGCGTCGCGGACCCGGCGACCGGTGAGGGTTGGCGGCGGTCAGCCGGACGGCTCGCGCTCCCAGAGGTAGAAGCGCTGCGCCATGGCATCCTTCGGGGAACGCCAGGTCTCCGGGTCGTACGCGCTGACGTACGAGGCCAGCCGTTCGCTGACGTCCCGGAACTCGGGATGTCCGGTGATCTTGGCGATGGCGGGCCCGGGCTCACGCTCGGACTCGATCAGGTGCATGTACACATCGCCGAACTGGAAGAGGCTGCGCCGGGTCACGCCGACGAGTCGCGGCAGCTCCCCGCGATCGGACTCCTCGAACACCTTGGCGATGTCCGGTGCCGACCCCGGGGCCATCCGGGCGACGATCAGAGCTTGGTGCATGGGCTTCTCTCCGTCCGGCTCAGTCGGTCAGACCGGCGGTCGCACCGCGCTCCGCCGCCATCTTCTCGATGCGGTCGCGGATCAGGCCCAGCTGGACCTTGGAGTTCCGGTTGATGTTGTCGGTCATCCACTCGTCGTCGACCGGCGCCTGCGGCTTCATCGCGAAGTCCTGCGTCCAGACCATCCGCGTGCCGGCCGGTACCTCCTCGTACCGCCAGTGGATGTCCATATGGGCGAAGGGCCCCGTCTCGATGCGCCGGGCCTTGACGGTGAGCGCGTCGCGGTCCGGCTCGCGTTCGGAGACCCAGCTCCACACGGTGCCGTTCTCGTCCGGGTGCATCGTCAGCCGGAAGGTCGTCTTGTGGCCCTCCCGGGAGATGATCTCGACGGAGGCGTACTCGCTGAACAGCCGCGGCCAGTTCTCCAGGTCGTTGGTCACCTCCCAGACCAGGTCCAACGGCGCCGCGATGGTGATCTCGTTCTGTGTGTGGCCGGTCATCTCACGCTCCTGTCATGAGGGCACTGTTGACGAGGTCGAGGAACTGCCGGGAGGACTTGGAGCGTTCGGCGTCGGTCGGCATCGGCGTGCCGTACCGGTTCTCCAGCTCGCCCACGATGCCCAGCAGCCCGAGCGAGTCCACGCCCAGGCGGTCGAAGGCCGCCCCGTCGCCGCGCAGTTCCTCCGGGGCGACGGTGACACCGGTGCACTTCTTCATGAGTTCGGCCAGCTCTTCCACAGTGATGCGGTCAGTCATGCCATTCCCTTCCTCTGCTGCTCCGCGGCGCCTCGCTACGAGGCGCCGGTGGCGCCGTGCCGCAGCACCAGCGCCGAGTTCGACCCCATGAGTCCCCGGCTCAGTACCAGCGCGGTGCGTACCTCGGCGGTACGCGCCTTGCCGGTCACGAGGTCGAGGTCGTGACAGATGTCGAAGACATTGGGGGTGGGCGGGATCAGGCCGTGCTCCATCGAGAGCACCGCGGCCGCGGTGTCCATCAGCGGCGCCGCGCAGTAGCCCCGGCCGATCCCCGTCTTCGGCGCGGTGACGGGCACCCGGGTGCCGTGGGCTCCGAGGACGTCGGCGATGGCCAGGGCCTCCGCGCGGTCCGCCTCCGGCACCCCGAGAGCGTCGGCGAAGACGACGTCGATCTCCTCGGGGGCGCAGCCGGCCTCCGCCAGGGCGCCCCGGACGGCCTGGGCGAGCCCCTCCCTGGACTCCTCCCAGCGGGAGGCTCCGGTGAAGGTCGCCGCGTGTCCGGCCACGTGGGCCCGCACGCGCGCCCCCCGCGCCCGGGCCGCGCCCTCCGCCTCCACCACGATCATCGCGCCGCCCTCCGCCGGCACGAAACCGCAGGCCCCGGACGTGAACGGGCGGTAGGCGCGGGTCGGTTCCTCGACCGTGCTGAGTTCCTGATAGCCGAGCTGGCAGACCACCGAGTACGGCGCGATCGGTGCCTCGGTCGCCCCCGCCACGATCACGTCGGTGCCGCGCAGCACGGCCCGTGCCGCGTGGGCGAGGGCGTCCAGACCGCCGGCCTCGTCGGCGGCGACGACGGAGCAGGGACCCTTGAAGCCACGGCGGATGGAGATCTGGCCGGTGCTGGCGGCATAGAACCAGGCGATGGACTGGTACGGGCCGACGTAACGGCTGCCCTTGCCCCACAACTGCTGGAGTTCGCGCTGTCCGAACTCACCGCCGCCGGAACCGGCCGCGGTGACCACGCCCACGGAGAACGGCGCGCCGTCGGTCTCGGGCCGGTGGAGCTGGGCGTCGTCCAGCGCGAGGTCGGCCGCGGCCATCGCGAAGTGCGTGAACCGGTCGGTCTGGACGAGGAAGCGCTCCTCGATCGCTGCCGACGGGTCGAAGTCGCGCACCTGGCCCGCCACCCGCAGCGGCAGATGTTCACAGCCGTCCCGGGTGACCCGGTCCAGGACGCTGATGCCCTCTCTGGTGGACTTCCAGAAGGTCTCGGTGCTGGCTCCGTTGGGCGCGACCACACCGATTCCCGTGACGGCCGCGCGCCGTGGTCGGGGTTCGCTCATCGTGTCTTCTCCCTCGGCCGGTTCATGACCACCGCGGACTGGAAGCCGCCGAATCCGCTGCCCACCGAGAGCACGCCCGCCAGCTTGCGCTCGCGGGCCACGCGCGGGACGTAGTCCAGGTCGCACTCGGGGTCGGGTGTCTCGTAGTTCGCGGTCGGCGGCACGACCTGGTGGGTGAGGGCCAGCACACAGGCGACGAGTTCGATCGCTCCGATGGCGCCCAGCGAGTGGCCGACCATCGACTTGATGGAACTCATGGGGGTGTCGTAGGCGTGCGGGCCCAGAACCCGTTTCACCGCGGCGGTCTCGTGACGGTCGTTCTGCTTGGTGCCCGACCCGTGCGCGTTGACGTAGTCGATCTCCGTGGGGTCGAGACGTGCGTGGTCGAGGGCGTCCTCGATGGCCCGGGCCATCTCAAGACCGTCGCTGGTCAGGCCGGTCATGTGGTAGGCGTTGCCGAACGTGGCGTATCCGCTCAGCTCGCAGTACACGTGGGCGCCGCGTGCCCTGGCATGCTCGAGCTCCTCCAGGACGAGCACGGCGCCGCCCTCGCCCATGACGAATCCGTCGCGGTCGGCGTCGAAGGGACGCGAGGCGTGCGCCGGGTCGTCGTTGTTCGGGGAGGTGGCCTTGATCGCGTCGAAGCACGCCATGGTGATCGGGGAGATCGGCGAGTCCGAGGCGCCGGCGATGCAGACGTCGGCCCGGCCCTCCGCCACGGTGTGGAAGGCGTACCCGACCGCGTCGAGCCCGGAGGTGCAGCCCGTGGAGACGGTCTGCACCGGGCCACGCGCCCCGAACCGCTCCGCCACGGTGGAGGCGAGTGTGCTGGGCGAGAAGGCCCGGTGCAGCTCCGGGCCCGCCTCCCGGTGGTCCACGTCCCAGCGCTGCCCCCCGTGGCTGACCAGGACGTAGTCCTTCTCGAGCCGGGTGGTGCCGCCGACCGCGGTGCCGAGCGAGACACCGACACGCCAGGGGTTCTCGGCGCCGAGGTCGAGACCGGAGTCCCGTACCGCTTCGTCCCCCGCGACCAGGGCGAACTGGATGTAGCGGTCGCCCCGTTCCACGTCCCGCACGTCCAGACCGTGGGCCGCGGGGTCGAAGTCGCACTCGGCGGCGATCCGGGAACGCAGACCGGCCGGGTCGAAGAACGTGATGGCCCGTGTCGCCGTGCGCCCGGCCGTCAGGAGGTCCCAGAACGCCGGTACGCCCGTACCACCGGGAGCGACGACGCCTATGCCGGTGACGGCCACTCGTCTCGTCATGACCGGACCTGGCGTCGCTCGGCCGCCTCGGCACCGACCACCGCGGACTCGGCGTCGGTCTCCTCGGTGTCGACGTGGCCCAGCGGCGGGCTGGGGGCCAGCGGACCCAGGTGGAAGACCATCCGGGCCTCCACCTTGCCGACGTTGCGGAAGCGGTGACGCACGTTGAGGGGGATGAGCAGCCCCTGCTCGGCCCGGAGCGGGTGCGGCTCACCGTCCAGGTCCACCTCCAGCTGCCCGCACACCACGTACACGAACTCCTCGGAGTACGGGTGGTAGTGCTCACCGATCCGGTCGCCGGGCTGGATGAGGGCCACGCCCATGAAACCACTGGTGGCGCCCACCGCGGTCGGAGTGAGCATGGCGCGCAGGTCGCCGCCACGCCGGGTGTTGGGCTCGGTCTCGTTGAGATCGATGATTCTGTGACGAGAAGTGATCACGACGTTCCTCCGATGATGTACTGCACCGGTGTGGGAGGGGCGGGGCACCGCCCCTCCCACGCGATGACGAATCAGGCGTCGGGCGACCGGCGGTCGGTGACGAGATCCATGCGCGCCAGTTCGAGGAAGCGCGCGAGACTGCCGTCCTTCGGCGCGGACGCGTTCGCCTCCGCGGCGTCGTCCACGAGCGTCGTCAGCTCGGCGACCTGCCCCGGGTCGGACAGACCCAGGACCTGGGCGGGGTCGGCGGTCTCGAGTCCGCCGCGCAGGTCGATCAGCCGTACGACGACGTCGTCGCGCTGGAAGATCGTGCTGCGCAGGACCGGGCTGCGCGCGTCGTCCGCGGCCGCCTCGTCCTGACGGGCCAGGAGTTCGGCCAGCTTCATGCCGCGGTCCGGCCGGGCCGGGTAGTACAGGGCGTACCGCTCGGCCTGCGCGTTCTGCCGTTCCGCCGTCACGTGGTGGACGGCCGGCAGTGCGGCCCTGGTGAAGAAGACCCGGGCGGACTCGGGGTCGTTGAGGTCCCGGTCCTGCTCCAGATGGGGGTTGATGGCCTCCTCGACCGCACGCACCTCGGGCTGCCTGGCGACGTGGCGCAGCGCGGCCAGCAGGTCGCCCCGCACCTCGACGGCCCGCACCACCCGGTTGCCGTGCATGAACAGCGAGGTGCGGCACAGCCGGGTGGTGTCGTCGACCCGCGGCTCGGGCGAGGCGTAGTCGGCGAGGATCTTGGCGACGATCTCCTCGCTGCCCGGCTTGACCGTGAACGTGAGCGCGTGCCGGATCACGCCGTCGCCGATCCTGGGTGCCGTCTGGAGCCGGCGCTGCGTCCGGTCGGCGCCTGTCGCCGGGCCACCGGTCTCGCGGACGACGTGGAAGCGCAGTGACCGGGTGTCGCGCACGCAGCTGTGCAGCGGCTCGACCATCCGTACGTGCTCCTCGCTGTTGACCCAGGCGAGGAACGGCGGGGCGCTCTCCCACTCGCTGGTGATGAGCCACTGCGAGGGGTTCTCGATCGACTGGCACAGCTGGTCGTTGACATGCCCGGGGACGGACGCGACCTGGTTGCACAGCTGTTCGTAGGCCTCGAGGAACTCCTGCTGGGCCCCGTCGTGGACGTCGACCAGGAGGACGACGCGAAGCGGGGAACCGTCGAACACGGACTGAGACACATGGTGCGACGCCTGTCGCGCCCGCGAACCTGCAACACGTTCGGACGTGGTGGTCATCCTGCGCACATCTCCTTCGCGGAGGGGGAAAGTGAACGTTGGCCGCGGTGAGGCGACGTCAGCGTTCCTCGATCCTGTGCCCGTCCCCGGGCATCGCGCGACTTGGATGAAGTAGGTGAGTGACTGGGCGGGTGGCGGTCGACCCGGATGAGTGAGGACGACCAGGACATCCGCATGGTCCTCAGCCTCCGGGCGCGGGCCCGCGCCCAGGCGACGCCCGCGTCTGCGCCGGCATCCCACCGGTCGCTTTGACGCCACAGCGGCGTCAAAGCGACCGTTCCGGTGATCGCACCGTTCGCGGACGGCCACGAGGCCGTAGGCGATCTGCCCGCAGTCGCCCGCGGTCCCAACACCGCGCGGGCGTGCGGACGGACGAGTGGAACCCGCGGTCTCAACACCGCGCGGGCGGACGGACGAGTGGAACCCGCGGGGGTTCAGACGACTGCCAGCCCCGTCCTCAGGACCCGGCGCAGCACCGCCTCGGCATCCGCCTCCGGGCCCTGCGACCGCCATACGACGAACCCGTCGGGCCGGACGAGTACGGCGCCCCCGGACACCGTGCCGTGGCGCTGGGCCCAGTCGGCGGCGTCCTCGGGCACCAGGTCGGCCCGGGCTCCGGTGCCCACCCGGTACGACGTGAGCGGGAGGGCCAGCCGGTCGGCGAGGCGGAGGGCGGCCTCGTGCCATTCGTTCGGCTCCACGGCGTCACTGAGCAGCACGAGGGACCGCTCGTAGAGGTCGAGCGTCGAGATCCGTTCGTCCCCGCGGCGCACCCACAGGTGAGGTGCCCTGCTGCCGGGTCCGCCGGTCAGGTCCAGGCTCTCGGGCACCACCGGGACCGTGGGATCGGCGTCGACGACTGCGCCCTGCGGATAGCGGTAGCCGAGGGCCACGTTGAGGATGCCTCGCTGAGGACCGCCGCCGCCCGCTCCGGGCGGCGGGGCGAATCCGGGATGGCTGTGTTCGGCCGATCGGGCGGCGGCCCGCGCGCTGGTGGCCTCGGCCACGGGACGGCGCTCGGCGTCGTAGGTGTCCAGCAGCTGCTCGCCCGCCCAGCCGTCGAGCACCGCGGCCAGCTTCCAGGCGAGGTTGTGCGCGTCCTGGATGCCGGTGTTGGATCCGAAGGCCCCGGTCGGGGACATCTCGTGAGCCGAGTCACCGGCCAGGAACACACGTCCCGCCCGGTAGCTGCGGGCGACCCGCTGAGCGGCGTGCCAGGGCGCCTTGCCGGTGATCTCCACGTCGAGGTCGGCGACCCCGACCGCCCGGCGGATGTGCTCGACGCACCGCTCGTCGGTGAAGTCCTCCAGGGTCTCCCCGTGTTCGGGGTGCCAGGGGGCGTGGAAGACCCAGTGCTCGCGGTTGTCCACCGGCAGCAGGGCGCCGTCGGCGTCCGGGCGGGTCAGGTAGCAGACGATGAAGTGACGGTCACCCACGACGTCCGCGAGCCGGCGGGAGCGGAAGGTCAGGCTGACGTTGTGGAACAGGTCCCCGGGTCCGCTCTGGGTGATACCGAGCTGCTCACGCACGGGACTGCGCGGGCCGTCCGCGGCGACGAGATAGTCCGCGCGGATGGTGGTGTGTTCACCCGTCTCACGGCTCTTGACCACCGCGGTGACACCGGTGGGGCCCTCGTCGAACGACATCAGCTCGGTGGCGAAGCGCAGATCGCCTCCGTGCCTGCGGGCGTGGTCGAGCAGGACCGGCTCGAGGTCGTTCTGGCTGCACAGGCACCAGGCGCTGGGGCTGAAGCGGGCCAGTCCGCCGCCCGGGTCGATGTCCCGGAAGAGCCACTCGCCCGCGTCACCGACCAGGGTGGGCGTCTGGAGGATGCCGTGGTTGTCGGCCAGGGTGGCGGCCGCCTCCTTGATCGCCTTCTCCACGCCCGCCACCCGGAACAGTTCCATCGTGCGGACGTTGTTGCCGCGGCCTCGCGGGTGGCGCGAAGTGCCCGCGTGGCGCTCCACCAGCACGTGTGGTACTCCCAGCCGTCCCAGGAACAACGAGGTCGCCAGGCCGACCAGAGAGCCGCCCACGATGAGGACCGGGACGCGGATGGTGCGGGGGTCCGTTTGTTCGGCTTGTTCGTTGAGCACTCTCGCCTCCAGCACGTCGATGCCGCCGACCCGGCCGGATACGGCGGAGATCCTCATGCATGCCCCATGGAGGTGACGGCGGCGCAGGCTTCACCCGCCTGCTTCGCGGCGCCGGGGACCGTCCAGCGCCGGTGGCTGCCGGGAAGACAGGCGGGCGGTTCAGTGCCAGACCTCGAGGACCGCGAAGGGGAGTCGCTCCGCGGTGGGCCGGGACGACGGCTCCTTCCAAGTGGCCAGGCGCCGCAGGCAGGTCGTGCCGGCACCGAAGCCCCAGCTCTTGGGGCAGGTACTCCCACACTGGACACCGGTGTGCAACACGAACAGGATCCCGCGCCGGTCTGCCGGTCCGGCACTCCTGGTCGGGCCCTTCACCCGCTCAGGGCCCGGATCGCGCAGCAACGGCTCAGTGAGCGAACACAGCTCATCCGAGACGGTCCAGGGCCGCGACTGTCCCTTCCCCGCGACGGACCGACCGGCAGACCAGGCTCAGCCGCAAGATCAACAGGTCTAGTCGGAGCCGGGAAGACGGCGCGCGTTCTTCTGTCGCTCCGGCGTTGTGCGAGCTCGGGGTCGAAGATCGATTCCGGCCGAGCCTTCGGAGTCCGTGGGAAGCTCGACCGGTAGTGCATGGGACCGGCCCCCGCCCTGCGTGGGCAGGGGCCGGCAGCCTCTAGAACTCGACGGCGGAACGGTCCGCGATCAGCACGGGAGAGTCGTACACGGGTACGTTCTTGAAGGTGTACCTGTCGCCCTGTTGTGACCAGTCCGAGGCGGGAATGTCGTAGACGGCACCCGTGCGTACATCCACGTAGACCGGATCCTTGAAGTTTCCGGCGGTGAACGTCAGGTCCGTCGCCGTGCGGGTGTTGCTTTCGCTGGGCCTGGCCGCTCCGGACCACACGCCGACGACCTGCCGACCGCCATTGCGCTTGGCGAAAGCTTGCACGGTCAGAGGCGTACTGGGTGAGGCACTCCAGTTGTAGTCAGGAATCGGCGTCACCGTGTTGTCGATGATCGAGGCAACGGTCTGGACCGCGTAGTAAGCGGGCTTCGCGTAGCGAATGCTCTTGTCGCTGTTGGTCTGCAGAAGACCCTTGCTGTTGATCTTCGAGGGGTAGTGAAGGTCCGAAATACTGAAGACGCTGCTGCTGATGCCACGTCCGAGATCGTTCAGAACTCGGCGTAGAACCCACTTCGTCTGGCTGAGTTCGGTCCAGTCCAGATCGCCGAGGGCGCCGAAGCTGCCGGGCCTGCTTGGTGCCCCGTTTTCACCCTGCCGCAGCACTGTCCCGGGATCGTACTGCTCGATCAGTGCCTTGACCCTCTCCACCTGCCCGTAGGTCCAGGCATCGTCGGGGTTGGGGTTGTACGGGTGGTAGCTGACACCATCCAGCAGGTCGGTCTTCTTCTGCTCCGAAAGGCGAACCAGGAAGTCCTTGACGTAGGCCACGTCTATACCGGCTTCAGCGGGCCCGTAGATGATGGACTTGGGTTGCTCTGCGCGGACGAGGTTGGCCGTGCGAATGAAGAAGTCGGTGTAGTCGTTCACCGGGATGCCGGCGAGATTGGGCTCGTTCCAGATCTCCCACTCGGTGACCTTGCCCTTGTAGCGCTTCACCGCGGCGCTCACCCAGGCATCCCACGCGGCCAGTGCTTCCTCTGAGTCGGGGATGTGACCGCCGAGCCCCGATCCGCCGCCGCCGGCGTAGAGGCCATTGCCGTACGACAACTGGACCCAGGGTTTGACTCCACGGCTGGCCGCATCATTGACGATCTTGTCGAGCCAGGTCCAGTCATAGACCCCCTTGGTCTTCTCCGTCCTTGCCCAACCCGCCTGCAGCCTGACGCGAGTGGCGCCAAGCTCGCCCAAGTAGGGAGCGAACGCCTGGTAGTTGGTGTAATCGCGGTCCAGTGTCTCCGCGCCGATGAGCAGTTTGGAGTCACCGACCTGCCGTGCTGTACGGGGAGCGACGGAACCGATGTGTGACCAGCCTTGAGGTGTGCCCTCGGTGACAGTGCGTACGTCATCCAGCCAAGCAGTGCCCGTGTCAGCGGTGGAGATGCCGGCCTGAAGGCCTTCCAGGGTGGTCGTCGTGGTCCGGAATGCCAGACGCGTCGCCTTCCGGGCGCCGTCGATGTACACGTCGGCGGTTGCGGTCGAGGGCTGAGCCACCACTCTGATGTCGTACCACCGGTCGGCCGCATAGGTCCCCAAGTCGACCCTGGTGCGGCCGTCGTACGTGTACAGGCGCCCGTTCGCGCCCATGGCCACGGTGACGCTGTGGCCGCCTGTGCTGTCGAGGTGTACGCCCACAGTCGCCGAGGGCTGGGCGGCGCGCAGCCGGAAACCCGCGATGACCGTCGACGGGGTGGTGCCGAAGGAGACGCTCGCCGTGACGGGAGCGTCGGTGGAGGTGTCTCGGAGACGCAGACTTCGGTCCACCGTGTTGGGGACCTCTTCCACCGTGGCAGCCCCCCCGGCAGTCGTCACAGACCACCCGGAAGGAACGGCGCCCGGCGAGGTGGCCTCAAAGTCGCCCGTGACATCGGAGGCGACCGCGGTTGAGGACGCGGCGGAAGTGATCAAGCCGCCGACCAGTGCGCTGGCGGCCAGGAGCGTGAGGGCTCTCCTGGGTGCAGGGGAGGAGGTGGTCACGTTGTTGCCTTCCTTCTGGGGTCAGCCGCAGACCAGTGGCCCTGGAGCCGGCACGCGGCGGTCCGGTGGGTCGTGTCGGGGAAGAGCGGGGCGGTGCAGTACGCCTTGTCGTCGCTGCTACCCGTGCGGGCACCGCGGCCGGAGATGGAGTACTCGCCCTTCAAGGCGCGCCTACTTCACTGCGAGGTTCAGCGGCATCACTGCTGGAGGCCTTGTGATGCCCGCTGCCCGGTGGGGACTGCTGGACTCGAGTTGGCAGGGGAGACAGCCACGGCCAGGAGGGGTGACGCGCGAAAGGGCAACGACTGGACTCGACGTGGCATGGCGGCATGCTGGTATATCAGGATGCCACGAAACAACCCTCTGGCGTCATGTACTTGAATTCGTGAGGCGCTGCAGCCGTAGCAATGGGCCACGTACGATGCCAAAAAGGGTGCCAGCAGCTGTCCGGCGGAGCGCATGTCATGCCTCAGAGCCGACCTCGCGTGGTAGCCGCAGGCGGCCCGACTCATTGATCAGGTCTGCGAGTTGAGTGAGCATCAGAAGGCGCGGACTGCTTGTCGGCTTCGTGGCGGAACGGGCTGTCTACACACTTTGAGGACACGTGGGCGCTCCGTTCAGCAGCGGCAGCAACGTGGTGACGTCGTTGCGAATGCCGCCGGTCGGCGACAGGGCAGATGCTCTGCCCGTGGGTGAAGACGTGGTGTTCTGCTGTCCGGACGTGCGCGGTCGACCGGGCCGGGCCGGCTTTGTGGCCGCGCCGGGGGCCCGCACACGGGAGGAGTTGATCACCGCAGGTCCAGTGCTGACCGGGATCATTTCCCGGCCACGGTGTGAGGGCGACCATGGCCGGAGTCGGTAGGCGCACGCTCGCACAACGATGTGATGGACAGTCAGAAGACTTACTCACTGTCCCCTCTTGTCGTCGCGGACCGCTTCTGCAACTGTCACCCGCGTAACTTGCGGTGCACAGACGGGACCTGGTCGGAGAGATCGGCGTATGTAGTTTCTCCTTCAGTGCACTACTCGACCCGGACTCCGGCGAACGCCACCGTGCGTACAGCTAGATGAGCCCGACCGGCTGTCCTGCCGAGTCGAGGGGTGCGCTGGTCCTGTCGCGATCGCAACCACCACGCCTGACCTTTGTTGTCGAGGCTGGACCTTTGGCCAAGCCCTGTGGGGTAGCCAAGGTGCATTCCCAAATGAGAAAGGCATCCATGAACCACCGCCGCATGCGCGCCCTGAAGTTGCCTCTGGCCGTCACTGCCGCTTTATTGCCGGCCGGTCTCCTGGCGGGCGCGGGCACGGCAACCGCCGCCGTCCATACGTATTACGTGAGTCCGTCCGGTTCGGACGGCAACTCGGGTACATCCGCTGGAAGGCCTTTCCGGACCCTGCAGAAGGCTGCGGACCTGACGCGACCGGGTGACACCGTTCTCCTCATGAGCGGCACCTTCCGCGAGGCTGCGCGGGGGCACGACGTAGTGAACATCACCCGCTCGGGCAGCCCAGGGAAGCCCGTCACTTACCGCGCAGCTCCCGGACAGAAGCCGATTATCAACCCGGTCCGCGCTTGGAATGGCATCAATATCTCAGGTGCCTCCTACATCACGGTGACCGGCCTCGAGATCAAGGGCAACAGTGCCAATCTTTCCCTGGCGGACGCGGAACGGCGTTCGAAGCCGAAGGAACCGGACTTCAACACCAACTGCCTGAACGCATCGAAGAACACGAAAACGGGAGCGGCGCCCCATCACATCACCATCACCGGGAACCACGTGCATCACTGCCCCGGGGCCGGCATCTCCGCGATCGATGCCGATCACGTGGTGATCGACCGCAACCAGGTGCACTCCAACTCCTGGTACACGGTTTATGCCACCAGTGGCATATCCATCCTGAGGGCGCTGGACTCAGACCGAGGCGACGGCAAGCAGTACAAGATCCGCATCACCGGGAACGTCTCCTACGACAATGAGACGAAGGTGAAGTGGGAATCATGCAACTGCTACTCCGACGGCAACGGCATCATCATCGACACCCTGAAGGGCAAGCCTGCGGGTACCGGCCCTGACTATCAGGGGCGCGTCCTGGTCGCCAACAATGTCTCGTTCAACAACGGCGGCTCCGGAATTCACTCCTTCAAGAGCCAGCATGTTGACATTGTCAACAACACGGCCTACAAGAACTCGCGCAGCACTCGCATGGCGGGCTACGCCGGAATCTACGCCGTCGACAGTCGAGACGTACGGCTTCTGAACAATGTCTCCTACGGGCGCCCCGGCGGACCCACCAACTCCAAGCACAAGAACGTCGACGTCACTTACGACTACAACCTGTACTTCAACGGCAAGAAGCCTGAGGTGCGGGGTCCTCACGACATTGCCGCAAATCCGAAGTTCGAGAAGGAAAGCACGGACCCGGCGTCTGCGGACTTCCGTCTCAAGAAGGGCTCGCCTGCAGCCGGCACCGGTACGCCCTTCCCGCAGGCCGCTACTGACTTCGCCGGAGTCCGCCGGTCGGACACCAGGCCTGACCGGGGTGCTCTGGCTCTCGCCGGCACGGCGTCGACTGATGAGACGGGACTTTCGGACGGCAGTACATCCGAAGCCCCCGCGGACAGGCCCATGACTGAGCCGGCACCGGTGCAGGAAAATGGTACGGGCAAGGAACAGGGCAGCGCCCGCGCTGAGGCGCAGGGCAAGGCCAGGGGAGAGGTGAAGAGCGATGACTCCGGAGACCTGGCGGAGACCGGCGCAGACCTCGCGCCGGCGGCAGCAGGCGTCCTCGTCCTCCTCGGCGGTGCCGCCCTCGTCTTCTTCACGCGGCGACGCAAGAATCCCCGCCACTCGAATCGGTAGGACTACTGACAGCAGCGACATCGCTCCCGGCGTGGCACGCGGCATCAAGAGCTGACTGCATCCACCGAGTTACGGTCCCAGTGCTACGCCGGGCTCACGGTGCATGATCCGTGAAACGGCCCCACTCGTCTGGTCCAGCTGAGGCTGGACCAGACGTTTCCGTACCGACCTCCGCCGAGGGCTTGAAGGTGGCCCCTGCCGGCCGAAGTCCTTCAGGCTCTGCTGTCGGCGGGGCAGCGTCATCCCGGTGCGGAGCGAGTAGTTACTGGCACACGCAACGGCGGCAGGCACCCTGCGCCGACAATGCAGGTCCGCCACGCGGCACGGACGGGTGGGCGAGTATCCGCCGGGACGGGGCCCGCCGGTCTGCGGTGCTCTACTCGTCGGTCTGCTGTTCAGGACGTATCCGGGTGCAGTAGTCGACGCTCACTCCGGCGAGCTGCGCGATCTCCTCGCGGCGCAGGCCCGCGACCCGGCGCCGGCCTCCGAAATCCGGCAGGGCAACGTCTTCGAGGTGTGAGAGGGAGCGGCGGGCGCGGAGGAACTCGCCCAGCTTGCCGGCTGCGCTCACGCGACGACTGTGGCCGGTCGTGATGGGTGGCTGCCCTGACGGGGCCAGGGCAGCCACCCACTGTCAGGAGGCGGGGATGGCGGTCACCAGGCCTCCGTCGACGGCGATGTCCTGGGCGGTGATGTAGGACGACCGTGGGGAGAGGAGGAAGGCCACGGTCTCGGCGATGTCCTCGGCCTGGCCGAGCCGCCTCAGCGGCACCTGGGCGCGGATGGCATCGTGCGAGGCAGGGTCCGGGTTGGCGGCGTCGAACATCTCGGTGACGATGTAGCCCGGGCTGACCGAGTTGACCCGGATGCCGCGCCCGGCGAGATCACTGGCCAGAGTGCGGGCCAGATTGTGGACGGCGGCCTTCGTGGCCGCGTACACCGGTGCGACTGCCAGGCCTCGGTGCAGGGTCCAGGAGGCATTGATCACGATGGAACCGCCACCTGCCACGTCGAGCAGCGGCAGCACCTTCTGGACCGTGAAGAACACCCCCTTGAAGTTGACGTCGACGCTGAGATCGAAGTCCTGCTCAGTGACCTCGCCACTGCGCTGGAACACGCCGACCCCGGCATTGGCGAACACCCCGTCCAGACGTCCGTGGCGTTCACGGATCAGGGCAGCCAAGCGGTCGAGATCGGTGAGGTTGGCGGAGTCGGCCCGGACTGTGAACAGACGGGCGCCCTGGTCGGACGCCTTGTGCAATTGTTCGGCTGCGCGGTCGAGGCGGGTATCGTCGCGGCCGGTGATGACGATATGGGCGCCGGCTTCCAGGAGCAGACGCGAGGTTGCCAGGCCCATCCCGCTGGTTCCGCCGGTGATCAGGACGACACGGTCGTGGAAACCCGTCACATTACTGTTGCTGTCGGTCATGACCACAGCTTCGCCGCGGGCCTTCGGGCCAGCCAGGGCCAGATGAACATGGGTCTCCCGGAGCCCCCTTACGCAGGCAGCCGAGACAGCCTCCACCACACCGCCCTGGACGTCCGACGCCTCGACGCGCACGACCCGTCTCCACGGCAACCCCGAAGGACTTCCGGAGCCAACCACTGCGGGGACCCCGTCCCTCCGCCGCTGCTCGTCTGCGAAGCTGTACAAAACGGTCTCCTCTGCTTTCGCCGAGTGAGAAAAGTGGTCCGTGTAGGTTGCACCTGGCGTCGCGGTATACCACGATCCCAGTATGTCGAACATGGATGCCACCCCGCGGGTCCCGGGCAGCCCCCCAGCCTCTGTCGTTCTCCCACCCCTGCGTCAGCCCGCATCCAGGACGGACCGGGTGCGCGACGCTCTGCGCCAAGCCATCCTTGAAGGCGCCCTCCAGCCTGGTCGTCCGCTGGTGGAGCGGGAGATCGCCGAGTTGTACGGGGTGTCGAAGACACCGGTGAGGGAAGCACTCAAGCAGTTGCAGTCATCCGGACTGGTAGTGATCAACGCCTACCAGGGTGTCAGTGTGCGCTCGCCGGACGACCTGCTCGTTCACGAGCTCTACACCGCACGCGCCACCACCGAACCGGCAGCTGTTCGCATGACGGCTGAGCGTCTGGGAGCCACTCGCCACGACGGCGCCCGTAAAGCGTTCGCGGACGCCGCGGCGCTTGTCGGTGCAGGCGAGACGCAAGGGCTCGGAGCGGCAAACCGCCGCTTCCACCGTGAGCTCTACACAGCTTGCGGTAACACGTTCCTGTGCAACTTCCTGGATCAGCTCCAGGACCTGACCGCATTTGTGGCAGGGCTGGGCTGGCGCTTGCGCGCAACGTTCGAGCAGGAAGCCTCCGAGCACGCAGCCATCCTGGAGGCGGTCGAGCAGGGAGACGCGGAGTTGGCTGAGCGACTGACTCGCCAGCACATCCGCAAGGCGGAAAACACGCTGGCGGGGGCTCTGACCGAAGGAACGTGATCATGATCCTGGAGCCGGGAACGCTGGTGTGGCCACCGCGAGGCGGCCACACCAGCGCGGTGACGGGCGCACTCACTCACGCAGCAGGAGGAAGTCCGCGATGTGAATGGCCCGCACAGCGGAGTGGCGGCGGCGAAGTCCCGTCTGCAACTGCCTGAGACATCCTGGATTGACCGCCACGACGTAGTCCACCTCTGCTGCGGCGATCTCATCGAGCTTGGCGTCCAGAATGGTCCGCGAATCCTTGGGCCTCAGCAGGGCATAAGTCCCTGCGGCACCGCAGCAAGTACCGGCAGACGGCAGCTCCACGTAATCAGCTACCTGCGAAAGCAGAGCTCTCGGCTCGGCGACAATGCCCAGCCCGTTTCGCAGGTGACACGAGTCCTGGAGGGCTACTCGAGCGCGCCGGCCTTCGAGGCGGACCTCTCCCGTGACCGCCTGCGGCGCAAGGTAGGAAGACAGCTCACGTACCCGTTCACGCCCGAGGACCGATGCGATGTGCGCAGCGCATCCACCGGACGTGGTCACGATCGTCCCAGTCAGATCCTGCCCCAGTTGCTTCGCCATGCGCTCGCCGGCTGCAAGATCACCGTTGTGTGCGTGCAGGGCCCCGCAGCAGCCTTGTCGAGCAGGCACCGACAACCCGCGGACCAGCGACCGCGCGGCGCGGCTGACACGCGGGAACAATATCCGCTCATAGCAGCCCAGCATCAGGGAATCCTGGTTGCCCTGGCCGTCGTGGGCAGCAGGTCGTCGGTCCCGTGCTGCCCCGCGAACCATTCCCAAGAGGCGTATGAGGCCGCGACGGGCGGCGATGAAACTCAGCACGGCCGCCAGCCAAGGGCGCTGGGTACCTTGCCATTGGTGATCCCGCCACTGTTCCAACAGGCTCCCGTACTCCACCCCGGCCGGACAGACGGGTTCGCAGGCGCGGCAACCGAGGCAGAACGAGGCCTGCTCTCTCAGAACGGGGTCGTTGGGGGAGAGTTCGCCGTCCTGGAGCGATCGCATGAGTGTGATCCGCCCGCGCGGTGACGAGGCTTCGTCGCCTGTCCGGGCATAGGTGGGGCAGGCCGGCAGACAGAACCCGCAGGAGATGCATCGCGAGAGTTGGTCCGCATTGAAGATCGGGTCCTTCATGAACCAAGCTTTCCGGGGTTGAGGATGCCGGCAGGATCAAAGGCTGTCTTGAGGCGGCGCAGGAGTGACATCTGGGCTTGACCGAGCTGCTGAGCCAAGTACGGCAGTTTGGCCGCGCCGACTCCGTGCTCGCCGGTGATGGTTCCATCCAGTTCCATGGCCGCAGAAAAGATGTCCTTGAATGCGAACTCCGCCCGCTGTACGGCTTCGGTGTCATCTGGTGAGTCGAGTACGCATGTGGGATGGAGGTTGCCGTCACCGGCGTGACCGAATGTCGCGATGGGGATGCTGTAACGGTCGGCGATCTCGCTGATCCGCTCGACCATTTCGGCAATGCGAGGCCGGGGGACGGTGGCGTCCTCAAGGATCGTCAGACCACCGAGCCGAGAGAGGGCGGGCAAGGTGCACCGACGAGCCGCCAGAAGTGCTTCCGCTTCCGTGACCTGCGCCGCGGTCGTGACCTCCAGTGCTCCGGCGACGACGCATGCGTCACTCATGCGAGCCAACGCCCCTTGCGTTGCCTCCGGCTCCCCGTCATCCCCGAAGAGCAGCAGAGCCCCGGCATCGGTCCGAAGCCCCAAGTGCGCGAAGTCCTCGACGGCGTTGATACACCAGCGATCGAGAAACTCGAGGGTCGCGGGCAGTAGACCACCGGCGATGATGGAAGTGACGGCCCGTCCTGCATCTGCCAGAGTGGGAAAGTACGCCACACCTGTGCCGCTGGCCTCCGGTGCTGGACGCAGAGCCACCGTTGCCTCGGTGATGACAGCCAGGGTTCCTTCGGATCCGGTCAACAGGCGTGTGAGGTCATAGCCGGCGACGTCCTTGTTCAGTCTGCCGCCCGTGCGGATGACCTCACCGGTGGGCAGAACGGCTTCGAGCCCCAGTACGTAGTTGCGCGTCACGCCGTACTTCAGGCCTCGAAGCCCTCCAGCGCAGGTCGCGATGGTGCCGCCCACGGTGGCCACGGTGCGGCTGCCAGGGTCCGGCGCCCACAGCAAGTCTTCCGCGGAAGCGGCGGAAGCCAGAGCGGCACTGGTCACTCCGGGCTGCACCCGGGCCAGGAGTTCGGGCGGACTGAGTTCGAGAATCCGGTTGAGCCGAGTGAGAGCCAGGACGATGCCGCCCTGCAGCGCTACGGTGCCCGCGCACAGATTCGACCCGGCTCCTCGAGGAACTACAGGAACTGTGCGTCGCGTGGCCAGCCGAAGCACCGCAGCAACTTCTTCGGTGCTGCTGGGGAAGACCACAGCATCCGGGCGTCTGAAGAACAAGGGAGTGGCGTCACGGCCGTAGGGCGTCAGTTCACCCTCGGAGTCCCGAACGTTGTCGGAGCCGACGATAGACCGCAGCTGTTGGTGGAGTGCAGCATCCATGAGGTGTCTCCGGTGCCGGTCGTTGCTGCGAAAACGCGTGCCTTCGCAGCAACGACCGGCGGGATTGCTAGAGCCGGGCCGTAGCCCAGTGGGTGACAAGGATCAGCGAGTCGTACATCGGCACGTCTCCCGGGCGGACCTCAGCTGCTGACCTCGACCGGCCCCCGAGCCTGGTCGTACGCCTGCAGAGTCCTTGCGTCAGCGGGATAAGTTCCCCGCAGGGGAGCGCCTTCGGCCACTCGCTGCTGCAGATAGGCCTCCAGCTGCTCCTGCTCGGCTGCCGCCCGGGCAATGACCGGCACGAGGTGGCGGGGGACACAGACCACGCCGTCACCGTCACCCACCATGACATCTCCCGGGTAGACCGGAACGCCGGCACAGCCGATGGGTACCTGCAGATCAACCGCGTGATGGAGGGCGAGGTTGGTCATGGCTGCGGCACCGGTCGCAAAGACCGGGAGGTCCAGTCGGCTGATGCCGTCGATGTCACGAAGAGTGCCGTCGGTGACGATGCCGCCCGCGCCGCGCGCTGCCATACGCGTCAGAAGGATGTGGCCGGCTGAAGCGGCGCGGCCGTCTCCGCGGCAGTCGATCACGAGCACCTGACCGGGGCCGACGAGTTCGACGGCCTTGCGCTGCGGGTGATCGTAGTCGTCGAAGACTTCCAGCACATCGATGTCCTCACGGGCCGGGATGTACCGCAGAGTGAATGCCTCACCGACCATCCTGGGAGCGTTCGGGCTCTGGGAGCGCAGTCCTGGAAGGAAAGTGTTGCGCAACCCGTGCTTGAAGAGCTGGGTAGTGATGGTGGCCGTGCTGGCACGGCCGAGCGCGGCGAGGTCGTGGGGGTCGAGCGGGGCCTGCTGCGACTCGGTCATGTGGTGTGCCCTTCGGAAGGAGAATGAGAAGTACTGGAAGCATCCAGAGAGGGGTCGGCTCCGGCAGGCCGGGCCTGAGCGGTGAGTCCGCCGTCCACCGTGATGACCTGACCGGTGACGTATGCGGCGTCAGCCGACGCGAGAAAGGTGACGACGCCGGCAACGTCCTCGCCCGTGCCGACGCGGCCTGTGGGGACCGGGGCTGCACGAGTCTGTTGTTCTTGTGCACTGAGTGCCGCGAAGCGGTCGTTGGCGATCGCGCCGGGAGCAACCCCGTTGACGCGGATTCCTTGCGGGGCGAGTTCGAGAGCGATCGCACGGGTAACCGCTTCCACGGCGCCCTTGGTGGCGTCATAGGCGATGCATCCGCGGTGCGCTCGTGTAGCGCCGATCGACGAGATGTTCACCATGCTGGAACCGGGCGGCATCAGGCGCGCTGCGGCGGCAGAGCAGAGGAACACCCCGCGCGCGTTCACCGCAAAGCTACGGTCCCAGTCATCCGGGTCGAGTTGCAGCAGACTCGTACGGCCGAGCATCGGAACAGCAGCGTTGTTCACCAGGACGTCGAGCCCGCCCAGTTCCTCCTGGGCGTGCACGACGAGTTCTTCGACCTGCCCTGCCTGGGACACGTCCCCGGGACAGGCAGCGGCACGGAAACCACGTCCGCGCAGTGCGGCCACAGCGGCCGCCGCTTCCTGTTCGTTGTCACTGTTGACGGCGACAGCGGCTCCTTCTGCGGCAAAGCGCTCGGCGATGGCGAAGCCGATGTTGCGTGCTCCTCCGGTGACCAGCACGACCTTGTCGTCGAAGCGGCCATTCACGACTGCGCCTTACGGTCCACCACTGCACCTGCGTCGGTCTTCGCCCACGTCAGCGGAGAGGCCGAGTCTTGAACCAGGTCGGGGTCCAGGCGCATGCCGAGGCCCAGGCCGCCCGGTACGTGCAGGTGGCCGCCGACGTAGCTCACCGGCTGCTCGACCACGTCACGTGTGTAGAGCAACGGCCCCACGGGGTCGCTCGGCACTGTCACCGCAGGCATGGCCATCGCCACATGTGCTGCCGCCGCGGTTCCGATCGAGAGTTCCTGAGTGGTGCCGATCAGGCAGGACTTGCCGGCTGCCTCGGCGATGGCGAAGATCCGGCGGGCAGGCGTGATGCCTCCGATGGCGATGACGCTCACATTGAACACATCGACCGCATCGGCGCCGACCAGGTCGAGCGCCCAGCGGTAGCCGTAGACGTGCTCACTGATGGGGACGGGGAGCCGGCCCCTGGCGTAGGCGAGGCCTCGCACGTCGTGATTGGGTGCCGGAGCCTCGACGAGATCGAATCCCACGTCATGGACGCGGTCGACGAAGTTGCAGGCTGCCTTGGAATCCAGCAGATTGGAAAAATCCAAGGACTTGATGGTGATGCGGTCACCGAAACGCTCACGGGCGGTCCGCAGGAACAGCTCATCCAACCGCAGGTCACGCCCCACATAGACCCGGAAGTACTGGAAACCTTCGGACAGCCGGCGCTCGACCATCGCCAGGTTCCGCTCGACGTCCTCTTCTTGCTGCTGGCGGAAGATGGGGTAGGCGATGGGTACCGAGTCGCGCACGGCGCCGCCCAGCAGGTCGCAGACCCGCAGGCCGAGGATCTTCGCCGAGAGGTCCCAGATGGCGATGTCCACACCGCATTTGATGGCGCGGCTCTTGTCGTAGATGTACCCGGCCTGGGGGAAATTGGCCTCCAGGCGGCGCTCGATCTCGGTCAGCTGCAGCGGATTGAGACCGACCAGCAGCTCGTTGAGAGTGGATTCCAGCTCAGGGACATCGAAGTGGAACCGGGGGAGGTGCTGCAGGTCGGACATCTCTCCCAGCCCGACGAGCGAGTCGTCGCTGGTGAAGATTTCCACGAGAACGTGCCCACAGGTGATGCTGTTGTGGCGGGGAGTGTTGATCGAAGTGAGCCGGACCCGAGTTATCTGGGCCATGCGGCGCTCCTTTCCTCATCGGGCGATGCCTGCATGGACGTACGGTCAAGCCGGCCGAGGCCGTCGCCTGCCGTGCCGGGGCTTGCCACCGAGGTGGGGTGGCCCGGCGCCATGGACAACAGTTCCCGGGTGTATTCGTGTGCAGGGGAGTCGTAAATCTGCTCGGCCGGCCCTTGTTCCACGAGCCGGCCGTTGCGCATGACTGCGATCCGGTGGGCTACAGACCTGACCACCGCCAGGTTGTGGGTGATGAACAAGTAGGCGATTCCGTGCTGAGCCTGCAGGTCAGCCAGCAGGTTCAGCACCTGTGCCTGGATCGAGACGTCGAGTGCGCTCACGGCCTCGTCGCAGACGATCAGCCGTGGACGCAACGCAAGGGCACGGGCGATGGCGATGCGCTGGCGCTGGCCTCCGGAGAAGGCTGAGGGAAAGCGGTTCAACGCCCCTGCATCCAACCCCACGTCGGCCAGCAGTCGTGCGAGGTCCGCCTCGGCGTGGTCCAGGCCGTGCACCCGCAATGGTTCGGCAAGCGTCTGCCGTACCGTCATCCGCGGGTCGAGACTGGCGTAGGGGTTCTGGAAAACCACCTGCACCTCCCGCTGGAGGCGCCGCAGTTCGGCTGAGTTCGGCCGGGTGACGTCGATGCCGTCGAAGCGCACCGTACCGCCGGTAGGGCGCTCCAGGCGCAGCAGCATCTTGGTCAGACTGGTCTTGCCCGAACCGGATTCACCCACGAGCGCCAGTGTCTGGCCTGGCATCACTCGCAGGCTCACCTGCTGTACGGCCTTCACATGGCTTGTCACGCGTCTGAAAGGTCCGCTGCGTTCGGGGTAGTGGAGTTCGACGGCCTCGAACTCAGCCAGTGCCTCGTCCGGCTCCGACCGGTTCGCGGAGCCTGCCGCGGACTTTGCCACCGTCATCGACGGGGAAGGAGCAGGGCGGTGAAGCCGCTCTTGTGGAGCATCGGCGAACAAACAGGCAGCCGCGTGATCATTGCTGAGCGGGATCAGCTCCGGCACCTTCTGCGTACAGTCCGACGTGGCGAGGGGACATCGAGGGGCGAAGGAGCACCCCGGGGGCCGCTCAGCCAGGTTCGGTGGCTGCCCTGTGACGGACGACAGGCGCTGCCGCGCGGGCGAATCGAGGCGCGGAGTTGCAGCAAGGAGCGCCTGGGTGTAAGGCATCCGTGGGTTCCCGAGGACCTCCGCGGTGGGCCCCGATTCCACGATGCGGCCTGCGTACATGACACACACACGGTCGGCCTGTTCGGCCACGACCCCCAGGTCATGGGTGATGAGGATCAGACCCATGCCGAGGTCGTCGCACAGGGACCTCAACATCGCGAGGATGCCGGCCTGGACACCGACGTCCAGTGCGGTCGTCGGTTCATCGGCGATCAGCAGCCGCGGGCGTGCGGCGATGGCCAACGCGATCGCCGCACGTTGGCGCATACCGCCGGACAGCTCGTGTGCGTACTGCTTGAGCCTGCGCTCGGGTTCGGTCATCCGGGCCAGCGCCAGCGACTCGATGGCGCGCCGACGTGCCTGGTCCCGGGTTACCGTTTCATGAGCGCGGACCGCGTCCATGATCTGAGTGCCGATGGTCAGCAGAGGATTGAGCGCGGAGCTCGGGTCCTGGAAGACCATGGCCACCTCTGCGCCCCGTGTGGCACGCCAGCCACGGCTGTCCAGGGTGCGGAGGTCGGTGTCCTCGAGGGTGATGCTTCCGGTCGTGCTGCATCCCGGAGGCTCAGGTGTGAGGCCGAGGAGACTCAGCGCAGTCACGGTCTTCCCGGATCCGGACTCGCCGACGACGGCGAGGATCTCGCCGGCGTTGACGTGGAAGGACACGCTGTCGACGGCCCGTACCGGCGGGCCTTGTGTCGGGTGGAAGGTGACTCCGAGGTCGGTGACGTGAAGAAGGCTCATGTGTGGGACGTCCTTCAGGAAGTCAGGTGGGCCTGGTCGAGGCGGACCTGGCCGTCGACGTTGAGAACAACGCCCTTCAGCCTGCTGCTGTTGATCAGAGGCGACTTCGGCTGGTGGAGGAAGATCCAGTAGTTCTGGTCGAGGAGCCGTCGCTGGATGTCGACGTAGATCTTCTTGCGTTCGGCCTGGTCTTCTGTGGTGCGGCCCTTTTCGAGCAGACCGTCCAGCTTGGTGTCCTTGATGCCCGACCAGTTGTTGGGTCCGGCACTGGAGAAGTACGGGTCGAAGGACAGGGAGGGGTCCAGGCGCGGAATGTCGATGACCAGCATGCCGGCGTCGAAGTCGTGCTTGAGGAGGCGCTCGAGCATCGTCTGGAACTCCAGGACCGCGACCTCGACAGTGAAGCCGGCCTTCTTCAGCTGGTTCTGCAACAGTTCGGCGATGGTGGGGTCCGGTGCACGACGCCTGGCCAGGAGCGTCACAGCCGCGCCCTTTCCCTTGGTTGCCCGTTCCAGGGCTTCACGTGCCGCGTCGGGGTTGTACGAGGGGACGGGGAGGCTGCCGTCGTAGAACCAGTCCTTTTTCGTGGCGAACGACGGTGCCACGTCGAACTCATTGCCGGCAGCTGCCTTGCCCACGGCCCGTACGTCGATTGCCTGAGCGAAGGCTGCCCTGACCGCCGGGTTGTCGAACGGAGGACGGGTCGTGTTGAGCGACACGTAATACGCGCGTCGCACACCCTCGTCCTTGATCGAAATGGAACTGTTCGACTCGAGCTGCTGGTACTCCTCCGGGGGGAGGGCGCGTACCAACTGCACTCCATCGGTGGACAGTTCTGCCCGCAGGACCTTCGCCTCGGTGACGAAGCGGTAGATCACCTTGTCCAGCTTGGGCAGCGCGCTGCCGTCGGACGCCTTCGCCCAGTAGCCCTTGTTGCGCTCCGCCGTCAGCTGGACCTTCGAGCGCCACAGCTTGAAGGTGAATGGACCGGTGCCCACGGGGTTGCGGCCGAAGTTGGCACCGTACTTGTCCACAGCCTTCGGGGAAACAATCATGCCGGGTTCATGCGCCAGGTGGGTCAGCAGCAGCGGGTCCGGGCTCTTGAGGCTGATCTTCACCGTAGAAGGCCCGAACGCCTTCACGGATTTGATCTTCGACAGCGCGCCGGCCTTGGTCGACTTCGTGGCCGGGTTCATCACCCGTTCGAGGTTGAAGACGACCGCCTTGGCGTCGAACGGTGTTCCGTCATGGAACTTCACGCCGTCACGCAGGGTGAAGGTGATGGAGCGGTCGTCCTTCTTCCAGCTCTTGGCCAGGGCGGGTTCGAATGAGCCGTCGCGGTCCTGGCGCAGGAGTGTGTCGTAGAAGAGGTTGAGCACGTTGCGGTCGGAGGAGATGGCAGCGCTCATCGCCGGGTCGAGGGTCAGTGGTTCGTTGTCGAAGCCCACTGTCAGGGTGCCTCCCGACGAGGCGCCGCCCGATGACCCCGAGGAGTTGCTGCAAGCGGCGACCGCGGAGATGGACATGGTCGCGAGGGTCCCCGCCAGCACCGTGCGGCGCGGGAGTGGGTTGGCTGGTAGTTGCATGACGAGCGTTTCCTTTGCGCGGTACGGACAGGTGGAGGTGTGGGGGAGGAGGTAGGCCGGGGCGTCCGGAGCGTTCAGCGAGGCGGGGAGAGCTCGGGACGGTGGGCGTCGAGGGCGTCCCGCAGGGCGTCCGCGAGGAGATTGAACGCCGCGACCGTCAACAGGATCGCGAGGCCGGGAAAGACGCTGAGAGCCCAGCTGGCGTTGAGGTGATCGGTTCCGCTGGCCACCATCGCCCCCCAACTCGGCTGGGGGGACTGGACGCTCAGTCCGAGGAAGCTGAGTGCGGCCTCCGCCATGATCGCCGTCGAGACCTGGAGAGCTGCGAACACCAGCAGCGTGCCGGCCAGATGGGGCAGCAGGTGGCGTCGCAGGATGTGGCGTTCCCGGATGCCGACGATGCGGGCGGCGGACACCCATTCCCGGGTTCTCAGCGACAGGACTTCACCACGTACCACCCGGGCGAAACGGGGTGTGGTCACGATGGCGATGGCGATGAGCGCGTTGACGAGTCCGGGGCCGAGGGCGGCTACGACGGTCAGAGCGAGGACGAGTAGCGGGAAGGCGATCAGCCCGTCGGCGGTACGCATGACCAGGGCGTCGACCCAGCCACCGCGATAGCCGGCTACCAGGCCCAGTACCGTGCCCACGACGAGGGCCACCACAATGGTCATGGCGGCGACCTGAAGAGTGACGGCGGCACCGGCCCAGACACGGGCCAGAGTGTCGCGGCCCAGTTCGTCGGTGCCCAGCCAGTGCCGGGCACTCGGATCGGCCAGAAGGTGCGAGGTGTCGGTGTCACTGATCGAGTCGCCCAGGAAGGGCTTCGTCGCTGCGGCGAGCACGATCAGGACCAGGACGGGGAACGCCAGCAGCGCACGGCGGTCATGCACGAGGCGCCGCAGGACGGGCCGCTGGAGCTTGGCATCGGGAGCGGGGGCATCGGTAGAGGTAGTCACCGTCGCGCCTCTCAGTACGTGATGCGCGGGTCGAGCCACGCATAGACGATGTCGGCGAAGAGGTTCACCAGCAGGACGAAGACCACGACCATCAGCACGGCGCCCTGCACGACGGGCAGGTCGCGGCTGAAGATCCCGTTGACGATCAGGGTCCCCATGCCCGGCACGGTGAAGACGGTCTCGGTGACGACGGTGGCGCTCATCAGCGCGCCGATCTGCAGGGCCAGGACCGTCACCACGGGGACGATCGCGTTCCGCAGCGCATACACCGACACGATGCGGCGCCGGGAGAGACCGGTTGCCTCCGCGGTGCGGATGTAGTCCTCGTTGAACGTCGCCAGCAGCGCGGCGCGCGTCTGACGCATTGTCACGGCCACCATCGACAGCCCGATCGTCAGAGCGGGCAGCACCATGTGCTCCAGGTTCGCGCCGGGACTGTCGCTGAAGGGTACGTAACCGGACGGAGGGAGAACCTTCAGCCACAGTCCGAAGACCAGGATCAGGATCGCGGCAAGGTAGAAGTGCGGTGCCGAGAGGGCCAGGACACTGGCCGAGTTGAGGGCGGCGTCCGTCTTCGTGCGCTTGCGTACGGCCGCGATGACACCGGCCGGGATGCCGAGGACGACAGCCAGCAGAAGAGCGATGATCCCCAGTTCCACTGTGGCGGCGAGGCGTTCGCTGATCATGGTCCCGACGGACTCGCTGGTGAGCCATGACTTGCCCAGGTCGCCTCGGAAGAGGCCGGTGAACCAGTCGATGAACTGCCGTGCCACGGGCGCGTCGAGACCGAGGTCGGAGCGCAGCGCAGCGCGGTCTTCGGCACTTGCTTCCTGACCGAGGATCTCCGAGGTGGGATCTCCGGGCATGAGGCGCAGGAGGATGAACAGCACCATCGACACGATGAGCACCACAGGCACCAGCTGCATGAGTCTGCGCAGAAGGTAGCCGGTCATCGGGCGGCCTCCGTTCCGGGGGAGAGGGTGACGCCGTCACCGCGTCGCCCGGCGCGCGGCAGCCGGCGCAGCCAGGACAGACGATCGGGCGGTGCGAGGTCGTAGGCGTACAGGGCGAGAGCGGCACAGGATTGTGTCGCCGTGGCTACTTCGGTCAATTCGGACTCGTTCACTGTGTGCAGGGCGGAAAGACTCCAGCCGGCTGTGACCGTTGCCCCCGTGCGAGTGGCCGCCGACACATCCGCGCGCAGGTCCTTGAGGTTGCCGGCGAGGTTGGTCACGGTCACTCCACCCGCAGCGGCGGCCAGATCGTCGAGGTCGCCTGCTGCCTTCCCGTCGCAGGCATAGGGATTCGTGGTGGTGCGGATGGACACCGGTAGCCGGGGGGCGGCTCCGGCCGCGGCCAGGACGAGGTCATGCGTGACGCGGGCGCGTACACCTCGGAGCAGGGACAGCGTCTCGCTGCCCAGCGCGGCCACCGCGTCTTCCTGCAGGCGATCACTCGGCGGGCGGGCGGAGGCGAACTGACTCCGCAGGGCTCCCCGTACTCGCACCTTGAGTTCCGCCGTGTCGATTCCGGCCGCCGTGAAGTGATCACCGCACGCCTGGCACAGGCACAGGGACAGCAGCCACCGGTCGACCGGACGCAGCGCGACCCCGAACTTGTCGTGAGCGCTCTGGTGGGCCCATCCCAGGTAGCCGAATGCCTCCAGTTCGAGTCCGCTGACCCCGGGCTGGGAAGCCGCGCCGGCGGCCAGGTCACGTGCGTAGCGGATGACTTCCGGCTGCGCCGGGCACAGCGCGTGCTGGTAGCGGTGCCCGAAGACGTTGAGCAGGGCCAGGTCAGGACGTGCACGTGCCAGCGGGGACTGGTGCAGGCCCACGAGCCAGGCTGTCACTCGTATGCCTGTACGAGTCAAGGCGGCGGTCGCCGTGGTTGCCTGGTCTCCCAGTACGGGGAGCGCCAGGGTGGAGCCGGCGGTTCCTCGTGAGTCGGCGGGCGTGAACCAGAGGCCCGCCGTGAAGTCGTCGACGCGGCCCGGTTCGCTGGTACTGAGAAGCCAGCGGCCCCCGTGGTAGGCGTACGCCAGGCGTACCCCGTCGACCCCGCTGCGGGCCAGCGTCTCGGCCTGCGCCGAGGCACCGGCACGGAAGGAGAGCGGATGGGCGAACACCTCGACCTTCATGTGGAAGCCCTCTCGATGTGGTCCAGGGCTGCGAGCACCGTGTGTTTGGCCTTCTCTATGTGGGCGTGCATCAGCCGCTCCGCCATCCCGGCGTTTCCACTTTCGACCGCATCGAGGATGGCCGCATGCTCGGCGGCTTCCTCCTGAAAGGTCGCATGGAGCCGCCAGCCGCGATCAGCGATGACTGCTGTCAAATCCTGGAGCTGGTCCAGGAACAGGCACAGCCGGGTATTGGCGCAGACGATGTACAGGGCTCGGTGGAACCGCCGGTTGGCCATGCCCAGCCCGGTGACGTCCGCGCCGTCCATCAACGCCGCCGCATCACCTAGAGCTCGCCGCGCCGAGTGGTGCACGCCCGCGCCGCGCACGTCGACCGCCATGCGTACAGCGGCGGGTTCGGTGGCGAGCCGGGCCGTATACAGCTGGCGGGCTGTCGCGCGGTCCGAAGAGCGGACGCTTACTCCCTGGAGGGCGTTGACGGAGACGAGTCCCGAGAAGCGCAGCTGCTTCAGGGCTTCCCGCACCGGTGTCTTGGACACGCCAAGCATCTGGGCCAGTTCCCGTTCCACCAGCGGTCGGCCGGGGGGCAGGGTGCCTTCCAGGATGGCTTGCCTCAATGCGTCCCGCACACGGTCGGTGCGCGACGCAGGCCGCCTCAGGGGCGGTAGAAGATCGATCGCAGTGGACACTTTTGCCCCCTTTTGTGTGGGCTCGCTCTCTGGCATGCTGACATCGTGGTATACCAGCATGCCAAGCGCAATACTTTGGTCTGCAGTTCTTTGGACACCTGCCGGAAACGCATCTGTAGTGAGGTTCCGATGACTTCTCAGCCCCTCGTCCCCTCCCAGCACGCACACGCCGACTCCCTCGACGATGTCGACCGTGCGGCCGCCGCGGCGGAATCCGCCGCTCGCGATCCCGCCGCTCTCGGGCTACCCGAGCGGGCCCGCCTGCTCCACGGCCTTGCCGACGCCCTGGCGGCCCAGGCCGACAAGCTGGTCGCGGTCGGACAGCAGGAGACAGGCCTCTCCCACGCACGCCTCACGACCGAAGTGCTACGCACCCAGGTCCAGTTGCGGATGTTCGCCGATATCGCAGAGGAAGGCGCCTTCCTCGACGCCATGATCGATCTGCCGGATCCGGCGGCCCTCCCGGCTCCCCGGCCTGACCTGCGCCGCATGCTGGTGCCGCTCGGCCCGGTGGCCGTCTTCGCGGCATCCAACTTCCCCTTCGCCTTCTCCGTGCTGGGCGGCGACACCGCCAGTGCGCTGGCAGCGGGCTGTCCCGTGGTCGTCAAGGCGCATGAAGGGCATCCGCGGCTCTCCTCCCTGACCGCGGAACTCGCCGCCGCGGTCCTGCCCGCCGGGGCACTCTCGGTGGTCTACGGCCGCGAGGCAGGACGCCGACTGGTCCAGGACCACCGGATACGGGCAGCCGGTTTCACGGGATCCACCGCCGGAGGCAGGGCGCTCTTCGACCTTGCCTGCGCACGTCCTGATCCCATCCCCTTCTACGGAGAACTGGGCTCCCTGAACCCGGTGATCGTCACGCCCGCAGCCCTGGCGGAGCGAGGACCCGAGCTCGCCCGTGAATACATCGCCTCGGTCACCTTCAGCCAGGGACAGCTGTGCACCAAGCCCGGCTTGTTGTTCCTGCCCGAGGGGCACGGCCTCACAGGGGTACTGACGAGCGAGGCGCAGGCGGTACCCGCGGCACCGATGCTCGGCCAGTGGATCTACGACGGATACCTGGCATCCGTCGACGCGGTCGGCCGGCACCCCGCGGTTCGCCTCCTCACCCCACCTGCGGCCCGGGCCGACGATCAGACCCTGGTGACTCCCACGCTGCTCAGCGTCCGCGCCAAGGACCTGTGCGCAGCGCCGGAACTCCTTCGAGAGTGCTTCGGGCCTGCCTCCCTCATCGTGGAGTACGGCTCCGACGAACAGCTGCTCCAGGCTCTCGCTCTGGTTCCGGGAAGCCTCACTGTCTCCGTCCAGGGCCGAGAAGGCCATGACGGCACGCTTGCCCGGCGAGTCATGTCCGCGGTGCCGGCCGGCCGGGTCCTGTGGAACAACTGGCCCACGGGCGTGGCCGTCAGCAGGGCCATGCAGCACGGGGGCCCCTGGCCGGCCACCACCTCTCCGCTCCACACCAGCGTCGGTGGGACGGCCGCAGCCCGGTGGCTGAGGCCCGTCGTCTACCAGAACCTTCCCGATGCGCTGCTCCCCCCTGCCCTGCAGCACGCCAACCCCCTGGACATTCCCCGCTGGCAGTCGCCGCGCACCTGACCCGCTCACCTCCAGCACGGCTCTGCTCACGCAGCCAACCGCCCCGGGGTCGGCGCGGGAGGACCAAGGAGAACGAGACATGCCCATCACCAGGCAACTCACCGCCTCGACCCGGCATCGCCCCTCGCCGGAAGACCGGACAGAGGCACTGCTCCCTCCTCCTGGCTGGCCCCTGGAGGCGGCGGACTTCCGAACAGGCGCGACCCGCGACGCCGCTGCCAAGTCGAGGACGTTCATACGCCGCCGGCTGCAGCGATGGCACCTGCCCAGTGACGTCACCGAGGCCGGCTCCCTCATCGTCTCGGAACTGACCACCAACGCCGTCCTGCACAGCATGGGTAATCAGATCACCGTGCGTATCCGAGTGGTGGCGCGCGGCGTCTTCATAGAGGTCTGCGACAACGGGGTCTGGCGTCCTCATGAACGACGCGCAGCGGAGGGCGACCTCGCCGAGTTCGGCCGCGGCCTGTCGCTGGTGAGTGCATGCGCAGTCGCGCATGGACACCAGAAGACCGCGAAGGGGACACGAGCCTGGGCCGTACTGGCCTGTTGAGGTGGAGCGACCCGGCGCATCTGCGGCACTCGGCGGGTGCGGCCCGCTCTCGGTAGCGCGAGACCTGCCGTCTCCGACGGCGTCTTCGACGCACCCCCGCGAAACCGCCCGGCAATGCACTCCACCGACGGCGCTTCGCCAACGTCGTCCCACGGGGTCCTCAAGAGCGCTTGAAAACGCCCGTACGGTGCCGTCTGCCGCGTCTGGGGCCTCGGGAGGACCGGCGTTTGTCGACCCGGCGGGTTGCGAGGCCGAACTCGACGCGGATACGCGTACCTCCGAGAGGGGATGTTTCGATGCTCATGGAACCGCTGCACACACTCGCGGCGCGTCGGGCGATGTCGAGTCCCAGGCCGGTCGAGCCTTCCGCGCTTTGGCCGCGTGTCAGTGCGTCTTCGGGGTCGCTGATGCCGGGTCCGCCGTCATCGATCAGGAACACCACGGTGTGAGCCGTACGGCGAACGCATACCTCGAAGGGCGTTCTACCGGGTGTGTGCCGGAAGACATTGCCGATCAAGGCGTCGGCCACCGCCGCAAGCTCCTCCACCGGTATCGCCACCGGTGTCGCCTCGCTCGTGATGCTGAGGCCGCACGGCCGCCCTTGGTTGGAGGCCAGCACTGACCAGAACTCCGCCCGCGCGGCGATGACCTGGGCCGCCTCACAGGCGGGGACGTCGGGTGCAGGGGGGCCTATGGCACTGAGGGCCAAGGGGGTCCGCGCCGCGGTGATGATGGCATCGAGCTCCGCCTCGAGGCTGGTGATGGCCGCGTCGAGACCGGTCGCGAGCTGGTCGCCGTGCGTGGCAGTGAGCCGTTCCGACTCCAGGTGGAGAGCCGTGAGCGGGGTGCGCAACCGGTGAGAGAGGTCCGCTATGAGTTCGCGCTCCATCGCGATGAGGCCCGTCATCTGGTCCGCCATGGCGTTGAACGCGGTTCCCACCTCCGCGAGCTCCGGCGGGCCGGCCGGCCGGACTCGTACCTCCAGTCGCCCTTCGCCCAGCGTCAGAGCCGCACGGGAGAGTTCTCGTGATGCCGCCACGACCCGGGTCCCGAGCCGATCCGCCACGAGCAGCGAGCCGGCGACGAGGGCCACCGCGAGCGCTCCCAGGACGGTCCAGGACGCGGTGACGCCGCGGTCGCGTTCCGCCCGGGGAATGAACGATTCGATGACGGCGGTACGGCCCTCCGGCAGGACGACGGCTTGGAGGTAGACAGGCCCGGCGTCGGTGTCGGTGGTGAAGGCCCGGTGCCCGGCGGCTGCCTCTCTCCAGACCTTGGGGGACACCCGTGCCGTGCCCACGAGTGCGCCACCGGGCAGGTGAACGCTGAGCCGGTCGGAGCCGTCCACGCTGGCGGCCGCCTGCGCCACCTGGTCCGGGCGGGTGGTCAGGGTGAGGACGGGGGCAAGAGCCGCAGCGCGTTGCTCGGCCGCGGTGGCGGCCCGGGACCGGGCTTCGCTCTGCACGAGCATGGCGAGAGGGATGAGGAAGGACAGGGCGATCATCGACGTGACGGCCAGGGCCAGGCCGGCCAGTGCCCGTCTCATTCAGGACTCACCAGTTTGATCCCGACTCCGCGTACGGTGTGCAGGTAGCGGGGCCGGGCGGCGCGTTCGCCGAGCTTGCGTCGCAGAGCCGACACGTGGACGTCGAGTGTCTGGTCCTCGACGTACGCCTGGCGCCAGACATCCGTGAGGACGCGTTGTCGGGAGACCACCCGGCCGGAGTGGCGCGCCAGGTACAGCAGCAGATCGAACTCGCGTCGGGTGAGCGGTACCTGGACTCCGTCCAGGTGTGCAGTACGTGCTCCGGGGTCGATCAGCAGTCCCCCCACTCGCACCGCGTCCGATGTGGCCTTCGCATAGGCGGTGCCCTGTGCTGCGCGGGATGTCGTCCTGCGCAGAACCGCACCGAGCCGAGCGAGGAGTTCGCCGCCGGAGAAGGGCTTGACGACGTAGTCGTCGGCGCCTGTGTTGAGAAGACGTATCACCTCTGCCTCTTCGTCGCGAGCAGTCGCGACCAGGACCGGCACTTGTGATATCCCTCGGATCATTCGCAAGACGTCGATACCGTCCAGGTCGGGCAGCCCCAGGTCGAGGATGACGATGTCGGGTGACCTCTGTGTCACCTCTCGGAGGGCCTCGAACCCGTGAGAGGTGCTGCGCACCACGTGACCCTGGCCACTGAGGAAATCGGTGAGGTGGGTGCGTATCGAGGGGTCGTCCTCGACGAGGAGTACGGATGCCATACCGGAGAAGTGTATCGGTGGTGGCCGCCGGGGCAGACGAAGTGTGGCGGCACAGCAGGCCAGTTGTGCGGCAGTATGGGTTGATGCACCGTTACCTGCGCAACGTCTCCCTGTGGGGAGCATGCACCGCGTTGAGCGTGACCGGAGTCAGCATCACAGTTCGCTTCGTCGACGATTCGACCCGGCCGAGTCCTCCGATAGCCGTGGACACACCCGAATCACCCTCGCCGCGGCAGCCCAAGGAGGTGTCTTCCACCTCGGCCCCGGCTCGTTCGACGGCGGCCCCGGTCACACCTCCGGCACGAGCCGCCAAGAGAACCACGCCCAGTGCTGTCTCCTCTCCCGCCGGTACTCCTACGAGCGACGCCTGTGCAGGGGGTGTCGGGGGGATTCGCACGGTGCAAACGACAGGTGGGCGCGTGGTGATGCGATTCGACGGCAATCGCGTGTGTCTGGTCTCTGCCGTCCCCGCCACGGAGTTCACGGTGGACATCAGCCGGTCGCCGCAACGGCTCGTGGTGACGTTCACGAGCCAACGGGCGACTGCCGAAGTCGTGGGCCAGGCGCCGGGAAACCAGGTTTCGATCCGGCAAGAGGCGGGTTGACTGCTGAGGACCAAGTCGGAGAATCGACGGACGTGGGCCCTGATCGCGCCCCTGCCGTACAGCGCCCGGAAGCTGATCCATGCTCTGGAGCTTCAGCTCGTGGCAGGGAAAAGTCCATCAAAGGCTGCGGCCGATCAGTGCTCCGCATAGGAATTGCCGAGATCGCCTTGTCGGGCCATGAAGCTACTCTCCGCTATGACGCGTTCCAGTGCTCTGCGCGCTACGGACGGCGGCAGGCGCTCCATGAGGGAAATGCGTGTGAGTCCGGTGACGCTCAGTTGCAATGTGCGGAGAGCTCGCAGATCCGCAGGCGAACACCGCTCTGTCGCGCCACCGGGATGAGGGCGCTGAGCCACCTTCTGCAGGACCAGAAGGGTCCCGCCGAGACTGTAGGCGTCGACAGCCTGCATGTGCGCGAAGCTCATGGGAGGGCTGGTCGTTTCATCCCTCGCCGCCTTGTCTGCCAGGGACAGCATGGAGGCGCTGACTCCGTACTCGGCGAACTGCACGTTGTCCTGATCGTCGACGAGTACGCACCACTGGTCCAGCCCGCCGTGACAGAGGCCGGCCGAGTGGAGAGCCTCGAGGTGGGCCGCGATCGTCATGGCCAGTTGCGCGGCCTGCACTCCGCACACGTGCGGCGTGCCGCTCAGCCGGGCCCCCAGAGTGAGGGCCGACCCGCGCGGTGTGACCGTCCAGAGGCTGTCGTCCTCGGCGAACACATCGAGGAGGGGGGCTACCAAGGCGGCGCCATCCCGAGCCGCACGATCGGTCTGCTCGCGTATCTTCCGGAGGAGAAGCTCCCGGACGGACTGGTCCGCGTCTGCGGGGAGGCGGTGTCGCCGTAGGGCCACGTGCCTCTGCTGATGGGAGTCCCAGGCGCGGAGGTCGGCATGGCGAGGGGCCCGGGGCGCCGCCTCGATCACGTATCGGCCTGCGGCAAGGACATGCGCGGGGTCCGGCGCTGCTGTCATGGTCGTCTCGCTTTCGAACAGTCAGGTGTCCGTAGGGTTCGCACTGCTCACCCGACCTGTCTCCGCAGGCGGAAGGCAGTGGGGAGGGCAACGGGTCGTGGTGGCGGGGTGGGCTGTGGCGCTGCCCGGCCCATGAGGTGGAAGCTAACGCGGCCACCTGGGGATCCGGTGGATCACACGCAGGTGGCCGCGAGTACCGGCAATGGAGCCGGTCAGGACGTGAGCGGGGGTGCGGTCGCCCTTACCGCCGCGTGCCGAAGTCCTGCGTCCACCACGGGCCGTTGCGGTCGGCGACGAAGCCGATGCCGATGTCCCGGAAGGTGCAGTTCAGGATGTTGCGACGGTGCCCGGAGCTGTTCATCCACGCGCTCATGACCTGCTGAGGACTGCGCTGCCCGCGAGCTATGTTCTCTCCCAGCGAGCTGAACTCGTAGCCGACCTTTCGGGCGCGCGTGGAGATCGTCGAACCGTCGGGGCCGGTGTGCGACAGCACGCCGTTGCGGGCCATGACGGCCGTGTAGGCCTGCGCCGCGCGGCTCAGGGACCGGTTCGTGACCAGAGGGCGGCAACCTGCCGCGCGCCGTTCCTGGTTGACGAGCTTCAGGACCTGCTTCTGCGTTTTGGCCAACGTCCCGGTCGGGGTGGTGGAGGAAGGCTTCGGGCGGGGCTTGGCCGCCTTGGAAGGCTTCGGCTGGGGGTCCGGCTTCTCGGAAGCCTGTGCCCCACCGGCGCCGATCTTCAAGCCCTGACGGGACAGGACCTCTGTGACGGGCTGGAAGAACGTGACGCCGCCTCGACGGCAGTTGCCGTTGCCGCCGGAGGTGAGGCCGACGCCGGAGGAACCGGAGAAGAGGGCGCCTCCGCTGTCGCCGGGCTCGGCGCAGACGTTCGTCTGCACGAGCCCCTGGACACGGCCCTGCGGGTAGGTGACGGTGGCGTTGAGCGCCAGTACAGATCCGGAATGCACGCCCGTGGTGCTGCCACTCCGGGTGACCTTCATGCCCACGAACGCGTCGACGGCCTTGGATATCGGCTGCTTCTTGCCGTTGTACAAGTCGACGGCGGACGGGTGGGAGGCCGCTGGGTTGTCGTAGCGAATGACGGCGAAGTCGTCGCCGGGGAAGCGGCTTTCGACGGTGGTGCCGATGAGCTTGCGCTGGGATGACGTTCCTTCACTCCAGCGAGCGCCGGTGCTTGAGCAGTGGCCGGCAGTGATGAGGAAGGCCTTGTTGCCCTTGGTCGCGTTGAAGCCGGCGGAACAGCGCGCACCGCCTGACACGATGGCGTCGCCGCCACTGACGAACGGCCGGAAGGTGCCCTCGATGCGCTGCACCTTCGTGGTGCCCTTCACGGACTTCAGGATGCGGTTGAGCGCCGTCCACTTCTGCCCCTTCACGGAGGCGTCCGCCGTGACCAGGACCCTGTTCGTCCGCGGCTCGATCGCCCAGGCGGTGCCCGGTATGCGGGTCCGGCTGAGGGTGGAGGCGGTGCGACGCAGGTCCTTGACCGAGTGAGAGACGGAGCGCGGCACGGCTCCCGCTTTGCGGACCGTCTCGGCATCGCCGCCGTCGGTCACGTTGACGACGAGTTCCCGGGTCTTCGGCTTGTAGTAGGCGCCGGCAGCGTCCTCACCCAGTCGCAGCTCCAGCCGTTCGGCCAGGCGCTGCGCCTCGAAGGTGTTGAGTTGTGCAGGTACCGGCGCGGCATCGGCGTGAGGCTGGACCACCGTGATGGTGCCGAGTGCGGCTGCCGCGACGGCTCCGGCACCGACGATCTTCATGGTGCGGGAGCGCCGGCGAGCCCGGAGACCCGATGATGACCTGGGCATGGAAAATCCTGCTCCTTCAAAGCTGAGAGTTGGATGTGCGGGAACGGAGGAACAACTCACCGTCGGCCGCCGGGAACTGTGAAACGGAAACCCGGGAGACGGATAAGTCACGGCCGCTTCCGGCGAAAGGGATCGCTCCGGCGGTGTCGATGCCGGCGACTGGATGACGAGGAGGCGTCATCTGCCCTCACGAACCGGTGCAGTGGCTCCTGTGGCGACACGTCACGCAGGCCTGGGCGGCAGCCCAGGGCATGCGCCGCTGTGTGGCTCGGCTCCGAGTTGTGGTCGTTCGGCGTCGTCTGCGCCTGGTGATGCCCTCGGCGTGACGGTGAGAGGGAGGGAGCATATGGCTTTCTCCGTTGCGTGTTCCGATCCTGTTGCAGCGCGTCATGCTCTGGTGCTAGTCGGTGTGTCGACGCGACGCGCAGTCTGAGTCATCGCTTGTGTGAGTGAAGTACGGGACTTCATGGAGCAACCGCTCCCGCAAGCTCGATGGGGCTGCGGTCGAACCGTAGCGCGGCACTCCGCTCGGATGTCCGGATAAGGCCCCAACTTAAGGTTGCGCTAATACTCCGCTCAGTCAGAGTTCAGCCCTGGAAGGTCGCCCGGTCGGACAAGGCGGGCCAGCGCCCCCTGCGAGCTTTTCCAAGTCTTTCGACGGTCCTCGATTCCGGGGACGCGGCCGTGTCTCCGGGCTGGAATGAGCGTCAGGTGCCGGCCGCCGGCACTGCCGGAAGGTCTCTGCGATCGAGGGGAAGGCTGCTTGCGCGGCCTCAATGCCGGTGTCGTTGCGCCGACGGAATCTGGCGGGGCGTCAGATCGTTGCCCCGTTGTCACGTCTTGCGGCTCCCCACCGCATATGCAAGTGTCACCACGGGACTCGGCCGTGCGGGAGAAGGCAAGAACGCGAGCGAGGCGCCAGGAGCTCGGTTTCGTCACGGTGTTGCGCTTCTCTTGCCAAATCGCCTGATATTCGCGGGAATTGTGCCCGGCTGGTGTCTCCGGGGCGAAACTCAAGCCTTTTCAGGAACGGATGCAGTGAATGTATTCGGAGCTTGTCTCGTAGCCGGGTAGCCGCTCGAGAGCCGCGCCGCTCTGTGCGGAGTCCACCCACACTCTCGTATCGCCATTGACGACTTCGAGTCTGCGCCGCCCCGTTTCCTTGTCGATGTGCAAGCAGACCTGTGATCGTGCTTCGGCGTGGGACGGCGCAGAGCTCGCCGGGGAACGCGCCGGTGCCTTCGACGGGGTGCGGTGAGGGCGGCTGGGCGAGGGCGTGGGTCGTGCGCTGCGAGGTGGGGTGACGGCTTGCGTGGGTGTCCTCGGGGTCACACTGGGCACTACGGGCGGTGAGGAGGGGATCCGGAGGGGTTCTCGCGGCGGCGGCGACTGCTGAGGGGCGCTGTGGGGGGACGACGGTGTCCACATGAGGGTTACTGCAGCCGTCGCCGCGCAGACACCGAGCAGGGCCGGCAGTAGGGGAATTCTCCTGATGGCCACGCGCCTCGACCTTCCCGGCAGGGAGGCGGAGGTTGAGGAGGCGGGTGCGGTCGAGTCGGCCTGCGTGTTCCGGCCGGCGAGGGCGTCGAGGTATTCCGGCCCTCCCCAGGCCAGGAGCCGGCTCGCCAGAGTGGCCCGGGGGGATTCTGCGAGCCGTCTCAGCTCTCGCACCGCATGGGCGCAGCCCGAGCACTCGAGGAGATGGTCCTCGAGGTCGTCGATGGGAGGCCGGCCCGACCACAGGGTTGCTTCGATCAGGCGCTGGAAACCCACACACGTGGATTCACCACTGCTCTGGAGCAGCCTCCTCAAATAGGGCCTTGACAAGGTCTGCACGGCGGACTCGGCGGAGGGGAGTGGGGCGTTCGGTGCGACGCCGAGGTACCGAGCCGTCTCACGAGGAGGTGCCTGCTCGACGACGGTGTACCACAGAGTCCCTTGAACGCGGACGGGCAGTTCGCGAAGGACCGTCGACAGCGTTGACCGGCTGCCCTGTTGCAGTGACGGGGAGAAGAGGGCCGCGTCGGGAGTCGCATGTGCATACTCGGTGAACTCGGATCCCAGCCGACGGCAGCGCGTGTCCGTGGTCCACTCGGCTGCCAATTGCAGCACCAGGGACAGCAGAAAGAGCCTGAAGTTCGTTCTAGGTATGTCACCGCTGCAGGCGAGCCGTTTCACCTGGGCGAACACCTGAGTGCCCAGCTGTTCTGCCGCTGCCGAATCCGCGGCACAGAGCCGCGCGAGCCTGCCGGCGGCTTCGCCGTGGCGCCGTTCCACTTCCTGCATCGCAGGCAGTGCCGTCGGGGCACCGGCACCTACCAGGTCCAGCAGCTCGTCGTCCGGCAGCTCGTGAAATGGCCTTTCCGGCTGCCGGATGGTCGAAGAATGCACGCACCGCTCCTCGTGTGACGTTCGTCGCCGAGGCGGACACCCTCACCCTCGGGCGCGTAGCAGCCAATGAGCGCGTCCTCGGCGATTTCTTCCTGCTCCCGCTGACGCTTCCGCGTCGTCATGGGCCGGCTTTCAGTTTCCGGAGATATCCAGTTCACTGATGACCGCAGCTACTATCCGCGACAGTTTCCGTGCCGCGAGAGTTGGCGCCCAGGCCGGCAGGATGAGGTGACTGATGGTCATGCGCACCGTGACGTCGGCGGCAAGCTCCAGTTGTTCCGTAGAAGCGTGCGGGTAGTGAACCCTGAACCACGCCTGGAGGAGTTCCTGAGCCGCGTCGAAGACCGGGTCGGGACGCGCGGTGAGATAGGGCAGCAAGCTGTCGGAGCCGTGTCGCGCGGCAGCGACGACCGCCTTGACGAGGGGGTTGCGTTCCGCCTCGGTGAGGACGAAGACCATAGCCCCCTCGAGGCTGGCGGCCAGCCCCGCGTCCGGGGCGCCGAGGTGTTCCGCCACACCGTGCAAGAGCTGCTGTGTTTCCTGGAGAACCAGAGCTTGCCCCAGTCCTGCCCGGTTCCCGAACGCCTTGTAAACAGAAGGACGTGAGACGTTGGCGCGTTCCGCCACGGCGGCCAGACTCACATTGTCCCATCCCGCCTCCGAGGCGAGTTGGTGTGCAGCGGCCAGGACTTGGCGACGCGTCTCCTTGCGCCATGCCACTCGTGGCGGATCCGGGGCGTTGTCGTCGTCCCTGGAATCTTGGCGCGCGCCACCTGCTGAATAGCTCATATCGACTTGCTTATCCTCAAGGAACCGAGTGCTGAACGAAGGCGGGGGAGGGGACAGGGGCCTGCCGTCATCGGGCCGCGCAGCTCGTGCGACCTTCAGGTCTTGGAGCGTTTCGCGCGTCATCGGTGGGATCGCACTGAGGAGTTGTTCGCTCCGTCACCACCTGCAGCCCCAACGCGGCTGTGCCGGCACCCCGTCGGCGACCTGGCGGCGGCACAGCGGGATCCGATGTCTCGCACCGGTCACCGTTACTGCGGCCCTGACTACGGAACGACATTTCCAGACGGCGTGTATCCGGGCAAGCAGTGACAGGGCGTCAATATTCTGATGCTGCGTCATACCCTGGACCGGACCATGAGGTTGGTGTACGACCTGACGGAAGCCACCATGACGAGCCCCGGCGGGCCCGGTACCGGTGAGACGACCGGACACGTCCTTGCCGATGAGGACACCGGCGCGGGTGGTGTCCGCGCCCGGGTCGGCTCCTCAGCCGGTTGCACGGTCGATGGGGCGGCAGGGTGGCTGCGGCCGACCGGCCTCGGGCGTCCGCAGGCGTCCAGGAGCTCGCGCCAGGGTTCCCCTCGCGCTGCTTCCTCCACGAGATCCACGATCCGAACGGGAGACCGGGGGGAGGCTCCGGATGCAGCACATGCGGACGGAGTCCCCGTCCTCACGGACCCCCGTGCCGCTGGCGCCACATTCCCGGAGCCATCCCACAGGATTCCGTGAAGGACGCGTAGAACCTGCTGAGGGAGCCGAACCCGGACGCTCCCGCCACGTCCGAGACGGACATCGCGGTGGTCACGAGCAGCCGCTGCGATTCGGCGACGCGGCACTGCGTCAGGTAGGCCTTGATCGTCATGCCGAGGACCGAGCTGCGAGCCGCTCACCAGGTGCACACTCCCGGCGCTTTCTGCAGCGCGGGTGACGTGCCGACTTCCGTATGACCCGTACTCGTGCGTCGTTGCTGTGGTTCACCCGGCTCATCACCCTCACCCTCGGCGGCGGGCCGGCCCGAGCCATGCTTTCCCGCTGCGAGGGCCGTGCCGAGGGTGGACAGAGCTGCCAACGGATTCTCAGGTGCTCTCCATGCGGTGGCTTCCGCCGTCGCAGAGGAACGCGGCCAGCGCCTGCCCCTGTTCGGCGACCGCGGTTCGGTCGGCCCCTGAGAAGGCGCGCAGCGGGGTCGTGGTGACCACGCGGTCCTTGCAGGTCCACGTCGCTGCGACGCGACCGTCGACCAGGACGACACGTTCACCCGAGACGGACAGGTGACGATGGTGATCGTCGATGACGCGGCTGCGGTCGTGATAACCGAGGATCGCGTTGTCGAAGGCCGGAAGGAACCGCACCGGGGCAGGAGCATCAGGGTCCGGGCGTGGCGCGTCGGGAAGATCCAGCAGTTCACGGCCTCGTTCGTCGCGGAAGGAGACGAGTTCCGCCCGTAGTGCGGCGACGGCCGCGGGAAGCCCCGCGAGGCCGCACCAGGCGCGCAGGTCCGACGAAGCGGCGGGGCCGTACGCGGCGAGGTAGCGCCGAACGAGCGCCTGGCCCACCGTATCGTCGGTGTCCAACGGCAGGGGATCGATCTCGCGGCCGAGCCATGTGGAGATCATGACGTTGTGAACGCCTCCCTTCTCCCTCCACAGACCACGCGGTGGCATCTGAACCATCGGGAGCAGGGCGGCGACCAGCATCTCGCTGAGCGGCCGGAGTCCGGGTTCGGGCCAGCGTGCCGCGAGAGCCTTCGCGAGTTCGCTCGCCGAACGTGGTTCGCCGTCCGACATCACCGACCGGCCCGCCTCCGCGAGCTCTTCAAGGTCCACCGAGGCGAGTTCACGGCGGTAGGTGCCGAGCACTCGTTGGCGCAGCATCGCGTCGTGGCGAGCCCGCCATGCCAGGGCGTCAGCGGCGGTGACGAGGTGGACTGTGCGCCGCATGAGGTGGCATCTCACCACACGCCGCCGGAGGAGCAGGTCCGACAGCACGGCGGGGTCGAAGGCGTGCAGCCTGGACCAGAGTCCGACGAAGGGTTCCTGCGGCTCCTGCGCCTGGAGACCACCGAGGTGGGCCACGGCGTCCAGGACCGGGAGGTCGGATCGGGTGAGGAGCAGCTGGCGGGCCAGAGTGGCCCGGCCCAGCGCTCGCGTGCTGAGAACGGTCATCGGCTCGCCGTGTGCTGGTCGCCGTGGTGGGGACTGTTTCGCATCACGAACCGGTCCGGCATATGCAACCTCACTGTTTGTCCCTGCCTTCATGGGGTGCTGTCGGTCGAACCGCTCGTTGCCGGGCATCGCAGGGAACGCTTCTGCCACGAGCGCCGATCCCGGCACGGCGGACGGCGGACGGCGGACGGCGGACGGCGGCCGGCGCGTCGGCCGCCGACGTGCACGGCCTCGGGCGGGGCACGCCGAACCGACGGCGGCACGACGACCGGCGTGCGGACGTGCCTGTGACGACGGCTGTCTCGGTTCTGTTCGCCCCCCGCGATGAACAAGCTCTCAGAGGAAGAGGACAGTTTGCGTCCTCTTCTGCGCGCAGCGCCGAAAGCAGCGGAGATCCGCCTGGTACCTCTCCGGCTCTTCCAGGGGCGACCAGGACTTCAAGGGCGCTGGCCAGCGCCCGAGCAGTCCGGGCGCCGCGCACCGTGCGCCGTGCCGTCGTACGTCGGCGGGAGTCCGGCTCTCCCGCCACCCAGCGTCAGAACCAGGCGCCGGAGCCCGAGCCGCTCCGCCGAGACCGGGGATCACGGGGCGGAGTGGCGGTCGGGCCATGAGGAAACCCCTCGGACACGGGTCCCCAGTCGAGGACTCGGTCCAGTTCGCGTTGGATCCTGCGGGCCTCCTCGCGAACCTGCAGCGGTATGTCGCCGCGTTCAGAGATCAGCTGGGCGTAGATCGGTGCGTCGTGCACGAGTGCGGCTCCCCCTCGGGTGAGTGCTGGCGGCCATTGCAGGTTGCCGCGTCGGGTGATGGTCATGGTCACTGTCCGAGCAGACCCGGAACCCGTGTGTCCTGGGGCATGGCGCCACACGCCCGGCCGACCGGTCGGCCGCGCTCGGGCTGGCGGGCCGCCACGGCCGCGCGGAGCTTTCGGGAAACCCGCGGGCGGCCCGCCCGTAGCGGGGGGCGGCCGCCGCGACTGTGTCGTGTGGTGGAAGCGCTTCCATCGACGGGTCGTGCGTGAAGTAGGGTGACGGCTCGAGAGGAGCGTGGGGAGTGCAAGAGCGGGTAACCATGTCGGACGTCGCACGGGCCGCCGGCGTATCGTCCGCCACTGTCTCCTACGTTCTCTCCGGCAAGCGGCCCGTCGCCCCGCAGACCCGCGAGGCGGTGGAGGCGGCCATCGCCGAGCTGGGGTTCGCCGTGAACACCGCGGCTCGCAGCCTGCGCACGGGGCGGTCCAGCCTGGTGGCGCTCATCGTGCCCGACATCGCCAACCCGTTCTTCGCCCAGCTCGCGGCGACCCTGCAGGAAGAACTGCGGGCTCTGGGCATCCACATTCTCGTCTGCAACACTCGTGCGCGCCGGGACGAGGAGCGGGCGCTGCTCGCCGAGGCGCTGCAGCAGCGCTTCGCCGGCGTGGTGATCACGCCGTTCCGGTTGCTGCCCAGGGACCTGGACGCTCTCCATCAGGCCGGGATACCGGTCGTCGTCAGCGCGGATGTTCCTTTCGGGTCGGCCGACCTGGTGGTTCCCGAAGCCAAGGCGGCGACCCGGCAGGCGCTCGAAAAGGTGAAGGCGGCCCGGCGGCGACGCATCGCGATGATCGCGGGCCCGCGAGACGCCACCGGCGGCGACCCACGCCTGGAACTGCTCAGGACCCTCGCCCCCCAGTTCGGTACCTCCCTGCCGCGGGAGCTGGTCGTCCGTGGCGAACACAGCCGCGAGGCCGGTGCGGCCGGATTCGCCGAGCTGATGAGTCGCCGCTACCGTCCGGACGCCGTGTTCTGCGCCAACGATGTCATCGCGATCGGCGCCATGGACAAGGCGAGCGAGCTGGGCATCGACATCCCCGGTGAAGTGGCGCTGGTGGGTCATGACGACGCCTTCTTCGCTTCCCTCGTGCGGCCGCAGCTGACGACCATCCGGTATCCCGCCGACGAGGTGGGACTGGCAGCGGCCCGGCTGCTCAAGGAGCGGTTCGAAGGCCGCAGTGTGCGTCGTACCGTGCAGGTGAAGGCGGAGTTCATCGCCCGCGCCTCGGTCTGACGGCGCCCCGTCCGACCAACTCCCGTCTGTCCTGCCCCCTGTCGGCCCTGACCGTCGTCTGCCCTGACCTCCGTCGGCTCTGCCCCCCAACTGTCCGAAAAGCGCCCTGCCGGTGTCTCTGCGACACCGTAGCGTAATCGATTCCGCATGACGAGGGTCTTGGCGTGACTTGGCTGGACGTGTCCGAGAAACCGCAGGTCAGAGCGGTCTGGCAAGGACTTTCAGCATCATCTCGACTCGGTCACGAAGCGGGCTCGATGCGGGAAATCCGGTCCGACCTGTTGACTTTTGTGGATTCACGTTGTGATGGTTGCGGCCACCGCTTCGACGAAGCGGATTCCAAGGGCAAGGAGCAACCTCATGGTGATGCGTGATCGCTCTTCACTGGCGGCCAGACGCTGCGCGATCGGTGCAGTGGCCGTCGTCCTCACGGTGACGACCGGATGTGGCGGTGGGACCGACAAGGGCGACGACAACGCGGCGGACTCTTCCTGCAAGCCTGCCTCGGGCAAGGTGTCGCTGCAGTACTGGTCGTGGGTCCCCGGCATGCAGAAGGCGGTGGACCTGTGGAACAGCAAGAACCCCGACGTGCAGGTGAAGCTGAAGACCACGCCGGCGGGCAACGCGGGCACGTACCAGAACATGTCCAACGCCCTGAAGGCCGGCAAGGCTCCGGACCTCGGCCAGATCGAGTACGACTCCCTGGCCAGCTTCCGGCTCAAGGGCGGTCTGCGTGACATCGCCGCATGCCCCGGAGTGGACGACGCCCAGCAGAAGTTCGTCGACTGGACCTGGTCCCAGGTCGGCTTCGGAGCGGACGGCAAGGACGGCGTATGGGCGGTCCCCCAGGACACCGGACCCATGGCGCTGTTCTACCGCAAGGACATCTTCGACAAGCTGGGTCTCAAGGCTCCCACCACCTGGGAGGAGTACGCCGAGGACGCCCGTAAGCTCAAGAAGGCGGGCAAGTACATCACCCACTACTCGCAGACGGACCCGAACTGGTTCACCGGTCTGCTGTGGCAGAACAAGGCCACCATGTTCGAGCGCGACGGCGATGCCTGGAAGGTCACCGTCGACCGGCCCGAGAGCCGTCAGGTCGCCGACTACTGGCAGAAAATGATCGATGACAAGCTCGTCGCCACCGATCTGCAGGGCTTCTCTCCCGCGCTGTACAAGTCCTGGAACTCCGGCGAGGTGGTCACGTGGATCAGTGCCGCCTGGGGCTACAGCACCATTCGTGACAACGCCAAGTCCACCAACGGCAAGTGGGCTGTTGCTCCCATGCCGCAGTGGCGGGCGGGGGAGCAGCAGGCCGGCAACTGGGGCGGATCGACCACGGCGGTGCTCGGCAAGAGCAAGCACCCCGCCGAAGCGGCCGAGTTCGCCCTGTGGCTCAACACCGACCCCGAAGCGCTCGAGATCCTCAACCGTGAAGGCGGTCTGTACCCGGCGGCCAAGGCCGGACTCGACCTTCCGGCCCTCAAGCAGCCTGTCGACTTCTACGGCAAGCAGAAGATCTTCGACGTCTTCGCCAAGGCCTCCGCGAACGTGGACACCGGCTTCACGTGGGGTCCGACCATGACCGACACCTACCGCTTCATCAGCGACGGAACGGCCGGCGCCATCGGCGGCAAGGGCACGCTCGCGGACGTCCTGAAGCAGACCAAGACGCAGAGCGTCGAGTCCCTGCGCAAGCAGAACCTCGACGTAAAAGACTGACGCCGTTCTCCCACTCCGCAGTGTCCCCGCCGCACCCGCGGCGGGGCGGCACCCCTGCCAAAGGCCCTCCCCGTGACAACCTCCACTGCCCCGCCCCGGGCACACCGCAAGCCCGCACGCCGAATCCTCACCCCTTACGCATTTCTCGTTCCCTTTCTCATCCCCTTCGTCCTGTTCACCCTCGTACCCGTGGGCTATGCGTTCTGGCAGAGCCTGCACAAGATCGAACGCACGGGCGGTACCTTCGGCCGCACGGAGTCGGTGTTCGCCGGGTTCGAACAGTACGTCGACGTGGTCAAGGCGCCCTTCTTCGCCGACAGCGTGCTGCGCGTCGCCGGCTTCGCGCTCGTCCAGATCCCGGTCATGCTGCTGCTGGCCCTCGTCCTGGCACTGCTGCTGGACTCCGCAGTGGCCCGGGCCAAGCGGTTCTTCCGGCTGGTCTACTTCGTGCCCTACGGCATCCCCGGCGTGGTGGCCGCCCTGATGTGGGCCTTCTTGTACGACCCACGCCTGTCACCCGTCGTGGACCTGCTCGACTCGGCCGGAGCACACGTCGACCTGCTCGGTCCCGGAGCCATCCTGTGGTCCATCGGCAACGTCGTGACCTGGACGTACACGGGCTACAACATGCTGATCCTGTATGCCGCACTGCAAGCGGTGCCCTCCGACATCGAGGAGGCGGCCCGGGTGGACGGAGCCAACGGCTTGACCATCGCCCTGCGTATCAAGCTTCCGATCATCCGGCCCGCCCTCGTCCTCACCGGCGTCTTCTCCATCATCGGAACGTTCCAGCTGTTCACCGAACCGCAGGTGTTCCGTTCCATCTCCACGAGCGTGACCAGCACCTACACACCGAACCTGGCGGCGTACTCGCTCGCTTCCGGCGACGACTACAGCGGTGCGGCCGCTCTGTCGGTCCTGCTCGCCGTGGTGACGTTCCTGCTGTCCTTCCTGTTCCTGCGCTTCACCTCCCGGAGGCAGGGATGAGCCTGCTGACTCGCACCGAAGGCGCCCACGGGGCCGCCACCCCGGCCAGGGGCCGGCGCCGCTTCAGCGCCTCGACCGTGGCGGCCGTCACCTTCATGGTCCTGGTCGCCTGCTACATGCTGCTGCCGATCTACTGGCTGCTCATCTCGTCCACAAAGAGCCAGAGCGACCTCGTGACCACCGCGGGCTTCCTGCCCGCCGAGTGGCATCTCGGCGACAACCTGTCCTCCCTGTTCTCGCAGCAGGACGGCGTGTTCGCGCGCTGGCTGCTCAACAGCCTCCTGTACGCCGGCGCCGGCGCGGCCGTCGCCACCGTGCTGGCCGCCGCGGCCGGCTACGCACTCGCCAAGTACACCTTCCGCGGACGGGAAGCCGTCTTCTCCCTCGTCCTGGGCGGTGTCCTCGTACCGGCGACCGCCCTCGCCCTGCCGCTGTTCCTGCTGTTCGCGCAGGTCGACGCCACCAACACGTTCTGGTCGGTCTTCCTGCCCAGCATCGTCAGCCCGTTCGGGGTCTACCTCTCGCGCATCTTCGCCGCCGCCTCCGTGCCCAACGAGGTGATGGAGGCAGCCCGGATGGACGGAGCGAGCGAGTTCCGGATCTTCCGCACGATCGCGCTGCGCCTGATGGCCCCGGCCCTGGTGACCATCTTCCTGTTCCAGTTCGTGGTCATCTGGAACAACTTCCTCCTGCCCCTCGTGATGCTGCAGGACGACCGTCTCTACCCGGTGACCCTCGGTCTGTTCACCTGGCAGTCACAGACCAGCCGACTGCCCGAACTGCAGACCCTCACCATCGTGGGGGCACTGATCTCGGTCGTCCCCATCGTCCTCACCTTCCTCCTCCTGCAGCGCTACTGGCGCGCCGGACTCGCCGCCGGAGCCGTGAAATCGTGACCCATGCCCTGACGGAACTCACCCGCCGGCTCGGGGGCATCGCATACGGCGGTGACTACAACCCGGAGCAGTGGCCGCGCGACGTCTGGCGCGAAGACGTACGACTCATGCGCGACGCCGGGGTCAACCTCGTCACTGTCGGCGTCTTCTCCTGGTCCCGCCTGCAGCCGAACCCGGACACGTACGACTGGAGCATGCTCGACGAGATCCTGGACCTGCTGTACGAACACGGCATCGCGGTCGACCTCGCCACCTCCACCGCGGCCCCGCCCCCCTGGTTCACGCACCGGCACCCCGACGCCCGGCCGGTCACCGTTTCGGGCACCCGCCTGGCGCACGGCAGCCGTCAGGTCTTCTGCCCGAGCCACCCCGCCTACGCCGAGGCGGCGGACGCTCTCGTCGCGCAACTCGCGGCACGCTACGGGCATCACCCCGCGCTGGTGATGTGGCACGTCCACAACGAATGGGGCAACCACAACGCCCTGTGCTACTGCGACGTCAGCGCCGCCGCGTTCCGCTCCTGGCTCCGCGACCGGTACAAGACACTGGACCATCTGAACGAGGTGTGGGGGACCGACTTCTGGGGCCAGCGGTACAGCGACTGGGAAGAGATCGATGCGCCCCGTGACACGACGGCGTTCCGCAACCCCGGGCAGGATCTCGACTACCGGCGCTTCTCCTCCGACGCCCTGTTGACCCGCCACAGGGCCGAGGTGGATCTGTTGCGCCGCTTCGCGCCCGACATACCTCTCACCACCAACCACTTGGGGACACTGGAGAAGAAGGTCGACGCCCAGGCCTTCGCCGCCGAGTGCGACTTCGTCTCGCTGGACCACTACCTCCCCGCCGCCGACCCCAAAGGTCACATCGACCTCGCTCTGAACGCGGACCTCGCCCGCGGGATGGCCGCCGGCCGTCCCTGGATGCTCATGGAGCACTCGACCTCCGCCGTCAACTGGCAACCCGTCAACGTGGCCAAACAACCGGGGGAGATGCGGCGCAACAGCCTGACACATCTGGCTCGGGGCGCGGACGGCATCATGTTTTTCCAATGGCGGCAGTCCCGGGCCGGCGCCGAGAAATGGCACTCCGCCATGCTGCCGCACGGCGGGACCAACACCCGCATCTGGCGCGAGGTGTGCGCGCTCGGCTCGGACCTGGCCGACCTAGGCGACGTGATGGGAACGCAGGTGGAGGCGGAGACCGCGCTGCTCTTCGACTGGCACAACTGGTGGGCGCTCGAACAGGAGGCCCGTCCGACCAGCCAACTGCGCTATCTCGACCTGGTGCGCGACTGGTACGAGGCGCTGTGGAGCCTGAACATCACATGCGACCTGGTCGCGCCCGGAACCGACCTCACGCGCTACAAGGCGGTCCTCGCCCCCAACCTCTACCTCCTCGACGAGCAGCACGCCGAAGACCTCACGCGCTACGTACACGAAGGCGGACACCTGGCGATCGGCTGCTTCAGCGGGGTGGTGGACGCCTGTGACCGGGTGCACCCGGGCGCATACCCAGGCGTGCTGCGTGACGTCCTCGGACTGCGCGTCGACGAGTACCTGCCGCTCCGCCCCCAGGACACGATCCGGCTCAGCGACGGGACCACGGCCGATCAGTGGGCGGAGTGGATCGAGCCGACAGGCTCCGTCCCGATGCTCCACTTCGAGGCCACCTCCGAGGGCGGCCCCGCCCGGGGCAGACCTGCCCTCACCCGGCACGCCTACGGGAAGGGAACCAGCTGGTACCTGGCCACCCGTGCCTCGGCGGCCACGATGCGCGCCTTCATGGAACACGTCAGTCACACGGCAGGCGTTCGCCCCGTGGCCGTCGTCCCCGAAGGCGTGGAAGCCCTGCGCCGCACCGGAGCCGACGGGTCCTTCCTTTTTCTCATCAACCACACCGACGCCGTCGTCAAGGTGCCTGTCCACGGCACCCGCCTCCTGGGCACGGCAGACGACGAGTCCTGCGCGGAGATCCCGGCCGGCGGCGTGGCCGTGGTCCGCGAGGGAAAGTCTCTGCCGTAACCCTGACGCCGCACTCCGGTCCCGCACCGCGTTCCACACCCTACGAGGAAGCCACTCATGCCTGCCCAGACATCACAGCCCCCGCGCGGGACGGTGCAGATCGACGACCCCACCGGCACGGTGCTGCTGGGTACGGCCGCCTCCTGCTACGTCCTGCGCGTCGATACCACGGCCGGCACGGTGCGCCACGTCCACTGGGGCAGACCCGTTCCCCTCGCCGACGCCGCTGTGCTCCCCGCGTGGGCTGACCACGACAACAGCTTCGCGGGGCGACTCGACGGGGTGGAGGAGTATCCGGTCGAGGGAGGGGCCCGGTTCGGCACGCCGGCACTCGAAGTACGGTTCGCCGACGGCAGCAGCCCGGTGGAGCCGCAGGTCGAGGGCATCGAGCTCGCCGACCAGAACCACGTCGTCATCTCGCTGACCGACCGGGCCCGGCCACTGGCCTGGAGTCTGCACTACCGCGTTCCGCCCGGCGGGGACGTCATCGAACGGTGGACGGAGATCGTCCACACGGCCCGTGCCGGCGCGCAGCCGCTGCTGCTCCTGCGCTACGCCTCCGCCCACTGGCCGTTGCCGCAGCGACCGGACTGGCGGCTGTCCGCCGTCCACGGTGGCTGGTCTTCGGAGAACCGACTGGAACGGACCCCCCTGGCCGTCGGGGAAACGACTCTGACCAGCAGACGCGGTCACACCGGCCACGACGCGAACCCATGGCTCATGCTCGACCCCGGGCAAGCCGACGAGGAGCACGGGGAGGTCTGGGCGACAGCCCTGGCCACCAGCGGCAGTTGGCGCATGACTGTGCAGCGCACGGCGGCGGAGCGGGTGGGCGTCGTGACCTCGCCGGGCCACGAGGGCGTGGAGATCTCCCTCGCCCCGGGACAGCGGCACACGTCCGCCGTCAGCGTGGGCGTGTACGACACGGGCGGTTTCGGCGGAGCCAGCCGAGCTCTCCACGCCTACGTACGCCGGCACGTGCTGCCGCATCCCGAAGAGGTGCGCCCCGTGCTGTACAACTCCTGGGAAGCCACGTCCTTCGCCGTCAGCGAAGCCAACCAATGGGACCTGGCCCGGCGGGCCGCCGCCCTCGGCGTGGAACTGTTCGTGGTCGACGACGGCTGGTTCGGCGAACGCGTCGACGACCGGGCGGGGTTGGGCGACTGGGTGCCGCACCGGCTGCGGTTCCCGCACGGCCTGCGACCACTCGCGGACGAGGTGCACCGGCTCGGCATGGCGTTCGGCGTGTGGGTGGAGCCGGAGATGGTCAACGCCGACAGCCACTTGTACCGGCAGCACCCCGACTGGGTACTCCACCTGCCTGACCGCCGGGCCACGGAGCTGCGGCATCAGCTCGTGCTCGACTTCTCCCGCCAGGATGTCAATGACTGGGCGTACGCATGGCTCCGCGACCTCGTCCACGACAACGAAGTCGACTTCCTCAAATGGGACTTCAACCGGTCCTTCACGGAGGCGGGAACCCACACGGGGGGACGGGATGCGAGAAGGGTCCACATCGAGCACGCCGAGGGCCTCAACCGCGTACTCGACCGCTTGCGCACCGATATCCCGCACCTGCGCATCGAGACGTGCGCAGGAGGTGGGGGCCGGGTCGACCTGAGCATCCTCAAACGCACCGACCAGGTATGGACGTCGGACAACACCGACGCGGTGGACCGACTCGCCATCCACCACGGCTTCAGCCAGGTCTACCCGGCCGCGGTGATGTCCGCCTGGATTACTGACAGTCCCAATCCTCTGACAGGACGCGTCGTCCCGCTGCGCTTCCGCTTTCACAGCGCCATGGCAGGCGTCATGGGCATAGGAGGTGACCTGACCCGCTGGACGCCGGAGGACTTGGAGGAGGCCACGCAGATGGTGGAGCTGTACAAGGACATCCGCGAGGTCGTGCAGCACGGCCGGCAGTACCGCCTTCTGCCACCGGGACAGGGACCGCTGACAGCCGTCCAGTATTCCGACGCGGGCACTGACCGCGTCGTGGTGTTCGTCTGGCGGCCGTCCACCTCGCACGGACCGGCTCACCCCCCACTGCGGCTGCAAGGTCTCAACCCCGGCAGCACGTTCCAGGACGAGGACACCGGCAGGCAGTGGTCCGGGGCGACGCTCACCGGGTTCGGACTACCGATCCCCGACATGCCAGGCGGTGACCACTCCAGCACTGTGGTCCGTTTGCGTCGTGTCACATAGCCGCCTGCTACTCCTGTCAGACATCGCCGCAACCCTCCACGGACAGGATGGGGACGAGGAGGTCGGCGACGCGGGCCATCCGCACCCGGAGGATCTCGCCGTGGATCGTGCGGCCGAGGAGGGTGGTGAAGCGGTACTCGAGGGCGCGGCGCGACAGGGGTGCGTGGTCGACGACCGCCTGCACGGTCACGGCCGCGTCGGCGTGGTCGCGGATGTGGCGCAGGGCCGCCGCAAGTGACGGGTCGTCGACGGCGACGACGTCGGACGACTGCCGGACCTCGATGCGCAGCGGCAGAATCCGCGGCCACCGCGCACGGCAGTGCCTCCTGCTAGGCGCGGTGCAGTCGACGGTACTTTCCGGGTGTCAGCGTGTTCGCGGCGGTGAAGTGGGAGTAGAAGCTGCTCTGCGAGCCGAATCCCGAGGCGAGGGCGATGTCCGTGAGGGCCAGGTCCGTGGTCACCAGGAGGCGCCGCGCCTCGGCCATCCGGCACTCGGCCAGGTAGCCGTGCAGCGTGGTGCCGATGGCCTCCTTGAACACACGCATCGCGTAGTGCGGGTGCAGGGGAACGGCGGCCGCCACGCGTTCGACGGTGAGGGGCTCGCGGAAGTGCACCGTGATGAAGTGCGCCATCCGGGCCGCGTGCTCGACGGCGCCGTCCCGTGGCAGGTCGTGCGCCCCGCCGTGTATCCGTGCGGTGGTCAGGGCGAGCCTGCGCAGCCGTGCCTCGATCTCCAGCAGTGCGATGCGGCGTGGCTCCTGGTCCGGGTGAGCGAGGTCCTCGGACCACCGGCTGAAGAGCGCGTGGTCGGCGTCCTGCGGGCCCGGCACGCTCTCCAGGAGCGGTACTCCCCGCAGTAATGTCCTGACCACCGGGTCGGGCATCCGCCAGCCAAGGAAGATCTCGCACGGCACGGTCAGCCAGCGCATCGTGCTGTTCGGCGCCGCGGAGACGAGCTGGTGCGGGACAGCGGCCCAGAAGGCGGCGATCCCGCCGCGCCGGAGCACGGTCCTTCGCCCGCGGAACAGGTACACCAGGTCACTGTCGCCCGCGAAGTTGATCTCAATGTCGTCGTGTCGGTGCGCGCGGTCCATGAGGGAGACCCGGCCCTGCCAGCAGGCGAGGCCGAAGTCGTCGCTTCGAGGTTCGTGGGACTGCAGCAAGTGATGATCCAGGAAAGAGAGGTGAGCTGGTCGGAGGAACGGGCTCCTGGGACGTGGTTCGGTGAAGTCATCCCGATCCTGCCAGAGGATTGCGTGTGTCCGACCTCAGGAGAACCACTCGTGAACGGTTTCATCGAGAACTCGGCCTCCCCCTTCCACCTGACGCCCGAGCAGGTGGCGTTCTTCGACGAGAACGGCTACCTCGTCCTTCGTGACCGTGCCCGGGGGGACATGCTGCGCCGCCTGCAGCAGGCGGCGGACCACTGGATCGCTGCGGGGGACGGGCCCATGCGGCACGGTGAGGACTATCACTTCGCCGACCGCCCCAGCGGTCGCGTCCTGTTCCGCATCGACTACGTGCACGCCAAGGGTGACGCCGCGTCCCTGGAACTGCTCGGCTCTCCGGAAGTGCTCGGGATCGCGGAGAGCCTGGCCGGGCGCAACTTCGCCCCCACCTACGAGTCTCTGGTGCTCGAGAATGAGGGCGACGGCGCCCCCGTTCCGTGGCACCAGGACGCCGTCCACCCCCGCGACTACCGCATCTTCAACGTCGACGTCTACCTCGACGCCTCACGCGACGGCGGGGGAGCGCTGCGTGTCGTGCCCGGCTCGCAGCGCCGGAAGGCGGACGTGTGCGAACTCACCGCGCAGTACGACTGGGACATCCCCGGCGCGGTGACGGTGGAGATGGAGCCCGGAGACGTCCTCGTCCACGACGTGATGCTCGTGCACGGCTCCGAACCCGTCCTGGGCAACCAGCCGCGGCGCACCCTGTACTACGAGTTCCGTGCGGCGGAGCAGATCCTGGAACAGGGCCCCTGGGACGAGGCCTGGATCGACGCACGCCTGCGCCTGCTTCCTCTCGCATTGCGGCAGTACCAAGCCGCTCACCCCCAGCGATCCGGCTTCGCGTGGCGCGTCGAGGAATTCCTGCGACCCCGGTCGTCGGGGGACCACGACACGGAACTGCGGCTGGTGCACGACGTCCACACCCCCGGGTCCTTCTGCAGCGCGGGAGATGTCCCCGAACGGACCCCGTGACGGCTTGCAGCCCGGTGGCGCGCGGAGAAATCCGGATTGCGAAAGGCCGTCCTCGTAGGCGAGACACCGACGGCCGGCCGCCCGGCTCGGAGAGGCCGTGGTTCTCCCTCTTCCCCCCGTCGCCGGGCCCCGGTCCGGACGACGGGCAGCTCTTTTTCCTCTTGTCCCGGCGGCACCCGGAGCCGCCGCCGTGACGTGGCCCTCGCACGGACAGGTTTGCCTCTATGCCGATGCACCAGAACCCTGGTCCGACCGCTGCCGTCGAGGCGTCGGCTGATCCGCCTCGTAGCGCATGGCGCAAGGACATGCGCGAGCGGATTCTGGACGCGGCGCACGAGCTGACCTGTGCCGACGGCTGGGACCGGGCGAGCCTCTCGGCCGTCGCGTCCCTGGCGCAGGTGTCCCGCCCGTCCGTGTACAAGGAGTTCGGCAGTCGCGCCTGTCTGGGCCACGCGCTGGTGATCCGCGAGACCCGGCAGCTCCTCGACGACGTCGCAGGGGTACTGGCCACCACGGACCGGCGCCCCCGGGCCGCCCTCGAGACCGCCTTGCTGCTCGTTCTGACGGCGGCTGAGCACAATCCCCTGCTGCGGTCCGTCGTCACCGCCGCACGCCGAGGCTCGGACAGCCTGGTGGCCTACCTCACGGCGCGCACCGATCCGCTCTTCGACGCGGTGCGGGGCCTGCTCCGCGCCTGGCTGGCCGAACGCTTTCCCCACCAGGAACAGGAGGACCTCGAGTTGGTGACCGATGTCGTGGTGCGCACGACCATCAGTCATCTCGTCCTGCCCATTTGGCCGCCGGAGGTGGCTGCGGGCCGTCTGTCCCGCGCCGCGTTCAGGGTGCTGGGGGAGACCTGAACGGTCCTCGTCAGCTCTGTCCGGGGACGCGGGCCGGGAGCGCGGCGATGCGGTCGGCGGTCCTGGCCAGAGACAGTTCGTGGAAGCCGGCCAGCCGCGTGTGCAGGACGTCGCGGAAGGGGGTGATCCAGCGTTCTTCCAGGTGGCCGGGGCCGAAGTACACGCCCAGGATGGAGCCCGCCGTCGCGCCGTAGCTGTCGGTGTCGTTGCCCTGGCTGACCTGCTTGCAGATCCCGTCGCCGACGTCCGTGGCGAAGCGCAGGGTGTTGATCAGCGTCCCGCTCTCCTGGAAGACCCGGCAGTGGCCGTAGGCGGAGTACCGGCCGTGGATGGCGCGGTAGCCCTCCAGCCAGTCACGGGCCCCGGCCACGAGTTCCAGCGAGTCGCTGACGACGGCGAAGAAGCGGCTGCGTTGCGGTACGTAGCGCAACGCGGTGGTGAAGATCTCCAGTGGGCCGCTCGCGGTGAAGGCGGCGGAGATGGCGGCCGCGGCGAACATCGCGCCGTAGATGCCGTTGCCTCGGTGCGTCAACGACGCGTCGCGCCATGCGAGTTCGGCGGCGAGGCCGGGACGGCCGGGGCAGGCGTACCCGTATGCGTCGGCACGGATCATGGCTCCGCACCACTCGTCGCCGGGATTGAGCCGGGCCGGCGCCGCCGCCAGTACCTCCTCGTCCAGCGCCGGCCAGTCGTCCATGCCCATCGCCAGCCCCTGCCGGGTCAGGAAGGTGCGTTCGGGGCCCCAGGTTTGGCCCAGCGGGATGTTGTCGAGCCACAGGCGGCACAGGTCGGACTTGGTGAAACCGGCTCCGTGCTGTTCCAGCACCATCATGCCCAGCAGGGTGTAGTTGATGTCGTCGTCCGGAACGACCCGGGTGATGTTCTCCCGCACCGTCCCGGGCCAGTCGGGATGGAACGCGCGAAATCCTCCGTCCGTGCACAGTCGCGCGGGAATGTAGTCCCGCAACGGCCACTCGCCCGTCCGACGCAACGCGTCGCGCAGTTCGTCGAGGGTCGGCATGACCTCCACCGGCTTGCCCAGGATGCATCCGGCCACCGAGCCGAGGAACCCCGCGCGTACCCGATCTCCCGCACCGGGCGGAGGGGGCGCGGACGGATCCTCGGCGGGACGCGCCTGCTCCGCCCGGATACCGTCCAGGTCGCTCGGCTCGAAGTACGGCCAGTCCTCGCGCATCGGCGCCGTGTCGATGGCGGCAGCGAGGTCCGCGACGGCTTGGTAGTCGTCCGGCAGATGCGCCAGCCGCTCCGCGATGCCGGTGACGTCCCTGCCCTGTTCCTCCTTGTCCCGCAGCATGACGCGGAGTTGGCGGTGCAGTACGGGAAACGGTGCGAACACGGAGGGCTCCTCGGGCGTGGAATGGCATGTACGGGTGCGGGGGAGGCGTCAGAAGTGCACGAGTCCGGTGATGCCGCGGGCGGACAGATGAGCCGCGTCGTCGGCCCTCTCGCTCGTGACCAGCGCGGGCCGGACCCCCTCGTCCACGAGGGCGAAGAAGCGGTCTGCGACCTGGAGCCCCAGTTCCCGGGAATCCGGCAGGACCAGTGCGACCGGGCGGGCGGCGGGCCGGACCGGTGTGTCACGTAGTTTCTTGATCAGGTCGCGGAGCCGGGCTCCCGTCGGCTTGATGTCGTTGTCGACGGTGAGCAGGCCCAGGTCGTACTCGTACTCGGCGAAGCCGGTGAACCGGCGGTCGATGTCGTGGCTGCCCCACCAGGTGCAGCCCCATATGCCGCCGGAGGACAGGGTATTGCGCACGAAGGACGCGGCCCATTGCGGGATCGAGTCCGCCGGCCGTTCCGTCGGCGAGGCACCGAACTCCTGAAGCCACTTCTCCCGCCCGCGGACGGGGGAGAAGGCCTCGGCGAGCTCGGCCATGTACTCGCCCAGGTGCAGGACGCCGGTGCCGTCCGGCCCGTAGCGCTTGATCGCACCGGTCCAGTACGGGTAGGTGTGCAGGACGCTGGCACGGCCCTGGGCAGCTGCCGCTGCCTGCGTGAACGTCCGTGCCTCGAACCAGGGTTGATTGTCGATGCCGTTGACGTGGAAGCGGCCGGGTGCGATGCGCTCGCAGTGGTCCAGGAGCAGCGCGGCCCACTGGTCGCCTCGCTCCGCGGGGACGTCGCCGTTGGGCACCGACAGCTCGTTGCCCAGGTCGAAGCCGAGGAAGCGCCGATGGCCGCCGATGTGTCCGGCGAGCGTGTCGAGGAGCAGCAGCTCGGCGCACACCACGTCGCTGTCGGTGATCATGCTGCGGCCGGACAGCCACGCGGGAAGGAACGTGAACCCGCTGAGCCATCCGTCGAGGACGCAGACCGAGACGTCCAGCGAGACATCGGGGTGATCGGCGAGATCCAGCAGATCACGCAGCCGCTCCAATGCCACCGCACTGACGACCGACGGATCGGGCTGGAACACGGGCCACAGCAGTTGCACGCGAATGTGGTCCATTCCCAGGCCGGCGATCGCCCGCAGGTCCTCGAGGACGGACGCGGCGTCCCACTCCAGCCAGGAATACCACCAGTGCTTGCTCGGTACGTAGTTCACGCCGAACCGGGGTCCCCGGTCATGCCCTGCCGACATGTCTGCTGCCTTACGGTCGCTCACGGATACGTCTTACGAACGGACGAAAGCCGGTTCTTCTCCGGACGGTTGCGCGGGGAGACGCCGTGTCGTGGCGCCTCCCCGCGGCCCTTCCCAGCAGGGACGTCCTGTGCCCGGGATCGGCAAGCGGGGGCAGTTGTGCCGTCCCGAGGGCCGTCCGCCTGCTCGCCGGTCGTTTTTACCTCCGGTTGCGGAGCAGATCTGCCAGGAGCCCCATGGACTCTTCGTGGTGCCGCCGTACCGCGTCGCGGGCCGATGCGGCCTTCGTGTGCGCCCCCACGGGGTCCTGCGCCATGTGCAGGACCGCCGCGGCGATCCCGCTCCTGGACTCCTCGTAGTCGTGGTCGAACAACCAGTCGCCGAGCCCGATGTCACGCCACATGTATCCCTTGCTGGTCTGCTCGCTCCAGCGGCAGACGACCGCCGGGATTCCCCGTCCGATCGCCATGATCGGCGAGTGCATCTCGTTGCCGAAGAGACCGGCGCTTCGCGCGTACACGCTCAGGGCTTCGTCGGTGAGCCAGAACGAGTCGCGCAGGACGACACGGCCGCGGACACCCTCGGGAAGCTTGTCGTAGACGTCTTCGCGCAGGACCTTCAGCTGCGAGCGGTCCTCGGGGCACAGGAGAACCTTGAGGTCGGTGTGGCTCACCACTTCCTCGATCGCGGCACGCAGCGGCGCGTGATCGCTGTCCTTCATGCGCTCGTTGTAGGCGTGGACCTTCACGTCCTGGTCGGTCATGGGCCGGGGGTACATCTCCCACCAAGGGGTGTAGCGCAGACGCCCCAGGCAGCAGAGGAACTTCTTGTCCTCAAGCCCGTTCTGCGCGAGGAAGGATGCCGCCGCCTCGTCGTCGAGCACGTCCGTGGCAAAGGCTGCGTCCGGCGTGAATCCGACCACCGGCGCGGTCAGGCCCACCTCGAGTACGGCCTTGTTGAGGGAGACCGAGTCACGGAAGTAGACGAACTCGGCCCCGCTCAGCAGCTCCACGGTGGCTTCGTCGGAATCCCAGAACGTGATTCCGTAGACGCCGTACGGCTTGCCGGTCTCCCTCCACATACGGAGCTCCGGGGCGCCCATGAGCCTCGGTCCGGAGCCGTGCAGGAAGAAGTCGTTGTCCGCGATGGCTGCCGCGGCCTCCTCCGCTTCCGGCGGGTCGTTCATGATGCGCAGCTTGGGGAACCTGCCGCGGATCATGGTCTTGACCTCTGGGCCGGGGCCGAGCGCGCTCGCCCACAGGGTCACTTCCGCATAGGGAATCCACTTCTCCAGCAGGGCCAGAATTCCCGGCGTGTGAGCGATGTCGCCGACGTTCGCGGTCTGCCAGGAGGAGCGCAGGAGGATGCGGGGCGGCCTCGGCGAGGCATGGGCATCGATTCCTTCCGACGGGGTTTCCGGATGGCGGTCATTCATGATCGGGGTCTCGTTTCAGGGACGCTGGGCTCGCGACTGCCGACCTTGTCAATGGAACCGCTGTTCGCGTTCGGATTCCTCCTGCTGGCTCCTTCGACCTTCCTGGATCCTCCGCGGGGCGGCTGTCCCGGATGTGACCGGACAGGAGAGTTCGGCCGATGACCCGCCCGCGGTTCACTCCCCGCTCCCGATCATGGCCAGTCCCATCCGTGGCACCGGCAGGCGGTGCAGCCCGGCGGGGGAGCGCGGTTCGGTCGCGGCTGATCACAGGCAGAGCGCGGCCGACTCCAGCGCAGCAACCTGTCGCTCGCCGAGATCGCGGCGGAGTACGGCTTCAGCAGTCCATGTCACTTCTCACGCCGGTTCGCGGCGACCTACGGGACTCCGCCGGGCGCTTTCCGGCGCACCCAGTCCGCGGCCGACGCGATGCGGCCCGTGCGGCAGGCCGGGCTGCTGCCGCTGGCGCACCTGCTGCCGTGAGCGACCCCGCCGGACCCCGGCCGGCCGGCGTGGAAGCCGGCCGCGCGGCTCGGCCGGAGAACATTCGATCCTCGCCCGCTCATCCCGTTCCCCGCCGGTAGTCACTGGGCGGCATACCGAAATGGGCGTGGAAGCGGCGCGAGAAATGAAACTCGTCGTTGAAGCCGAAGTGCCGGGCGATCTGGCGGACGGTCATCGTGGTCATACGCAGCAGGCTCGCGGCACCCCGGAGACGGTGTCCATTGCGATAGGCGAGCGGAGCCTGGCCCACCTCGGCCGCGAACCGCCGGCGGAACGTGTCATAGGGAAGGTCGACCGCGGCGGCCACCTCGCGCAGGTCCACGGGGGCCCCGAGGTCGGCGGTCAGCAGGATGCGCGCCTGCTCGATCGGGCTGCTCGGGGCCGAGTCGGCCGTCGGTCCGGCGTCGACGAGCCAGTCCGCAAGGGCGAGCAGCTGGTGCTCACCGACGGTGGCGTGGCGGGCGCCGAACACGGTCCTGAACACGGTGGCGGACAGCGGCGCCCGTAGGGGACGCGGGCCGTTGCCGACCAGGATCCCGACGTTGGCGAGCGTCGTGAACAGGGGGCCGGTGACGACGGCGAACTGCTCGGTCCACCGCCCCCCGGGCAGCGTTCCGTACGTATGGGGTACGCCCGGTGCGACCACGGTGAGGGTGCCGGGAACGATCGGCTCCTCGCGCCCGTCGCCGTGCCGGTAGGTGCCGCTGCCATCGGTCACGTACGACAGGACCCAGCCCGGCTGGGTCCGTGGCCCCTCCAAAGGGCCCGGGTCGGCGTCGGACACCTCACCGGCCAGCAGTATCCGCCCAAGTCTGGTCTGCGGTCCGTCGACCATCAGGATGCGGGTACCCGGCGGCGTCTGCCAGAACATACATGCCTCGATCAGTATCTCTATTCACAGAGCTCCGTGGGCGCCATAGCGTTCCTTGTCCCGGATCCGGACAGCGGATCACACTCATCAAAGGAAAGCCGGATATGACCTCCATCGAGCAGGAACGCACTTCACTGGTGACGAGGGAAATGGCCGACCAATACCGTGAGGAGGGATTCTTCGTCATCGAGGGGGCGCTGACGCCGGAGCAGCTGGAGCTCCTTCGGAGCGGCGCCCAGTATTCGGTCGACAAGGCCGACGCCGCGATGGACGCGGAAGGGGTCGACCGGCTCGGCATCAACGCCCGGGGCAAGCGGTACTTCGGGCACATGATCTACCAGGACCTGCCGCAGCTCAGGGCGTTCCTGTTCGGCGAGACGATGGCCGAGATCTGCCGGGCCACTCTCGGCCCGGAGGCGTACCTGTTCTGGGAGCAGTACGTCATCAAGGCCTCGGACAAGGACACCTCCTTCTCCTGGCACCAGGACTCCGGCTATGTGCACGAGGACCACGAGCCGTACCTCACCTGCTGGATCGCACTCGACGACGTCACCGAGGAGAACGGCGCCGTCCATCTGCTGCCCTACTCCCGGGTCGGAGTCCGTTCCTACGTCAAGCACATCAAGGACGAGCGGACCAACGACAAGGTCTGCTATTTCGGGTCCGATCCCGGCGTCCCCGTCGTCGTCCCCGCCGGTTCCATCGCCGTCTTCTCCAGCACGGTGATGCACCGCAGTGGCCCGAACCTCACCGACAACTACCGTCGCGTCTATGTGGCCCAGTATTCCGGTGAGGTGATCACGAAGAAGGGCAGCCAGGAACCCGTCGGCTCCTTCGAGCGCTTCCTCACGGGCAACGAGGTCGTTAATTCGTGAGCCCGCGTGCCGCCCCGGTGTCAGGTCCGGGGCGGCCGCACCCGCGACAGTGCGAGCGGGTGTCATCGACCCACAAGGCCGAAGATTTCGCGGGGCGGACTTCGCGGGTGGACGGGACGTGCTGCTCTGCTGCCACGGGCGGGGGCGTCAGGCGATGTGAGCGAGGTCCGTCGACGACACCACGTACCGGAGCGGGAGTCCGTGGGTGAGGCGCTGCAGTTCGTCCACCGCCGAGCGGCCGAGCCGGGTCAGTTCGTTTCCGAGGGCGCCCGCGAGGTGCGGGGTGAGCACCACGTTGGGAAGATCGTAGAGAGGGGAGTCCGCCGGGAGTACTTCGGGCTCCGTGACGTCGAGGAAGGCGTTGATCCGGCCCGAGACCAACTCGTCGGTGAGCGCCGGGAAATCGACCAGCGCGGACCGCGCCGTATTGATGAGCGTCGACCCGTTGGGGAGCAGGCCGAGGCGTCGCCGGTCGAGCATGTTCTGCGTCTGCCGGGTCGCCGGCGCGTGGATGCTGACCACCGAGCACTGGACGAGCAGATCGTCCAGCGGAACTGCCCGTGCGAGGAGTGCCGTTGCTTCGGCATCGTCGAGATAGGGGTCGTACACGCAGACGGTAAGGTCGTGCGGACGCAGCAGCTCCATGACACGGCGCCCGATGCGTGACGCGCCGATGATGCCGACCTTTCGGTCGGCGTTGCCGATGTCCGGGTAGTCGGCTGCCAGGTCCAGGGCCCGTCGCTCTCGCGCGTAACGATGCCGGATGGCCGGAACGCCCTTGCCGGCCAGAAGAATTGAGGCGAGCGTGTACTCGGCGACGGGTCGGGCGTTCGCGTCCGCGGCCGTCGTCACCGCCAGGCCCCGCTCCCAGCAGACTTCCCTGACGTGGCCCTTCACCGACCCCGCGGCATGCAGGATCGTACGCAGTGAGGGGGCACGGTCCAGCACGCTCTCGTCGATGACCGGACAGTCCCAGCCGGTGACGAGGACGTCGACGGTGCTGAGGACACGCGTTGCCAGCGGGCCGTCGAAGTCGGTGAGCGGTGCCGGTGCGAGGTCGCACAGGCTTTCCATCCGTGCCCTGTCGGCAGGGCTGAAAAGCTTGCCCGGCAGGTCACTCCGCATGGCCAGGGCGGCACGCAGTCGACGGTTCACCGACTCTCCTTCGGGTTGTCCGAGCTGGGCGGGTCGAGGCGCACCACATCGCGATGTCCGTCCGGCCACGTGACGTACACGGCGCTGCCCCACGCATCGTTCGTGATCTCCACGTCGACCTCCTCCGCGAAGGAGGCGACAGCGGGCGTGCCGGCCAGGACCAGCACGGCTGCGTAGACCTCGCCGAAGCGCAGGTCCTGGTGGCCGGTGACCGAGGGGACGGCCGCGTGCGGGCCGTACGCGTTGGTGCCGTCGGCGTTGTCGACGGCCGCTTCGTCCAGCCCATGCAGACCGATCACTCGGCTGACGAGCCCGCCCTCGGAACGCACTTCCGCTCTCGCGGGACCGACGCCGGCGTGCACCGGCTTCTCGTCGGCCACGGGCAGTCCGCTCATCCTGAGCTGCCAGGGACCGGGGTCCGTCGGGCCGTCGGCGCCCGGTGCCGCTCCGGGCACCGTGTGCCGGGGGTGCCATGCGTCGGCGCGCGCCAGGCGCACTTCCACACCCCGGTGCAGCACCGACGCCGTGGTCAGGACCGGACCGCCGGTGAACTGCGTGGAGTCCGGGACGAAGTAGTCGGGTGTCTCCCCATCCAGCCAGTGGGCCCGGTGCCGCGACACGCCGACGCGTCCCTCGAGCCGAATCCGTTCCCACGGCCGGCGCAGCGAGGGGTTGCCGTCGGCACGGAGCAGGCAGACATGGGCGTCCATCGGGCGTATGTCGGCGGAGCTGCCGACCGCAGGGCCTGCGGCCGTCGCGTAGGCATGGCGCGCGTACACGCTGTCGTCGGTCTCGAGGAAGCGGGGGTCGGCGTGGTCGCCGCCGTGCTGGACGAGCCGCACGATGCCGTCGTCGCGCGTGCCGGAGACGAGCCATCCAGGCGCGGGAAGCGGGAACTCGGTGTCCGTCTGCTCGACGGGCAGGGGTTCCTCGGTACTGGTCCATACCGGGTGATCGGCGGGTAGGAGGAGTCCCGCGAAGCCCTTGCTCGCCCAGTAGGGGGACGCCGGGCCGGAGTAGGGCTGCCGGATGGCAGGGAAAGCCCCTCGCCACCCGAGGGACAGCAGCCCCCGCTCGTCGACGCAGCCACCGTCCAGGAAGTAGCGCAGGACGCCGCTGGTGAGTCGCCGGGTGACGCCCGGGTTCAGTGGGCTGGCGTCGAAGAGCGCGCCAACCCAGAACGGCGCCGTCGTCGCGAAGCGATAGGTCAGCGAGCGGCCGTGGAACACCGGGGCGCCGTCGCTTCCCACCAGGTGGACGGCGTCCTGGAGGTAGCGGGAGAGCCGGTCGTGGTACTTCTTCTCCTTCTCGTCGTATTCGCTGCTCCCCGCGATGCGGCAGAACCACGCCGGGTAGAAGTGCATGGCCCACCCCGAGTAGTAGTCGAACCGGCGGTAGTCGGCGGTGCGGTCCGTACCGTCCGCGTACCAGCCGTCACCGACGTAGAACTCCTCGTTCAGTTCCATGACGGCGGCCACGTCGGTCGGCGACCACGGGCCGCCGACCGACCGGAGGAAGGCATTGGTGACAGCCTGGAACCACGCCCAGTTGTTGCGGCTCGGGGTTGGGCCGACGGCGTCCGCCAGCCAGTCGACGACCCTCTGTCGTACCGAGTCGTCCAGGCGGTCCCAGATGTACGGGCGCGTTTCGTGCAGCGCGACGACGATCGAGGCGGCTTCGACCTTCGCCTGGCCGTTCTCGTGAAGGGTGGGCCAGCGTTCGGGAGACGACGGGTCCGTTCCTGCCGCCAGGCCGCGGGCGTACCACTCGGCGAGGCCGGACGGGTCCCGGTCCCCTGTCCTGGCGAGGCGGAAGGCCGCCAGCAGGAAGGTACGGGCGAAGCCCTCCAGCCCGTCACTCAGCCGCCCCGCCCGTCCCACCGGGCCGGGCAGGTCGATCAGTGCGTGTGTGATCGAGGCATAGGGGCGCACTGCCGCGAGCAGGCGGTCGGCCGTGTGCTCCCAGTGCGCGCGTGTCCAGCCGGTGCGGGGCGACAGGACGCGGTCCTCCGGAGGCAGCGGGGCGGCTGCGGGAGCCATCTCGGTACTCCTCTTTCCTGTGGGTCAAGCCGACTCTATGGACTTCATGAACTCGTCCCGGATCTGATCACCTTTCCTGTGGGTCAAGCCGACTCTATGGACTTCATGAACTCGTCCCGGATCTGATCACCGCCGCGCTGACGCCATGTCTGCACGGTGTCGTCCCACGAGGAGACCGGCTTGCGTCCCTGGATGATCTCGCTCTTGGAGTCGGTCAGGAGCTGGTCGAGCTGGGCGCCCTTGCGGCTGAGCGCGGACGAGTAGTGGCCGTACACGGGGTTCTCGACCGCGGTCTTGAAGAACCCGTCCTCGAACTTGTGCATGCCCCGGACGACGTCGGGCTCGCTGGGGTAGTAGAACGTGAAGGGGCCGTCCGTGACGAAGCCGAGGCCCATCCCGAGGATCTCGCTCTTTCCCCGATCGTTCTGAATCGGGTCCCCCTTGGAGTCGACCGTGTGGTGGACTCCCTCGAGGCCGTACTTGCGGAACAGGTACTCCTGGCTGCCGAACGGGGCGGCCAACCAGTTGGCGATTTCCAGGAGCTCCCTGGTGCGGTCCTTGCTGCTCTTCTTGACCGCGGTCAACCCGTTCCAGAACGAGGGCTCCTGCAGCCACGTGGCCGCCTTCTGGCCCTTGTGGAAGGAGAACGCCGGCCGGCCCGTGATCTTGAAGGAGTCGCCCGCGACGTTCGAGTTGAAGAAGGACATCCAGCCGTTGTTGGGGTCCACCGTGAAGGCGACCGTCCCGGAGTTGAACCACTGCTGGTTGGGGGCGGTCCCCACAAAGGAATCGGGGTGGAGCAGACCCGCCTTCTTGATTTTCACCAAGGCGCTCAGTGCTTCCTTCGTCTCCTCCATCTCGACCGTGCTCACGAGCTTGCCCTGGCGCACGTCCCAGTTGTTCGGCATGCCCAGCATCATCTGGACCATGGTCAGGACTGCCATCGGGTTGGCCGCCGCCCACCGGTTCTTGGCGGGGTCGTTGAACTCCTTCATCACCCCGAACCACTCGTCGAACGTGTCGGGCGCGGGGTTGATACCGCGGGATTCGAGCAGGTCGTCCCGGCTGAAGAGGGCCAGGACCGCGCGGGGGCGGGGGATGGGGAGCCCGTAGAGCCCGCCGTTGTAGATGGTGCTCTTCCAGCAGATCTGCGGCAGGTTGGCGAGGTTCGGGAAGTTCTTGATCTCGTCGCCGGACAGGAACCCGGTGAGGTCCTGGCACTTGGCCTCGAGGAAGGGGCCCAGCTCGGGAACGGTGCCGCCGCCGAGGATCTGGATGAAGTCGGGAAGGTCGTCACCGGCTGTGAGAGTGGCGATCTTGGTCTTGTAGTCCGAAGCCGCGGCGATGTTCATCCGCAGGTCGGCATTCAGCTTGCCGTTCAGCTCGCGCCAGTACTTGTTCCTCGACGTAGCGGGCGGGGCCGGGGTGTAGGTCTGTACGAAGGCCGACACCTTCCCGCCCTTACCGGGTGCCCTCCGCACGGTCTTCGGGTGCTCGGCCGGGTAGTGCAGGTACCCGTCGATGCCGTCGGGGTGGACACGCGGCAAGTCCGGCCTCGGCACGGCCTTGTTCGGCACGTGGGCGGGAAGCTTGACCACCGCGTTCTGCGCGGCCGCCTCCTGGCCGCCACCGCCGGAACAGGCTGTCAGGAGCGGACTTGCCACGCCGGCAGAAGCCGCAGCGGCCACGGCACTCCGGAGCACGGTACGACGGGTGGGTCGGTTGCGATTGTCGCTCATTATTCCTCGACTTCGGTTGCGGCGCAAAGAGGGGGCGCTTATGGGCAGGGCGGCGTCAGCCCTTGACGGCTCCGGTCAGCATGCCCTTGGAGAAATGGCGCTGAAGGAAGGGATAGACGAGCAGGATGGGAACGATGGAGACGACGAGGATCGCCATCTGGATCGACTGCTGCGGAGGCAGTGATTCGGCAGCTGCGTTGAGCTGGTCCACGCCCATCTCGGTGTTGTTGACCACATAGGTGCGCAGGACGAGTTGCAGTGTCCATTTGGAACTGTCGTTCAGATAGAGCATGGGCGCGAAGAACGCGTTCCAGTAGGAAACGGCGTAGAACAGCCCGACCACTGCCAGTACGGCCCGCGACAGCGGTAGGACGATGCGCGTCAGAATGACCGTGTCGCTGGCCCCGTCGATTCGGGCGCTTTCCATGAGCTCTTGCGGTAGCTCCATGAAGAAGGCGCGCATGACGATGACGTTGAATCCGTTGATCATGGTCGGCAGAATGAGCGACCAGTAGCTGTCGATCAGCCCCAGGTTCTTCACGAGTAGATAGCTGGGAATGATTCCGGGCGTGAACAGCAGCGTGAACAGCACGGTCATCAGCAGTGGCTTGTGCGCGAAGGAGCCCGGCCGGCTGAGGCTGTAGGCGAGAAGCGCCGTACATGTCAGGCTGAGCGCCGTGCCGGTCAGCGTGACGAACACGCTGACACCGAGTGCGCGGGTGACGACTCCGCCATCGAACAGCACCACATAGGAGTCGAAGGTGGGTGATTCCGGCCACAGTACGAAACCGCCCGACTCGGTCACCTGCTGACGTGAGGCAAGGCTGGTGGAGGCGATTCCCAGAAACGGAACGAGGACCACCGCACAGGCGAGAGTAAGAGTGACTCCCTTGACCAGGCTGGTCGTCCTGGAGGCGATGCGCAGGGCGCGTGGAGTGCGAGAGCGGATGGTGGAGGATGTCATGACTGGTAGATGCCTCGCTCTCCGAACATGTGGGCCACCTTGTTGGCACCCAGGACCATGGCCACGCCGACGAGACCCTTCACCAGGCCGACGGCGGCACTGACGCCCCAGTCGCCGCCGACGATGCCGTTGTTGTAGACGTAGGTGTCGAGCACTTCGCTGGCCTCACGCCCTACCGGTCCCTGCTGCAGAACGATCTGCTCGAAGCCGACGGATACCGCGTCTCCGAGTCGGAGAATGAGAAGCAGGATGATGATGCTTTTCAGGCCCGGCAAGGTGACGTGCCACATCTGACGCCATTTCCCTGCCCCGTCGACGCCGGCGGCCTCATAGAGCGAGGGGGGAATCTGCGACAGCGCCGCAAGGAACAGAATGGTCGCCCAGCCTGTGTCCTTCCATATCACCTGGCTGGTGAGCAGCCCCTTGAAGAGATCGACGTTTCCGATGACATCGACGGAGCCGAGGTCGTGCGACCGCAGCACCGTGTTGAGGAGGCCGGCGTCCCCGAGGAACTGCTGGAAGATGGAGACGATGATGACCCAGGAGAGGAAGTGCGGGAGGTAAAGGACGCTCTGTACCAGGTGCTTGAGTCGTTCTGATGCCAGCGTGTTGAGTATGAGCGCCAGAGCGATGGGGGCAGGAAAAACGAGAAAGATCTGAAGAGCAAGGATGGTCAGCGTGTTCTGCAGGGCGGTGACGAATTGCGGATCCCCGTTGAAGATGACCTCGAAATTCCGAAGCCCGACCCACTCGCTGTTCTGGATGCCAACGAACGGCTGATAGTCCTGAAAGGCAATGACATTGCCCAGCAGTGGAACGTACTGAAAAAGCAGCAGGATAGCGATCCCCGGTACCGCGCAGATGAGCAGTAGCCTGTCCCTGTGGAACCGGCGCAGTCTTGTACGACTCGCCCCACTCGGTGGCTTCGACGATGGCATATCCTTGACGGAGCCGGACCTGCGTGGTTGTTCCAGACTTTTGAACATCAAGGCCACCTGTTTTCCACGGTTTCCCTGTACCGGGCCGGCAGCATCACACAGGGCGCGGAAGTCGCACCGTGATCCTGCCGGCCCTTGTTTCGGGCGGACGGTCGGTCGTGCATCGCAGCGGGCTGCCCGGCAGGGCGTCAGTCCGCGCCGTCAGCGGGCGGCGTACTCGTACGCGCCCCGGTCCCAGCCGGAGCCCTGCGGCCTCGGGATTCCCTGGTGGTCCACGGAAGTGCCGGTCCTGGTGCCCGTGTCGACCGCCGGTGAACTCTCCCGGAGACGGAAGTCCGAGTCGGGTGAGGTTCCGGGATCCACCAGCTTCGGGTCGGCGACCACGTCGTGGGGGCCCATGACCTCGGGTGTGAGCCCGCCGTAGTAGATGTTGTAGTCGTAGGTCACGTCGACGTTCCGGTCGGTGACGTTGGTCTTCTCGCCTGGGCGGACGTAGGAGACGTTGTTGAGGATCCGGACGTCCCTGCTCTTCAGGGCGAAGATGTTGCCGTAGCTCTCCATGCGGCTGCTGCGACTGTTGTAGTACGCCGTGTTGTGGCGGATGTCGACTTTGCTGGAGCTGAAGGCGTGGATGCCGGATCCGCCGTTGTCGAACGACACGTTGTTCTCGACCAATATGCGGCCCTGGTAGGGGCTCCCCCCGTCCTGGAGGTGCAGGGTGTCGTCCACGATGATTCCGTTGCCGTCGGAATAGCACCCGCACTGGGCCCACTTCACCTTGGTCTCGTTGTCGTACACGACGTTTCCGCGAACGATGACTTTCGTCGACCTCGACTTGTCGACGTCGACCGGATGGAGCACGGAGATCCCACTCGTCGCGTAGGACGTGTACCAGGAGGTCGAATGCACACGGTTCCTCTCGATCAGGAGGTGGTCGGCCGTGTCGGAAGCGATCCCGCTGCCGGGGCAGTCCCAGGCGCGATTGCCGCGAACCGTCACGTGATGGGGAACGCGACCGGACTCCTTGTCCTTGCGGATGAAGATGCAGTTCGTGTTGAACGCGGGCCCGGTCGGCTTCGACCCGACCTCCGCGTCCTCCAGCGTGAGATCGTCGCTCGGGCCGCGGACGCTCAGGCCGGAGATGGTGATGTAGGAGGCGCCGGCGACGAGTACTCCGTTCCAGCCGGTCACGGGTGCGATCAACGGATCGTGCCCCGGAGCCGGACGGTAGGTGATGGGCCTCCCTGGGGCGCCGGAACGAGTGATCTGCACGACGCCCTCTCGGTTCAGGTCGCCGTACTTGCCGGTCATCAGGTAAACGGTGTCGCCGGGAAAGGTCTGGTCGGCGGCCTTCTGGATCGTCTTGAAGGGCTGTGTCGCCGAGAGGCCGCTGTTGGTGTCCGAGCCCGTCAATGCGCTGACGTAATAGGTCCGCCCGGCGGCCTGCGCCGTGGGCGCCGCCACGACGGACGTCAACACCAGGGCGGTTGCGGCAGATAGTGCTCCCAGTATTCTGGTCGAATCAGCGGCCATGCCAATCGGCTCCTTGTGCGGGCAGGCGGAGAACCACTGGGTGTGGCTCCGTTGGCTTTGTTCCCTGAGGGAAATCACGCGCAGGTTCCGTCAGGACGGCGTATCCCGTTACGCCGTGGGCGGCTCGTGCCAAGGACCCGGCTGAAGTACGTCGGAGTGACGCGTTCGCGTCCTCCGGGCCTTCCTGATGTCCGTACCTGTCAGGTACTTTCCCGGGGTGATAGGGCCGTGGAGGCGGCCTCATCCCTTGGTCGATGCGGTGACCGGAAGTGAACGCTGCGGTCGACCGCCATACAACTCCTGCACACCTCCGGGTGCCTCCTGTGGGCTCCTCCGACCTTCCAGGATCCTCAGATGGACATGCTGACCCCGCGGAACGACGTCTCGATGCTGGCCTGCTGGCACGGGACGCCCACCCCCATGGACCGGGCCCATCGGCATGACGACATCGAAGTCAACCTCTCGACCGACTCCGAACTGGTCTACCTGCTGGGAGGCCGCCGCGTGGTCGTGCCCCCCGGGGAACTGGTCGCCTTCTGGGCAGCGATACCGCATCAGCTGATCGAGGCCCGACCACTTGCTCCGATGTACTGGCTGAACGTGCCCCTGCGGACCTATCTGGGCTGGCGGCTGCCTTCCGCCGGCGTAAGGGCTCTCCTGCGTGGGCAGCCGATGCGGGCCGATCCCCACGAGTACCACCGGGACGACGCCGGGCTGCTGAAACGCTGGCAGCTCGACCTGTCGACGGGCGACGCTGAACTCCACCGAATCTGCCAGATCGAAATCGAAGCGCGGCTGCGCAGACTCACCCACGGCGCTCTGGGCGGCGTACTCGGCCCGGACGAACCGAGTGGTCACCGGTCGGTGGAACACGCGGCGCGGATGGCCGAGTTCATCGCCGCGCACTTCCGCGAGCCGATCACCGTCGAGCACATAGCGAGCGTGGTGCCCCTGCACCCGAACTACGCCATGTCCCTCTTCAAGGAAGTGCTTGGAACGACCATCAATGCCCGCATCACACAATGCAGGATCGCGGAGTCCCAACGCCTCCTGATCACCACGGAACTGCCGATCTCCGAGATGATTTCCGCCGTCGGATTCGGCTCGCAGAGCAGCTTCTACTCGAGTTTCACGGAGCTCTGCGGTACCTCGCCCGGCAACTACCGCCGTGCCCATCGCAGCAACACGCCGTCGAACGAAGTCGCCGGAGTGGACCCGGCAGTGGCGCGGGCCATGGCCCAGAGGTCCCGGCCGGTGCCTGGTCCGGAGAGCATCTGAGAATCCTGGAAGGACGAAGGGGCCAGCGGGAGGAAACAGCAGGCGAACGGCGATGTGATGGAGCCCGCCGGAACCGTGAGTGAACGGAAAGGCGGCAGCGACGTCGGCGAGCCTTCAGTGGTGGTCCAGAAGTCGCACGTCCTGCGTTGTTTCCCCTGCGACGAGAGAAGTATCCCGGTGGATGCGCCCCTCCCGACCAGCCCTGGTCCTCGATCGGTCACTGGCCACTTCCCGCTGCTGTTCCCAACCCCTGACGGCGACCCGCAGCGCCGGGCGACCACGCTGCTCCTCCGGCAGGCATCCGACGAACTGCCCGTTGTCATGTGGTGCGGTGCGTATCCCGGCCCGGACGGAGAGGCATGGAGCGCGGAACAAGGTGAACAGGCCGCCTCAACATCTGGGAAACGGTCCGGTTCCGGCACGACATGGCCGAGCTGATCGAACTCGCCGCAGAGGTGGGCGCCGAGCGATACGTCCTGAACGAGGGCTGGTTCCGCGGCCGGAGATCTGACCGGCCGGCCTGGGCGCCTCGTGGGTCGACGAGTCCGTCCGCGCACGAACGTCGTGCCCCCGGCCGACTTCCCCACACATACGCCGTCGCGCTCGTTCGCGGCATCATCCATCTCTCCCGGGAGTGACCCATGCAGTCCATCCAGTCCTTTCCCCCCGAGTTCCGCTGGGGAGTGTCCACCGCCGCCTACCAGATCGAGGGGGCAGCCGATGCCGACGGGCGAGGCCCGTCGATCTGGGACACGTTCAGCCGTGTTCCCGGGGCCGTGGCCAACGGCGACACCGGTGACGTCGCCTGTGACCACTACCGGCTCTGGCGGGACGACATCGCCCTCATGCGGAAGCTGGGCGTCAGCGACTACCGCTTCTCCGTCTCCTGGCCGCGGGTCCTGCCTACCGGCAGGGCCACCGTCAACAAGGCAGGACTGGCCTTCTACGACCGGCTGGTGGACGGCCTGCTCGAAGCGGGCATTCGCCCCTACGTCACCCTCTACCACTGGGACCTGCCGCAGGCGCTCCAGGACGCCGGCGGTTGGCCGGAGCGCGCCACCGCCGAGCACTTCGGCGACTACGCCGCAGTGGTGGCCGACGCACTGGGTGACCGCGTGCAGGACTGGGCCACCCTGAACGAGCCCCTTTGCTCCGCGTGGCTGGGGTACCTCGAAGGCGTCCTGGCACCCGGGGCGAAGGATCTCACCGCCGCCGTGCGGTCCTCCTACCACCTCCTGCTCGGACACGGCCTCGCCGCCCAGGCGCTGCGGTCACACGCGGCGATCAAGCCCAACGTGGGCCTTGTCCTCAACATGACTCCCTGCGAACCGGCCAGCGACTCGGATGCGGACCGACGGGCCGCGCGACGCGCCGACGGGCACAACAACCGCTGGTGGCTCGACCCCGTTCACGGCCGCGGATTCCCGGCGGACATGCGGGAGATATACGGCGTCGACCTGCCGGAGCGCTCCGGCGACGCGCAGACCATTGCCGCCCCGCTCGACCACCTCGGCCTCAACTACTACTTCAGGCAGATCATCCAGGACGCCCCCGAGCTGCGCGCGCCCTCCTACCGGGTGCTTCCCGTACCCGGCGCACCGACGACGGCGATGGGCTGGGAGGTACACCCCGACGGTCTTGAGCAACTCCTCATGCGGCTGCACGACGAGTACGCTCCCGCGTCCATTCTCGTCACCGAGAACGGCTCGGCCTACGACGACGAGGTCGGCGCGGACGGCAGCGTGCACGACCCCGACCGCGTGGCGTATCTGGAGCGTCACCTCGAAGCCGCCGCTTCTGCGGTCCGCCGGGGCGCGCCCCTGCACGGCTACTACGCCTGGTCGTTGATGGACAACTTCGAGTGGGCTCTCGGATACGGCAAACGCTTCGGGCTCGTCCACGTCGACTATGAGACTCAAGGACGCACGATCAAGGCGAGCGGTCACCGCTACGCACAACTGATCGCCGACCACCGCACCGTGACGGCTCCCCCCGCCTGACGCCATGGGAACCGGTACTCGAGCACACATGGGGCCAAGCGCGCTTCCAGCGCCTGGCGCAACTTGCCGGAGTGGACCTCGTCGTGGGGCTGCCACGGCCGGCCTGGCAAAAGAGTCACGGCTTCGTCAACACGAGCGCCCAGTAGAGCTGGTGGGGCGACGCGGCGAGCGAGCCGCGGGGCATGGGGGACATAACCGGTGACGCACGGCGAGACGGGGAACGCCGATCGGTGGGGAATTCCTGTCAACCGAGTCGACGGTACGAGCAACTCTTGTGTGCAACGCTGAAGTTGCGGGACCGGGGAAGCCGGGCTGCAGCGGGTGGGTGTAGCGCCGCATGGTGTCGGCACGGTTCCAAGTGCCATTGCGGCTCCACAGCCCTCAGGAGCGTACTTCCCATCAGTCGGCCCCCAGGTCTCGCGTTTCTCCCACTGACACACGGGATACACCCGCGAGCGCTGGACGGTCGGCACCGGATCAGTCGGAGTACCAGGGAGATGAGCGACATCATGGAACGACGGACGTTCTTGGGAGCCGCGGCCGGCGCGGGGCTGGCCGCAGCGCTGCAGGCGGCCTTGCCGGCCTCCGCTCACGCGGCGGGCCGGGCTCCGCGCATTCTGCTGCGGTCGTCCTGGCAGACCGTGAACATCGGCGACGTGGCGCACACCCCCGGGATACTGGCCCTGCTGGAAAAGCACCTTCCGCAGGCGGAAGTGCAGCTGTGGCCGTCGTCGGTCGGGAACGGCGTGAAGGAGATGCTGACCGCGCGCTTCCCCGGGCTCCGGGTGATCGACAAGTCTCCGGCGGGCGTGCGGGCGGCTCTGGAGCACAACGACTTCCTCCTGCACGGCTCCGGGCCCATGCTCCTGGGCATGGAGGAGGTCGACCGCTGGCGGCGGGAGACCGGCAAGCCCTACGGGGTCTACGGCATCACACAAGGAACTCCGGACAACCGCACCCTGCCGCTTCTCAACGGGGCGAGCTTCGTGTACCTGCGCGATTCGGTGTCACTGGCGGCCGTACGCGCGGCCGGGGTGAGCGCGCCGATCGTGGAGTTCGGCCCTGACGCCGCCTTCGCCACGGACCTGCGGGACGACGCGGCGGCCGAGGCGTATCTGCGTGACCACGGGCTGAGGGAAGGGAAGTTCCTGTGCGTCCTCGGCAGGCTGCGCAAGACGCCCTACTGGGAGATCTACGGCCGTGAAATGACCGAGCAGGACAAGATCGACCATGCCTACAACGAGAAGATGAAGGAGCATGACCATGCTCCGTTGCGCAAGGCGATCGCCCAGGTGGTCCGGAACACGGACATGAAGGTGCTCCTCTGTCCGGAGGACGAGTCGCAGGTGGAGGTCAATCGGGAGAACCTCTACGATCCGCTGCCCGCTGATGTGAAGGAGCGCGTCGTCCTGCGTCGCACCTTCTGGCTGCCGAGTGAGGCGGTGAGTACGTACGCACGCGCTGCCGGCCTCATCAGCAATGAGATGCACTCACCGATCCTGGCGGTCGGTCATGACGTTCCGGCGATCGTCTGTCGTTGGAAGGAGCAGACGAGCAAGGGCTTCATGTGGGCGGACATCGGTCTGGGTGACTGGCTGTTCGACATGGACGACAGCGACGACCTCCACCGCATCGCTCCTGCCGCTCTGTGGATCGCCAGGAACCCCGCGACGGCCAAGGCACAGGCACGCAAGTCACGCAAGTACGCGGCGAATCTGCACCGGCAGAGCATGGTCGACCTCAAGCAGCGACTCGACAGGACACGTCGGTCCTCATCCTGAGTTCGCCTTACGCAGGGCTGGCGTAAGGAGGGCTGGTACGTCCCTTCCGAGCGGGCACGGAATTTCCTCGCACTTACGTGATGGGCCGCCGACGGAGTCGGCGGCCCATCACGCTGCCGTGACATGCAGTCCAGGCGTCACGCCCGACAAAGATCCGGACGGCCACGAGGACAGGCCACTGTCAGCCCGGCCCCGTCCCCGCCGCCGTGCCCCCGACACCCGAGTAGACGACACCGGACCCGGCCGTCGGTGTCTGGTTCAGGACCCACAGGCCGATCAGGGTCGCGAGGGCGAAGACAACGGCGATCAGGACTGCGAGGACGAGTCGACGCCGACGTTCACGACGCAGCCAGTCGGCTCGTGCGCTGCGGTACACGTCGGGCGCGGACCGTACCCCGCCCGCCAACGCCTCCAGAGCCGCCTGGAGCTCCAGTTCGGTGCGGATCTCAGCTGCTGTCCGCTCCTGTGAGGCGTCCGAAGTCTCCGGTGCGGCACCCGACGTGGTCTTGGGAGAGGTGTTGTTCATCGCCGGGCCTCCATCGCCTGGGTCAGGGCGGCAAGGCCGCGCGCCGTGTGAGTCTTGACCGAGCCGGCGGAGATTCCCATGGCGGCGGCGATGTCGCTCTCCTTCAGCCCCAGCCAGTGTCGCAGGACGAGCGCCTCGCGCTGCCGGGCGGGTAGTTGCTGCAACGCATCGATCAGTGCCCGCTGATCGTCGTGGAGCAGAGCGGTGCTCTCTGCCGAGGCGACCAGCTCGTCCGGTGAGTTCTCCACATGCTTGCGGACGACCTGCAGGTGCCGTATGCGCATTCGGGTCAGGTTGCAGACGGTGGAGCGCAGATACGCTTCCGCCGCCGCGATGTCGCGCAGCCGCCGCCACTTCCGGTAGATCTGGTAGTACGCCTCGGCGACCACGTTTTCCGGATCATCGGCGCCGAGCAGCACGGCGAGACGCAGCATCGACGAGTAGTGAAGTTCGAACAGCCGGGCCAGTCCCGCCTCCCGCTCCAGCTCGGCGGAGTCGGTCAGGGCGGTAAGAGGTTCGGGTGGTTCCGCCGGCAGCGGCTCCGCGGAGCCAGGGCCGGACTGTGTCACGGGCGCCGCTGAAGCCTGGGTCATCGGTTCCGCAGGTGTGTGGACCAAGGATTCCGCGGGGGCATGAGCCATCGCAGGGGGCCACGGTACCGGCATGGTGTGCTGCTCGCGTATCACGGGTTGTGCGCTCCCGTCTCTGTGCGCCGCCTCATGGTCAGGCGGGACGGTAGGTCGGTCTTGTCGGTGCCGCGTGGGACATGGAAACGCTCGAGGGCCGCGGTTCCCGCCACGACCACGAACAGGTTGAGTACAAGGGCCGCCAGGCCCGCGTAGACCTCCAGCGGCTGGTCGGCCGGACCGAACGGCACGATGGAGGAGAAACCCTCCCGTACCACCATGCAGGTCCCGCCCACCATGCCCACGGCCCACCCGGCGAGCAACGCCCGCGAGTGCAGCCGGCTGGTGAAGAGACCCACGGCGACGGCCGGGAAGACCTGCAACATCCACACTCCGCCCAAGAGTTGGAGGTTGATGGCGTCCTGGTCGCGCAGTCCGAACACGAATGCCACCGCACCCACTTTCGCCGTGAGTGACACAGTCCTGGCGATACGTACCTGCCGCTTGGGAGTGGCCGACGGATTGACATACTCCACGTACACATTGCGTACGAAGCTCGTGGCGGCCGCGATCGACATCACGGCGGCCGGGACCAGCGCGCCCACGGTGATCGCACCGAACACCAGGCCGGCGAGCGGTCCCAGCATCAGACGGTCGACGAGCATCGGCACGGCGGCCTCGGCGGTACCCTCGGGGGCCTGAACGCCGGCTGCCAGGGCTGCGAGCCCGAGAAAGCCGAACAGCGCCAGCAACGCCGTCCAGGCGGGCAGTGCCACCGTGACCTTGCGCACGGTGCGTGCACTGTCGGCGGCGAACCCTGCGGTGAGCACGTGCGGGTACATCAGCAGGGCGAGGGCCGAGCCCAGAGCGAGGGTGGCATAGGCAGGCTGCTGCTCGGTGGACAGCAGCAGAGCGGATCCGTCGGCGGTCAAGCCCCCGTCCGTGCCGTCCAGTCGTCGCGCCGCCCCCTCGAACACCGCGCCCGGTCCCCCGAATCGGACGAGCACCGCCCAGCACACGGCAGTCAGCGAGAGGAACACGGCAACCGCCTTCAGTGCCGAGATCACGGTGGGTGCGCGCAGTCCGTGCCGGTAGGTGGCCACGGCCAGCCCCGCGAACAGCCCCACCATCACCAGGTCTCCGGCCACACCCCTCGGATAGACGCCCCCGGCCGTGAGCACCGCCTTGATACCGAGCAGCTGCAACGCCAGATAAGGCATCGTCGCGAGGATCCCGGTCAGCGCGACCACGAGTGCCAGCAGCGGCGAACCGTAACGCCCGCGTACGAAGTCGGCCACTGTGATGTATCCGTGACGGCGGGCCACGGCCCACAGGCGGGTGAGCAGGATGAATGCCAGCGGGCTGACGATCACTGTGTAGGGCACCGCGAAGAATGCCGGCGCGCCGTTGCCGTACGCCAGTCCCGGTACGGCGGTGAAGGTATACGCCGTGAAGATGGTGCCGCCGAGCAGCAGCCACGTCCACACCGGGCCGAGGCTCCGGTCGGCGAGCGCCCAGCCCTCCAAGTTCGGCAGCCGGTCGACGGGGCGCAGACGGCGCGCGGTGACGGCGAGCAGCGACGCGCCGCCGATCACGGCGAGAAACGTGGCGGTCATGGCGACATCCGCCATGGGTCACCGTCCTTGTGTGTCTGAGCCCTCCGCTGTTGGTTGCTCGGGCGGCCGCATCGGAGGACAAGAAACCGGCGGGAAATGTTCTGGAAATCGGCTGTCAACCAGTCTCAGCAAGTGGGCAACTCTCCCACAGACCATCACCGATCGGGAGGGGAGAGCAGGGCATGGCACGAACCGGTCGGGACCGTCTACGCAGAGTCGTCGTCGTCCTGCTTCTCCTCCTGCCCGCGGCAGCTCTGCTGTGGGTCCCCTGGTACGCCGGAGCGAGCCCGAGCCTGGGCGGGACGCCGTTCTTCTACTGGTACCAGCTCGTCTGGGTGCCGGGATGCGGTCTCTGCCTCCTCGTCGCCTATCTGCTGACCCGGCAGGACCACCGTCACGACCCCTGATCAGCGCCGACCGGTACCGCCGCGTCACCCGACACCGCCGCTCAGGCAACACCGCCGCTCAGGTAAGGAGCCGCCATGCCCACATCAGTCATGCCCGAAGCCTCCCTCCCGGGACCCGAGGGACCACCGCCCCGGCGATCCCGGATGAACCCGAGATCGATCCTCGTGTGGACGGCCGTCGCCCTGGTGGGCGCAAGCGGATGGGCCGTGCTGGCCCTGTCCCGTGGGGAGGAGATCTCCGCCATCTGGCTGTTGATGGCTGCCCTCGGTTCCTATGCCGTCGGCTACCGCTTCTACTCGAAGTTCATCGCCCGCCGGATCCTCGAAGTCGATGACACCCGTGCGACCCCGGCCGAACGCCTGGAAGACGGTGTCGACTTCCACCCCACGGACCGCCGGGTGCTCTTCGGACACCACTTCGCGGCCATCGCCGGCGCCGGCCCGCTGGTGGGCCCCGTACTCGCCGCGCAGATGGGATATCTGCCGGGCACCATATGGATCATCGCGGGCGTCATCTTCGCCGGCGCCGTCCAGGACATGATCGTTCTGTTTCTCTCCATGCGCCGGGACGGCAAGAGCCTGGGCCAGATGGCGCGTGACGAGATCGGGAAGGTGGGTGGTGCCGCCGCGCTGATCGGTGTCTTCGCCATTATGATCATCCTGCTCGGTGTCCTCGCGATGGTCGTCGTCAACGCGCTGGCGGAGTCCGCCTGGGGCACCTTCTCGGTCACCATGACCATTCCCATCGCCCTCTTCATGGGTTTCTACCTGCGGTATCTGCGGCCAGGGCAGGTCGTGGAGACCAGCCTCATCGGTGTGGCGCTGTTGCTGCTCGCGATCCTGGGCGGCGGCTGGATCCAGGACTCCTCGCTCGCGGAGCACTTCATCTGGAGCCCCAAGACGCTGGTGTTCTGTCTGGTCGGCTATGGCTTCGTCGCCTCCGTCCTCCCCGTCTGGATGCTGCTGGCGCCGCGTGACTACCTGTCCACCTTCATGAAGGTCGGCACCATCGCGCTGATGGCCATCGGTGTCGCGGTCGCCGCCCCGAACCTCGAGGCGGAACCCGTCACCGAGTTCGCTTCCACGGGCGCGGGACCGGTCTTCGCCGGGTCTCTCTTCCCCTTCCTGTTCATCACCATTGCGTGCGGTGCCCTGTCCGGCTTCCACGCGCTGGTCTCCTCGGGCACCACCCCGAAGCTGATTCAGAAGGAGTCCCAGGTCCGGCTGATCGGATATGGCTCCATGATCACCGAGTCCTTTGTCGCCGTCATGGCGCTGATCGCGGCCTGTGTCCTCGAGCCGGGTCTCTTCTATGCCATGAACTCCCCGGCCGCGCTGCTCGGTCCGACCGTGGACACCGCCTCGGAGGCTGTGAAGGGCCTCGGCTTCAGCATCACCCCGGAACAACTGACCGCCGCGGCCAGGGCGGTCGAGGAACAGACGCTGGTCGGCCGCTCGGGAGGCGCGCCGACGCTGGCCGTGGGCATGTCGGAGATCTTCGCCGGAGTGTTCGGTGGCGCCGGGATGAAGGCGTTCTGGTATCACTTCGCCATCATGTTCGAGGCTCTTTTCATTCTGACCACGGTGGATGCGGGCACCCGCGTGGGCCGCTTCATGCTTCAGGACATGCTCGGCAACGTCTGGAAGCCGATCGGCCGGGTCACTTGGAAGCCCGGCATCTGGATCACCAGTGCCCTGGTGGTGGGCGCCTGGGGCTACTTCCTCTACGCCGGTGTGACCGATCCGCTGGGCGGAATCAAACAGCTCTTCCCGCTGTTCGGCATTGCCAACCAGCTGCTGGCCGCAGTCGCCCTTTGTGTCACCACGACCATGCTGATCAAGGCCGGCAAGCTGCGCTGGGCCTGGGTGACCGGCATCCCGCTGGTCTGGGACGTCGCCGTCACCTACACCGCCGGTTGGCAGAAGATCTTCTCCGCCGACCCGAAGATCGGCTTCTTCTCCCAGCGAGACGCGTACGCCGACGCCATGGACGCGGGCAAGCTCCTGCCGGGCGCCGCCGACACGGATGACATGCGCACCATCGTTCTCAACAACACGGTGAACGGCGTGATCATGGCGATCTTCCTCCTGCTGGTCCTCATCGTCCTGGTCAACTGCGCGGTGGTCTGCGTCCGGGCCCTCCGGGCCTCCGAACCGCTGCCGACGACCGAGGCACCGTATGTCCCATCCCGTATCGACGTGCCGGAGCACGGGGGCAGCAAGCCGCTGGTGGAGGCGAACGCGTGAACACCGTCCGCAAGGCGCTGAGCGCCGTGCTCTGGTACGCGCGGGAACTGACCGGCGAGGCGGAGTACGACCGGTACTGCCGGCACCACCACCGTCGCCACCCGCACGCACCGGTGCCCACCCGCCGGGAGTACCAGCTTCTGCGTACCCTGCGGAGCGAGGGTGAGTCCCCGGGCCGTTGCTGCTGACGTCCGTCCGCACGACCGATCGTCCGCGCTGTCGCTGATGTCCACGCAGCGCCACGACCGCGTGGCGGGCATGCCTTCCCAGCCCTGACGGCATGCCCGCCACGCATCACCGCCCGCGCGGTTCGCCGCACCACCACTGCATCAGGCAAGGGAGTCGAGGTGACTTCGACCCGTCGGCGCTCGTGGGTGTGCCCGCTCACTCGGCAGCGGGCACATCTCCGGCGCTGCAGTACGACCCGGGAGTGTGCACCCTGTGCGCGATCCTGAGTTCGGTCTCCGTGTCGTCGGTCGGCTCGGGCCGCAGGGTCTCCGGCGGATTCCACTCGAACCCGGGCCGTCCCGGATAGCGGTCGTGGAAGGCGCGCAGGGCGACAGGCACGAGCCGCAGCCGGGCGTCTATCCAATCGGCGTCCCATGGGCCTTCGCTCAGGATCTGCTGTGCCGGGCGGAACTCGTAGTAGACGGTGCGGCGCAGCCTGTTGCCCACCACCGGCTCGGACCCGTGCACGAGCATGACGTCATGGAGGAGCACGTCACCCGGTTCCATCTCCACCACCGTCGAGTTCGGGACTTCCCAGCCGAAGCGTTCCTCGATGGCGCACACGTCCGCCTTGGAGCGATGGGAACCGGGGACGACCCGCAGAGCACCTTCTCCGGCCCGGGACGGATCCAGGTAGACGTCCACATTGAAGATGCGGTGCCTGCGGGGGTGCACGGCGTCCTGGTGCCACGGGACCGCCACTCCGTCGCCCTCGTGCTTGAAGACGAGGGCTTCGTAAGTGGGCACGAAGTCGGGACCCGCGAGGCTCTCCGCGACACCGAGGACCTCCGGGCATCCCAGCAGTTCGAGAGAGGCGGCTTCCTTCTTGTTGTGCAGGTAGTCCACGCGCCACATCACCCGGCCGGTGGGCCGGTCGGCGAACAGATAGTCCGGGTGGTCGGGGTCCTCCGAGCCGGCCGCGATCCACCGGTCGGCGGCTTGCCGGAGGCGCTCGACGAGCTCCGGGGCGAGGAGCTGCCGCAGGACGAGGTATCCGTTCTCGTCGAAGGACTCGATCTGCTCAGGACTGAGGTGGTAGGCGCGGGTTGGCGCTCCTGTAACGGTTGACATCCGAAATACTCCCAGGTTCGGTGGACGAATTGCGTGCCCTGGCACGACGACCAGCGAACCAGGTCCATGCGCTGTGTTCTTCTCGTTGCCTCTCTACTCTTTCCCGGAAGCTCAGATGACTTTTTCGCCCGTCCACCTTGTGGATCAGGTGTATGACTTGTCCTGCTGGCAGGCCGAGGCGATGCTGATGGACCGTGCGCACCGGCATGACAACATCGAGTTCAACCTCGCGGTCGAGAGTGAACTCACCTATCGCTACGGCGGCCGGAGGCTGACCGTCCCGAAGGACGCGACCGTCATGTTCTGGGCGGCGGTTCCCCACCAGCTCATCGAGAGGGCGCCGGGCACCATGATGCGGGGTGTCAACGTGCCCCTCGGAGTGTTCCTGCGCTGGCAGCTCCCGGGCGCGCTCGTCATGACGCTCCTCAACGGCCGTCCGGTCATCACACCGCCCAGTCCGCGCAGGGAAGTGGACGCGGCACTCTTCGGCCAGTGGTTGCTGGACCTGGAGAGCGGAGACCTGGAGCGCAGACAGACGGCGTCCCTGGAAATGGAGGCCTGGGTGCGCAGGCTGGCGGGCGAGGCCGTCACGGCGCGTCTGCCGGGCACCGGAGCGCCCAATGAAGGCACGGTGCGACACGCGGTCTTCATGGCACGGTTCATCACGCGGCACTTCCGCGAGCAGCTGACCGTCGAGCAGATCGCGACCGCGGTTCCCCTTCATCCGAACTACGCGATGACCGCATTCCGGACGGTTCTGGGCATGACCATGAAGGCCTATCTCACGCAGTGCCGCGTCGCCGAGGCCCAGCGGCTGCTCGCGACCACGGGCATGTCGGTCTCCGATGTGGCCGCGATGTCGGGATTCGGCTCTCAGAGCAGGTTCTACGCGAGTTTCACGGAGGCCTGCGGTGTGGCTCCCGGGGCTTGGCGCAAGGCACACGGCGCCCATTCCGAAGGTTGACGCACAGCACGTGGCGGTCTTGGAGCCGCTCGCCCGCCCCCATCCGGCCGGCAGGCGGCAGACCTCTGCTATGACAGGCTCTCGTCGCCGGCTGCCCCCGGGGCCGAGTGAAGCCGCCCTGGCCGACGGCAGCAGCACATCTGGGCACAGGCCAGCACGCGAGGAGGGCAGCGGGTCGCAGCCGTGTTCCACGGCTCCGAGGCCTACGAGCTCACGGCCCGCACCGCTCGGGTCCTGCTTGCAGCGGACACTCGACGGCAAGGCCACGCCCGGTTTCCACACACCCGCATCCGCATACGGCTCCAGCCTCGTCCTCACCATCCCGCACATCAGCAGTCAGGACCTTGCCCGAGAAGACCGCACAACGAGGCGGCTGCCCGATCCGGCAGCCGCCTCGCTCGGTGCGTCCTAGGTGGAGCCACGCGAGTCCGACGCGAGACCGGGTCAGGGAACGTGTGTCGTCGCAGTGGGTCCCGGGGCCGAGGCCGGTCCCGGGGCCGGGTGGTGGAGCCAGCACGCCACGGACCGGTCGGGTGCGCTCTCCGGCGCGGCCAGCAGCGGTACGTGACGGTCGCACGGGTCGAACGACTTCCCGCAGCGCGGGTGGAAGACGCAGCCCGACGGCATGGCGGCGAGGTGAGGCGGCGAGCCCGGGATGCCGGTCAGCTCCCGGCGCGGGCCGTGCAGGGCCGGAAAGGAGCGGAGCAACCCGTCGCTGTAGGGGTGGCGCGGGTCTCGGTAGATGTCCGCAGCGCTCGCCTGCTCGACGATGCGGCCGCCGTACATGATGGCGACGCGGTCGGAGAACTCGATCAGCAGCGAGATGTCGTGCGTGACGAAGACGACCGAGAAGCCCAGCTCGTCGCGGAGTGCCGCGATCTTCCGGAGGATCTGGCGCTGCATCACCACGTCGAGGGCCGTGGTCGGCTCATCCATGATCACGATCTCGGGCTCCAGAGCCATGGCCATCGCGATCATCACGCGCTGGCGCATGCCGCCGGAGAGCTGGTGCGGGAAGGCGGTGAGCCGGTCGCGGGAGATGCCGACGAGGGCGAGCAACTCCCCGGCCCGGGCGGTGCGCTGGGCCGCCGACATCCGTGGGCGGTGCGCCGCGAGGACATCCGTGAGCTGGCTGTGCACCGTGTGCACGGGATTGAGGGCGTTCATCGAGCCCTGGAAGACGATGGACAGCTCCTGCCAGCGGAACGCGCGCAGCCGACGCGGCGTGAGCGCGAGGATGTCCACCGGGTCTGCGCCGTCCTGCGGCGGGTGGAAATGGACGTCGCCGCCGGTGATCACTCCGGGTGGGGACAGCAGGCGGGTCACGGCGTAGGCGAGCGTGGACTTGCCCGAACCGGACTCGCCGGCGAGGCCGAGAATCTCGCCGCGGTGCAGAGTGAGGTTGATGTCGCGCAGCGCGTGGACGGCGGCGGGACCCGTGCCGTAGTCGACGTGCAGTCCACTGATGGTCAGAACGGGGCGCCTGGTCACGCGTGGGGCTCCTTGTCGTGCGTGCGGGCGGTGGTCGGCTGCGGCGTCCGCACGGCCCTTGGGGGACCGCCGGAGACCGCTTCGCCCCCAGGTCCGGCGCCGTTCGTCCGCCCCGTGCGGGCCACCGGCGTGAAGCCCACCCGCATCCGGACCTTGCGGGACGTGCCTGCCGCGGTGCGCAGCCGTGGGTTCACGAACTTGTCGATGCCGAAGTTGATCAGAGCCAGGGCCGTGCCGAACAGGGCGATGCACAGTCCGGCGGGCACGAACCACCACCAGGCGCCCTGGGCGAGGGCCTGGTTGGACTGCGCCCAGAAGAGCACGGTTCCCCAGTTCCAGTGGGAGATGTCCGCGACGCCGATGAAGGCGAGGGTGATCTCCAGCAGTACGGCGAAGATGACGGTACCGATGAAGCCGGAGGCGATGACCGCGGTGAGGTTCGGCATGATCTCGAAACCGATGATGCGCCACGTGGGTTCACCGGTGGCGCGGGCCGCCTCGACGTAGTCCCGCCGCCGCAGTGACAGGGTCTGGGCACGCAGCACGCGGGCGCCCCAGGCCCAGGAGGTGAAGGCGATCACCACGGCGATCAGCAGGTCTCCCGCGTCGGTGACGAAGCTGGCGATGATGATGACCAGGGGCAACGCCGGGATGACGAGGAAGATGTTGGACAGCGCCGACAGGATTTCGTCGACCGCGCCCCCGAGGAAGCCGGCGCTGACGCCGATCAGCACGGACAGGACCGTGGCGAGGAACCCGGCGAGAAAGCCCACGACGAGTACGCCCCGGGTGCCGACGAGGATCTGGGAGAGCACGTCCTGACCGGTGTGCGTGGTGCCGAACCAGTGGTCGGCCGACGGCGGCTGGAGCAGTGCGTCACTCATCGCGTCGGGGTTGTACGGGGCGATCCACGGCCCGATGACGGCGAGCACCGTGAAGAAGCCGAGGATCGAGAGGCCCGCGATGGTCTTCCTGCCGCGCAGGAAGCGCAGCCGGGCGCGCTTGTCGCCCGGCGGGGCCGGAGCCGTATCGAGGACGGCGATCTCGGCCGAGGGGAGTGCCATGGCTCAGGCCTCCTTTCTGGTACGCGGATCGAGGAGCATGTAGACCAGGTCGGCGAGCAGGTTCGCCGCGAGGACCGACAGCGTGATGATCAGGAAGACGCCCTGCATCAGCGGGTAGTCCCGGGCACCGACCGCCTGGAAGAGCTGGAAGCCGATGCCCGGATAGGAGAAGACCATCTCCACCAGCAGCGTGCCGCCGACGACGAAGCCGAGCGAGAGGGCGAATCCGGAGATGTTGGGCAGGATCGCGTTCCGCGCGGCGTAGGAGAACATCACGCGGCGCTCGGACAGCCCCTTGGCCTGCGCCACCATCACGTAGTCCTCGGACGAGACGGTCACCATCATGTTGCGCATGCCCAGGATCCAGCTGGCGACGGCGCTGAGGACGATGGTGATGCCCGGCAGGAAGCCGTGGTACAGCGCGCTGGAGACGAACGGTACGTCGAAGGCCGGGACGAGCGAGTTGTCGTAACCGCCGGCAGCCGGAAAGATCGGCCATTTCACGGCGAACACGGCAATGAAGATGAGACCGAGCCAGAAGTAGGGGACGGAGGAGACGAAGGTGGTGACGGGCAGCAGACCGTCCATCCAGGAACCACGCCGCCAGCCGGTGCAGACCCCCAGGCCGGTGCCGAGCACGAAGCTCAGCAGCGTGGTGACACCCACCAGCACCAGCGTCCAGGGCAGCGACTGCGAGATGACCTCGCTGACGGGCGTGGGGAAGAAGGTGAAGGAGAGACCCAGGTCGCCCCGCAGGAGCTGGCCCCAGTAGTCGGTGTACTGCTGCCAGAGCGAGCGCTCTTCGTCGAGGCCGAAAAGCACCTCGATCGAGGCGATGGCACTGGTGTCGAGCTGCCCCTGGAAGCGGGTGAGCAGTGCCTGGAGCGGGTCGCCCGGCATCAGCCGCGGAATCAGGAAGTTGATGGTGATCGCCGCCCACGCGGTGACGGCGTAGAAGAAGATGCGCTGGAGTACGTACTTCACGGGGCCGTTGCCTCCGTCATGGTCTCGGCCGCACCGGAGGCCGAGGTGCCGGCGGACGCAGCGGCACCGGGGATCCGGGTGGTGACGGGGCGGTCCTCGTACAGCCAGCACGCGGCCCACTGCCCGTCGTCGCCGATCTCGAAGCGGGGCGGGAGTTCGGTGCGGCAGCGCTCCATCGCCTTGGGGCAGCGAGGGTGGAAGCGACATCCCCCCGGCGGGGAGATGAGTGAAGGGGGCTCGCCGCTGCCGGTCTCCTCCTGCTCCCGTGGATCGGCGATGCGGTCGGGGTCGGGGGCCGAGGCGACCAGCAACTGGGTGTAAGGGTGTGCGGGCCGCTGGGTGACTGTCTCGCTGTCACCACCTTCGACGAGGCGGCCCGCGTACATGACGAGGGTCGTGTCGGCGAAGTACCGTGCGGACGCGATGTCATGCGTGATGTAGAGGATGGCGAGACGCAGCCGCTCCTTGAGGTCCCGCAGCAGATTGAGGACGCCGAGCCGGATGGACACGTCGAGCATGGAGACCGGTTCGTCCGCGAGGAGCACCTTCGGGTCGGCGCCCAGCGCCCTGGCGATGGCCACGCGCTGGCGCTGGCCGCCCGACAACTCGTGCGGGAATTTGTTGACGTACTCGTTCGGAGGGCTCAGCTGCACCCGCTCGAGGAGTTGGTACACCTCCGCGTCGGTGGCCTGCTTGCCGTGGATCCTCAAGGATCGGGTGAGGTGGTAGCGCACCGTGTGGACCGGGTTGAGCGAGGCGAACGGGTCCTGGAAGATCAGCTGGACCTGGCGTGCGTAAGCGCGGAACGATCGGCCGCGCCCAGCCTTGACCGGGACGCCGAGGAGCCAAATCTCGCCCTGGGTGAGGGGGTAGAGCTGGGACAGCAGGCGGGCCACCGTCGACTTGCCCGAGCCCGATTCCCCCACCAGGGCGGTGACGCTGCCGCGCCGCAGACACAGGGAGATGTCGTCGACGGCCCGGACGGCGCGGCGCCGACGGCCAAGGACTTCACGGGCGGTCCGTCTGACGGGGAAGTGCTTGGTGACGCCGCGTGCTTCGAGCACGGTGTCGCCGGCCTCGCCGGGATGGGTGCCGACATGCTCCGTCACTTCGCGATCGTGGTTGGTCATGGGCCGGTCCCTTCTCACTTCGCGGGCTTGAGGCGCAGCACGATGTCCAGTGCGTTCGGCTGGGTCGGCTGCGGGGGACCGTACGGGTCGGACTCGGTGGGCCAGCCCACCCAGTTCTTCGTGGAGTACTCGGCTCCCAGGTGCGCACCGGCCGTGGGGATGACCGGCACTTCCTCCACCATGATCTTCTGCAGGGTGTCGAGCGCCGTGGTGCGCGTCGCGTCCTCCGTGGCGTTGGCGTACTCCTTGAGCGCCTTCGTCGCCCGAGGGCTCTTGAAGCGCCCGTAGTTGCCCAACGGGGCGCTCTTGCCGACGGGCTGGAGCAGCGTGCCGTCCATGATGTTCTGGTACATGTCGTACGGCGTGGCACCGCTGTTGGTCCAGTGCAGCGTGGCGTCGAAGTCGCCGTTGGCCACACTGGCGGTCCAGACCTCGGCGCTCTGGGTCTTGACCTTCGCGTCGATGCCCAGGGGCTTGATGTTGCTCTGGATGATCGACAGGCCGGTGATGTAGTCGTTCCAGCCTGCCGGGTCCGTGAGGGTCAGCTTCACGGCCTTGCCGGCGGGGTCCCTGAGCACGCCGTCGGCCAGGCGGTATCCCGCCCTGTCCAGGAGCTTCTTGGCGCCGGCCAGGTCGGGCTTGTTCGTCATGCCCTTGTACTCGGAGGCGAGGAAGGGCTCACCTGCGGGCAGGGGTATTCCGGTCGGGTTGGTGATCTCCGGGTAGAGCGAAGCCTGCGCCTGGACGTGGATGGCCCTGCGGTCGATCACCATGGCCATCGCCTTGCGCAGCGCCGGATCGCTCAGCGGACCCCTCGTGGTGTTCAGCCACAGACCGTGGATGCCGATTCCGGCGGGAAACCAGAGCTTGTGGTGCGCGGGGTCCTTGGCGACGTACAGCTGCTTGTGGTTCGGCATGAAGACGCTCGACCATTCCGACTTGCCGTTGGCGAGCGCCGTGGTCTGTGCGCTGTTGTCGTTGTGGGAGGTGAAGCGGAGTTCCTTCACCCGCGCCTTCCCCTTCCAGTAGGAAGGCGCGGCTTGGAGTGTGGCGGTCTGCGGGGTGAAGGTCTTGAGTGTGTAGGGCCCGGAGCCGAGAGGCTTGCGGTTGGGCCAGGTGGCGGGGTCGTCGACGGTCTTCCAGATGTGCTTCGGCACGATGAGCGTACGCAGGATCTTGCTCTGGTTGACGAACTGCGATTCCTCGAAGGTCAGGACGACCTTGCCGGCTTCCACGGCTATTCCGCCGTAGGTGACGCCGTAGACGTTCAGCGCCGGATACTTCTTGATCAGGTCGAAGGTGAACGCCACGTCCTCAGCGGTCAGTTGCTTGCCGTCGGACCACTTCGCGCGCTCGTCCAGGGTGATGGTGACCTTGGTGAAGTTGGACTCCCACTTCCAGTCCTTCGCCAGCCAGGGCGTGCCCTTGCGCTCAGGTCGGATGTCGTTCGGCATCACCAGCGGCTCGTAGATCATGTGACGGTAACCCAGAGTCGCGGCGGCCGACGTGCCGAGGAACGGGTTGCTGTTGTTGGTCTGCGGACCGTTGACCATGCCGACGTTGAGGACACCGGCGGCGCTGCCGCGTGACGAGCGGTTGGCGTCGGAGTTGGCGGAGGAACATCCGGTGACCAGGGCCGCTACGACGGTGGCGGCGCTCAGCGCCCGGAAGGTGTGGTGTGCTGACACGGTGACTCCAGTGAGGAAAGGTGCAATGTCGCCCTGGGAGGCCTGATGCCGGGGGCCCCGGTGTGGTGCGCTGTGATCGCGTCGTCGGTCGCTGCCGTCTGCCTCCGGCGGATGTGGGTGGCGACTCTTCGGGTGGGTGGGCTTCGAGCCCGGCGTCAGGCCGCCTCGACGAGGAGCAGCACGACCTGGAGCGGACTCAGTGGCGGGAGGGTGATGCCGAGGTGGCCGAGTGCCGCGCCGGACAGCAGTGCGCCTTCTTCCGGGAGCGGGGGGATGTGGTCGGCGCGGGAGACCGTGGCCTGTGCCGCAGGGCGCACGGCCCGGATCCGGTACTCCTTGTCCGGGAGCAGTCCGGGGATGGTCAGCCGCGCGGGCGTCGTGTTGAGTCCGTCCTCGAACTGGACATGCGCCATGAGGGCGGCCGACCGGTCGTGGGCGACGACGCCGTGGCTCCAGGCGCGGTCGTCGCTCGTGTCGCCCCTGACAGTCCTACCGTTGTGCAGCAAAGACCGGTGCTCTTTGTAGAGGTGGACCCAGCCCTTGAGGACGGCCAGGTCCTCGGCGCTCGCCTCCCGGATGTCCCACTCGATGCCGAAGTGCCCGAAGAACGCGGTCGCGGCCCGGAAGTCCAGGGGCATGTAACGCCCTGTGTACATGGAGAAGGGGGCGGAGACGTGAGCACCGAGATACTCCGGGGGCAGCAGCTGGCCCGTCCAGCGCTGGATCGAGTGGCGGGCCAGGGCGTCGGTCATGTCGGAGGTCCACACCCGCTGGACGCGCTGGAGAACCTCCAGGTCGATGCGGGCTCCGCCGGCCGAACAGGACTCCCAGTCCACCCGTGGATGCCGTCGGAGCAGTTCGTCGAGCAGGGTGTAGTAGGCGACGGTCTGCGCGTGGATCACCGGTGCGCCGCCGGTCCGCCCCGAACCTCCGTCCAGCACCGCGCGGTTGTGGTCCCACTTGACATAGGAGATGTCGTACTCGGTGAGCAGGGCGTCGATGCGCTCCATCAGGTACTGGACGACCTCGGGCCGCGACAGGTCCAGGACCAGCTGGTTGCGTTCCAGCAGTGGTGTCCGTGACCCGGTGGACAGGATCCAGTCGGGGTGCTCGCGGTACAGGTCCGAGTCCTGGCTGATCATCTCCGGTTCGAACCAGAGGCCGAACTCCATGCCCAGCTCCCGGACGCGGTCGACCAAGGGCCCGAGCCCGTCGGGGAAGACGCTCTCGTCGACCCACCAGTCACCCAGACCGGCCCGGTCAGATCGCCGGCCGCGGAACCATCCGTCGTCCAGGACATAGCGCTCGGCGCCCACCTCGGCGGCGAGTTCGGCGAGTTCGATCAGCTCCGCCGTGTCGTGCCGGAACTGGACCGCCTCCCAGACGTTGAAGTTGACCTGCCGCGCGGAACCGGGGTGCGCGGGCACGGAGCGCAGGTAGTCGTGGAACCGCGCCGCCAGTCCGTCGAGTCCCTCGTCGGAGGCGGCGACGTAGACCCAAGGAGTCCGGTAGTTCTCGTCCTGGGCGAGGACCACCTCACCCGGAAGCAGGAGTTCACCGCCGCCGATCGTCAGGACCCCGTCCAGGAGCTCAGTGCGGTGGACGTGGTTGCCGCTCCAGCCGACGTGCACGCCCCACACCTCGCCGGTCGCGAACCCGAAGCCGGGGGTGCCGACGATGTTCAGCGTTGCCGCGTCGTGCCCGGTCCTGCCCTTGCGGTTCTCCCGCAGCCACAGCCCGTCGATCACCTCCCGGCGCTGGGGAGTCCTCTCGTGCAGGATCCGACCGGTGAAGTCGAGCCCCTCCCGGGCCCGGGACGGCACCGGGACGACGACGTCCAGATGGTCCACCACGTAGGCACCGACGCCGGTATTGGTGAGCGTGTGACGCACCCTCAACGCCCCGCCGGGCAACGACTCCACCTCGGTGACCAGGGCCAGCCCGGCGACGTCGTCCCTGGCCCGCAACGCCAGAACCGAACTCTCGACGAGCGCGCTTTCCAGGGTGAACGACGGGGCCCAGTCCCGGCCGCCAGGCGGAGCGCCTGCTGCCTCGGCGAGGCGGTGACCGCCCAGCCCAGGACGCCCGAACCAGCCCCGCCAGTGCTCCGGCAGCAGCGGCACTGCCGACTCGACGCAGGCTGCCCGTTCTCCCTGCTCCGCGTTCCAGGCGACTCCATCCGGGCCAGGAGCGATGCCGCACCACATGACAGCGGGCAGTTCGTCGGAGGCCTGCCGCAGGAGAAGTGTGGTGCGCCGCTGTGCGACGGCGTCCGCGGCCGGGAACAGCATCGGGAAGCCCGCAGTACCCGATCGAGGGCCGGGGGAGAGGTCGGAATCCACTGACTGACTTCTTTCGTAAGAGGGAAGGGTGCAAGGCGCCTGCGCCCCCGACCCCTGGCAGTCGCCCGGACGGTGGGCCGGACGACCGCCAGAGAACGCCACGACAGGGTCGTGGCTTCAGTGCTTGATGTAGTGCCTTCTGAACTCGTAGGCGCCCCGGTCCCAGCCGGTGCCCTGCGGCCGTGGCGTGCCCGCGTAATCGGCCCGGGTGCTCGTGGCGACGCCGCTGTCGATGGCGGGAGAGCCGGCGGCGAGCCGGAAGTCCGGGTGCCGGCCGTCCGTGCCCGGGGCGACCAGCCTCGGATCGGCGATCACATCGTGCGGACCTCGCACCATGGCAGCGGTGCCGCCGTAGTAGATGTTGTAGTCGTACACGACGTTGCTGTTCTCGAAGGTGAAGTTGGTGGGCTTGCCCGGCCGTGCCACCGAGATGTTGTTCAGGAGCCGGACGTTCGAGCTGTGCCAGGCTCCGATGTTCGGGTAATTGATCTCCCTGCCGCGGGAGTTCATGTAGGCGGTGTTGTGGACGATGTCCACGTTGCCGGAGCTGAACGAGTGGATGCCCGAACCGCCGTTGTCGAAGGCGAGGTTGTTCTCGACCAGGATGCGGCCCTTGTACGCGATGCCGGTGTCCTCACGGTGCAGGGTCTGGTCCACGATGATCCCGTTGCCGTCGGAGTAGCAGGAGCAGACGTACCACTTGACCTTGCTCTCGTTGTCGTGGACGACGTTCTTCCGAATGATGATCTTGTATCCGGTCCTGTTGTCCACGTCCACGGGTGTGAGCACGGAGATACCGCTGGTGGCGAAGGCCGAGTACCAGGCGTTGGAGTGCACCCTGTTGTGCTCGATGAGAAGGTGGTCGGCGTAGGTGCTCCCTATACCCGCGCCCGGGCAGTCCCATATGTGGTTGTTGCGGACAGTGATGTGGTGCGAGGACCGACCGGAGGGGGAGTCCTCCCGAATGTGAATGCAGTTGGTGTTGAACGCCGGTCCCGTGGGCTTCGACCGGGCCTCCGCGTCTTCCAGCCGCAGGTTGTCGCTGTCGCCCCGGATGTCGAGGCCGGTGATCGTGATGTACGACGCTCCGATGACGACGATCCCGTTCCAGCCGGTCACCGGCGCGAGGACCGGCCTATGTCCCGGAAGGGGCCGGTAGGTGATGGGCATGCCCGGTGCGCCCGAGCGGGTGACTTGGACGACCCCCTCCGGCGAGACATCGCCGTAGGTCCCGTTCATGATGTACACGGTTTCGCCGGGAAGGGTCTTGTCCGCTGCTTTCTGGATGGTTTTGAACGGTCTGCTCGTCGAACGCCCGTCGTTGGCGTCCGACCCCATGGAACTGCTGACGTAGTAGGCGCCCGGAGTGGCCGTGGCCGAGGGGGCGGCGGTGAGGAGAGTGGCGAGGAGCAGCAGTGCCGCTGTGAGTACACATGGCCAAGTCAAGCGGTGGGGTTTCGTCATAGCTGGTTCTCTCCTAGTGGATGGAGAAGTCAAGGCCGGACGCGACGCGGTTCCCTCCTTCGGTCATGCCGGTTCGCAGGGCGTCCCTGTGAGGGGCGCACGGAGCGGTCGGTGATGGAACGGGGTGCTGAGGGCTCGTCAGCAGTGGACGAGTTCGGTGATGCCGCGGGCGGACAGGTAAGCGGTGTCGTCCGCCCTGTCGTGGGTGACCAGCGCCGGCCGGACCCCCTGGTCCACGAGGGTGAAGAAGCGGTCGGCGACCGTGAGCCCGAGCTGCCGGGAGTCCGGCAGGACCAGGCCCACGTGGCGGTCGACGGGGCACACCGGTGTGTCGCGCAGTTCCCTGATCAGGTCCCTGAGCCGGACGCCGGCCGGCTTGATGTCGTTGACCACGGTGAACAGTCCCCGGTCGTACTCGTAGTCGGCGAAACCGGTGAAGCGACGGTCGATGTCGTGACTGCTCCACCAGGTGCAGCCCCACATGCCCTTCGAACTGAGGGTGTTGCGTGTGAAGGAAGCGGCCCACTGCGGAATCGTGTCCGCTGGCCGCTCCATCGGCGAGGCACCGAACTTCTGCAGCCACTTCGCGCGCCCGCAGGCCGGGGAGAACGCTTCGGCGAGCTCGGCCAGGTATTCACCCAGGTGCAGGACACCGGTGCCGTCCGGCCCGTACCGCACAGTCGCACCGGTCCGGTAGGGATAGGCGTGCAGGACACTGGCACTGCCGTAGGTGGCAGCCGCGGTGGGTGAGAACGTCCGTGCCTGGAACCAGGGCCGATGGTCCACGCCGTTGACGTGGAAGCGGCCGGGTGCGATGCGTTCGCAGTGGTCCAGCAGGAGGGAGGCCCACCGGTCCCCGGATGCCAGTGGGACATCGCCGTTGAACGCCGACAGTTCGTTGCCCAGGTCGAAGCCCAGGAAGCGCCGGTGGTCGCCGATGCATTCGGCAACGGCGTCGAACAGGGTCAGTTCCGCGCGGACCACGTCCTCGTCGGTGATCATGTTGCGGCCGCTGAGCCATGCCGGGAGAAACGTGAGACCGCTGAGCCGGCCGTCGAGGACGCTGACCGAAACGTCCAGCGAGACGTGCGGGTGATCGGCGAGATCCATCAGCTCGCACAGTCGCTCCAGGGCTCCCGGATTCACCACCGAAGGGTCGGGCTGGAAGGCGGGCCACAGCAGTTGGATGCGTATATGGTCCATTCCCAGACTGGATATGGATCGCAGGTCGTCGAGGACCGACGCGGCGTCCCACTCCAGCCACGAATATAACCAGTGCTCACTGGGGACGTAATTCACCCCGAACCGTGTGTTCGTGTCGTGGATCGCCGCCATCGCTGCCGCCTTTCCGTTACCCATGAGCGGAGAATTTGTCGCGTCCATTCCCGTGACCCACGCTCCCCGAGGGCGGGGTCGAGGGTGAAGGCGGGTGGCAGAGCGCTGACCACCGCCATAGAACCGCTGTTCGGCTGAAGGTTCCACCTGATGGCTCCTTCGACCTTCCTGGATCCTCAGATGCCCGAAGCGCTCAGCCCTCGGCGGGTCCTCGATGCTGGCGTATCGGCACGCCAAATCGGCGCTGATACAGCCTGTGCGTCGATACGGCGACCCCTGAGTGCATTTCGCCAAGGTGATGAACTGGACTTCCTCAGGGGAAGGCGGCTGACTCACCTTTGCCCGGGACGGATCGAGTTCGCCGGGGAAGTCGAGGCGCGGCAGCCGCAGACCGCTCTTCAGAACTGGGTCAACCCGCTGACCGCAGCCGTACTCGGGCTCCTCATGACCGGGGCGGACCTGCCCAACGCCGTCCGTACTTCATCGCCGTCGAGTGAATCGTCAACGCCGACGTGGGCACCACGAGCGCATTGCTGATGATCGCTGCCTATTGTGCTGGTCTACTGCTGCCGTGCTTGCTCATTCCCTGGGGCTGGACCGGCGTACTGCTGGACGTTGCGCGTTCCTCGTCGCGGCCGTCGGAGAATCTCCCGCTCGGCCCGGTGTGAGTGAGGCCAAGCGACTCGACTTCATCACGGTCCACGCGGGATGGGGACGTCCACGCCCGCGAGGACGCTGGCATTCGACGTTGGAGTAAGCCCGCTGCCCGGGCTGGGGGATGCCCGGGCAGCGGGGGTCGCGTCGGAACGAGGGCGTCAAGAGCGCTTACGGCGGATCAGCAACATGATCGCGGCGCCGAGTACCAGCGCTGCGGCGCCGATGCCGAGGGGTACTCCGACGCCGGCTCCGGTCGCTGCCAGCGGTTGGCTGTCACCGTTGGTCCGGGCGTCGTTTCCGGTGCCGGCGTCCGTCCCGTCCGTGACGTTCGTGTTCCCCTCGGTGATCCCCTTTGTCGGAGCCTGGGATTTGTCGTTCTTGGTCTCCGCCGTGGTACCGGCTCCCGTCTTGCCCACCTTGGTAGCGGCACCGGTCGCGGTCGAGGCGTAGGCTCCGCGGTCGGGTGCGCCGGTGGCCCGGCGGGCGCCGGTGATGTCTGTGGGGACCTGGTGCAGGGGCTTGCCCGAGCCGATGGCGGGGGAGCCCTTGCGCAGTCGGAAGTCGGCTCCGGTGCCGGTGCCGGGCTTGACGAAGCGCGGGTTGGCCACGATGTCGTGTGGGCCCTTCACCTCGGGGGCCTTACCGCCGTAGTAGACGTTGTAGTCGTAGGTGACGTCGGTGTTCTTGCTCTTCGAGTTGGTCATCTGGCCCGGGCGGCCGGAGGCCACGTTGTTCAGGATCCTGACGTCCCTGCTGTCGTGGGCGTAGATGTTGCCGTAGCGCTCCATGCGGGTGCTGCGGCCGTTCTGGTAGGCCGTGTTGTGCAGGATGTCGACGTGTTGGCTTTTGAAGGAGTGGATGCCGGAGCCACCGTTGTCGTAGGACACGTTGTTGGCGACCAGGACCCGTCCCTGGTAGTCGGGGCCCGACGCTCCCGCCTTGGCCTTGTCCTTGAGGGTGTCGATGATGATGCCGTTACCGTCCGAGTAGCATTTGCACTGCTCCCACTTCACCTTGGTCTCGTTGTCGTGGACGGTGTTGTTGGTGACCCGGATCTTGTACTTCCTGCTGTCGCCCCGATCGATGTCGTGTGCGGCCAGGATCGAGATGCCGCTGGTGGCGAAGACCGTGTACCACGAGGTGGAGTGGACGTGGTTGCGGTCGATCGTCATGTAGTCCGCGCCGCGCGATCCAATGCCCAGGCCGGGGCAGTGATGCACGGTGTTGCCGATGATGTCGATGTGATGGGGCCGGGCACCCGAGGACTTGTTGGGCTCGGCCCAGATGCAGTTGGTGTTGTACTTCCCCTTCCTGGTGCTGGCGCCGCGCTCGGCTTCGGCGAGGGAGATATTGGCGTTGTTGCCCTTGACCTCCAGTCCGCGCACGACGATGTGCGAGGCGCCGTTGATGCGGATGCCGTTCCACGCCGTGACGGGATTGATGACGGGGTGGTGCCCGGGGTGGGCCCGGAAGGTGATGGGGGCCCCGGCCCGGCCGGAACGGGAGATCACCATGACGTCCGCGCCTCCGCGTCGTTCGCGGTAGGTGCCGTTCATGATGGAGACGATGTCTCCGGGCGCGGTGCTGTCGGCGGCCTTCTGAAGCGTGCGGAACGGCTCGGCCTGCGAGGTTCCCGAGTTGCGGTCGGAGCCACCGGGGCTGACGTAATACGTACGGGAAGCGGCCTGTGCCGTCTGCGAACCTGCAAGCCCCAGGGGTATCGCCGAACCGATGAGTACTGCTGACACTGCGTATGCGCTGGTGTGTTTCATTGCTGCCTTTTCTCCGAGGACGCTTGCGCGGACGGCTGCCTGCCCCTTCGTCCCGTCTGCCCCGGTCGGAGCGACGGGGCCGCCATCCGTCTCACGCAAGGGTTGGGGAGGTGCCAACGTAAGTCCGATTCAGGGCTCTGGGTGCTCTGTGCAGTCTTTGCTCAGGAACCCCTAAGACTGCGCTAAGACTGCGTGTAGAAGGTGCTCGTGATGTCTTGCATCCGTGGCAGAAGTCTGCCAACGTCACTCCCGCAACTCGCCCCCACGGAACGAACTTGCGGGCGACGCCACGGCGGGCAGCCGTCGACACGTCAGCACTGGCCGCTACTCGCGATCCGCAGGCCGGCTCGGCCGGTCCTGATCGATCGTGAGCCGCCGCGTTCCGGGTTTGCTCGCAGCGCACCGGGGCCGCGGCAACGGCCTCATGTCCCGTGCCGGGCCGCAGTGTTCAGCGGGGCATGTCTCAGGTGGGGCTGCGCGGCGTGGTGTCTCCGTGCTTCGATCGCTTGTGACGTCAGAGTCGGCGGCAACGCGACCCTAGGCCGATGTCGCGGTGCAGCCCTACAACGGCAAACCGGACCGCAGAACGTGCGCGAGCGCCGAATCAGCCGACGCCGACCGTCCCTGACCTCGCCATTGGGGCCGACCCTCTCGCGCGCATCCGGGTGTGCAGCGCCGGAGCCTCCGGGGCCTGGGCCGCGCCGGCGTCAGCGGCCGGTTGACCCCGTCGTGGAAGGCGGCGCAGGCACCGAGCACCACCGCGTTGCCCCAGCCGAGGACCGGAGGCTGCGGCAGCCGACAGCCTTCGGCGGGCAGCACCTGCACGAGCTGTTCGCACGGGTCCGCACGGCTCGCGGTCGGTCATGCTCGTCCGGGACCACGCGTGCCGCCATGCGCTGCCGGGTGCGGAGAGAGCATCGCTCCGAAGACCCAGCGTGTCCGGACCGGTGCCGGTCCAGCTGTCGTCAGCGAACACGGATACCTCCACCCGGTTGCCGGAGGAAAGCGTGCACGAACATCTGCACGCTGATGGGCATTGACCGCACGCATTCGTGCAGCCCAAACTCCGACCAAGTGCAGGCGTGTCCGCGGAACGCGAGCGGACCGACGGCTACACACCGACCGCAAGCGCGAGGGGTGCGCCACATCGAGGGCCTCTTCGGCACTGAGTTCGTACGCGGTCTCTCGGTACCTCAACCATCACACGAGGACGGTCTCATGCAGCCTCATCCCGACGCGCTCTCGGGCGTCTCTTCTGCCCACCGGAACACGGGGCAGGACCTCGCCCGGGCCGGCGCCGACGATCCCGCCGCAGTCCAGCCTTCGGCCGCCGACGCACGACTCACCTGGTACGTCTACCTGGTCATTGCCGTCAGCACCCTCGGCGGTCTGATCTTCGGATACGACATCGGAGTGTCCGGAGGCGCCGGCGGCTTCGTCGCCGACGAGTACCGCCTGTCCAGCTTCATGGAGGGCCTGGTGGTCAGCACGTCCCTGATCGGCGGCATGATCGGGGCGATGGCTGGTGGTCCGCTGGGCGACCGGTGGGGCCGTCGGCCCACCCTGCTGCTGTCCGGGGTGCTGTTCGCAGCCGGTGCGCTGATCTCGGCCTTTGCCCCGACCCTCTCCGTGCTGCTGGGCGCGCGAGTCGTTCTCGGCGCGGGCGTGGGGGCAGCCTCGGTCCTGGTGCCGGTGTACATCGCCGAGCTGGCACCGCCCCGCCTCCGTGGTGCTCTGGTGGCGGGCTTCCAACTGCTGACCACCCTGGGCATCCTGCTCGGCTACGGTGCCAACGCCTTGTTCTTGGAGAGCCAGGCATGGCGCTGGTCTCTGGGACTGGCTGCTGTGCCGGGGCTCCTGCTGGCAGGCGGTGCATTCTTCGTGCCCGAGTCGCCTCGGTGGCTTGTGGCACGCAGCAGGGTGGAGGCCGCCCGGGGTGTGCTGCGCAGGGTGCGAGGCAGTGGTGACGTGGAGTCCGAGCTGAGCGAGATCAAGGCCATTCACGCGCGGGAGGCAGGCGAGAGCGCTCGGGGCTGGCGGGAGCTGACCGTCGGGTGGGTGCGACCGATGGTTCTGGTCGGCGTGCTCGTGGCGTTCTTCGCCAACGCCTGCGGCATCAACCTGGTGATCTACTTCGCCCCCCAGATCCTGCAGTCCGCCGGCATGGGTTCAGGTTCCTCGCTCCTCGCCACGGTGGGACTCGGCGTGGTCAACGTGCTCTTCACACTGATCGGCATGGCCCTGGTCGATCGTATGGGCCGCAAGCCGCTGCTGCTGGCCGGCGCCGTCGGAATGACCTTCGCCCTGGCCGCCCTAGCGGTGGTCATGTCCGTCCCGGGCCTGCCGGGTGCCGACTGGATGTCCTTCTGCTTCCTCAGCCTGTACATCGTGATGTACGCCGTCAGTCCCGGCCTGGTCGCCTACGTGGTGATCTCCGAGGTCTTTCCGCTGCACGTGCGAGCCAAGGCGACCGGCGTGGCCACGTTCGTCATCTTCGCCGTCAACCTGATCATCGGCCTCACGTCCCTGCCCATGCTGGACCGGCTCGGCGCGGCCACCACGTTCTGGCTGTTCACCGCGGTCTGTGCGCTGTTCATCGTGTTCTGCCTGCGCATGCCGGAAACCAAGGGCCGCACCCTGGAACAGTTGGAGGAGGACTTCCGCGCAGCCGCCCAGGCGCGAGGGGCGGGCGGGCACCGGGTATAGGGATCCGAACCGACGCACGGTACCGTGCGGAATGGCTGCATGCGCCGCAGGCGCCGTGCAGTTGTTCCGCACGTTCGACCGACAGCTGAGGTGAGTCTTGTCCGGGTCTTCGGCCGAGCGCCGCCGTGCCATCCTCGAACGCGTCCGTTCCGAGGGGTACGCGGGCGCCGCGGAGCTTGCCGACGAGTTCGTGGTCGACAGTTCCACCATCCGTCGCGACCTCGCTCAACTGGCACACGCCGGCCTGGTGCGGCGTACCCGGGGCGGCGTCCTGCCGGCAGACCCGGCAGAGGCCGTGGACCTCCCGTACGACGTGCGGCGCAATTCGCGCGCCGCGGAGAAGCAGGCACTCGGAGAAGCCGCTGCCGAGCTGGCGCAGGACGGACAGTCGGTCATCATCGACAACGGGTCCACCACCTATCAGGTGGCGTCGGCCCTGAGAAGCCGCCACCACCTGACGGTGATCACCAACGACCTCATGGTCGCCCTGTGCCTGTCCGAGCACCCCACCCACAAGGTCCACATGACGGGCGGCGTCATGCTCGACACCGTCTACACGCTGGTCGGCCCGACAGCCGTGGCCTCCCTGCAAGGACTGCACGTCGACTGGGCCTTCCTCGGAGCGGAGGGGGTGGACCCCGAGGCCGGCGTGACGAACGTCAACGTGGTGGAGCTCGACGTCAAGCAGGCCATGATCAAGGCGGCGGGGCGCCTCGCCGTCGTGGCCGACAGCTCCAAGTTGGGCCGCCGCTCCCTCGCCCCGGTCTGCCCGCTCTCGGACGTCTCCGTGCTCCTCACCGACGACCAACTGCCCCCAGAAGAGCGCGAGGCATACGGACCCGCCCTGCGCTGCGTGTCCACCGGCCAGAACCGCTGAGACGCGCTACGTCCGGCGCGCTGGACAGCGGTCCCGCGGACCGGGCAGGGGCAGGGCGGCCGATACTGCCGCTCTGCTGTGCCTGAAGCCGTGCGCCGGCCGGTTCGTCGTGGGTTCCCGCTACGCGGTCGTGCGGGCCCTTCGTCGGTCCGCATTACTACCGCACCCCGTCTGGGCGTCGCGGAGGTGCGGGCGGCCGATGGGCGGCACGAGAACCCGTGCGGCAACCGTGCACGATTAACTGCACGCAAGCAGGCGTTGACGCACGCTTTCGCGCATGTTGGGGTGGTGAAAGTCGGGTATCGATGCCGACACCTCCTCTCGAACGGTGACTCTGATGACCGACCTCGCGCCGTCTCCCGCCGGGTATCTGCGGGACATGGACGCCCAGCCCGACGCGCTCCTCGACCAGGCGAACAGCACACTGCCGGCCGCACTCGCAGGGCTCGATCCGCGTACCTACGACCGCATCGTGCTCACCGGAATGGGCTCGTCGTGTCATGCGTTCGTGCCGGTGGAACGCGCGTTCGCGGCCGCGGGACTACCCGTGCTGCGGATCGACACCGGTCAGCTGCTGGACGTACCGCAGCGACTGACCCGCCGTACGCTCCTGTGGGCCACCTCGCAGTCCGGCCGCAGCGGCGAGCTGGTCAGTCTGCTCGACCAGTTCACGGACGAGACCCGGCCGCACACCATCATGGGCACGACCGATGACACGGGCAGCCCACTGGCCGCCGCTGCCGACATAGTGATCCCGCTGCACAGCGGCCCGGAAGCGACCGTGTCCACCAAGAGCTATCTCAACACCCTTGCCGCACACCGCCGGGTGGTGGCCGCACTACGCGGCGAGGACGACCAAGTCGTGACCGGCGACCTGCGCCGGACCGCTGCCTCACTACGCACGTGGCTCGCCGACTCCCCGGTTCCGAACGGCATTGCCGCGCAGGCCCTGAGCGCACCGCATTCCCGCTTCGCTCTCATCGGCATCGGCGATGACGCGGCCACCGCACTGACCGGGGCACTGATCACCAAGGAAGCGAGTCGGGTGGCCGCCGAGGGCTACATCGGAGGGACGTTCCGGCACGGCCCGCTCGAACTCGCGGGCCCGGGCATGACCGCGCTGCTCTTCGGGCCCGGTGATCAAGGGGATGCGGCCCTGCCCGCCCTGGCCCGGGACCTGTCCGCGGCCGGCTCCACCGTGCTGACGGTGGGCCCGCGCCCCTACGCAGGCAGTGGGCACCTGGCCATCCCGGCCGGGGGCACCGCGTTCGACCGCCTCACGTTCGGCATCGTCCAGGTCCAGCTGCTCACCGTGGCACTGGCCCGCGCGGCAGGCATCGTCCCCGGTGAGTTCCGCTTCGGCCGCAAGATCACGGACACGCTGTGAGCGCCCGCACCATCGCCTCCACGTCCGGCGGGCCGGCCGCCATGCTGACGGTGGGAGTGGACCTGGGCGGCACAGGCACCCGGGTCATCGCCTGGCGGGACGGCAGGGTCGTGGGGCGCAGCCAGGCCCGCACGGCTGAACTGGGAGCCGCAGCGGTCCCTGATCGCGTCGCCCGCCTCGTCCGGCTGATCGCCGGCATCGTGCCGGAAGGCGAGTCTCCTGCCGCTGTGGGCATCGGAGCCAGCGGCCCCGTCGATGTCGCCATCGGCGTCATCCACAACCAGGACACCCTGCCCTGGTTCTCCGACTTCCCGCTCGTCACTCTGCTGCGCGGCACCCTGGGTGTCCCGGTCGCCATCGACAACGACGCGGTGACCGCAGCCGTGGGCGAACACGAAGCCGGGGCGGGCCGCGGCTGCGACAGGATGCTCATGGTCACCCTGGGCACCGGTATCGGCACGGCCATGCTCCTCGACGGCCGGCCCGTGCGGGGGCTGGACGGGCGTCACCCCGAAGGCGGGCACCTGCCGATAGCCGGTGACCCACGGCGTTGCTACTGCGGACTGACCGGCTGCTGGGAACAGGCCGCGTCCCGCACGGTCCTGCAACAGCGGCTGCGCAGCCACCTCGGCGACGACCACCCCGGACGAGAGACGCTCCGAAGGGGCATCGCAGCCGCCGACGACCCGGAGGTGCGGAGGATCTTCGCCCGCTACGGCACCGTCGTGGGCAGGGGTCTTGCCGCCCTGCACGCCTTGTACGGACCCCGGGTCACCGTCCTCGGCGGAAGTGCCGCGGACTGCCTGCCCCTGTTCGTGGGTGCCATGAATGACACACTGACCCGTTCCGCCGAGTACCAGGTCCCCACCGAAGTCAGGCCGGCCGCGTTGGGGGACGACGCCGGTGCGGTGGGCGCCGCCATCCTCGCGCGGCGGGCCCTGCCCGTAACCGCCTGACATCAGCCGCGGACCGGTGGCCTTGCCCTGACACCTTGCGGGTGGCAGCGCTGCCGTTCAGCTCGGCGGTCGGTGCCCCGGGACCTGACTACCGCAGGACGCAGGGGCACTGGCCGCCCCGCACGGCGAGGCGACGGTCAGCACGTGGCCTCTCGCTCCCTACTTGATCCCGATACCGACTTTCAGTGCACGCGCCACAGAGCTGTGGCGGTTTCCGCGGTAGCAGCCGTCCGGCTCGCCGTCCGACGAATGCCGGTATACGTGAGCGCAGTTGGGACGCCCCGCGGTCGCGCTCGACTGGAGGCACAGCGGGGCAGGTTCCCCGACGACCGAACACCTCGGAGTTCCCCTGGCCTCTGCTGTGTCCGAGGCAGGGTTCAGGGGGCGTCGTTGCCGCGTAGGCCAATCACGCTTCTCCGGGCCAGCTTCCGCGGTGACTGCTTCACAAGGGTGCCGTCGTCAAGCATCGCCTGCACGGCAGGCTGGCGCCGTCAGGGGGGACTTTCGGCGGAGCAGGGGGAGAAGACGCCTCGGTGCGTCACCAGCGCCGCGGTAACCCGATCGGGCGGCAGCGCAGAACCGGCTCCGGTCTGCCCTGACGGCCCCCTGCCACCGCTGGCTCGGACACCGGATCTGGTGGGCGAGCGCTGTCAGCGGCCTTCCGCAATGGTCTGATCGGCGAAGTCGTTGGATCGCCGGCGGAGCCGAAGGGCTGACGTGGCAGTTTCGAGAAGCCGCCTGTGACGTCTGCGAACCAGCGAGAGCGAGCGGTATCGCCGATCGAACGGGTACCGCTGACACTGCGTATGCGCTGCTGCGTTTCACTACTGCCGTTCCTTCGGGGGATGCTCACGCGGACCGCCGCGCCTCGCCTGGCCGGAGCGCCACCTGTTCCGCGCGAGGGTGTTCCGCGCGAGGGTCTTACGAGCATCGGAGAACCGGAGACGTTGCCTCACGCCCGCAGTCTGCCGGGAGAGCCGCATGCGCCTCACGGCCACCTTCAGGCGTGCGTGCCTCATGCGCTGCGTGCGCACGGGTGGCGTTGCACCTGGCCATCGCTTGAGCCCGGTGAGAGCTTGCACGCTGACCACGCGGCGTCAGTCGATCGAGGAGTCCCCAGTCGATGCCCGCGATGTCGCTTGTCAAGTCCCACATTGCGGGCCAGTTGCGTAAGCGACGGTCGCAGACTCCGGATGCCGACACAAGGTGGGACTTGCTATAAACGTTCTGACACTCCGTCAGTTCGGATTTCCGTCGTGAGGGGATGCCGGCAGGCTTCACTTTCGGCAGACCCATCAGGAAGGAGTCCGTCATGCTCCCGTGGACGTCGGTCTCGGCGCCGGGCGGGGCGCACCGTGCGGAGAACCGGCGGAGCCGGTCGCGCGGCGGCGACCTCGTGATCGGGGGCCGGTGGCATGGCGCCGGCCCTCATGAGTTGCCGCGTGCCTTTTCGGGGAGGGGTGTCGGCGCTGATGCGGGCGAGTGGCGTAGAGCGGATTGACCATCTGACGTTTCATGCATAGAGTGTCAGCATGTCTGATGCTGACCGGCTCCACACCATCCTGCAAGCCGCCTACACGTGCTTCACCAGGCATGGAGTGCGGCGCACGACCATGGATGACCTCGCCCGCCAGGCAGGCATGTCACGCCCTGCCGTGTACCAGTACGTCCGCAACAAGGAGGACGCCTTCAAGCGGCTCGTCCAGCACCTCCTCGACGACGCGCTAGCCGCCTCACGGGCGGCGATCATGAACGAGACGGATCTTGCGGCGCAGCTCGGCGGTGCTCTCGAGGCCAAGCTGGACCTGGTGGCCAGGGTGTGGCGTGACAGCCCTGCCCACGCGGCGGAACTCCTCGCCGTCGACGCCCGCCTGTCCGCCGACCTACTGGCCGCCTACGACGAGGCGATGACCGGCCTCCTCGCCGGTGCACTGGCCCAGGAGCGCCCCCTCGCCGACGCGGACGAGGTCGCCCACCTTCTTCTCGCCCTCACCCGCGGTCTCGAAGCCGATCTCACCGACCCGGGTACACCCCGCCGCCGCCTGCACCTGGGCGTCATTTTGATCGTTTCCGGCCTTGCGGCCGCCGACACAACCAAGGACCATCGATGACCACCACCGCCGTTCTGATCACCGGCACCTCCTCCGGCATCGGGCGTTCGGCAGCCGAACTCCTCAGCCGCCGCGCGGACCTCGCCGTCTACGCCACAGCCCGCAACCCCCAGGCCATCGCGGACCTCGCCGCCGCCGGTGCGCACACCCTCGCGCTCGACGTCACGGACGAAGACTCCATGACGGCTGCCGTAAAGACCGTTGAGGAGCGCCACGGGCACGTCGGCGTCCTTGTAAACAATGCCGGTTACGGCGAGTACGGGACCATTGAGGAAACCGGTCTGGACGGCGTCCGCCGCCAGTTCGAGACCAATGTCTTCGGACTCGCCCGCATGACCCAGTTGGTCCTGCCCGGGATGCGTGCCGCTGGAACGGGCCGCATCGTCAACATCGGCTCCATGGGCGGACGACTCGTCTTCCCGGTCGGCGGCTACTACCACGCCAGCAAGTACGCGGTCGAGGCGATCACCGACGCGCTGCGCTTCGAGGCAGCCCCCTTCGGCGTCAAGGTCAGTCTGATCGAACCCGGTCTGATCCGCACCGGGTTCGGCGAGGTCGCCGCAAAGACCCAGGCGTCCTCGGCTGTACCGCACGGCCCCTACGGCGCTCTCACCGCAGCGAACGAGGAACAGATGCGCACCTCTTACGATTCTGCGTTGCTCTCCGCCCCGCCTCAAGTCGTAGCCAAGGCCATCGCGCACGCCGTCACCGCCCGCCGCCCGCGCACCCGTTACGTGGTGACCCCCGCGGCCAAGGCCCTCGTCCACTCCCGCCGCATCCTCGGCGCCCGGGCCTTCGACTCCTACCTCAAGCTGCAATACCGCAACGCCGCATGACCGTCACCGATCCCTGGCCTTGGCCGCCGACGCACCAGCCTGCCCGCAGCGCGCTCGCTGTGCACAACGAGGTGACCACCGACCTGTCTCCGCACGACCTCTGGCCCGTCCTCATCGACGCCGCCAACTGGCCGGCCTGGTACGCCAACGCCCGTGACGTCGTCCTCCCACCAGGCATCCGTCACCTCACCCACGGCACCACCTTCACCTGGACCACGTTCCACCTGCGCGTCGAGAGCACCGTGCGCGAATGCGTCCCGAACTACCGCCTGGCCTGGGACGGCCGAGCACTCGGCGCCGGCGGCTATCACCGCTGGGCACTGCACCCCACCGCCGACGGGGGCACCCATCTCGTCACGGAAGAGGTCCAAAGCGGCCCGGCCGCACGCCTGGCAGCACGCGCAATGCGTCGCGCCCTGCAGCGTCAGCACCAGATCTGGCTGGAAGGCCTGGTACGCCACACCCGAAGGAACCTCGCATGAGTTCGACCGCACTGATCTACGGCGCCACCGGCTACATGGGGCGCCTGACCGCCCGCCGTGCCACCGAAGCAGGCATGCGTCCCCTGCTCGCCGGCCGCGATGCCACCGCTCTGGCTGGCGTCGGCCGTGACCTCGACCTGCCCGTCCGCGCGTTCCCCCTCGACGATCCGGCGGCCGTGCGGAACGCCATGGACGGAGTCTCCGTCGTCCTCAACAGCGCAGGCCCCTTCGACCGGACGGCTGCACCGTTGATCGACGCCTGCCTGCGCACGGGCACCCACTACCTCGACCTCGCCGGCGAAGTGCCGGAGTTCCGCCTCGCCGCCGACCGTGACCGAGAGGCCAGGGACAGCCACGTCATGCTGATGCCCGGTGTCGGATTCGGTGTCGTCCCCACCGACAGCATTGCCGTGCATCTGCATCGGCGCCTGCCGGAGGCCGACCGACTCGAGATTGCCTTCCGGACCGTTGGTGGCCTCTCCCGCGGTACCGCCGCAACCCTGTTGCGCGACCTTCCGCGCACGGGTGTCCGCCTTGCCGACGGCGTCTACCAACGGCAGCGGGCAGCGGCCACCACCAAGAAGATCGACTTCGGCACCGGGCCCACCACCGTGGCCACCAACCCATGGCGCGCGGACCTCCTGACCGCCGCCCATTCCACCGGCATCTCCACCATCGACACCTACACCGCCCTTCCGGCACCCGTACGCGTACTCATGTCCGTCGCCGCAAGAGTCCCCGCCGTGTTCACCTCCGCTGCCTGGCGGGCCACGGCGAACGCTCTGGTCCGGCGCCTGCCCTCGGGTCCCAGCGAGACCGACTTGGCGAAAGGCAGCAGCCATGTGTGGGCCCAGGTCACCGCCCCCGACGGGCGGCAGGCCACGGCTGTTCTCCACGGCCCCGAGGCCTATGAATTCACCGCGCGTACCGCAACCGTCACCCTGCAGCAGGTCCTTGATGGCCGATACACGCCCGGCTTTCAGACACCAGCATCCGTATACGGCCCGGATCTCGTCCTCAACATCCCCGGCGTCACCCGCCACGACATCGAATGACAGCTCCCCTCGGTGCTCTGGCGGCCCGTGCAGCTCCCCGCGGAGGGACGCTGACAAGTTGGCGGAGGGTGGCCGGGTGCAGTCCGCACTTCCGGCCGATCCCCACCTTCTGAATCCCCTGCTGCCGCAACTGGTCGGCGACACGGTGTCGTTCACGGAGCCGAGTCACGATCTTCAGCTCAATCGGCAGCTGGACTACCTGCCGTTCTTCCATGGCGTCTGCGTTCCGCAGGCTGTTCGGTCAGACGGTGGCGATGACCGTTCACTGTCTTCTCGACCGCCTGGCCGAGATTCACCCACAGGTGATAGCGATCAGCGACCTGCTCGGCCTGTGGCGCTTCGATGGGAGCTCTCCGCGTAACCGCTGGACCGGTCCCGGCAGTGCACCTTCACCTCGGGGTGGTCGCGGAGCCAGGCGGCGAGGTCTTCGCCCTCGCGCCCCTCGTAGAGAGACGGCGGACGGTGAGTGACCATGTCGATCAGCACCGTGCCGTCGTGACGGCCCCTGCGGAGGGCGGAGTCGTCAACGGCGAGGATCTCCACCTCGCTGGCTCCGGTTCGGGCAGGGCCCTCATCAGCCGCAGCAGCGTGTCCTTGCCCACGGTGATGCCGACCGCGGAAGCCAGGTGGTTTCCTGCCCGACTGGCCAGGGCCAGTCCGATCCGCGTCACCACTCCGCAACAGCGGGGTCTGCCGACGGTACGGGGTCGTCAGTCCCATGATCTGTTCGGTGAACATCACCGTCGTGGGGGCAGTGTTCTGGCGGCGGAACCGGCGTATGGGTAACTCGATCACCACGCTGAGCCCGCCCACGGCGACGTCACGTAGCTTGCGTACGTACCGGCCGTGCACAAGAGCGGAGCTTTGACCGTAGCGACAGGATCCGCTCGCCCGCACCCGCGTCCTCAACACCAACTTGCCCGTCCGTCGCTCGACCTCCTCGATGAGCAACGCCGACCGGTTGGGAAACAGCTCTAAGAACCCCTAGGACGCCGCACCGCACGCCAACAGTGGTGCAGGGCCATATCTGTAGCCGGCCCCCCTGGTTGCCAACTTGGGGGGCCGGCCGGCTGTGCAGTCCGCGGTTACGGCTTCCACCAGGCCGCGGAGGCATCGCGGAGGGTGTTGGTGCCGCAGTGAATCTCGCCCATACCGATGTGGTACGTGTACCAATCGTCGACGTACGAGACCTTCAGGCCGGCGCGCTTGTACGCGGCCGTGACGCCTTTGGTGAAGATGTCTCTGCCATTGATGACAGGGCCCCACTGGCGCGGGGCGAGGTAGTGCTCACGGGAGAGCAGGATGCCGTTCACGGCGCCAGGGACGTACGCGCTGGTCGAAACGGTCCCAGGCGCGGGTGCCGCTGGGGCGCCGCTGCCGCTGTCTGCGCTGCCGTTCCCGCCGAGGAACTTCTGCTGTCCATGCTCTTCTATGGTTTTCGGGTCGACGCTGGTGCCGAGACGCCGGAGCAGAGGCATCTGCGGGCCACCGTCGTTGGTGCCCGTACCGCGGGTGTAGAGGGCAGGTACCTTGACTATCTCGTCGTCGGTGACCCCCGTCTCCCGCTTCAGAACTTCCAGGTTCGCCGCTATTTTCTTTGCGGCCATCCTGTTGTCAGACACGAGGTACCGGGAAGCTAGGGCCTGGTCGATCGTCTCCTTCGGGGCTGACGCGCCGTCGAAGCCCGGCACCGAGAACATCTTGGTCGCGCCATGGCCGTCGTGCTGGGCCTCGCGGAGCAGCTGCAGGCCGACCTCAGGGTCGGCGACACCGATCTGCCAGCCGCGCGGAGTGTTGGCCGGGAGGAATTGGATGAACTCGTCGACGTGACCGACGTCCAGCCAGGACGTGTCCAGAAGCAATGGGTCCTGCAGGCCCTGGGACCGCAACAGCGTGCGGATCTCCTTCGAGGGTGCGATCCCGCTGCCGTCCTTGCGCTCACCCATGATTATTCGTCCGGCCGGGAATGCGCGGCCGCCGTGGGCGTAGGGCGGGATGGTCTCCAGGTTGCCGTAGGAATTCAGGGTTTCCCAGCCCTGCGTGTCACGACCCTTGGCCTGCACGACGCCGATGTTCGGGCCGCGGAGCTTCTCGTACAGTTCGCGGCCTGCCTCACGATCCTGGGCGGAGCGCAGCATAACGCGCATCGTCTGCCGACGTCCGTTCGCGCCGGTCATGCTGAGATAGGCGGGCTCGACGAAGTCCTGAGCCCAGATGTCGTCGTACTTTTCAAGGGTCACCAACGGCTTGGCGATACCCGCTTTCTGGGCCTCCTGTGCCAACGTCGCTACGAACTTGCGCTGGTGCTTGGCCCAGGCGTTGTTGCCGAGCACCTTGGTGACGAGCAACTGCTGTGTGTCTTGCAGAGCGTGGTGGGTGAGCAGTGGGGCGGCGCGCAAGGTAACGGTGTCAGAGGCGACGCCAGAGCCGGACGTGACCTTCATCCGGATCGTCGTGCGGCCATCCCACTGCGCGCTGTCTCGGATGACGTCCTTTCCCTCGATGCCGAGCTCGACGCCGGCGCGCAGCTCGGCTCGAGTCAGCCGGGTCTGCGAAATGACAGGCTTCCATGTGCCGCTCTGCTTGACGAAGACCCTCGTGTGCGCTGCCCCCCTGATGACCTTGGCCGCGCCTGAGGAAGTGATGGCATAGCCGGGGCTGCTGTCCTTCGAAGGCGCTGTGCCGGGCAGTGCGTGACGTCCCCGACCGGCAGGTGCCGCAAGCTGCACCCGCCCGGTGAGCAATCGTCAAGACCTGTGGGGCGTGGGGTCAGCTGATCGTCAGCTGCCATTTGATCTCTCCGTCGTGCCACTGGTTGGTGGGGGTGAGGCCGGCTGCGGCGGCGACGGCGGCGGATGCCTTGTGGTCCGGGTGGATGTGGGCGATGACCGTGTGCACCGGGTGTGTGCGGAGCCAGTCGACGAGTCCTTGGGCAGCTTCGGTGGCGATGCCTCGCCGCTGCCAGGGGCTACCTACCACCCAGGCGATCTCTGCGGCGGCTCCGCGGTCGTCGGCGGTGACCGTCGCCTGAACATAGCCGGCCAGGCAGGCGGCGTCGCGGAGCTGGATGATCCAGTTGCACCAGGATTCGCCGGCACTGCGTGAGCCGGCCACCAAACGTTCGTAGCGGGCGCGCAGATTTTGGGCAGTGTCCGGGGTGCCACCGGTGAAGGTGTGCAGGCCGGGGTCGGACAGCACTGCGGCCATCTCGTCGGCGTGCTCGACCTGCAGGGGAAGCAAGGCCAGCCGGTCGGTGTGGATGGGTTCGGGCTCGAGGACGATCACGCTGCCTCCTGGTTGGGACGTTCGACGAGTATCCCGCGCTCGAAGGGGCACCGGCCCGGACCGGGGCAACGAGGTGGGCGCGTTCACCGCGCGCCACCGGTTCTGGGCGGACCCGACCAGTTTGAACACCATGGCCAGAACGGCGGCCATGCTGCCTGCTCCCTTGGTGACCTTGGTGACCTTGGTGACCTTGGTGACCTTGGTCCGCAGCCGAACGCTGGCGAAGGCCGACTCGATGGGGTGGGTGGTTCGCAGGTGGGTCCAGTGCTCGGCCGGGAAGTCGTAGAAAGCCAGCAACTCGTTCTGGTCGTCGGTGTTCTTCTTGACCACCTTGGGGAACCTCGCCCCGTAGAGCCTGGCGAGCGCCTTGATGGCCTGCTCGGCGTGCTCGCGGCCCTCGGCGTCGTAGATCTCCCACAGGACCTTCTTCGCCGCCGGCTGGGCGGACCTGGGGCACGCGCTGCCCCCGCCCCCGTGGGGGCACGGCGCCACACATCCGTACGGTGCAACTGGGCGCAGTTCCGCGGGCTGGCGCGCGGCCCGCGTTACCCGCGGCGCAGCCCGGCCCCAGTCCGTGTTAGAGGCCGTTCTCTTTCCGAATGCCGTGTGCGGATTCCGCTGGTCAGGCATGAGATTGCGGCTGTGGCGGGAGTCTCGACTCGTTGCTGATCGAGTCGGTGGGGGTGGCGGATGCCGTCGATGCGGGCGGTCCTGGAAACGCGGCGGAAGGCCACTGCCGTGCGGGTGGATGAGCTGGAAGCCGAACTGAAGCGGGTGCGGGCAGATTTGGCGGATGCCGAGGAGGTTCTCAAGCTTCGGACGATCGGCCTCGAGCAGTATCTGGAAGCGCTCGCCGAGGAGGAACAGCCGGCCGAGACAGTCGTTGGCCCGTCGCCGAGGACGCCGGTGGGCCCGCGCCGTGCGGTGCCGCATCTACAGAACGCGGCCGGGGTCGAAGACCTGTCGGTGGACTACCAGGCGGCGATGGCAGCCGCGGCCGAGGCCGGGAACGACGGGCTGGTTGCCCGGCGGGCGGCCGTGGTGCCTGGCTGGGACAGTGCCTCGGCCTCACGCGTCGAGGGCGCGAGAGCACGTCTGAAGAGGCTGGTGGAACGGGGCTGGCTGGTGGAGACGAAGCCCGGGAGGTTCACCCGCCGTCAGGACTGCAGGCCGACGAGATCGTGCGGCCAGGCGGCGGCTCATCAGGGCGATCATCGACCAGCGGATGACGGCTTCGCTCGTGTCGGGGCGGCGTTCGTAGTCCCTGACCAGGCGGCGGCTGCGCAGAAACCACGCAAAGGACCGTTCGACGACCCAGCGGCGGGGAAGGGCCTGGAAGCCTCGGACGTCCTCACTGCGGCGGACGATGTCGAGGACGAGGCCGAGGTGCTGGCTGGTCCAGTCGGTGAGGTGGCCGGTGTAGCCGCCATCGGCCCAGACCCGGGCCAGCCGCCGGAAGCGGCCGGCCGCCGCTGGCAGAAGGGACCGGGCGCCGTCCCGATCGGTCACGGACGCCGGTGTGACCAGCACGGCCAGGAGAAGTGCGAGCGTGTCGGTGAGCAGGTGCCGCTTGCGACCGTTGCTTTTCTTGCCCGCGTCGAAGCCCCGTGAGCCGAAGGTGACGGTGGCGTCTGCCTTCACCGACTGCGAGTCCACGACCCCCGCGCTCGGCTCGGCGCTGCGGCCTTCGCCGGCGCGGACGGCTTCCCGCAGCCGGTCGTGCAACTCGGTGACCAGTCCCGTGTCCCGCCAGCGGGCGAAAAAGGCGTAGACGCGCGGCCAGGGCGGGAAGTCCGCGGGCATTGCCCGCCACTTGATGCCGTTGTCGACGAGGTAGCGCACTGCGTCGATCATCTGCCGGTGGCAGTAGCCCTCCGGACGCCCGCCGCGGCCCGAGAGCCAGCCCGGCACCGGCAGCAGTTCCCTCACCACGGCCCACTCGGCATCGCTCATGTCCGAGCCGTATCGGGGCCGGCGCTGCGGCCGGTCGACCGCGTTCCCGAACCTGTGGGCGAGGCAGTCACACCCACGAGTGGACGAACTGGACTCGGCGACCACGACCACGCGACACTTCGACAACAGGGCCTCTTGCTTCTCGCTGGACTCGACATCCGCGAGCTACCAAGAGGCCCTTCCTTCATGCACCCGCCCCGGACAACTCACCCGAACCAGGACCTCGTTCGAACCTGCCCGACCGCGCGAGCGGATAGAGAACAGGCAGTTACCACGATTCCAGCTCAGGGGGCTTGATGGGGAAGCAGTCGACCGCGGTGAGGGCGGAGTTCGCAGCCGCGACCAAGCGGCTACTGGGGCAGCGAGCTGCGTACCGCTGCTCCAACCCCGGGTGCGGGGTGCTGACGATCGGCCCAGGTGCTGGCGGCGCGGATGTGGAGATAACAGGGACGTCCTCACACATCTATGCGGCAGCCGAAAGAGGCCCGCGCGGTACCGGCGGGCTCAGCGTGGAGGTACGCAGCGACTCCCGAAACGGCACCTGGCTCTGTGCCCGTTGCGGTTGGCTCGTCGATACCAACGATGGTGGCGCTTACCGGGCCTCACTCTTGCGGGGCTGGCGCGACCTGCAGGAAACACGTGTTTGTATGGAGCACGGAGGAGTTGCCCGTCCGTTCGGCTGGGTCCACTCCATCGAGATCATTGATGACGTGTGGTTGTTGGCTGAGCCCACAACGGTCCAGTTCTCGCGTTGCAACATGTTCATCGGCCCCAACGACGTCGGCAAGACACTCTTTAGTACTCCAGCAGCGCTTTGCTATCTGTCCTGCTCAGAGGCATCGTCGGGAGTGTAGTTGGCTGCTGGCATGTCAGGGGCGGTCTTGCCGGACCGCCCCTCCAACGAATGACATCGAGAACTGTCTGCGCGGTGATGAGGGCAGCTTCTCCGCGTGATCGACGACCTTGCCGACGCGACCTGGGACCGTGAACTCGACGACCTCTTCTTGCGGATCGGCCACCGTTTCGGCCGCGCCGACCTGCGGCGACGCACGCGTGACTACGTCCGCGCCCTGCTCGGCCCGGTCGGCCGCAAAAACGGCTGGCAACTGGCCGAACACGCAGGCCACCGCACCCCCGACGGCCTGCAACGGCTCCTGAACGGAGCCACCTGGAACGCCGACGACGTCCGCGACGACCTGCAGACATACGTCGCTGACAAGCTTCGGCGAGGCCGACGGAGTTCCGCGCCCTAGGTCCGCCGCGTGCGCGAGCGAGTCTCTGGAAACCCTCAAGTCCCTTGCGTGACAGGGGATACGACCGGGACGGTGACCCTCATGGGAGCCTTTGGTGCACTGAACAAGAAGCACGACTTCGTGCTGGTC
>NZ_JBWJAQ010000020.1:0-120265 GCF_056387915.1 Streptomyces sp. GLSS-08
ACTGGAAGATCCTGCGCGACTGCCGACTCAAGGGCAACGGCGTTCACCAAGCCATGCTCGGCATCGCCCGACTCCACAACCTGGCCCTCACTGGATAACTCATGCCCCCATACGGGACAACCTCTAGACAGTAAAGAAAGGCAGGCCTAAATCTTGGGCGCACCGTGCGGTTCAGGCCTGGCCGCCTGTCGGGTCCCCATCTTTCCGTGGGACGGCTGCTGCCCGGGCAGAAGAGAGGTCTAGGCGATGCGTCTTCATGAACTTCTGAAGGGCCACAACGTCGTCCTCTTCCAGTCCCTCCGGTGGATCACATTCCGTGTAGGACAATCCCTGGGGCGGTGTCATCACCAACGGCGGGGCATCCGAGGGGCACGTTACCACCTCATGAATGTTCCCCTCTTCGTCATGTACGGCAAAGAGCCTCATCGTCATCTCCCTCGGCTAGGAAATCACGCATCGGGTTATGCGTATGGAGTCCACGGGCTGAGTGGAGTGGGTATTTTCCACTCGGTAGTTCAGATTCAAGCCACCTGGTGGGGTGTTCAGTACCACGGAAACATCCCGCACTCCAACCGAGTAAGTGACGTTGGGCCCCAAAGTCCGCCGTGCTTGGGCTGTGACGGAAAGTGATACGTCCGAATCTTCGCCCGCGATGATCGGGCTGCTAAAGATTCGACTTTCGCCCGGCATCAGTAGGCTTGAACCTCCGGACCACGTGAAGTGAGTGAACTGGATGGTTGCCATATCGACACCTTCTTCGAGCTTGAGCGTCAAGGCGAGAAAGCCACCTCCAGTGAAGCATCCCGATGTGCGCTCTGCATCTCGTGAGCCAGTTCTGCTGCGGGGATCCCAACAACGGCTTAGTCGACCCAAATGGTGAAGCTCCAGGCAGAGTAATCACCGCTCTCCATCTGCCCGTTGGCGTGGACCATTCCGGTTCGCCGCCGTGATAGTGCATCCCATCGCGGTCGCTCTGTGGACGTGCTCGCCGGTGGCCACGCCCTGCTCAGTGACCGCCCGCACGATGGCCGTCCCCGGTCCGGGAGTGACCTCGAAAACGATTGCGTCGTACTCGCAAAGCAGTCCGGTGGCGCGCAGTTCGGCTGGCAACTCGGCGGTGAGCTTCTAGGACGCGCTGTCGGGCGTGGACTCAGGCAGTGATGGGGCTGGGCTGTGCCTATCTCGGTGTCTGCACTTGCTCGCCTCCGACCTCACACTCACTTGCCCCCAGAGCGCGCTCTTGGTTGGGCCCGGCGATCCAGAAGCCACCCGGCCGGTTGCGGAGCCCCGTCAGGGCGTCGCGGCTGCCGCGTTGGGGATGATGGGGGAGAGCGGTGAGTAGGTTGGGCTTCTCTGCGTCCCGAGTGAAGGCGCGCAGACCAATGCCTGTGCCGGCTCTCGGCAGGTGGCAGGGCGTCCCACTGCTCAGGGCTGTCCCGTATGATCGCTGGTGCGCTGAGGGAGCTGCTGAGGCAGCCACCCGCGGGGAAACAGGTCACATCCCGAGCGGTCACCGCCGGAAATGCGGAGCTCAGGCGACCGATGCTCTGAAGGATGATCTCTGCCTTGTTGAAGAGCTGTTCCAACGCCTCGTGTCCATGTTGCCGACGGAATTCGATTTCGGCGATGGTCACCGGGAGGGTCCACAGGATGCGGACGTGTCCTCCAGGTAGCGGGCAGTGTTCAAGGTCGGGGCCGTGGAGGTAGGGCAGGCTAATCAGCAGGTGGTCGCAGGTCGACCCCGGTACCCACGGGTCACCGATCGGCATGCTGTGCTGCAGTTCGAGTTGATGCCCTCCGCAGTAGTAGTAGGCGATCATCGCCATGAGCTCGATGAACCGCTGGTCGCGGACGTGTGCGGTCATGACGAACTCAAGGCCGTTACCGTGCTGCTCCATCGAGGCCTAGCACCCGGCGGTCACATAGGCCCAAGTGTCGCTGCGAGGGCCGGGCTTCACCACGAGAACTCGCAGAGCGGGCAGTGCCGCTCGCCGTTCTGGGCCGAGGTCGTAGTCGACGGCCTCCACGGCATGCCCTACGAAGAACGCCCGGACGTGTGACTCAACGGCCTCCGCGGCCGGCAGCCTTGCATCACTCACCGCTCGATCATCCCAAACTGCGATCGACTACCCCTGACCTCTTACACAACAGCAGTAGGGAGACGAGCCCGGCGACGGGCCCTGACCCACACGCCCCTCACGCACACCTGCGGCATGATGGCCCCTGGACCACGGTCCGGGGGTCTCGTCGTTTTCCGGGGTTGACCTGCTGATTCCTGGGCGGCGGTCAGTCCACGCATAGTCCACAGCACCCGACATACGGCTGCACATACGCGAAGACCCCGGCCTCAGCGTTTCCGCTGGTGACGGGGTCTTTGGGCACCTCATACAAGGTGCCCCCGGCAGGATTCGAACCTGCGCACACGGCTCCGGAGGGCGCTTGAGACCTGGGCAACGCAGCAGGTCACAGTCGTGTCTGCTGCAAGTCAAGAGTGTCGAGTCCACAGATAGTCCACAGATAGTCCACAGCCGCGCGTATGTCGGCCCTCTACGGGAGTAGGGGCAGACCGCCGTCCGGCTTGGCCTCGGGCCGCTCGGGAGCCGGAGCTCCCGACTGTCCCGGGATCGCAGTAGTCGGTACGGCGACCGTCTTCCCAGGTCTGAACATCAGACTGGATGACTGCTGAGTCCTCCGGTCCGACACGACGATTCCGCCGCGCCACTTGCCTGCGGCGTCTTGGTAGCGGAACTGCAACTTTCTGAGCCGTGCGCCGAACTCCTCGCGAAGTGGCTCGTAGGCATCGTCGCAGTGCACGTTCCACCTCACGTCGTTGAGGTAGGCGTGACAGGCGATGGGAAACAGCAACGAGGAGACCAAGAGATCCGCGAGCTGAAGAAGGGCATGCGTGTCACTGTGTCCGAAAACCGGTGACTCGATGATCCCGCGCAGACTATCGCCGCCCGCACGGTACTTGCGTGTGGTCACACAGTGCACATTGGGCGCGTTCTTCACCTTCGTACGGCTGTCGAGAACCATCATGCCGCGTGAGTGCTCGTGGGCGAGCTGGGCTTGGAAGGTCTCGTTCAGTGCGGCGACCGAGGCGGGGTAGACCCCGGACTCGTCGAACGCCAGCCCCTCCTCCTTGATCCATACGCGGGCAAGGACACGGGTCTCGTGCGCCTCGAGGATGTAGAGCAGTGAAGCGATCAGCTCCATGGCGGCGCGCCGCCAGTTGTGATTGCCAGCCCGGAGATTCTTACGGACGTCCGCGCCCTTGATCTCGTGCTGGATCACCTCAGAAAGCTGTTCCGCGTTCCGTAACTGCGGCCTGTAGTGCTTCTTGACCTCAAGGAAAGCCCAGGTGAGGGGCCTAACCTGGGCTCGGGGCACCGTGAATCCGCCGACGACGAGTACTGGAGGAGCGTCGGGTCTTGCAGGGTCGAGTGTCTGCCCGTTGCCCGCCTCGTCGATATAGCACAGATGCACCGAACCTCCCGGAAACACGTCTGTGGCCGCCCCCGAAGGGGCGGCCACAGGGTCTGCGCAGCCATATGCGCGGTGTTTTGCTTACTGAGCCAGATCTTGCCAAGGCGGCTACGGACGGTCAAGTGAGGCGTCACATACTGTTGCTCGGCGAGTTGGGTTTCGGTCAGCTGCGGTGGGCTCGGTCGAGGAAAGCGGACCAAGCGGTTGGCGTGACGGAATGCCCCACTAGCCTGGTCACCTTGTGAGTCCCGGACGTGCATGGCGGAGGGAGCGCGAGGGCTACCTCGATAGAATCGCCGTCCTCGCCGCCGCTGCAGCTGCTCTTGAACTGTTGAAGTCGCGGGGCCCTCAGACTGCTTGACGTTCATGGGTCTCCTCCTCATAGCAACTGTTCTCGGGACGACCGCACGCCGCCGGAGTCGCCCAGTCCCGAGCCGAAGGCGGAGTCGAGCCGTGGCTTTTACGTTGTCTCGGCCATGGCGGGCCGTCGGGCTGTGGTACAGCGTTCGGACGGAGGGTTGGGCAAGGCGGTCCGTGCGGAGGTAGACGTCTGGGGCGCAGGTCGGGATGTCCCAGAAACCGCAAGTCGACCTGCCCTGCGCGTCCGGGGCCGTAGGATCCTCTGTGTGATTACGGGCGAACTGAAGAGCAAGGTGGGGCGCGTCTGGGACGCGTTCTGGTCGGGCGGCATCTCCAATCCGCTGGAGGTGATGGAGCAGATCACGTACCTGCTCTTCATCAAGCGGCTGGACGAGATCCAGACCCGTAGGGACCGCAAGGCGGCCGCAACGGGCAAGCCCGACCCGGCCCCCTTCTTCTCGGACGACCAGCAGGATCTGCGCTGGCAGAACTTCAAGGTCAAGGACCCCGAGATCATGTACGGGCTCGTTGCCGACGGTGTCTTCCCGTACCTGCGTCGCATGGGAGGGGACGAATCGACATACTCCCACCACATGAAGGACGCCCGGTTCACGATTCCGGGACCCAACCTGCTGGCGAAGGTTGTCGACCTGCTCGACGACATCTCCATGGACAGCAGCGACACCAAGGGCGACATCTACGAGTACCTTCTTGCGAAGATCGCGACGGCCGGCCAGAACGGCCAGTTCCGCACGCCGCGCCACATCATCGACCTGATGGTCGAGATGACCCAGCCGGGGCCGCGTGACCAGATCTGTGATCCGGCGTGCGGCACGGCTGGCTTCCTGGTGCAGGCGGCGTCGTACATGCAGCGGGTGCACCGTGAGGCGCTGCTGGGTGTCGAGCAGCGCAAACGCTTTAACGAGAAGACGTTCCACGGCTTCGACTTCGACAACACGATGCTCCGCATCGGCTCCATGAACATGCTGCTCCACGGCGTGGAGAATCCGGACATCCGGTACCGTGACTCGCTCGCGGAGAGCGCGGCCAGCGAGGCCGAGCGTTACTCCCTGATCCTTGCGAACCCGCCTTTCGCAGGGAGTTTGGACTACGAGTCCACGGCGGTGGACCTCCAGCGCATCGTCAAGACGAAGAAGACGGAACTGCTTTTTCTTGCCCTGTTCTTGCGGCTCCTGAAGCCTGGTGGCCGGGCCGCCGTCATCGTCCCCGATGGGGTGCTGTTCGGTTCGACCAAGGCGCACAAGGAGCTGCGCCGCATCCTGGTGGAGGAACAGCAACTCCAGGCGGTGGTCAAGCTCCCGAGCGGAGTGTTCAAGCCGTACGCCGGTGTCTCGACGGCGATCCTGTTCTTCACGAAGACGGACTCGGGCGGCACGGACCACGTCTGGTTCTACGACGTGCAGGCGGACGGTCTGAGCTTGGATGACAAGCGCAATGCGCTGCTTGCGGAGGAGCGCCTGGGCGTCCGCCCGCAGGGCGACCCGCTGACGTCGGACGAACTCCTGAAGAACAACCTCCCGGACGTCCTGGCCCGCTGGCAGGAACGGGACGGCACGGAGAGGGACCGGGCGAGGACCGAGCAGAGTTTCTGCGTACCTAAGGCGGACCTCGCCGCCCAGGGCTACGACCTGTCCCTGAACCGCTACAAGGAGATCGTCCACGAGGAGATTGTGACGCGGACGCCCACGGAGATCCTCGCGGATCTGGAGCAACTGAACGAGGAGATCGCCAAGGGTACGGCGGAGCTGAAGGGGATGTTGGCGTGAGGCCACAGCGGCTCGACTCGGTTTGCCTAATCACAATGGGACAAGCGCCTCCCGGTGACTCGTACAACACGGACGGATATGGGTATCCGCTTGTCGCGGGGGCGGGTGATTTCAGTGAAGGAAAAATATCAGCGAAGAAGTACACAACGGCGGCGGGGAAAATTTCGGAGGAAGGGGATGTGATCCTTGGGATTCGAGCGTCGATCGGTGTCAAGGTCCTGTCCAACGGTCGCTACTGTCTCGGCCGAGGTGTAGCCGGGCTGAGGCCTCTGAACGGGTTGGATCGCAACTATTTGTGGCAGTGGCTCGATTTCAGTAAAAGCAAGCTGGCGGCGAAAGGGCGAGGGGCTACATTTCTGCAAGTCAATCGCAATGACATTGGGGAAATGGAGATTCCTCTACCGTCCCTGGCCGAGCAGAAGCGCATTGCCGCCGTCCTCGACCAGGTCGACACCCTCCGCGCTAAGCATCGAGAGGCTATCGCCCTCCTCGAAGCTCTGACCCAGTCCATCTTCCTCGACATGTTCGGCGACCTGCCGGAGTCGGCGAGATTGGCTGACTTCGCTGAAGTACAGGGAGGGCTTCAGCTTTCAGGTGCCCGGGATTCGAAACCTATCGAGGTGTCCTACCTTCGCGTGGCGAACGTTTACAGAGGGCATCTTCGGTTGGATGAGATCAAGACGCTCAAGGCAACTCCGCAAGAAATCGAACGTACCCGCCTTGTGAAAGGCGATCTGCTCGTTGTGGAGGGGCATGGAAATCCCAACGAGATCGGTCGTGCTGCGCTATGGGATGGGTCCATCGATGTCTGCACGCATCAGAATCACTTGATCCGGATTCGAGTGGATCGCCAGTATCTTGTTCCCGAGTATGTAGAGATGTACCTGAACTCTGCGGTAGGTAGACGTCACTTGCTGAGCTCGGCGAACACGACTTCCGGACTCAATACCATCAGTACAGGCGCTGTAAAGGAAAACCCGATCGCAGTGCCAGATATGGGTCGGCAGCACGCGTTCTTGAGCCGTCTGAACCGCTTGCAGGAGGTCAAACAGCGTCACCTGACCCATCTCGCCACCCTCGACGAGCTCTTTACCTCGCTGCAGCATCGTGCCTTCTCCGGCACCCTCTGGGATCATGAAGCGACCGGCGAAGCGGCGTAAGCCGCTCTCGTCGTACACGGTGCGCGGCACCGACCACGTCACATGCCGCCCATGTGGCCGGGCAGGGGAGTCCGGCACAGGGGTGGTTTTGCCGTAGGAGAAGGACAAAAAGCAGTCGGCCTCATAGGGGCCGGGACGCCCCGGACCCGTACAAGAGGGCGTGCAACAGGGGAGGGACACCGGCATGGGTAACGAGCGAAATCCTGACGACCAGGGGCAGGCCCAGCAGGGCAAGCAGACCGGCGACCGAGCCGCAGCCGACAACATCGGCCGTACCACAAGCGGCAACTTCGCCTTCCTCTGCGCCGAGTGGCCTGCCCTCTACGACGAGGCGATCCGCGCCGAGCGGCTGATCCACCACGACCCCCGTGCCGCCTGCTTCTACGCTCGCCGCGCCATCGAGATCACAGCGCGCTGGATGTACGACAAGGACAGCAGCCTTAGCGAGCCCTACAAGAAGGACCTCGCGGCGATGCTCCACGAGCCGAGCTTCCGGCAGCTCGTCGGGCCGACGGTCAACGCCAAGATGGACCTCATCCGCCGGCACGGCAACAACGCCGTGCACAAGGCCGCCCCGGTCCCGAAGACCGTCGCCGAGGCCAGCGTCAAGGAGTTGTTCCACTCCCTCTACTGGTTCGCCCGTACCTACACCCGCCAGGCCGCCGCACTGCCGCCCGCCGGGCTTGATTTCGACACCAGCGCCGTACCGCGCCCCCTCTCTCCCCAGGCCAGGGCGCTGAAGCAGGCCGAGCTCAAGGCCAAGGAGGCGGAGGACGAGGCACGCTTCAAGGCGCAGGCCGAGCAGCTCGCGGCTGAGCGGGCCCAGAACGCGGACCTCGCCCGGCAGCTCGAAGAGCTAAAGGCGCAGATCGCCGCCGCGAAGGCCGCCAACCAGGCCGTGCGGGACACCCACGACTACGACGAGCAGGCGACCCGGGACGCCTTCATCGACCTGCTCCTCAAGGAAACCGGCTGGGACCTCCTCACTCGGGGCAAGGACACCGAGTACCCGATAGCGACCGGGATGCCCACCAAGACGGGCAAGGGGTTCGTCGACTACGTGCTCTGGGGCGACGACGGCAAGCCCCTCGCCGTTGTCGAGGCCAAGCGGACCCAGCGGGACGCCCGAGACGGGCAGCAGCAAGCGAAGCTGTACGCCGACGCGCTCGAGGCACAGTTCAACCGCCGCCCCGTGATCTTCTATACCAATGGCTATGAGACCTATCTCTGGGACGACGGCCTCGGCTACCCGCCCCGCCAGGTGCAGGGCTTCTTCACGAAGGACGAGCTGCACTGGCATATCCGCCAGCGTGCCGGACGCCTCTCCCTCACGGCCACGCCGGTGAACGAGAAGATCGCCGGCCGCCCTTACCAGCTCCGCGCGATCAAGCGGGTGGGCGAGACCTTCGAGCGGGACCGGTGCCGTCAGGCGCTGCTCGTCATGGCGACCGGCACCGGTAAGACCCGTACCACCGTGGCCCTCGTGGACCAGCTGATGAAGGCGGGCTGGGCGCAGCGGGTGTTGTTCCTCGCCGACCGGCAGGCGCTGGTCACCCAGGCGATGAAGGCGTTCAAGGAAAACCTGCCGAACACCCCCGCGGCCAGCCTCCTCGACGACAAGGCCGCCTCGGCCCGCGTCTACCTCTCTACGTACCAGACGATGATGAAGCAAATCGACGTCACCGACGGCGCCGGCCGCCGCCGCTTCGGGCCCGGCTACTTCGACCTGATCATCATCGACGAGGCCCACCGCTCTGTGTACGCGAAGTATGGCGAACTGTTCCGTTACTTCGACTCGCTGCTGCTCGGCCTGACCGCCACGCCCAAGGACGAGATCGACCACAACACGTACAAGCTGTTCGCCATGGAGGACGGGGTGCCGACCGACTCCTACGACCTGCAGGAAGCCGCCGCCGAGGGCTACCTCGTCCTCCCCAAGGCGGTGAAAGTGCCGCTGAAGTTCATGGAGCAGGGCATTCGGTACGACGACCTCTCGGAGGAGGAGAAGGCCGAGTGGGACGCCAAGGAGTGGACCGAGGACGGTGACATCCCAGACGCGGTGGGCCGGCACGAGATGAACAAGTTCCTCTTCAACGAGGACACCGTGGACAAGATGCTGGAGACGCTGATGACGCGCGGCCACCGCGTCGAGGGCGGCGACCGGCTCGGCAAGACGATCATCTTCGCGAAGAACAACGACCACGCCCGGTACATCGAGGAGCGCTACAATGCGAACTACCCGCAGGGTGCCGGCCACACGGCGCGCGTGATCACGTACAAGGAAACGTACGCTCAGTCCCTCATCGACGACTTCTCCAACCCGAAGAACCCGCCGAACGCCCCCGACATCGCCATCTCCGTCGACATGCTCGACACTGGCATCGATGTGCCCGAGGTGGTGAACCTGGTCTTCGCCAAGCCCGTCTTCTCCAAGACCAAGTTCTGGCAGATGATTGGCCGCGGTACCCGTCTGCGTCCCGCCCTCTACGGCCCCGACCCCGACAACCCCGAGCACAGCAAGCAGAATTTCTACGTCTTCGACTTCTGCGGCAACATCGACTTCTTCAACAGCCAGCTCGATCGGTCGGAGGGGCGCAGGGCCGTCACCCTCACTGAAAAGCTCCTCCAGCGCCAGCTCGACCTCGTACGGGTACTGGACAAGCGGCAACAGCCCGATCCGGCACGGGACGCGGGCCTCGACGCGATCGGCACCGAGGCAGAGATTCGCTGGTCGCTGGCCCACCGGCTGCACCACACCGTCACCGGCATGAACCTGGACAACTTCCTGGTTCGCCCGCACCGCCGGAAGATCGAGGTCTTCAGTGACTTCGGCAGCTGGCACCGGGTGGACGACGACGCGGACACCGCGATCCGTGACCACCTGCTCGGACTGCCCAGCGAGTTCCGCCCGGACGACGAGGAGACGGGTGAGGAGGCCAAGCGGTTCGACCTGATGGCGTACGGTCTCCAGCTTGCCGCGCTGGAAGGCGGCAAGGAGTTCGCCAAGCTGCGCGTGAAGATCCAGGACATCGCTTCCAACCTGCTCACCAAGACCAACATCCCGGCGGTCGGCGAACAGGCCGAGCTGCTGGAGACGGTAGCCGGCGACGAATGGTGGGACGGCATCACACTCCCGCTGCTGGAGGACATGCGGCGCCGTATGCGCCGACTGGCCCGTCTCACCGACCCCAAGGTCAAGCGGAACATCGTCTACACCGACTTTGCCGACACGCTCGGCGACATCACCGAGGCAGAGATCCAAGGGATGCCCCAGGGCACGGACGAGCAGCGCTTCAAGCAGAAGGCCCGGGCCTACCTCCTGCGTCATGAGGATCAGCCGGTGGTGCGCAAACTGCGTCTCAACGAGCAGATCACCGAGCTCGATCTCTTGGACCTGGAGGAGATCTTCCTCACAGAGGCCATCGCCTCCCCGGAGGACCTCGACGAGGTGCGGTCCTCCGGCGGCCTCGGCTTGTTCGTCCGCGGGTTGTGCGGGCTGGACCGGCAGGCGGCGCAGAAGGCGTTTGAGGTCTTCTGCACCGGCAAGCAGCTCAGCTCCCGCCAGCTCGACTTCCTGACGCTGATCATCGACACGGTCGTCAGGCGCGGAATCCTGAGCCTGGGAGACCTTTACGAGGATTCGTTCGCCGACCTCACTCCCGGCGGTCCGGACGACCTGTTCACAGGTGGTGAACTCGAACACCTCCAGGTCATCTTCAACCAACTGGAGCGGACAGCCAGGCCCACTACCTTGGCGGCCTAGACTCGGCACCGCGGTGATCAAGTGGGTCGGCGGAGCGGCTTTGGGCTGGAGCTGCTTTGGCGCGAGTGATCATGGCCCCGTAAGCTTCCGGCGCGTCGGGCAGTCTGTGGACCTGCCCGGTAAAGCACGACGTTGGGGCCATGATCTTCGAGGCTCGCGCCAAAGTGGCTGCCTAAAGCCGCGGAGCCGACCGCCCCAGCCACGACGAACCCCCTCTCTAACATCAGGCGGCTGATTGCTCCGAGCGCGGCACGGGTGCCGGCCGGGCTGGAGCGGGGCGGAGACAGGAGCGCAGGCCCGGCCGGCACCCGGGCCGCGCTCGGGGAGCGGAGCGAGCCGCCTTGAACCAGTAGAGAAAGTTTGAATCACGTCGTCCTCGTGGGGCTGGTGTGATCATTGCGCTGGGTGCTCGCCAGGCGTTGGTGTAGAACGCTGGGTATGGGGAGTGAGCGGCAGGAACGAATGCGGACGCTGGGTGCACGTCTTCGGGCTCTGCGCGTGGATGCCGGCCTGACGGGTGCCGTGTTGGCGCAGAGGGCTGGGGTGGGTCAGCCGACGGTTTCCAAGGTGGAGAACGGGCGGATGGTTCCCAGCCGGGACGTCCTCGACCGCCTGTCCGGAGCTCTCGGCATGGATGCCTCTGTCGTCTCGGAGTTGCGGGCGACTCTCGCCGAAGTCGAGGCGGCTCCTTCCGCGGGCGCCGAAGAGAACCTGTCGGGTTCGACTGCTTCCGCGGATGCCGTTGTCGACCTGGCGGTGAGCGGGGCCCGGCTCGTTCGGTCGTTCCAGTGCGTGGTTCTGCCGGCCATGCTTCAGAGTGCGGAGTACGCGCGGCACGTCTTCGGGAGTACGCCCGGTGCGGATGCGGCTGAAGTTGGGAAGGCTGTTGCGGCTCGGGTGGAGCGGCAGAGCGTTTTGTACGAACCAGGGCGAGAGGCCGTCTTCGTGGTGACGGAGGGTGCGTTGCGGACGAGGCCTGGTAGCCCGGCGCTGATGCTTGCCCAGCTCGACCGACTGCTCACGGTGGAGAGCCTGACCACCGTGCGGTTCGGGGTGCTCCCGTGGGATCGACCGGTGCCGGTCATGCCGCGGCACGGTTTCACGCTGTGCGATCAGGAAACGGTGGTCGTGGAGACCTTCCGGGATGAGCGGGCGGAGAACGACCCGGACGTGTTCGCGTCGTACGAGGAGTCGTTCGGCCAGTTCGAGCGTGCGGCCGTCTTCGGTGATGAGGCGCGCGAGCTGCTGACGCGGATCATGGGTGAACTGCGAGTCCTGCCCGAGGACGCCACTCCATAGAGGAATAATTCCTCTGAATGCCTAGAAGCTTGGCCATCCCTGGGAATACTCTGCCTGCGTGCTGTCTAGCCCTCTAGACGAGGAGTGTTCCTCTTGCTTGCGAAGTGGTGCCGTCCGTTCCCTGGCCTGCCGCAACAGGTCGCTGAAGCCCGATACTTCGTCGCCGCCCTGATGGAGGCCGAGGGCCCCCGCATGGTGGAGAACGCCGTCCTCATCGTCAGTGAGCTGGCGTCCAATGCCGTCCGGCACTCCCGGAGTGGCCGCAAGGGCGGCTGGTTCCTCGTGATCGTCGTACTCGACGACGACCGGGTGCGCATCGAGGTGATCGATGAGGGAGGCGACGGCAGACCGCAACTGCTCGCCGCCAATGACTGGGAGGAGGAGGGTGGGCGCGGGCTACTCCTGATGGCGACCTGCGCCAAGGATTGGGGAGTGAAGGAGCGGATGCACGGCCGGTCTGTCTGGGCCGAGCTCGCCCGAGCTGGCGCATGATCCCCGTTGTCCGGGCCAGCCGCGTCGCATGCCTCGCCGGCGGCGGGGGGTGAGCCCTCGCGGGGTCCCTGGCTATCGGTCCGGCTTCTACGTGGTTGAAGTTCGTACGGGACGGCGTCTCCCGCCCGAATCGTCTAGGGCCCTAGACTCCTGGATGTATCTAGGAGGTGTGGGCATGTCGGACGAGCTGCAACGGATCACGGCCATCGATGATCCGTACTTGCTGCTGCGTGAGGTCACGACCAGGTTGGCCGACGCGCAGCAGGAAGTTACGGAGCTCGCTCGGCTGCGCCGGCGCGTTGTGCAAGACCTTCATGCTCAGGGACTGTCATACGCGCAGATCGCAGCGAAGGCCGGCCTGAGCCGCGGGCGCATTCATCAGATCCGGCATACCGGGCCCGCTCCCGAAGGGGCCTTTCTCGGGCGAGGCGCCGTCACCGTGGCCACTCCTCTGCGTCGCGATGACGAGCGTGGGCGCACGGTGGTCGCTGTGGACGACGTCAGTTCGGGCAAGCGACTGGAGGACCTGGCGCGGTCGTATGGGCTCGATGTCCAGTCCGAGCATGTGTCGGTGAGCGGCGAGATCGACCTCGACCGCGACGGCCTGGTCGTAGTCTGCGGCCCCCGGATGTCCCAGCAGATGTGGGACACCTACGGCCAAGATCCGGTGCTTCGCTGGAAGCAGGCGGACGACGGGCCGTGGACGGTCGTCGACGAATGCACGGGCGCCGTGTACCGGTCGGGTCAGGACAGCGACCCGGCTCGCCCGTACGACGTCGGGTACCTCGGCAGGCTGCGCCGGCCGGATGGGGCAGGCTCGCTGTTGGCCATCGCCGGAATTCACACTCAAGGCTCCCTCGGCGTTGTCCAGTTGCTCTCCTCCGACCTGAACAGCCTGTGGGGACAAGTCGGTGAGCATCGCTTCTCCACTCTCGTTGGCGTCGAGTACGACCCCGAAACCGGCGAACCTCGCAGCGTCGAACTGCTCTGCCCGCTCTACCGTCACGACGAGGAGCCAGCGGCGTGACGGTCGCGTTGGTCTCGCTCCCCGCGGCATCCGACGTGCCGAACGAGGATTTCGCCGCCGCCTCTTCCAGGGCGGCGGTCCTCCTCGATGGTGCGGGGGTGGCCGGGGGTGAGACCGGCTGTAAGCACGGTGTCACTTGGTTCTCCGCGACGCTGGGCGGGATCCTGCTCGGCACGCTCGTCGCGCAGTCGGGCCTCCCGCTGGTCGAGTGTCTGAGTCATGCGATCCGCACTGTCGGGTCGCTGCATGAGGTTGACTGCGACCTCCGCCACCCGGCCAGTCCCACCAGTACCGTCGTCGCCGCGAGGGCCAGGGCGGGCGCTCTGGAATACCTAGTCCTGGGGGACTCGGCGCTCCTCTTGGCCGCTCGTGACGGCAGGGTCGACGTCGTTACGGACCGACGGTTGGACGAAGTGGGCAAGCAACTACGCGGGCCTGTCGACGCCTTGCCCACAGGTTCGCCCGAACACGCTGCCGCTCTCGCCGAGTACAGGACTGCCCTTACCCGGCTGCGCAACCGGCCCGAGGGCTTCTGGATTGCCGGGCCCGACCCGGAAGCGGCTCAACATGCGCTCACCGGTTCTGTCCCGTTGGACTCCGTGGCGGCCGCGGCCCTGATGAGCGACGGGGCCACCCGCCTCGTAGACCGGTTCGAACTCGCCACATGGGATGAGCTGTTCGCGCTCGTCGCCGCGTCCGGTCCTGCTGAGGTGATCCGCCAGGTGCGCAACGCGGAAGCTGGTGACCCTGACGGCCGGCGATGGCCTCGGGGCAAGGCCCGTGACGATGCCACGGTGCTGCACTGGGTGCTGCCGTAGTTGCTGCGGTCGGCCACGTCTTGTGTACCCCCCTAGACAGTTGATGGATCGTCGGCTTACTGTTGTCGTCAACCCCCCTAGACAGTTGGGGTGGCTCCCCCCTTTGCTGTCTAGGGGGGTATCCAATCGAGATGGCGTCGGAAGCGGCGCCACCGACTCAGTGAGGTCAACAGAATGCGCGTCATCCCCGTGGACACTTCGGCCGCGACGCTCCTCGTCACCAAGCTGCCCGAGGTGAAGGTGAAGGACCGGCAGACGGGCGAGATCGCCGTGGACCCGGTGACGAATGACCGGATGATGGTGCTGGAGGTGGTGTTCATCGCTCAGGGCGGCTCGGACATGGTCAAGGTGACCGTGCCCGCCAAGGGCATCGGCGAGGGCCTGGTCATGGGTACGCCGGTGATCCTCTCCGGCCTGGTCGCACGGCCGTGGGAGAGCGAGTTCGGCGGCCGGGCCCGGCACGGGATCGCCTACCGGGCCGATGCCGTCATGGCCAACGTCCCTGCCCCGGTGCAGGGCTGAACGCCATGACCGACTCCGTATGGACGCTGCTCTTGGCGCTGGTGGCGCTGGGCGTGATCTTGCAGGTGTTGCGGCGCCGGTTACCGGTCGTCTTCTGGTGGCTCATCGGCTATCCGGTCGTCGCGCTGCGCGTGCTCGCCACCTACCGCGCCACCATGGACGCGTGCGGTTTGACCGTCCCGGCCTCGGCTGTGCGGCGAGCGACGGCCCGGATGATGGGGCGGGAGGCTTCGCCCGTTCCGCCGCGCCGGTCGCTTCCTCTGCCCACCGGTTCGGGGCTCGTGATGCGACTGCGCATGGCGACCGGGCAGGCTCCGGAGGACTTCGCCGCCTCCGCCGACCGATTGCGCCATGCCTGGGCGGCACATGCCGTCCATATCCGTCTGACCAAGCCGGGACGTCTCGAACTGCGACTCATCGGCTGGGACGTACTCGCCAACGTGCGTCCCGCTCGGCGCCGGTTCTCCGGCGGACCGCTGGCCCTGCCTCTTGCCCTACGGGACGACGGGAGTTGGCACGTACGGGACTTCCGCACCGTGCCGCACGAACTCATCCTCGGCGCCACCCAGTCCGGCAAGTCCGTTTACCTGCGCAACCTGCTGTGTGGTCTGGCCCGGCAACGGGTCGTCCTCGTCGGCATCGACTGCAAGTGGGGCGTTGAACTGGCCCCGTTCGCGCCCCGGTTGTCTGCACTGGCCGATACCTCGGACCGTGCGAACGAGCTCCTGGACGTGCTCCTGGAGGAGATGGAGGAACGGTTCCGGCTGATCGGCATCACCTCGGGAGCAGGCCCGGATGCCGTGCTCACGTCCGACGTGTGGGGCCTGCCCGATGCGGTGCGGCCCGTACCGATCGTGGTCGTCGTCGACGAGGTGGCGGAACTCTTCCTCGCCACGAGCCGCGATGACGAGAAGCGCCGGGACGCCATGGTCACTAAGCTGATCCGTATCGCCCAGCTCGGCCGTGCCGCGGGCATCTATCTGGAGGTGTGCGGACAGCGCTTCGGCTCCGAACTCGGCAAGGGTGCCACCATGCTGCGGGCCCAGCTCACCGGCCGCGTCTGCCACCGCGTCAACGACGAGTCTTCCGCGAACATGGCCCTTGCCGACATCTCCCCGGAGGCCGCGCTCGCCGCGACCGGCATTCCCGCGGACCGTCCGGGTGTGGCTGTCGTCGGGGACTCCTCGGGCGGCTGGTCCCGTGCCCGCTCACCGCACCTCACCCTGGATGACGCCGCGGCCGTCTGCCGCGCCACCGTCGACCTGGTCCCGGCCCTGCCCCGCCTCGCCGCCTTCCGGCCGCACGCCGCCCTGGCCACCGACAAGCCGTCGCCCTCGACCGCTGCTGTGTCTGCCGTGCGCCCGGTGACCGAGTAACAACCCTTCCCACCCCGGTCGGCGTGACCGCCTCGCGCCGTGTCCCTACCCCTCCCATGTCTCGATCCGGAAGGAGTCCGTGCCGATGCGTGCCTTCCCTGCCCGTGTGGACGCCGTGATCATCCAAGCCGTCATCGCGGGCGCCCTGTCCTTCTCCCACCTGCACGACCTGGCCGAAGCGGCCGGACAGGGCGGCTGGAAGGCGTGGGCCTATCCGGTTTCCGTCGACCTGCTCTTGGTCGCCGCCTGGCGGCGAATGCGCGAACAGCAGCGCTCGGGGCTTCCATCCGGTGGGCCGCGGCTGTGGTTCCTCGTCGCCCTTGCCGCGTCCCTCGGCGCGAACATCGCCACCGCCGGACTCCTCGACCTGGACCGCGTCCCCGCCTCGCTTCGCGTGGTCGTCGCGGGCTGGCCGGCCGTCGCTTTCTTCGGTGGCACCCTGCTGGCCCACACGCCCCGCTCCTCGGATTCCGTCGACCGTGACGCGTCGGCTGTATCTGAGGTGGGGGACTCGGCGGCGTTGGCCCCGACTCCCGCGCTCTCCGAACCGACAGCAAGCGGCACGACCGACCCGGACCCCATCCCGGTCCTGGTGCCCGCGGCCGACCCGAGCCCGGCACCGGTATCCGCCTCGACCGCCCAGCTCCCGCCCGCCCTCGTCGACCGTGCCCAGGCGCTCGCCCGAGAGCTCCACTCCAGTACGGGCGAACCCGCCGATCCCGACACCGTCCGTGCCCGGCTCGGCCTGCCCGCGTCCATGACGCCCGCTGTCGCCGCGCACCTCTGAGCAGGGAGATACCCGCCATGACCCCGCGCTTTCGCGACGTCCGTCGTATCGGCCCCGTCCAGGTCGCCTCGTACCTCTCCCGCGGCCGAAACCGGCACGTCGCCGCCTGCACCGCTCCGCGCTGCGACTTCTCCGCCGAGTACGACAGCCGCGCCGCCGCCGAACTCGCCGCCCGCATCCACCGTTGCCGCGCCTGACAGGAGACGACTGACATGCACGTTCCGCTCTGGCTCGCCCTCCTTGCCGTCGGGGCCCTCGGGGTCCGTCTCGCCCGCCCGCCGTGGTGGCTCGTCGTCGTGCTCCTCCTCGGCGGCTACCTCGCCGCCGGGAGCTTCCTCGCCCCCGCCATCGACCCCGCCCTCAAGTAGCGCAACCGAACGGAAGGGAATCCGCGCCATGTTCAAGCCCAAGTACCCGCCCCAGGACATCGCCCCGGTACCCGCCGCGCCGCCCTCGACCGCCCACGGCCCGGTTCCCTTCCAGAGCGCTGCGGCGCCTGCTCCCACAGCGGCGGGAGCTTCGAACCGTCCTGCCGTGCAGCTCACCCCGGGGAGCGCGCTGTCCCTCGTGGTGGGCGGCTCCGCCGTCGTCCTGGTCGTGGGCGCCGTCCTGGTCTCCATGCTCCTCGCCGTCGCGATCACCGCCGCCTCCGTGGCTGTCTGCGCGGTCACCGTCCGCTCGATCCTCAAGAGCGACCGCCGCTGACTTCCATCTCTTCCGCGCACTGGCATGCCCACGGTGTCTAGCCCCCTGGACAAGCCAGTTGTCCGTCTCGAACTGTTCCCTCAAGGAGGAACCCGCACATGCCCCCCGAGGCTCCGACCGGAGCCGTCCGCCAACTGGCGGCCCTCGCCCAGCACGGCGACCTCAGCACCTACGCACACCAGATCCAACGACTCGGCGGCTGTGAGCGGCCCGTGCGGATGGAGGGCAGCCGCCTGGACGTCCTCGCCGCCACCGGCGAAATCGTCCGAGAGATCACCGACCGCAACCTTCCCGCCGGGCAACTCCTCATCCGCTGCAACAACCGCCGCGCAACCCGCTGTGCCGCCTGCGCCGAGGTCTACCGAAAGGACACCTTCCACCTCGTCACCGCCGGCCTGAGCGGCGGCAAGGGCATCGGCCCCGCGGTCGCCGAACACCCCCGCGTCTTCGCCACCTTCACCGCACCCTCCTTCGGCCCCGTCCACAACCGACCCGGTGGCGGCCGCTGCCGCTGCGGACGCCTACACGCGGACGGAGACGCCGAACTCGGCACCCCGCTGAACCCGGACCGCTACGACTACCGCGCCGCCGTCCTGTGGAACGCCCACGCCGGTGCCTTATGGGCCCGCTTCGTCACCTACCTCCGCCAACAGCTCGCATCCCGCGCGGGCATCGGCCGTTCGGAGCTCCGCGACTGCCTCAAGGTGTCGTACGCCAAGGTCGCCGAGTACCAGCGACGGGGCGCCGTCCACTTTCACGCCGTGATCCGCCTCGACGGGCCGGACGGAGCCGAGGACGTCCCGCCGGCCTGGGCCACCACCGAACTCCTCACCGACGCTATCCGCTCGGCCGCGGCTCTCGCCGAGACGCCCGGCCCGGTCCTGGACGGCTGTGCCCACAGCTTTCGCTTCGGCGAACAGCTCGACGTACGCCCCATCCGGTCCGCCGACTTCACCGGCGCCACCAACCTGAGCAGCCGTGCCGTCGCCGCGTACATCGCCAAGTACGCGACGAAAGGCGCCGAAAGCGCCACAGGCACACTCGACCGCCCCATCCGCAACCCCATCACCGACCTCATCGGTGTCGAAGTCACCGACCACGCACGGCAGATGATCCTCACCTGCTGGCGTCTCGGAGCCCTGCCCGAGCTCGAAGAACTCCGCCTGCGCAAGTGGGCCCACATGCTCGGCTTCCGCGGCCACTTCTCCACCAAATCCCGCGCCTACTCCGTCACCCTCGGCGCCATCCGCCAAGAACGCGCGGACCACAACGAAGCACGCACCCGCGAACGCGCCGCCGAGGCAGGCCACCCGTTGCCCGACCCGGACACCGTGCTGGTCCTTTCCCACTGGCGCTTCGCTGGTACCGGCCTGACCGACGCTGAGTCGTGGCTCGCCGCATCGCGACGACCTGCCCCCGATATGGAAGGAGAGTTGACGTGAGCCCACAGCGCGACGAGCTGATGACCGTGCGCCAGGTATTGGACGAGCTGGGCGGGGTCTCTCGCCGGACGTTCTACCGCTGGCGTGAGTTGGGGCACGGGCCGACCGCATTCAAGCTGCCCAACGGGGAGCTTCGGGTGTGGCGGAGTGACTTCTCCACGTGGCTGCGAGAGCTGGAGGCCGCGGCGTGAAGTCTCTCGACGTGAAGGTCTGGGCCGTTCGGAAGCGCGATACGAAGACGCCCTCGTACGGCGTGCGGTGGTCCGTGGCGGGCAACGTCTTCTCCGACTCGTTCCGAACGAAGGCACTCGCTGATCACTACCGCTCGAAGCTGATGCGGGCGATGCGCGACGGCGAGGAGTTCGACAAGGCATCCGGGCTTCCGGACTCGATGGAACCGAAGAAGTCGGCTGTGTCCTGGTACGACTTCGCTCTTCGGTACCTCGCCATGAAGTGGCCCCATGCCGCTCCCAATACGCGCAACGGCATCAACGAATCGCTCACCAGCGTGACCGTGGAGCTCCTCGACGAGCGGGCTGGACGGTCGTCCGATCAGGCCATCCGCCAGGCGCTCCGCAATTGGGCCTTCGTCCTGCCAGGGCCTGATGACCGAGACGTCCCGGACGACGTGCGGAACGTCCTTCACTGGGTGTCGAAGGCATCGCGACCGCTGGCCGATCTCGCTGAACCGGCTACGGCCCGTGCGGTACTGGACTCGCTGAAGCTCAAGCTCGACGGCACGGCCGCGGCGGCCGAAACCGTGCGGCGTAAGCGGCGGACCCTCGTCAACGCTGCCAACTATGCGGTCGACCTGGGGGAGCTGCGCGAAAACCCGATCACGGCCGTCCGCTGGCAGAAACCGAAGGTCTCCAACCAGGTCGACCCTCGCGTCGTCGCAAACCCCGAGCAGGCTCGGAACCTCCTAGCAGCCGTCTCCTACGTGGGCGGCTACAGGCGGGCCCGCGGTCGGCGCCTAGTGGGTCTCTTCGCCTCGATGTACTTCGGCGGTCTCCGGCCGGCTGAAGCGGTCGGCCTCGTCGAGACGGACCTGAACCTTCCCGAACAGGGCTGGGGATCGGCGCTGCTTCACCGGACCCGTCCGTCAGTGGGCAAGCAGTGGACCGACTCTGGGGAGACCCACGACGACCGCGGTCTGAAGAACCGGCCGGCCGAGGACGTCAGGCGGGTGCCTATCCCGCCCCACCTCGTCGCAGCACTTCGCGAGCACCTGGCGACCTTCGGCACGGCGGAGGACGGGCGGCTCTTCTTCAGCGAAAAGGGTTCGGTCGTCCCGTCCTCCACCTACTATCGGGTCTGGCAGGAGGCTCGCCTCCTCGCGTTGCCGACGGCCGTCGCGGCCTCACCGCTCGCCAGTCGGCCGTACGACCTGCGGCACTCGGCGCTGTCCACGTGGCTCAACGCGGGTGTCGACCCCACCGAGGTGGCTGAGCGTGCCGGCAACAGTGTCGAGGTCCTGCTGACTCGCTACGCGAAGTGCCTGGACGGACGGCAGGACGTTGCCAACCGACGTATCGAGGATCTGCTCCGCGAATACGAGTGAGACACCCTGCACCCCACCGAGGCCCCGGGCAACTTGTCCGGGGCCTCTCTCGTCATGAGCCCTACCTGCTGCGACGCTTCGAGCCGAGAGCGGACGAGGGGGGACTCGTGGAGCTGAAGGTCACGCGCTGGAAGCGGTACGGACATGATCGCCTGTACGCGAACCTGCCTGATGGCATGGCGGTCGGCTGGGCGGATGTGAAGACGGGGGACATCACGGTTCTGGTCGCCGAGTATCGCGACGACGTGATCGCTGTGCTGACAGACCACTTACAGAACAACCCCGAACCGGTCCCGCCACGCAAGACGCCCAGGACGCCCGAGGCTGAGGCGCCCCCGCTACTGCCGCCTCTGACGGCGGCCGACGACCTGTCCGCCAACCGTCCCGGCGAGTCTCTGCTCGACAAGTCTGGGCCAGGCCTGATCAAGCGAGTCGTCTCACAGCTTCTGCGGCGCCCCACCGAATGGGACTCCTGGCGGAAGGGCCTGGCGGGGGAGAAGAGGGTGGGAGCCGAGCTGAACCGCTTGGCACGGCACGGCTGGCGCGTCCTGCACTCCATCCCTTTGGCCGACAAGGTGGATGTCGATCACTTGCTGATTGGACCCGGTGGAGTGTTCAGCATCAATACAAAGCACCACCACAAAAGGGCTGTATGGGTCGGCAACGACTCCGTAAAGGTTGATCACGGAAAGCCGGCGCCTTACGCGCGCAAGAGCCGAGCGGAAGCCAAGCGAGTAGCTCGAGTGCTTGAGCGTTATTGCGGCTTTCCCGTACCGGTGGAGCCGGTGCTCGTCTTCGTCGGCGTGACCGATTTGAAGGTGGTCGCCACGCAGCTCAGCGTGCGCGTGTACCAGGAGCGAGAGGTATCGGCACTGGCGCCGCTCTCAGGAATGCTGACGGCCGAGCAGGTCGAGCAGGTGTACGGCGTCGCACGCCATCGCCAGGCTTGGAGCCAGGTCCCGCCGACGGCGACATGACGTTTGCTCGTGTCTGAGGTCTGTGGCGTGATGCCCAGCAGCCTCGTCATTGCCAGGCCAGTCAAACTGGCCTGGTGGCCTGAGCCTGTTCGGAGGCGAGTATCCGCTCAAGACTCCTGCGCTCCGTAGAGAGCACAGTGAGCATCCGCGTACGTGTGTGCTCGAAGTCGGGCTCGACCTCGACGCCGAGGTCATGGCGGAGAGTGACCCGCAGCAGATACACCCCGTCGGACAGCGGGCTGCTGAACCAAGCTTTGGCCCGGTCGTACGACGCGCCTGGGGCAGGACTGCTTGGCAACTGCTTGACGACGGAGTACCCGACTCCGAGGGCTCTGTTGAGGGCTGAGGCAATCTGATGGACATCCTTCGGCAGTGCCATCTGCGCCGAAGAGTATTGCTCCAACCAAGCGTCCCTGGCGGTGTCGAGGACTGCTGGGTCGACGCTTTCACCCCGTTCCGCTGCTCGGACTGCGTCTCGGGCAGCGACCCGGTAAGCGCGAGCCGTGGTGTTCAGACGGGCGTAGAGATCCCGTCTGGCTTCCTGTGCTCGGTCGTGGCGGTCCTCCGCCCGTTCACGATCGGCCCGCTGGTTCTGCTCCCGGGTGACGCGCTGGCTGAGCACTGCCCCACCCAGAGTTCCGCCCAGCGTTCCTCCGACGCCGATGAGCGCGACGGCAAGCGTGGTCACATCCACGAGATCCCCCAACTCGTCCATTCATCTGCCGTGGGCAGCGGCTGAAGACGGCACGACAGCCCCCAGCAATGCGCAGGCTCCCCACCCGCGGCACGGTCCAAGACGGGGACGACGATAACGAGGAGTGGGCCCGCTTGGCTCCAATGAGCCTCATCACCTGCGGGAATGCTCCAAGATCCCGTCCACGCCTCGTCCACGGACCCCGACATACGGCCGCTTCGGCTGGCATCTGGCTGCACATACGCGAAGACCCCGGCCTCAGCGTTTCCGCTGGTGACGGGGTCTTTGGGCACCTCATATGGGGTGCCCCCGGCAGGATTCGAACCTGCGCACACGGCTCCGGAGGCCGTTGCTCTATCCCCTGAGCTACGGGGGCGTGTCGGCCGTGGTGTGCGGCGACGGGTAGAACCCTACCAGCTCAGTAGGGGGTGCCATGAACAGGTTTCCGTGGGGAGTCGGCGCCCTGAACTGGGCGCCATACCCGCAGGGGGTGGAAGTCGGGAAAACCCGGACGCGGCGCCGGGTGCCGACCTACTCTCGAGTTGTGCCAGGCGCGTCCGGCCGGGTCCTTGTCGTGGACGACAACAAGGTCATCCGGCAGCTGATCAGGGTCAACCTCGAGCTGGAGGGCATCGAGGTCGTGACCGCTGCCGACGGTGCCGAATGTCTGGACATCGTTCATCAGGTCCGGCCCGATGTCGTCACCCTCGACGTGGTCATGCCCCGCCTCGACGGGCTGCGGACCGCCGCGCGCCTCCGCGCCGACCCGCGCACCCGGGACCTTCCCCTCGCCATCGTCAGCGCCTGTACCGAGCACGAGGTCGACAGCGGACTCGACGTCGGTATCGACGCCTTCCTCGCCAAGCCCTTCGAGCCCGCCGAACTCGTCCGAGTCGTACGGCAGTTGATCGGACGGGCGGCCGGGACCGGTAGTGGGGCCGAACCCGCCTCCCGCCCCTACGGCAGCGCCCACGGCCCCGGCGACCCCGAGCGCGCCAGCCGTACCGGTCATTGAACGGACAGGCGTCCAGACAGGCAGGCGGGCGGGCAAGCGGACGACGGTCGGGCAGACCCACGGTCAGGCAGACCGACGTCGGGATGGACGGACTGGCAGGCAGGCAGCCCGACGGTCGGCGCATGGCTGCGATGCGGTCAGTCGACCACCTGAGCGCACCCCGCCCTGCTTCGCTCCACCTCCTCCCCACCCCCACCCCCGTCCACATCCCGGACCCCCGGGAAACCGACTCGCCTCCCCACCCCCCTCCTCCCCTACGCTTGTCCCGTGACCCCCGTCGAGCTCTCCCGTACCGTGCTGCGCGCGGTGCGTCGTGCTGTGGACGAGGGGGAGCTGACCGTGGCCGTGCCCGCACGGGCCGTGGTGACCGTGCCCGGGGCCGGAGGCTGCGGGGATTACGCCACCACCATCGCGTTGCAGCTGGCGCGTCCCGCCGGACAGCCGCCCCTGCGTGTGGCGCAGATCCTGCGGCCCCACCTCACCCGTGCCGACGGTGTCGCCGGCGTCGAGATCACCGGGCCCGGCTTCCTGAACATCCGCCTCGACCCGGCCGCCGGCCCCGTCGCCTCCCTCGTACGGGAGATCCAGGCCGGTGTGTACGGTCACAGCGACGCCCTCGCCGGGCAGGTCCTGCGGTTCCGTATTCCGTACGACATCCGGGCCGAAGTCGTCGCCGACACCCTCGTACGGATCGTCGCCACCCAGGGCGGTCGTGCCGAGGTCGAGCACCGCACCGCCGGAGCCGCCCTCGCCTCCGCCCGCGGCCCCGCCCCGGTGGGGCCCGTCGCCCCCCGGGGCAGCCGTGCCGAGGTCGAGCACCGCACGGCCGCCCCCGCCCCCGACAACCACGTGGGTCCCCGCCCCGTCGACCTCCGGCCCGTCCCCGCCCCCGAGGACCCCACCCCCCTCGGACCCGACGCCGCCCGGTGGGCCCTGCTCCACCCCGCCGCCCATGACCGGCCCCGCGTCACCGCCGACCACCTCGTGCAGCGCGCGGCCAATCCGCTGTTCCGCGTGCGCTACGCCCACGCCCGCACCCGGGCGCTCACCCGTAACGCCGCCCACCTGGGCTTCACCGGCGTCCCGGGTGATCCGCAGGCGCCGGACGCCGCCGCCGCTCTCCTGCGCGCCCTCGCCGACCACCCCCCGGCCCTGCGTGCCGCCGCCACCCAGTACGCGCCCGACCGGCTCGCCCGGCACCTCGTCGTTGTCGCCGACGGGGTCCTCGGCTTCCAGCACACCGTGCTGCCGCTCGGGGACGAGAAACCCTCGGCCGCCCACCGTGCCCGGCTCGCGCTCGCCGAAGCCGCCGGGGCGGTGCTGGCCGGCGGCCTGTCCCTGCTCGGCATCAGTGCCCCTGACTACCTGTGAGAGAAGAATGAGCCGTTCCGCACACCCCGCCGGGCCCCGTCACGCCGATGTGCTGCCCGAGGGGCACTACAGCGCACCTCCCACGGACCTGAACGCCCTCGACCCCAAGGTGTGGGCCCAGACCGTCACGCGTACCGAGGACGGTGTCGTCAGCGTCGGCGGTATCGACGTGAAGCGGCTGGCCGAGGAGTTCGGCACCCCCGCCTACGTCCTCGACGAGGCCGACTTCCGGTCGCGGGCGCGAGCATGGCGCTCCGCCTTCGGGCACGACGCCGACGTCTTCTACGCCGGCAAGGCCTTCCTGTCGCGCGCCGTGGTCCGCTGGCTGCACGAGGAGGGGCTGAACCTCGACGTCTGCTCCGGTGGAGAGCTCGCCACCGCGCTGTCCGCCGGGATGCCCGCCGACCGGATCGCCTTCCACGGCAACAACAAGTCGACCCGCGAGATCACCGAGGCCATCGAGAGCGGGGTCGGGCGCATCGTGCTCGACTCCTTCCAGGAGATCGTCCGGGTCGCGCACATCGCCGACAGCCTCGGCAGGCGGCAGCGGGTGCAGATCCGGGTCACGGTCGGCGTCGAGGCCCACACGCACGAGTTCATCGCCACCGCGCACGAGGACCAGAAGTTCGGCATCGCGCTCGCCGACGGGCAGGCCGCCGAGGCCGTACGGCGCGCGCTGGCCCTCGACGGGCTCGAACTGATCGGGATCCACTCGCACATCGGGTCGCAGATCTTCGACATGGCCGGGTTCGAGGTCGCCGCCCGACGGGTGGTCGCGCTGCTGGCCGCCGTGCGCGACGAGCACGGGATCGAGCTGCCCGAGATCGACCTCGGCGGCGGTCTCGGCATCGCGTACACCAGCGACGACGACCCTCGCGAACCGCACGAGATCGCCAAGGCGCTGGGCGAGATCGTCACGCGCGAGTGCGACGCGGCGGGGCTGCGGACGCCGCGCATCTCGGTCGAGCCGGGGCGCGCCATCGCCGGGCCGACCGCTTTCACGCTGTACGAGGTCGGCACCATCAAGGAGCTGGACGGCCTGCGCACATACGTCTCCGTCGACGGGGGCATGTCCGACAACATCCGGACCGCGCTGTACGACGCCGAGTACAGCGTCTCCCTCGTGTCGCGCGCGAGTGACGCCGAGCCGATGCTCGTCCGGGTCGTGGGCAAGCACTGCGAGAGCGGTGACATCGTCGTCCGTGACGCGTTCCTGCCCGCCGATCTCGCGCCGGGGGACCTCATCGCCGTGCCGGCCACCGGCGCGTACTGCCGCTCGATGGCCAGCAACTACAACCACGCGCTGCGGCCGCCGGTCGTCGCGGTCCAGGACGGCGAGGCGCGGGTGATCGTCCGCCGGGAGACCGAGGAGGACCTCCTGCGGCTCGACGTCGGATGACATCTGCCCGGAGGCCCGCGAGCGCCTCCGGGGACACCTGCGGGCGGGCGCAAGATCTCCGGTGTCCGCCGCTCAGGAAAATGAAATAGACATCTCACGATCCGGACGAAGGATAGAAACTCCCGTCCGGTGAGTGAGACTGGTCCCACCGTGACGGTATGAGGAAACGAGGTCGGATGATGCGTACGCGTCCGCTGAAGGTGGCGCTGCTGGGCTGTGGGGTTGTCGGCTCAGAGGTGGCGCGCATCATGACGACGCACGCCGACGACCTCGCGGCGCGGATCGGCGCCCCGGTGGAACTGGCCGGCGTCGCCGTGCGCCGGCCCTCCAAGGTGCGCGAGGGCATCGACCCGGCGCTGGTCACCACGGACGCCACCGCGCTGGTCAAACGCGGGGACATCGACGTCGTCGTCGAGGTCATCGGCGGTATCGAGCCGGCCCGTACGCTCATCACCACCGCCTTCGAGCACGGCGCGTCGGTCGTCTCGGCCAACAAGGCCCTGCTCGCCCAGGACGGCGCCGCCCTGCACGCCGCGGCCGAGCAGCAGGGGCGGGACCTCTACTACGAGGCCGCCGTCGCGGGTGCCATCCCGCTCATCCGGCCGCTGCGCGAGTCGCTCGCCGGTGACAAGGTCAACCGCGTGCTCGGCATCGTCAACGGGACGACCAACTTCATCCTCGACAAGATGGACTCGACGGGCGCCGGCTACCAGGAGGCCCTCGACGAGGCCACCGCCCTCGGGTACGCCGAGGCCGACCCGACCGCCGACGTCGAGGGCTTCGACGCCGCCGCGAAGGCCGCGATCCTCGCCGGGATCGCCTTCCACACGCGTGTGCGTCTCGACGACGTCTACCGCGAGGGCATGACCGAGGTCACCTCCGCCGACTTCGCCTCGGCGCGGCGGATGGGCTGCACCATCAAACTGCTCGCCATCTGCGAGCGGGCTGCCGACGGCGGGTCGGTCACCGCGCGCGTGCATCCCGCGATGATTCCCCTCAGCCATCCGCTGGCCTCGGTGCGCGGCGCGTACAACGCCGTGTTCGTGGAGTCGGACGCCGCGGGCCAGCTCATGTTCTACGGGCCGGGTGCCGGCGGCGCGCCGACCGCGTCCGCCGTGCTCGGTGACCTGGTGGCCGTGTGCCGCAACCGGCTGAACGGTGCGACCGGGCCCGGCGACTCCGCGTACACCCAGCTGCCGGTCTCGCCGATGGGCGAGGTCGTCACGCGCTACCACATCAGTCTCGACGTGGCGGACAAACCGGGCGTACTCGCCCAGGTCGCGACCGTCTTCGCCGAGCACGGGGTCTCCATCGACACCGTGCGCCAGCAAGGCCGACAGGACGGAGGCGGCGACGCCTCCCTCGTCGTGGTCACCCACCGAGCGTCCGACGCGTCCCTGAACGGGACCGTCGAGGCGCTGCGCAGCCTCGACACCGTGCGGGGTGTCGCCAGCATCATGCGGGTTGAAGGAGAGTAACCAGCAATGACCCACCAGTGGCGCGGAATCATCGAGGAGTACCGGGACCGGCTGCCGGTTTCCGACAGCACTGAGGTCGTGACGCTCCGGGAGGGCGGTACGCCGCTCGTGCCGGCGCAGGTGCTCTCCGAGCGCACGGGCTGCGAGGTCCACCTCAAGGTGGAGGGCGCGAACCCGACCGGGTCCTTCAAGGACCGCGGTATGACCATGGCCATCACGCGGGCCAAGGAGGAGGGCGCGAAGGCCGTCATCTGCGCCTCCACCGGCAACACGTCGGCGTCCGCGGCCGCCTACGCCGTACGGGCCGGGATGGTCTCCGCCGTCCTGGTGCCGCAGGGCAAGATCGCGCTCGGCAAGATGGGCCAGGCCCTCGTGCACGGGGCGAAGATCCTCCAGGTCGACGGGAACTTCGACGACTGCCTGACGCTGGCCCGCGCGCTGTCCGACAACTACCCGGTGGCGCTGGTCAATTCGGTCAACCCGGTGCGGATCGAGGGCCAGAAGACCGCGGCGTTCGAGATCGTCGACATGCTCGGCGACGCGCCCGACATCCACGTCCTGCCGGTCGGCAACGCGGGCAACATCACGGCGTACTGGAAGGGTTATCGCGAGTACGCCGCGGACTCGATCGCCTCGCGGACTCCCCGTATGTGGGGCTTCCAGGCCTCCGGCTCCGCGCCCATCGTGCGCGGCGAGGTCGTCAAGGACCCGTCGACCATCGCCACCGCGATCCGTATCGGCAACCCGGCCTCGTGGCAGTTCGCGCTCGCCGCGCGGGACGAGTCGGGCGGGCTCATCGACGAGGTGACGGACCGTGAGATCCTGCGCGCCTACCGGCTGTTGGCCGCGCAGGAGGGCGTGTTCGTCGAGCCCGCCTCCGCCGCGTCCGTCGCCGGTCTGCTGAAGGCCGCCGAGCAGGGCCTGGTCGACCCCGGGCAGCGGATCGTCTGCACGGTGACCGGGAACGGGCTCAAGGACCCGGACTGGGCCGTCGCGGGCGCGCCGCAGCCGGTGACTGTCCCGGTGGACGCGGTGACCGCGGCCGAGCGGCTCGGCCTCGCGTAGAGCGCGACGGAGCCGTGCCCCGGACCCTCGGGTCCGGGGCACGGCCCCGGGCCCTCGGGGAGACCGACGCAGGCCGCCGCTCTCCTCGCGGGGCTCCTGGCGAACACTCGGCGACGGTGCACGCAGGGCGACCCTGCGGGTTCGGGGCGGCACCGCCGACGGGTTCCCCGTAACCCTGCGGGCTCCGGGGCGGCACCGCCGACGGCTTCCCGGAGGACCGGTCAGCTGACCGTGGCTGCTTCAGGCGGCACGCGGCGGGCTCCGTCGACGGCTGTACCTGGGGGCATCCAGCGCGCACACCCGGCGGCGCCTGCACCGCCCGGGACACCCGCGAGCACCGCCGACGCCTCCCCGCAGGGCCGGACGGCGGGCACCCGCGGCGCCTGCGCCCCGGACGCCCGAGCCGCCTGCCCCCGCGCGCCCGCAAGCACCGCCAACGGCGCCCGAAGGCAACGGACACGGCCGCCCGCGGCCCCGGTTCGGGCGTACCCGGCGGCGGATGCACGAGGGGCTCACGACACGCATCGTGCGCCTCCCGTGCGCCCTATGTCGCCACAGAACCTTCCTTCGATAGGCTGTACCGAACCCGCCCGCCGCATATGCCGCGGAGCCGCGCCGCGTCAGCGGCCCACGGGTCCTTCGCACGTATCGCAGTTCATCGACATCTCGTACATCACGCAGCTCAAGGAGAGTCATCGAGCGATGGCCGGTCCAGCCTTCCGCGCCGCCGCCGTCCGGGTGCGCGTCCCCGCCACCAGTGCCAACCTCGGCCCCGGCTTCGACGCCCTCGGCCTGTCACTGGGGCTCTACGACGACGTGGTCGTCCGGGTGGCCGACTCCGGGCTGCACGTCGACATCGCCGGCGAGGGCAGCGAGACGCTCCCGCGCGACGAGAGCCACCTGCTCGTACGCTCCCTGCGCACCGCCTTCGACCTGCTGGGCGGACAGCCCCGCGGCCTCGAGATCGTCTGCGCCAACCGCATTCCGCACGGCCGCGGCCTCGGCTCCTCGTCGGCCGCCATCTGCGCGGGCATCGTCGCCGCGCGTGCCGTGACCATAGGAGGAGACGCCCGGCTCGACGACACGGCCCTGCTGGAGCTCGCCACCGAGATCGAGGGCCACCCCGACAACGTCGCGGCGTGTCTCCTCGGCGGGTTCACGCTCTCCTGGATGGAGAGCGGCGCCGCGCGGGCGATCCGGATGGACCCCGCCCGGTCCGTCGTTCCGGTGGTCTTCGTGCCCGGCAGGGCCGTGCTCACCGAGACCGCGCGGGGACTGCTGCCGCGCACCGTCCCGCACGTCGACGCCGCCACCAACGCGGGCCGCGCCGCGCTGCTCGTCGAGGCCCTGACCAGGCGCCCCGAGCTGCTGCTGCCCGCCACCGAGGACCGGCTGCACCAGGAGTACCGCGCCCCGGCCATGCCGGAGAGCGCCGCTCTGGTGGAGCGGCTGCGGGCCGACGGCGTGCCCGCGGTGATCTCCGGCGCGGGGCCCACGGTCCTGGCGCTGGCCGACGACGCGACCGCGGACAAGGTCGCCCACTTGGCGGGCGAGGGCTGGGCCGCCAACCGGCTGGACCTCGACGCACAGGGGGCGAGCGTGCTGCCGCTGGCGCCCACCGGCACCCACTAGGAGCCACGGTTGCCGGATTTCGAGAGGGGGAATGTTTGTTGGATCCGGTAGTGTTAACCTCAAGTCTGCACCCGACCCCGCCACGGCGAGGTGCTTCGTGTCCCCGTCCGGGACAACCATTCTTCCGGGAGCCTCCCAAGCCGCACGGTGTTTCGTACCTCGTACGACAATGCTGAGCGGTTTGCCGAGCACGCTCCGGAACCGGCGTGACCGAGCCGCGTGACACAGGCACCGAGTGCCACGGCTCCGGGAATCGCCATCACCAGATATCTCTTCCGCCGCTTAGGCGGACCACCGCCCCGGCACGGTCCACAGACACAGGACCAAATCCGGACAGCACAACCGGTCGCCGAGCCAGACAGGCCGACGTCCGCTCCAGGGAAGGACCCTTCGTGAGCGACACCACCGATCTGATGGGCGCGCGTGTCGAGGAGACCGCTGCCGCGCCCGCCACGGACGCCTCCGCGCCTGCCGCCGGTGCCGGCTCCCGGCGGCGCCGCGGCACCGGCCTCGACGGCATGGTGCTGGCCGAGCTGCAGCAGGTCGCATCCGGCCTCGGCATCAGGGGCACCGCGCGCATGCGCAAGAGCCAGCTGATCGAGGTCATCAAGGAGGCGCAGGCCGGGGGAGGCGCGCCGGCGAAGACCGCCGACGCCGCCGAGACCAAGCCGAAGCGCCGCGCCACCTCCAAGGCCCGTACGGGTGACGAGGCCGCGCCCGCCGCGAAGTCCGCCGACAAGCCGGCGGAGAAGGCCGGCAGGGCCGCCGAGCCGGCCGTGGCCCAGCAGCAGATCGAGATCCCCGGCCAGCCGGCCGGCGGCCCCTCCCGCGACGGGGGAGACGACGCCCCCGCGGGCGAGCGCCGCCGGCGCCGGGCCACCGCCGAGGCGGGCAGCCCCGAGACGGTCGTCGCCGAGGCGAAGAGCGAGCCCAAGGCCGAGGCCTCCGTCGACGCCGGTGACGGCGCCGCCGAGGGCCGACAGGGCCGCCAGGGCCGCCGCGACCGGGACCGTGGCGAGCGCGGTGACCGTGCCGAGCGCGGTGGCCGTGAGCGTGACCGTGACCGCCGGGGCAAGGGCGACGACCAGCAGCAGGGCGGCCAGGCCGGCCAGGGTGGCGGCGGTCAGCAGCGCCAGGACCGACAGGACCGGCAGGACCGGCAGGACCGCCAGCAGCAGGGCGGCGGCCGCCAGGACCGCCAGGACCGGCAGCAGCGCGACAACGGCCCCCAGGACGACGACGACTTCGAGGGTGGCCGCCGCGGCCGCCGCGGGCGTTACCGCGACCGCCGTGGCCGTCGTGGCCGCGAGGAGTTCGGCGCCAACGAGCCGCAGGTCGCCGACGACGACGTGCTGATCCCCGTCGCGGGCATCCTCGACATCCTCGACAACTACGCGTTCATCCGCACGTCCGGCTACCTGCCCGGTCCGAACGACGTGTACGTCTCCCTCGCCCAGGTCCGCAAGAACGGCCTGCGCAAGGGCGACCACGTCACCGGTGCGGTCCGCCAGCCCAAGGAGGGGGAGCGCCGCGAGAAGTTCAACGCGCTCGTCCGCCTCGACTCCGTCAACGGCATGGCGCCCGAACACGGCCGCGGGCGGCCGGAGTTCAACAAGCTGACGCCGCTGTACCCGCAGGACCGCCTCCGCCTTGAGACGGACCCGGGGGTGCTGACGACCCGCATCATCGACCTCGTCGCGCCGATCGGCAAGGGCCAGCGCGGTCTGATCGTGGCCCCGCCGAAGACCGGCAAGACCATGATCATGCAGGCGATCGCCAACGCGATCACGCACAACAACCCCGAGTGCCACCTGATGGTCGTCCTGGTCGACGAGCGTCCGGAAGAGGTCACCGACATGCAGCGGTCGGTCAAGGGCGAGGTCATCTCCTCGACCTTCGACCGTCCGGCCGAGGACCACACCACGGTCGCCGAGCTGGCGATCGAGCGCGCCAAGCGCCTGGTGGAGCTGGGCCACGACGTCGTCGTGCTGCTCGACTCGATCACGCGTCTGGGCCGTGCGTACAACCTCGCCGCGCCCGCCTCCGGCCGCATCCTGTCCGGTGGTGTCGACTCGACCGCGCTGTACCCGCCGAAGCGCTTCTTCGGTGCGGCCCGCAACATCGAGGACGGCGGCTCGCTGACCATCCTCGCCACCGCGCTGGTGGACACCGGGTCCCGCATGGACGAGGTCATCTTCGAGGAGTTCAAGGGCACCGGCAACGCCGAGCTCAAGCTCGACCGCAAGCTCGCCGACAAGCGCATCTTCCCGGCGGTGGACGTCGACGCGTCCGGCACCCGTAAGGAAGAGATCCTGCTCGGCAGCGACGAGCTCGCCGTCACCTGGAAGCTGCGCCGGGTGCTGCACGCACTCGACCAGCAGCAGGCGATCGAGCTGCTTCTCGACAAGATGAAGCAGACGAAGTCGAACGGCGAGTTCCTGCTGCAGATCCAGAAGACGACGCCGTCGCCCGGCAACGGCAACGACTGACGTCGGACCGCACGAACCGCCGAGGGCCGCCCCCGTCACGCAGGTGACGGGGGCGGCCCTTTGTGCTGCTCGGGGCCGGTGTACGATCGCGACTTCATCTTGAGTCGAAGAAGTCTTCGATTGTTGTTCGACGGCGCTTCGCTCTCAACTCTTGACTCTGTGGGGGGACTTGAGTGGGCACAACCACGTCCGGAGCCGGACGGCACAGACGCCGGATCCGCATAGCCGTCCCGCTCGCGGCGGCCTCTCTCGCGGCCGCCGTCGCCGGTGCGCTCCTGATCTCGTCCGCGGACGCCGCCACCGGGCTGCCGAAGCCGACCGTCAAGCCCGCCACCAGTTCGGCGACGCTCGCCGAGCTGACGGAGCGGGTGGCGGGCGCCGTCGCCGCTGACGACACGGCGGGTGAGACGCCGAAGAAGTCGTCGCTCAGCGCCGGGACGAGCGCCGCGCGGATCGACCCGAAGATCATCGGCGGCAAAGAGACCACCATCACCTCCGCTCCGTGGATGGCGCAGCTCTGGTACCGCGACGACCAGGGCACCTCCGACGAGAGCGACGACCTCGGCTTCTTCTGCGGCGGTGCCGTCATCTCGCCGACGAAGGTCCTCACCGCCGCGCACTGCGTCGACGGCTACGACTGGCACGCCAACGGCGCCGTCATCACCGGCACGTCGCAGCTGCCGACCACCGGCGAGTCGAACGTCACCGACCTGCACGGCGGCACCGTCTCCGACGTCTGGCGCCAGTGGGACCACCCGTCGTACAGCGAGTCGACGATCGACAACGACATCGCGGTCCTGACGCTGCCGCACCCCGTCAGCGCCAAGCCGATCCGCATGACGACGTCGGACGACACCGCGTCGTACACGGCCGGCACCAAGGCCACCCTCTTCGGCTGGGGGCGCACCACCTCCACCACCGAGGACATCTCCGAGACGCTGAAGACCGCGACGCTGCCGATCCAGTCGGACAGCACCTGCGCCGGCTACTACGGCAGCGACTTCGTCAAGGGCCACATGGTCTGTGCGGGTGAGCAGGCGACCGGCAGCGACGCCGGCACCACCTCCGCGTGCAACGGCGACTCCGGCGGCCCGCTCATCGTCGGGGGCCGCATCGTCGGTGTCGTCTCCTGGGGCGTGAAGGACTGCGTGCGGGAGGGGGCGTACAGCGTCTTCTCGAAGGTCAGCACGTACGCCGGGGCCGCGTACCCGCGCGTCGAGGACAGCAACCTCAGCGGCGACCACAAGGCCGACCTGTTCCTGCGCCAGGCCTCCGACGGCGAGGGGTTCGAGAAGGACTCCAAGGGCACCACGTTCGCCGCGCGCGAGTCCTGGGGGAGCTGGAGCGGCGTCAACGTCATCCTGCAGACCGACCTCGACCGTGACGGCTACCAGGACATGGTGATCCGGCGCAGCGCGGACGGCGACGTGTTCTGGCAGCACTACGTGCCCGCCAGCGGCACCTGGGCGACCCAGCAGATCTTCGACAACTGGAAGACCCGCACCCGCACCCTGGCCCCCGGCGACGTCACCGGGGACGCCCTGCCCGACCTGCTCTCCGTCGACTCCGCCGGCTACCTGTGGATCTACCCGGGCAAGGGCAACGGCTCCTTCTCGGCCCGCGTCCAGGTGAGCTCGGGCTGGAACCAGTACAACTCGGTCCGCGGACACGGCGACTTCACCGGCGACGGCAAGGCCGACCTGATCACCCGCAGCAAGAGCGGCTCGTACGTCTACCTCTACAAGGGCACCGGCAAGGCGGGCTCCGGAGCGTTCTCCGCCCGCGTCAAGGTGCGCACCTGGAGCGGCTACAACGCCTTCGACGCCCCGGGGGACGTGACCGGCGACGGCAAGGCCGACTTCCTGGCCCGCACCCCCGGCGGCACGCTCTACCTGTACAAGGGCACCGGCAAGGCCACGTCGGAGATCTTCGCCACAAGGATCACGGTCGGCACCGGTTACGAGAAGTACGACATCTTCGCCTGAAGCCCAGGTGAGCGCGGATTTGCCGCGGCTCACCGGTCACGCACCGTGCCCACCGCTCCACGCGGTGGGCACAGTGCGTTGTGCAACCCTTTCCCGGGTTTCCCCGTCTGACCGTACGGAGTGACCATGGACCGGTACGAGTCACGACAGACCGGGCCCAGCCCTGAAAGCAGGGGGTGACCGAGCGCACGAGGACTGAGGAGCACATGTCTGCCGAGAGCACGCCGGTACCCGGTACACCTCCGGAGCGCGAGCCGAGCGGCCCGCGTCACCGTGCCCCGGGCCGCCGCGACACCGGCGGCAAGCGGCGCAGGGGCGTGCTCGTCGCGGCCTGGACCGCGGCGGGCGTCCTCGTCCTGGGCGGCACCGGCGTCGGGTACCTGTACGTCAAGCTCAACGGCAACATCAAGAGCGTCGACATCAACCAGGCCCTCGGCGGCGACCGCCCCCTGGACGTCGACAACGGCTCGCAGGACATCCTCGTCCTCGGCTCCGACACCCGCTCGGGCACCAACAAGAAGCTCGGCGGCGGCACCGACGACGGCACGGCCCGCTCGGACACGGCGATGGTCGTGCACGTCTACAAGGGCCACAAGAGAGCCAGTGTCGTGTCGATACCGCGGGACACCCTCATCGACCGGCCGTCCTGCACCGACGCCGAGGGCGTCGGCCACGACGCCGCGCGGGACGTCATGTTCAACTCCGCGTACTCCACCGGCGGCGCCGCCTGCGCGGTCAAGACCGTCGAGTCGCTGAGCGGCATCCGCATGGACCACTACGTCGAGGTCGACTTCAGCGGCTTCCAGAAGCTCGTCGACGACCTGGGCGGGGTGGACATCACCACCACCAAGGACATCTCCGACCCGGACAGCCACCTGGAGCTGAAGGCCGGCAGCCACACCCTCGACGGGGAGCAGGCGCTCGGCCTGGTCCGCACCCGGCACGGCGTCGGCGACGGCTCCGACCTCGGCCGCATCCAGCTCCAGCAGGCGTTCATCAGGGCCCTGGTCGGCCAGGTCAGGGACCTCGGCGTGCTGACCAGCCCGAAGAAGCTGTACGACGTCGCCGACACCGCCACGAAGACCGTCACCACCGACTCGGAGCTGGCCTCCGTCAAGGCCCTCGCCTCCTTCGCCGGCGGCCTCAAGGGCATCAGCGCCTCGAAGATGACCATGGTGACGATGCCGGTCCGGTACGACAGCGCGAACGCCAACCGCGTCCTGGTCGAGAAGACCAAGGCCGAGCAGGTCTGGACGGCGCTGAAGGGCGACCGCGCGATCCCGGAGTCGGCCACCGAGGGCACGGCGACCGGTGACGCCAAGGGCGTCGTCAGCTCCGGCTGACCGGCCGGGGGCGGTCCCCGGGGCCTCCCCGGGAAGCCCCGGGGAATAGATCGTCCCCCACCCCGGTTTTGGGGGATGCGCCCAGTCCTGGCAGACTGGTACGTCGGTCCCGGTTCACGCACCCGCATCCCGCGGCGGCGACCCGGCGCCCTCCCGAAACTAGGAGACACCCTTGAAGCGCGACATCCACCCCGAGTACGTCGAGACGCAGGTCAGCTGCACCTGTGGCGCGTCGTTCACCACCCGCAGCACGATCTCCAGCGGCACCGTCCGCGCCGAGGTCTGCTCCGAGTGCCACCCGTTCTACACGGGCAAGCAGAAGATCCTCGACACCGGTGGCCGTGTGGCCCGCTTCGAGGCCCGCTTCGGCAAGGCTGCCGCTGCCAAGAAGTAGCGAGCCCACAGCGCCGGTCTCCGGTGTCCCCGAGCAGGGGACGCCGGGACCGGCGCTTTGCGGTGCAGCCCCCATTCGTCGTAGTACCAACGTCCTCACGCTCGTACCGGAGCCGGGGACAGTCCATTGGAGCCGGAGATGTTCGAGGCGGTCGAGGAACTCATCGGCGAGCACGCCGATCTGGAGAAGAAGCTCGCTGACCCGTCGGTCCACGCCGACCAGGCCAACGCGCGCAAGCTCAACAAGCGCTACGCCGAGCTGACCCCGATCGTCGCGACCTACCGCTCCTGGAAGCAGACCGGGGACGACGTCGGGACGGCGAAGGAGTTCGCCCTCGACGACCCCGACTTCGCCGCCGAGGTCAAGGAGCTGGAGAAGCAGCGCGAGGAGCTCACCGAGAAGCTCCGCCTGCTGCTGGTCCCGCGCGACCCCAGCGACGACAAGGACGTCATCCTCGAGATCAAGGCGGGCGCGGGCGGCGACGAGTCGGCCCTGTTCGCCGGCGACCTGCTGCGCATGTACCTGCGCTACGCCGAGCGCGTCGGCTGGAAGACCGAGATCATCGACGCCACCGAGTCCGAGCTCGGCGGTTACAAGGACGTCCAGGTCGCCGTGAAGACCAAGGGCGGCAACGGCGCGACCGAGCCCGGCCAGGGCGTCTGGGCCCGCATGAAGTACGAGGGCGGCGTGCACCGCGTGCAGCGCGTGCCCTCCACCGAGTCGCAGGGCCGCATCCACACCTCCGCCGCCGGCGTGCTCGTCACGCCCGAGGCCGAGGAGGTCGACGTCGAGATCCACGCGAACGACCTGCGCATCGACGTCTACCGCTCCTCCGGCCCCGGCGGTCAGTCCGTCAACACCACCGACTCCGCGGTACGCATCACGCACCTTCCCACCGGAGTGGTCGCCTCCTGCCAGAACGAGAAGAGCCAGCTGCAGAACAAGGAGCAGGCAATGCGTATCCTGCGCTCCAGGCTCCTCGCGGCGGCCCAGGAGGAAGCGGAGAAGGAGGCCGCGGACGCCCGCCGCAGCCAGGTCCGCACCGTCGACCGCTCCGAGAAGATCCGCACGTACAACTATCCGGAGAATCGCATCTCGGACCACCGCGTCGGCTTCAAGGCGTACAACTTGGACCAGGTGCTCGACGGTGACCTCGACGCCGTGATCCAGGCGTGCGTCGACGCGGACTCGGCGGCCAAGCTCGCCGCCGCGTAAGGACACGTACCAGCCAGACCGTACGACAACAGCTCAGCCCCGGAGGACCAGCGTGCAGCAACATTTTGGGGGGCGACCCCCGAACCCCCGCAGCGTGCTGCTCGCTGAAGTGGCCCAGGCCACCCAGCGGCTGGCCGACGCCGGCGTGCCCTCGCCGCGCAACGACGCGGAGGAGCTCGCCGCCTTCGTGCACGGCGTGAAGCGGGGCGAGCTGCACTCCGTCAAGGACATCGACTTCGACGCCCGGTACTGGGAGATGATCGCGCGCCGCGAGGCGCGCGAGCCGCTCCAGCACATCACGGGCCACGCCTACTTCCGCTACCTGGAGCTCCAGGTCGGCCCCGGCGTCTTCGTGCCCCGGCCCGAGACCGAGTCGGTCGTCGGCTGGGCGATAGACGCCGTGCGCGCCATGGACGTGGTGGAACCGCTCATCGTCGACCTGTGCACCGGCTCCGGCGCCATCGCGCTCGCCCTCGCCCAGGAGGTCCCGCGCTCGCGCGTGCACGCCGTGGAGCTGTCCGAGGACGCCCTCAGGTGGACGCGCAAGAACGTCGAGGGGTCCAGGGTCGACCTGCGCCAGGGAGACGCCCTGGAGGCCTTCCCCGACCTCGACGGCCAGGTCGACCTGGTCATCTCCAACCCGCCGTACATCCCCCTCACGGAATGGGAGTACGTCGCTCCGGAGGCCCGCGACCACGATCCCGAACTCGCCCTGTTCTCCGGCGAGGACGGACTCGACCTCATCCGCGGCATCGAACGCACCGCGCACCGGCTGCTGCGGCCCGGCGGGGTCGTCGTCGTCGAGCACGCCGACACCCAGGGCGGACAGGTGCCGTGGATCTTCACCGAGGAGCGGGGCTGGGCCGACGCGGCCGACCACCCGGACCTCAACAAACGGCCGCGGTTCGCGACTGCCCGCAGGGCGATGCCGTGACCGCGCCCACCGTCTCTCCAAGCCAGCAGTACGTGTACGAGGAGGCCCGCTAAATGGCACGGCGATACGACACCAACGACGCGACCGACCGCGCGACCGGGCTGCGCGAGGCCGCGTCCGCAGTCCGCCGTGGCGAGCTCGTGGTGCTGCCGACCGACACCGTGTACGGCGTCGGTGCCGACGCGTTCAGCTCCGAGGCCGTCGCCGACCTCCTGGCGGCCAAGGGCCGGGGCCGCAACATGCCCACCCCCGTCCTCATCGGCTCCCCGAACACGCTGCACGGCCTCGTCACGGACTTCTCCGAGATGGCCTGGGAGCTCGTCGACGCGTTCTGGCCTGGCGCCCTCACGCTCGTCGCGCGGCACCAGCCGTCCCTCCAGTGGGACCTGGGGGACACCCGGGGCACCGTCGCCGTGCGCATGCCGCTGCACCCGGTCGCCATCGAGCTGCTCACCGACGCCGGCCCGATGGCCGTCTCCTCCGCGAACCTCACGGGCCACCCCTCGCCCGAGGACTGCGACGCCGCGCAGCAGATGCTCGGCGACTCCGTCTCGGTCTACCTGGACGGCGGCCCGACCCCGGGCATCGTCCCCTCCTCGATCGTCGACGTGACCGGCAAGGTGCCCGTGCTGCTGCGCGAGGGGGCACTGTCCGCCGGAGAGCTGCGCAAGGTCGTACCCGACCTCGAGGTGGCGAATTGACAGCCCCTGACTCCCCCCAGCTCTCGACTCCGCTCGACCAGGGGGCACCCCCATGCGTGGCATAGGCACGGGGATCACGGGGGCCAACGGGTCCCCCCAGGGGTCCTTCCGCATCCTCCACGTCAGCACCGGCAACGTGTGCCGCTCACCGATCACCGAGCGGCTGACCCGCCATGCCCTCGCGGACCGCCTCGGCGACCCCCGGTGGGGCGGCCTGATCGTGGAGAGCGCGGGCACCTGGGGCCACGAGGGCGCGCCCATGGAGGCCAACGCCGAGGCCGTCCTCGCGGACTTCGGCGCGGACGCCTCCGGCTTCGTCGGCCGGGAACTCCTCGACGAGCACGTCATCCGGGCGGACCTGGTGCTGACGGCCACCCGCGACCACCGCGCCCAGGTCATCTCCATGGGCCACTCGGCGGGCCTGCGCACCTTCACCCTCAAGGAGTTCACCCGGCTGGTCCGCGCCATAGACCCGGCGACGCTGCCGCCCCTCGACGACGGTGCGGTCACCCGCGCCCGCGCCCTCGTGCGGGCCGCCGCGGCGCTGCGCGGATGGCTCCTCGCCCCGACCGCGGAGGCGGACGAGGTCTACGACCCGTACGGCGCCCCCCTGCCGTTCTTCCGTTCGATCGGCGACGAGATCAACGAGGCGCTGGATCCGGTCGTCACGGCGCTGACGGGCGTGCCCGCGCGGACCTGACACCGGGCGTGCCCGCGCGGACCTGACACCGGGCGTACCACCGGTCCCGGTTCTACATTGGACACAAGCCACGCCCCGCCGAGGTCCGGAGTCCACCATGCCGGTCACACCCACGCTCGAAGCGGACGTCCTGCGCCGGCAGGACCCGGAGCTCGCCGACATCCTGCTCGGGGAGCTGGACCGGCAGTCGACCACCCTGCAGCTCATCGCCGCCGAGAACTTCACCTCCCCGGCCGTGCTCGCGGCGCTCGGGTCGCCGCTCGCCAACAAGTACGCCGAGGGCTACCCCGGCGCCCGGCACCACGGCGGCTGCGAGATCGTCGACGTCGCCGAGCGCGTCGCCGTCGAACGCGCCAAGGCCCTGTTCGGCGCCGAGCACGCCAACGTGCAGTCCCACTCCGGTTCCTCCGCGGTGCTCGCCGCGTACGCCGCGCTGCTGCGCCCCGGCGACACCGTGCTGGCGATGGGCCTGCCCTTCGGCGGCCACCTCACCCACGGCTCGCCCGCGAACTTCTCCGGCCGCTGGTTCGACTTCGTCGGCTACGGCGTGGACGCGGAGAGCGGCCTCATCGACTACGAGCAGGTGCGCGCCCTGGCCCGTACGCACCGCCCGAAGGCGATCGTGTGCGGGTCCATCTCCTATCCGCGGCATGTCGACTACGCCGCCTTCCGGGAGATCGCCGACGAGGTGGGCGCGTATCTGATCGCCGACGCCGCGCACCCCATGGGTCTCGTCGCCGGGCGGGCGGCGCCCAGTCCGGTGCCGTACGCCGACGTCGTGTGCGCCACCACCCACAAGGTGCTGCGCGGTCCGCGCGGCGGGATGCTGCTGTGCGGGAGCGAACTGGCCGAGCGCGTGGACCGGGCGGTCTTCCCGTTCACGCAGGGCGGTGCGCAGATGCACACCATCGCCGCCAAGGCCGTCGCGTTCGGCGAGGCGGCGACACCGGCCTTCGGCGCGTACGCCCATCAGGTGGTCGCCAACGCGCGCGTGCTGGCCGCTGCGCTGGCGGCGCAGGGGCTCGCGGTGACGACCGGGGGCACCGACACGCATCTGGTGGTCGCGGACCCGACGCCGCTCGGCGTCGAGGGACGCACCGCGCGGGGCCGCCTCGCCGCCGCGGGCATGGTCCTCGACACCTGCGCGCTGCCGCACGGGGACGCGCGCGGACTGCGGTTCGGCACGGCGGCGACCACCACGCAGGGCATGGGCGAGGCGGAGATGGAGCGGATCGCCGTACTGTTCGCGCGGGTGCTGCGGGACGAGACCGCGAGCCGGGCCGTACGTGAAGAAGTGCGGGAGCTGACCGGAAGATTTCCGCCCTGTCCCGGCTAGGGAGGGGCGGGCGGCGCAGGGTGCACAGCCATTCGTGCAACCATCGTCGCTACCCGGAAGTCCTCACTCATATGCGCGCGAAGCTAGGGTGTGGGGCTGTGATGGCCAGCGAGACCTGTGGGGAAGCCCGTGCGTGAATACCTGCTGACGCTCTGCATCACGGCCGCGGTGACGTATCTGCTGACAGGGCCGGTACGGAAATTCGCGATCGTGGCCGGAGCCATGCCGGAGATCCGGGCGCGCGACGTGCACCGGGAACCCACTCCGCGGCTCGGCGGGATCGCGATGTTCTTCGGACTGTGCGCGGGTCTGCTGGTCGCGGACCACCTGGAGAACCTCAACGGGGTCTTCGCCAGCTCGAACGAACCGCGGGCGCTGCTGTCCGGGGCGGCGCTGATCTGGCTGATCGGTGTCCTGGACGACAAGTTCGAGATCGACGCCCTGATCAAGCTGGGCGGCCAGATGATCGCCGCGGGCGTCATGGTCATGCAGGGTCTGACGATCCTGTGGCTGCCCATCCCGGGTGTCGGCCTCGTCGCGCTGACCCAGTGGCAGGGCACCCTGCTGACCGTCGCGCTCGTCGTCATCACCATCAACGCGGTCAACTTCGTGGACGGCCTCGACGGTCTCGCCGCCGGCATGGTGTGCATCGCCTCCGCCGCGTTCTTCCTGTACGCGTACCGCATCTGGTACAGCTACGGCATCGAGGCCGCCGCCCCGGCGACCCTCTTCGCGGCGATCCTGATGGGCATGTGCCTCGGCTTCCTGCCGCACAACATGCATCCCGCGCGGATCTTCATGGGCGACTCCGGCTCGATGCTCATCGGGCTGGTGCTGGCCGCCGGAGCGATCTCCATCACCGGGCAGATCGACCCCGACGCGATGAACCTCTTCTCCGGGTCGGAGCGCAACACCGTCCACCAGACGGTGCCCGTGTACATCCCGCTGCTGCTGCCGCTGACGATCATCGCGGTACCGGCCGCCGACCTCGTGCTCGCCATCGTGCGGCGCACCTGGCGCGGTCAGTCGCCCTTCGCCGCCGACCGCGGGCACCTGCACCACCGGCTGCTGGAGGTCGGGCACTCGCACAGCCGGGCCGTCCTGATCATGTACTTCTGGTCGGCGGTGATCGCCTTCGGCGCTCTCGCCTATTCCGTCAACTCGGCGTCCATGTGGATCGTGCTCGGTGTCATGCTGTTCAGCGCGGTCGGGCTGGTGCTGCTCCTGCTGCCGCGGTTCACTCCGCGCATCCCACGCTGGGCGGAGCGCTTCGTGCCGCCGCGCTACCGCCGCCGGGGGGCCGTCGCCGTCCCGGACGGCGAGGGAGACCCGTCCGCCGCGTACGCGCCGGGTGAGGAGGAGCCCCGCACCCCGGTCGTCACAGGCGTCTCAGGAGTCAACGGGGCCACGGCAGTTGGGGTCCGGGAGCACCGGCTGGACCGCCGCGGGGCGGGGTCCTCCCGCTGACGCGAGGTAGGAATCCCGCGAGAGCGCTGCTCGCAAAGCGGCCCATTACCAGACAAGTTGCTCCTGATTCCGCACAGACGCGCGGAGTAACTCTCATGTGTGACAGCGAGCACACCAACCAGGTAAAGACCTCATCAAATAGTTTGTGATACGGTTCACGAGAACCCGGGATAGAGCCGAAGGGCCGTGATGCGACGGTCTCTTGGCGTGAGGTCCTCACTCGTCCCGGGACTACGCTCGTCCATGACGACACGCCCCCCTTAGCAAGCGGAGTTGCCGCCATGCCGTCCAATGACGCCCGGAATCTACTGCTGATCGCTGTGCCCACAGCGGCCGCCGGCGTGGTCGCCGTCGCCGTCAGCGGCGCGGTCGCAGGCGGTAAGGGGGCGGTCGGCGCGGCGGTCGGCGTGCTGTTGGCCATGCTCTTCATGGGCCTCGGTCTGTACGCCCTGCAGTGGACGGCGAAAAAGCTCCCGCAGCTCTTCCAGGCCATGGGCCTGATGCTCTACGTCGCACAGCTCCTGCTGCTCATGATCTTCGTGGCCATCTTCAAGGACACCTCTCTCTTCAACCCGAAGGCGTTCGCGCTCTCGCTGGTCGTGGCGACCGTCGTGTGGATGGCTGCCCAGGCTCGTGCGCACATGAAGTCCAAGATCTTCTATGTCGACCCGGAACCCGAGAAGAGCGAGCGACCCGAGAAGTCGGGGTCCTCGTCGTGAGGGGTAGGGCCGGGATAAAGGCAGGGGAGATCTACTGCTATCGTCCGGTGCCAACTGCGGCATCGCGGGCGTGGGCATCTGAAGTGGAGCCCGCTCAATCGCGAGGCTCTATGCCCCCCAGCCGCCCCCACATCCGTCACACCAGTCCGGTGCCGACCCGCGGCTGTATGCCGCGCCGACACAACGAGGTTGCCGTACCCATGCGTCACGCCGAAGGAGCCCGTGGTGAGTGCTGACCAGACCCAGCTCGCCTTTGACTGGAGCTGTCGGATCATGTCCGACAACGGGTGTGGCTTTCCGGCTCCGGGCCTGCACTCGTTCCTGTTCGAGCCGATCGCCACGGTCGGAGGGTTCGACTTCAACAAGGTGATGCTGCTCTCGCTCATCACCACCGTCCTTGTCGTCGGCTTCTTCTGGGCCGCCTTCGGCAAGGCCAAGCTGGTGCCGGGCAAGCTGCAGATGGTCGGCGAGGCCGGCTATGACTTCGTCCGCCGAGGCATCGTCTACGAGACCCTCGGGAAGCGGGAGGGCGAGAAGTACGTCCCGCTGATGGTCTCGCTCTTCTTCTTCATCTGGATCATGAACGTCTGGTCCGTGATCCCGGTGGCACAGTTCCCGGTGTCGTCGATCATCGCGTTCCCCGCCGTCCTCGCGGCGATCGTGTACGTGGTGTGGCTGTCGCTGACGTTCAAGAAGCACGGCTTCGTCGGCGGGTTCAAGAACCTCACCGGTTACGACAAGTCGCTCGGCGCGGTACTGCCGCTCGTCGTGGTCATCGAGTTCTTCTCGAACGTCCTCGTCCGGCCCTTCACCCACGCGGTCCGACTGTTCGCCAACATGTTCGCCGGCCACCTGCTGCTCGTGATGTTCACCGTCGCCAGCTGGTACCTGCTGAACAGCTACATGATCCCCGGCGCGGCCGTCTCCTTCGTGATGACGATCGTGATGGTCCTGTTCGAGCTCTTCGTCCAGGCCGTTCAGGCGTACGTGTTCGTGCTGCTGGCCTGCTCCTACGTGCAGGGCGCTCTCGCCGAGCACCACTGATCCGCCCACCCGCAAATCCCCAGTCGTCCGGTGGCCAACCCCCACCGGTTCGTAACAGACAAGGAAGTAACGGCATGTCCGCGACCATCGAACTCGCCGCTGGCGTCTCCGGCTCCCTCGGTTCCATCGGCTACGGTCTCGCTGCGATCGGCCCCGGCATCGGCATCGGCATCATCTTCGGCAACGGCACCCAGGCCCTGGCCCGCCAGCCCGAGGCGGCCGGTCTGATCCGCGCCAACCAGATCCTCGGCTTCGCGTTCTGTGAGGCGCTCGCCCTCATCGGCATCGTCATGCCGTTCGTGTTCGGTCAGTAAGACCTACTTACCGACACGTATCGACGAAAGGCACTGATGTGATCGCCAACCTGGTTCAGCTGGCGGCTGAGGAGAAGCAGAATCCCCTCATCCCGCCCGGCCCCGAGCTGCTCGTCGGCGCCATCGCCTTCGCCATCGTGTTCTTCTTCTTCTGGAAGAAGCTCCTCCCGAACATCAACAAGGTTCTGGAAGAGCGCCGCGCGGCGATCGAAGGCGGTATCGAAGAGGCCGACGCCATGAAGGTCGAAGCCCAGAGCGTGCTCGAGCAGTACAAGGCTCAGCTCGCCGAGGCTCGGCACGAGGCCGCGCGTCTGCGCCAGGAGGCGCAGGAGCAGGGCGCCACGCTCATCGCCGAGATGCGCGCGGAAGGCCAGCGGCAGCGTGAGGAAATCATCGCCGCAGGTCACTCCCAGATCGAGGCAGACCGCAAGGCCGCTTCGCAGGCGCTGCGCCAGGACGTGGGCAAGCTCGCCACCGACCTGGCCGGCAAGCTCGTCGGCGAGTCCCTCGAGGACCACGCCCGGCAGAGCCGCACGATCGACCGTTTCCTCGACGAGCTCGAGGAGAAGGCCGAGGCCGCGCGATGAACGGAGCGAGCCGCGATGCCCTGGCAGCCGCACGTGAGCGTCTCGACGCGCTGACGGACTCCACGTCCGTGGACGCGGCGCAGCTCGCCGACGAGCTGGCCGCCGTCACCGCGCTGCTCCACCGCGAGGTGTCGCTGCGTCGGGTCCTGACCGACCCGGCGCAGCCCGGTGAGGCGAAGGCCGTGCTGGCCCAGCGCCTGTTCGGCGGCCAGGTGGGCGGCGCGACCACCGACCTGGTGTCAGGTCTGGTGCGTTCCCGCTGGTCACAGCCGCGTGACCTGGTGGACGCGCTGGAGGAGCTGGCGAACACCGCCGAGCTCACCGTGGCGCAGCGGGCCGGTCTGCTGGACGACGTCGAGGACGAGCTGTTCCGCTTCGGCCGGATCGTCGCCTCGAACACCGAGCTGCGTGCCGCGCTGACCAACCGCGCCGCCGGCAAGGCGGCCAAGGGCGAGCTGCTGGGCAGCCTGCTCGGCGGCCGGGCCAACGCGGTGACCGAGCGACTGGTGACGCGCCTCGTGACCGTGCCGCGTGGACGTAGCCTGGAGGCGGGACTGGAGTCCCTGTCCAAGCTCGCCGCCGCGCGCCGGGACCGTATGGTCGCCGTCGTCACCTCGGCGGTCCCGCTGAGCGACGGACAGAAGCGACGCCTCGGCGACGCTCTGGCCAAGCTCTACGGGCGCCGGATGCACCTCAACCTCGACGTGGACCCCGACGTCCTCGGCGGGATCCGGGTGCAGGTCGGTGACGAGGTCATCAACGGCTCCATCGCGGACCGGCTCGAAGAGGCCACCCGCCGCATGGCGAGCTAGCAGCAACTTCACAAACAAGAACGCAGTACTTACGGCCCTGGTTGGGCCGTTGCAGAGGATTCCTGGGGGTCGCCCCCAGACCCCCAAGTTGAAACTTCGGGCCCAACAAGGAGAGCAGGGAACCCAGATGGCGGAGCTCACGATCCGGCCGGAGGAGATCCGGGACGCGCTGGAGAACTTTGTCCAGTCGTACAAGCCGGACGCGGCCTCGCGCGAGGAGGTCGGTACGGTCAGCCTTGCCGGCGACGGCATCGCGAAGGTCGAGGGCCTCCCCTCGGCCATGGCCAACGAACTGCTGAAGTTCGAGGACGGCACCCTCGGTCTCGCCCTCAACCTCGAGGAGCGCGAGATCGGCTGCGTCGTCCTCGGCGAGTTCAGCGGCATCGAGGAGGGTCAGCCGGTCACCCGTACCGGCGAGGTCCTGTCGGTCGCCGTGGGCGAGGGTTACCTCGGCCGCGTGGTCGACCCGCTCGGCAACCCGATCGACGGCCTCGGCGAGATCGAGACCAGTGGTCGCCGCGCCCTCGAGCTGCAGGCCCCGGGCGTCATGGCCCGCAAGTCGGTGCACGAGCCGATGGAGACGGGCTACAAGGCCGTCGACGCGATGACCCCGATCGGCCGTGGTCAGCGTCAGCTGATCATCGGTGACCGCCAGACCGGCAAGACCGCCCTGGCCGTCGACACGATCATCAACCAGCGCGACAACTGGCGCACCGGTGACCCGAAGAAGCAGGTCCGCTGCGTCTACGTCGCCATCGGCCAGAAGGGCTCGACCATCGCCTCCGTGCGTGGCGCCCTCGAGGACGCCGGCGCGCTGGAGTACACGACCATCGTCGCCGCCCCGGCGTCCGACCCGGCCGGCTTCAAGTACCTGGCGCCGTACACCGGCTCGGCCATCGGCCAGCAGTGGATGTACGAGGGCAAGCACGTCCTCATCATCTTCGACGACCTCTCGAAGCAGGCCGACGCCTACCGCGCCGTGTCCCTGCTGCTCCGCCGTCCGCCGGGGCGCGAGGCCTACCCGGGTGACGTCTTCTACCTGCACTCCCGTCTGCTGGAGCGCTGCGCGAAGCTCTCCGACGACATGGGCGCGGGCTCGATGACCGGTCTGCCGATCGTCGAGACGAAGGCCAACGACGTCTCGGCGTTCATCCCGACCAACGTCATCTCCATCACCGACGGCCAGTGCTTCCTGGAGTCGGACCTGTTCAACGCCGGTCAGCGCCCCGCGCTGAACGTCGGTATCTCCGTCTCCCGAGTCGGTGGTTCCGCGCAGCACAAGGCGATGAAGCAGGTCTCCGGCCGACTGCGCGTGGACCTCGCCCAGTTCCGTGAGCTGGAGGCGTTCGCCGCCTTCGGTTCCGACCTGGACGCCGCGTCGAAGGCGCAGCTGGAGCGCGGTCAGCGGATGGTCGAGCTGCTCAAGCAGGCTCAGTACCAGCCGATGTCGACCGAGGACCAGGTCGTCTCCGTGTGGGCCGGTACCACCGGCAAGATGGACGACGTCCCGGTCAACGACATCCGCCGCTTCGAGAAGGAGCTCCTGGAGTACCTGCACCGCAAGGAGCAGGGCCTCATGACCTCCATCAAGGAGGGCGGGAAGATGTCGGACGACACGCTGACCGCCGTGGCGGACGCCATCACGGAGTTCAAGAAGCAGTTCGAGACCTCGGACGGGAAGCTTCTCGGCGAGGACGCTCCGGCCGCCGCCAAGTGACGTAAGGAAGGGACCTGACTCATGGGAGCCCAGCTCCGGGTCTACAAGCGTCGCATCCGATCCGTCACCGCGACCAAGAAGATCACCAAGGCGATGGAGATGATCGCCGCCTCGCGTGTCGTCAAGGCGCAGCGCAAGGTGGCGGCCTCCGCGCCGTACGCGACCGAGCTCACCCGCGCGGTCACGGCGGTGGGGACCGGGTCGAACACCAAGCACCCGCTGACCACGGAGGCGGAGACGGCGACCCGTTCCGCGGTGCTGCTCCTCACGAGCGACCGCGGACTGGCCGGCGCCTTCAACTCCAACGCCATCAAGGCGGCGGAGCAGCTCACCGCGCGTCTCGAGGCGGAGGGCAAGGAGGTCGACACGTTCATCGTCGGCCGCCGCGGTCTGGCCCACTACAACTTCCGCGAGCGCAAGGTCGCGGAGTCGTGGTCGGGCTTCACCGACGAGCCCACGTACGCGGACGCGAAGAAGGTCGCGGGTCCGCTGATCGAGGCCATCGAGACGGAGACGGCCGAGGGCGGCGTGGACGAGATCCACATCGTCTACACCGAGTTCGTCTCGATGATGACGCAGTCGGCGATCGACAGCCGGCTGCTTCCGCTCCGCCTCGAAGAGGTCGCGGAGGAGACGTCCACCAAGGGCGAGATCCTTCCGCTGTACGACTTCGAGCCGTCGGCTGAGGACGTCCTCGACGCCCTGCTGCCGCGGTACGTCGAAAGCCGTATCTACAACGCACTGCTCCAGTCGGCTGCCTCCAAGCACGCCGCCACGCGCCGCGCGATGAAGTCGGCCACCGACAACGCGGGAGACCTGATCACCACGCTCTCCCGACTTGCCAACGCGGCCCGCCAGGCCGAAATCACCCAGGAAATCAGCGAGATCGTCGGTGGCTCCGCAGCCCTCGCCGACGCGACCGCGGGGAGTGACAAGTAATGACGACCACTGTTGAGACGGCCGTTGCCACGGGCCGCGTCGCCCGGGTCATCGGCCCGGTCGTCGACGTGGAGTTCCCCGTCGACGCGATGCCGGAGATCTACAACGCTCTGCACGTCGAGGTGGCCGACCCGGCTCTGGAGGGCGCGCTCAAGACGCTGACCCTCGAGGTCGCCCAGCACCTGGGTGACGGCCTGGTCCGCACGATCTCGATGCAGCCCACCGACGGTCTGGTCCGCCAGGCCCCGGTGACCAACACCGGTACGGGCATCACCGTCCCGGTCGGCGACTTCACCAAGGGCAAGGTGTTCAACACCCTCGGTGAGGTGCTGAACGTCGACGAGACCTACGACGGCGAGCGCTGGTCCATCCACCGCAAGGCGCCGAACTTCGACGAGCTCGAGTCGAAGACCGAGATGTTCGAGACCGGCGTCAAGGTCATCGACCTTCTCACCCCGTACGTCAAGGGTGGAAAGATCGGTCTGTTCGGTGGTGCCGGTGTCGGCAAGACGGTGCTCATCCAGGAGATGATCTACCGCGTCGCCAACAACCACGACGGTGTCTCCGTGTTCGCCGGTGTCGGCGAGCGCACCCGTGAGGGCAACGACCTCATCGAGGAGATGTCCGAGTCGGGCGTCATCGACAAGACCGCGCTGGTCTTCGGCCAGATGGACGAGCCCCCGGGCACCCGTCTGCGCGTGGCCCTGGCCGGTCTGACCATGGCGGAGTACTTCCGCGATGTGCAGAAGCAGGACGTGCTGTTCTTCATCGACAACATCTTCCGCTTCACGCAGGCCGGTTCCGAGGTCTCGACCCTGCTCGGCCGCATGCCCTCCGCGGTGGGCTACCAGCCGAACCTGGCCGACGAGATGGGCCTCCTCCAGGAGCGCATCACCTCGACGCGTGGCCACTCGATCACCTCGATGCAGGCGATCTACGTCCCCGCGGACGACCTGACCGACCCGGCCCCGGCGACCACCTTCGCCCACCTCGACGCGACGACGGTTCTCTCCCGTCCGATCTCCGAGAAGGGCATCTACCCGGCCGTGGACCCGCTGGACTCCACGTCCCGGATCCTGGACCCGCGCTACATCGCGCAGGACCACTACGAGGCCGCGATGCGCGTCAAGACGGTCCTCCAGAAGTACAAGGACCTCCAGGACATCATCGCGATCCTCGGTATCGACGAGCTGGGCGAAGAGGACAAGCTCGTCGTCCACCGCGCCCGTCGCGTGGAGCGCTTCCTGTCCCAGAACACCCACGTCGCCAAGCAGTTCACCGGCGTCGACGGGTCGGACGTCCCGCTGGACGAGTCGATCGCGGCCTTCAACTCGATCATCGACGGCGAGTACGACCACTTCCCGGAGCAGGCGTTCTTCATGTGCGGTGGCATCGAGGACCTCAAGGCCAACGCCAAGGAGCTCGGCGTCTCCTGACGTCGGCCCCGCATTCACGGCGAGAGGGGGCGGGCGCGTCCCGCCCCCTCTCGTACGCCCACTAGACTTTGACCCAACACCCGGCAGCAACGCCGGGTGGTGACCCGAGGAGCCCACCTTGGCTGCTGAGCTGCACGTCGAGCTCGTCGCCGCGGACCGCAGTGTCTGGTCCGGCGAGGCCACCCTGGTCGTCGCGCGTACCACGTCCGGCGACATCGGCGTCATGCCCGGTCACCAGCCGCTGCTCGGTGTGCTGGAGTCGGGCCCGGTGACCATCCGTACGAACGACGGTGCGACGGTCGTCGCCGCTGTGCACGGCGGTTTCCTGTCGTTCGCGGACAACAAGCTCTCCCTGCTGGCCGAGATCGCCGAGCTGTCGGACGAGATCGATGTCCAGCGTGCGGAGCGGGCGCTCGAGCGCGCGAAGTCGGACGCGGACGCGTCCGCCGAGCGTCGCGCGGATGTCCGACTGCGTGCGGTGTCGGCTCGCTGACCCCAGCACGCACGTAATGACGTGACTCAGCCGCGGCCGGGACTGGAGCAATCCAGACCGGGTCGCGGCTGAGGCGATGCGGGTGCTTTTTTCCGTTCCATTACCTGCTTTACCTAGGAGACGAGGAGGTCGGTGTCGATGGTCCTCGCTCTGACTGTGTGCGGGTTGGTAGTGGCCCTCGTGGTGGTGGGGCTGTTCGTCTTCGGCCTCCGCCGCCGGCTGATCCAGCGCTCCGGCGGAACGTTCGACTGCAGCTTGCGCTGGGACGTCCCCGAGAAGAGCGACACCAACGGCAAGGGCTGGAGCTACGGGGTCGCCCGGTACAACGGCGACCGCATCGAGTGGTACCGCGTCTTCTCCTACGCCCCCCGGCCGCGCCGCACCCTGGAGCGCTCGGCGATCGAGGTGGCCGGCCGCCGCGCCCCCGAGGGGGAGGAGGAGCTGGCGCTCCTGTCCGACGCGATCATCCTCACCTGTCTGCACCGGGGTACGCGGCTGGAGCTGGCGATGAGCGAAGACGCGCTGACCGGATTTCTCGCGTGGCTGGAAGCAGCCCCGCCCGGTCAGCGCGTCAATGTCGCTTAGTGCTTAGTGCTTAGTGCTTAGTGCTTGCTGCCTGGTGCCTCGCGGCGTGCCGTCTACTGCAGGCCGCTGTTGATCGCGCCCACCAGCTCTCCGTTGCTGGTGTCACCGCTGAACTCCCAGAAGAACGCTCCACCCAGGCCCTGGCTCTTGGCCCAGGTCATCTTCGAGCCGATGGTCGCCGGGGTGTCGTAGCTCCACCAGTTGGTGCCGCAGTGCGCGTACGCCGTGCCGGCGACGGTTCCGGTGGCCGGGCAGGCCGTCTTGAGCACCTTGTAGTCCTCGATGCCCTGCTCGTAGGTGCCGGCCGCCGGGCCGGTCGCGGTGCCGCCGGGCGCGGACTGCGTGACGCCGGTCCAGCCGCGGCCGTAGAAGCCGATGCCGAGCAGGAGCTTGCTCGCCGGGACGCCCTTGGCCTTGAGCTTGGCGATCGCCGCGGCCGAGGTGAAGCCCTCCTTCGGGATGCCCGAGTAGGAGGTTAGCGGCGAGTGCGGGGCGGTCGGGCCCGTCTTGTCCCAGGCGCCGAAGTAGTCGTACGTCATCACGTTGTACCAGTCCAGCGAGGTGGCCGCGCCGCCGTAGTCGGCCGCGTCGATCTTTCCGCCGTCGCTGCCGTCCGCGGTGATCGCGGCGGTGACCAGGTTCTTGGACCCGAACTTCGCACGCAGCGCGGAGGTGAGGTTCTTGATCGCTGCCGGGCCGCTGGTGTCACAGGTCAGACCGCAGGCGTTCGGGTACTCCCAGTCGATGTCGATGCCGTCGAAGACGTCGGCCCAGCGCGGGTCCTCGATCAGGTCGTAGCAGGACTGGGCGAAGGCGGCCGGGTTCTTCGCGGCGTCGGTGAAGCCGCCGGACCAGGTCCAGCCGCCGAAGGACCACAGGACCTTGATGTTCGGGTACTTGGCCTTCAGCTGGCGCAGCTGGTTGAAGTTGCCGCGCAGCGGCTGGTCCCAGGTGTCCGCGACGCCGCTGACCGACTGGTCGGCGGTGTACGCCTTGTCGTAGTCGGCGTAGGCGTCACCGATCGTGCACTTGCCGCCCTGCACGTTGCCGAAGGCGTAGTTGATGTGCGTGATCTTCGCGGCGGAGCCGGAGGTGACCAGGTTCTTCACGTGGTAGTTGCGGCCGTAGACGCCCCACTCGGTGAAGTAGCCGAGCTTGACCTTGCCGCCGGTGCCCGGGTCCGTTCCGCCGCCGCCGGTGGTGTGGACCTTGACCGCGCCGCTCACCGGGCCGGTCTGGTCGGCGGTGTCGCGGGCCTGGACGGTGTAGGAGTAGTCGGTGCCGGCGGTCAGGCCGGTGTCCGAGTACGAGGTGGTGGTGACGGTGGCGACCTTGGCGCCGTCGCGAAGGACGTCGTAGTTCTTGACACCCTTGTCGTCCGTGGCGGCGCTCCAGGAGAGCTTCACCGAGGTGTCGGTGACGCCGGACGCGGTCGGGGTGCCGGGGGCCGAGGGGGACGCGTCACCGGGGACGGTGGTGCCGTCGCAGCTGTCGCCGTTGAGTTTGCAGTTGGCGGGCGAGCCCGAGCCGGAGCCGTTGAAGCCGAAGGAGACGGTGGCGCCGGCGGCGAGGGTGCCGTTCCAGGACTTGTTCTTGGCGGTCCAGTGGGTGCCGGAGCCGGTGACGTCCGCGTCCCAGGACGAGGTGACGGAGGTGCCGGAGGGGAAGTCCCACTCCACCGTCCACGAACTGATGCTGGTGGTGCCGGTGTTCTTGACGGTCCACTTGCCCTCGAAGCCCGAGCCCCAGTCCTGGGTCTTGGCGTACGTGGCGGTGACGGAGGTGGCCGCCGAGGCGGGGCTCGCGAGCCCGACCATCGCGGCGAACGGGAGCAGCAGGGTGGTGAGCCCCGCGATCGCTCTGTTTCTGGCTCTCTGCCGGAAGCGCATGATGCCTCTCCTCTTCTTCTGGTCGCCTCCGGGGGCTGCTGACCGGTGGCGGGGATGACGTGGGCATGTTCCAGCGCAGTGCGGCGAGAATAGAAAGGTCTGGACCATCGGTCAATAGGTCTGGACCAGTGAGGTGGGGGCGGATCACACGCCCAACTCTTGTGCGAGCACGGCCGCTTGGACCCGGCTGCGCAGCCCCAGCTTCCCGAGCAGGCGGCTGACGTGCGTCTTCACCGTGGCCTCCGCCATGTGGAGGCGGACCGCGATCTCCGCGTTGGACAGTCCCCGGCCGAGACAGGACAGCACCTCCCGTTCCCGGCGGGTGAGGGCTTCGAGGACGGCCGGATCGGCCGACGGCTCCCGCACGGGCCGGGCGCCGAACTCGGCGATCAGACGCCGGGTCACGGCCGGGGCGATCAGTCCCTCGCCGCGCGCCACCGTCCGCACGGCCACCAGCAGATCCCGGGCTTCCGTGTTCTTCAGCAGGAAGCCGGCGGCACCCGCGCGCAGCGCCCCGAAGACGTACTCGTCGAGGTCGAAGGTGGTGAGCACGAGCACGTCGGCCAGCTCTTCGGCGACGACCCGGCGGGTGGCCGCGACCCCGTCGAGCAGGGGCATCTGGATGTCCATCAGGACCAGGTCCGGGCGCAGTTCACGGGCGAGCGACACCGCCCGCTCGCCGTCCGCAGCCTCGCCGACCACCTCGATGTCGGGCGCGCTGCGCAGGATGAGGACGAGTCCGGCCCGTACCGCGGCCTGGTCCTCGGCGACGAGCACGCGGATCATCCGGTTCCTCCGTGGCTCAGGGGCAGCGTGGCACGCACGGTCCAGAGCGTGCCGCCGGGGGAGCCCGGCGGCTCCTCGGGGCCCGCGTCGAAGGTGCCGCGGAGCAGGACGACCCGCTCCCGCATGCCGGTCAGGCCGGCCCCGGAACCGGGTGCCCGCGGCCCGTCCCGGTCGCCGTAGGGGCTGGTCACCCGCACGGTGAGCAGCCCGTCCCGCTGGGCGAGGGTGACGGTGACCCGGCCCGCGGCGGCGTGCTTGAGGGCGTTGGTGAGGGACTCCTGGACGATGCGGTAGGCGGCGAGTTCCAGCGGCGCGGGGAGCCCGTCCTCGTGCGCGGACTCCAGGACGACGTCGAGACCGTTGGTGCGGGCGGCCGCCACGAGCGCGCCGACCCCCTCCAGCGTCGGTGCCGCGGCCGGCTCCACGTCGTCGCTGTCGTGCCGCAGGATGCCGATGAGCCGGCGCATCTCGGCGAGGCCGTCGACGCTGTTCTCGCGGATGACGGTGAGGGCGTCCCGTGTGGTGCGCGGGTCGTCGAGGGAGAGCGCGGCCGTGGAGTGGATGGCGATCGCGGACAGGTGGTTGGCGACCATGTCGTGCAGTTCGCGTGCCATCCGGGCCCGCTCGGCGGTGACCGCCTGCACCCGGTCCATCTCGGCGAGCAGTGCGGTCTGCTCGGCCCGCAATCTGGCGGAGTCGGCTGCGTCCCGGTGGTCGCGGACCACCACGCCGGTGACGGCCGGGGCGAACGCCACGATGCCGGTCGCGAAGCCGATCAGCAGCGCGTCGGGCGTTCGCCACCAGGCCAGGAAGCCGATCGTCATCCCGACGGTGACCAGCCCGGTGGTGACGGGGAGACGGCGGGCGGCGGCCGGGCTGCCGTACAGGGCGGCCGCGTACATGAGGTCGGTGTACATCAGGACCGTCACGATGCTGCCCCGCGTGAACTGGTCCGCGACCAGCGCCAGCGTGCCGGCCACGACGGCGGCCTGCGGCCTGCTCCGGCGCAGCAGCTCGAGGGCCGCCATCGCGGCGAGGGGGACCAGCACCCACGGTTCGGCGAGCAGCCGGGCGGGGTTCGAATACAGGCCGAACGCCCACACGAGTACGCCGCTGAGCAGGCCGGCGGCCGCGATGTACACGTCGAAGCGGTGCGGGCGGGGGAGCGGGGCGGCCATGGCTCCATCCAACACGGCGGGCGGCCGGGGCGCGTGCTTCCCGCGGACGGTCCCCGGCTACATCGAAGGATGCAGTCGCGCCTCGTCACAGCCGACGACGCCCCGGCCGGCCGCGGCGGGGAGCCTTGAGGAGGTGAGCGAGAGGAGTGATCGTGATCATCGGACTGACCATCGCCTGTGAAGTGGGCTTCTGGGTGCTGCTGGCGGCCGGTCTCACGGCCCGCTACCTGCTGGGGCTGCGCCGTACCGGTCTGGCCCTGCTGCTGTGCGAGCCGCTGCTGGAACTCGTCCTGTTCGCGGTGACGGCCCTCGACCTGGAGCGGGGCGCCGAGCCGGGCTGGGAGCACGGCCTGGCCGCCCTCTACATCGGGTTCACCGTCGCCTACGGGCACCACACGGTGCGGTGGCTCGACGGTCACGCGGCCCACCGCCTCGCCGGCGGACCGCCCCCTGTGCCGCCGCCCCGCTACGGCCTGGCCCGGGCCCGGCACGAGGGCGGGCTCTGGCTCCGTACGCTGCTGGCGGCCGCCGTCGCCTGCGCCCTCCTCCAGGGCGCGATCACCTACGTCGGCGAGGGCGGCGGCACCGAGTCCCTGCGGTCCTACCAGAAAGTGGCGCTGCGGGCGGCCGGGATCCACGGCCTGATCGCGCTCACCTACCTGATCCGGCCGAAGCGCCGCCCGGCGTCAGCGCTCCCCGCCCGGGACCCACAGCACGTCCCCGGCCCCCTTGTTGGCCGTGCGGGCGAGGATGAACAGCAGGTCCGATAGCCGGTTGAGGTAGGTCGCCGTCAGTGGGTTCATCACCTCGCCGTGCACCTCCATGGCGGCCCAGGTGGACCGCTCGGCCCGGCGGACGACCGTGCACGCCTGGTGCAGCAGCGCCGCGCCGGGCGTGCCGCCGGGCAGGATGAAGGAGCGGAGCTTCTCCAGCCGTTCGTTGAAACGGTCGCAGTCGGCCTCCAGGCGGTCGATGTAGAACTGCTCGACGCGCAGCGGCGGGAACCCGGGGTTCTCGACGACCGGCGTCGACAGGTCCGCGCCCACGTCGAACAGGTCGTTCTGGACGCGGGTGAGGACCTTGACGGTCTCCTCGTCGAGCCCGCCGAGCGCGATCGCCGTGCCGAGGGCCGCGTTCGCCTCGTTGGCGTCCGCGTAGGCGGAGATCCGCAGATCGGTCTTGGCGACCCGGCTCATGTCGCCGAGGGCGGTGGTGCCCCGGTCGCCGGTCCTGGTGTAGATGCGCGTCAGATTGACCATGCGGCCAGCGTAGTTATGCTTCGGCCCCGCGGAAGCCGCGTGTGCCCACCGTCACGGCGAGCACGGTGAGGCCGAGGGCCACCAGGACGCCGTACAGCATGTGCGCCGTCGTGTACGAGCCGACGTACGCGTCCCGTACCGCGTCCACCAGGTAGCGGAACGGCATGAAGTGCGAGAGGACGTCCAGCCAGCCCGGCGCGAGGGTCATCGGGAGCATCAGGCCGGACAACAGCATCGACGGCATGGACACGGCGTTGATCAGCGGGCCGAACTGCTGCGGGGTGCGGACCCGCAGCGCCACCGCGTACGACAGCGAGGCCAGCGACACCGTGAGCAGCCCCACGAACGCGAAGCCGATCAGGATGCCGGCGAGCGGTGCGCGCAGGCCCATCGCCAGCGCGGCCAGCACCAGCAGCACCGCCTGGAAGACGAAGACCGTGGCCTCGCGCAGGACCCGGCCGAGGAGCAGGGCGAGGCGGCTCACCGGGGTCACCCGCATCCGCTCGACCACGCCCTGACCGCTCTCGATGATGATCGCGAAACCCGCGAACAGGGCGCCGAACAGACCGAGTTGCATGAGCAGGCCGGGGACCAGCACCTGCCAGGAGCTGCCGCGCCCGCCGAGCGGAAGGTTCGTCAGCAGCGGGCCGAAGAAAAGGAGGTACAGCAGCGGCATCAGCACGCCGAAGAGCAGGGCGAACCGGGAGCGGAGGGACTGGCGGAGGTAGCGGCCGTAGATGAGGGCCGTGTCGTGGAGCAGCATCTTCGGGTGACTCCTACAGTGCGGCGGGGGCGGCGTCTGCCGGTGCCGGGACGCGGCCGGTGATGGCGAGGAACGTGTCCTGGAGGGTCGCGTCGGGTGCGCCTCCGTAGCGCAGCTTCAGTGCGCCCGGAGTGCCCTCGGCCACGACGACGCCCTCGTCCACGATCACCAGCCGGTCGGACAGGGCGTCGGCCTCGTCGAGGTAGTGGGTGGTCAGGAACACGGTCGTGCCGTGCTCGTCGCGCAGGCGGCGGATCAGGTTCCACAGGTCGGCCCGGCTGCCGGGGTCGAGGCCCGTCGTCGGCTCGTCCAGGAAGAGCAGCTTCGGGCGGTGGGTGAGCGCCATCGCGATGTCCAGGCGGCGCCGCTGCCCGCCGGAGAGCGCGCCCGCCCTGCGGTCGAGCAGCCCGGTGAGACCGAGGTCCTCGGCGAGCTCCTCGGCACGGGCCGCCGCCCGCGTCTTCGTCAGCCGGTACAGACGGCCCTGGGTGACCAGCTCCTCCCGCACGCTGATCTGCGGGTCGACCCCGCCGGACTGGGCCACGTAGCCGCAGGCCCGCCGCACTGAGGCCGGGTCGGCGACCAGGTCGTGACCGGCGACGGTGGCCGCGCCGCCGGTGGGGCTCAGCAGGGTGGTCAGCATGCGCAGGGTGGTCGTCTTGCCGGCGCCGTTCGGGCCGAGGAAGCCGAGGATCTCACCCGCGCGGACGGTCAGGTCGATGCCGCGCACGGCCGCCACGGGGCCGTGCCTCGTCCGGAAGGTACGGGCCAGTCCGGCGGTACTGATGATTGCCATGACCCCAGAAAAACAGAGTCGCTATAATTTTTCAATGCCCCCAAACTTACAGCGAGTCCAGTCGACGCTACGATGCGGGTATGGCTGAGGGACTCAGGGAGCGCAAGAAGCGCGAGACCAGGCAGCGGATCTCGGACATCGCCACGGGATTGTTCCTGGAGCGCGGCTTCCTGGCGGTCACGATCGCGGACGTCGCGGAGGCGGCCGACGTCTCCGTGAACACCGTCTACAACTACTTCGCGACCAAGGAGGACCTCTTCCTCGACCGCAGCAAGGGCGTCGTCGACCGCCTCTCGCGCTGGGTGCGCGGCCGGGCCGTCGGGGAGTCGGCCGCCGCGGCTGTGCTGCGGGAGCTGCGCGAGGAGGTCGAGGCGGTCTCGCCCCGGGTCGGCCTGATGGAGGGCTACGCCCGCTTCATGAAGGTGATCGACGAGGCGCCGCCCCTGCGCTCCCGCCTGTGGAGCATCCAGCAGGAGGTGCAGGACGACCTGGAGGCGACCCTGCGCGAGGAGACGGGCGCCGCCGCCGGCGATCCCGTCCCGGCCCTGATGGCCGGTCAGGTCAACTGGATCCACCACACGGTCATGGGCTCCATCGGGCGCGAGATGGTCCAGGGACGCAATCCGGGCGAAGTGTCCCGCGAAACGCTGGTGCTCCTCGACGAGATGGAGGACCTGCTGAGCGACCGGGTCCTCAACTACGCCGTCCGGGCGCCGCGATGACCCGGGCCGGTGTGATGTCCGTCAGATGAGACGTGACGCGCATTACTTACCGGTCACAGCGGCCCTCACGAGCGCTAGGGTCCGCCGGAGAGGCTACATAAACAGCGTGTTAAGGGGAGTCGGAGTGGCACGGAAGCTCGCCGTCATCGGAGCCGGTCTCATGGGATCCGGTATCGCCCAGGTCTCCGCGCAAGCGGGCTGGGACGTCGTTCTGCGTGACGTCACCGACGAAGCCCTGACCCGCGGCACCGACGGCATCAAGGCGTCCTACGACAAGTTCGTCAGCAAGGGCAGACTGTCCGCCGAGGACGCCGGGGCCGCGCTCGGGCGCATCACCACCAGCACCGACCTCGACGCGGCCGCCGACGCCGACATCGTCGTCGAGGCCGTGTTCGAGAAGCTCGAGGTCAAGCACGAGATCTTCCGCGCGCTCGACAGGCTCGTCCGCGACGACACCGTCCTCGCCTCCAACACCTCCGCCATCCCGATCACCAAGATCGCGGCCGTGACGGAGCGCCCGGAGCGCGTGGTCGGTGCGCACTTCTTCTCACCGGTCCCGATGATGCAGCTGTGCGAGCTGGTGCGCGGCTACAAGACGAGCGACGAAACCCTCGCCGCCACGCGGGAGTTCGCCGAGTCCGTCGGCAAGACCTGCATCGTCGTCAACCGCGACGTCGCCGGCTTCGTGACCACCCGTCTCATCTCGGCGCTCGTCGTCGAGGCGGCCAAGCTGTACGAGTCGGGCGTGGCCTCCGCCGAGGACATCGACCTCGCCTGCAAGCTGGGCTTCGGGCACGCCATGGGCCCCCTGGCCACGGCCGACCTGACGGGCGTCGACATCCTGCTTCACGCGACCGGCAACATCTACACGGAGTCCCAGGACGAGAAGTTCGCACCGCCGGAGCTGATGCGCCGGATGGTTGACGCCGGTGACATCGGGCGCAAGAGCGGGCAGGGCTTCTACAAGCACTGAATCCAGGCACCGAATCCGTACGGTCCTCCCGGCCGTCACCCTCACGGGTGAATTCGGTATCGGTTCGCTCACAGACGGCAACCTCTGCGGCCCCAGGGCAGTCAGACGGTGCACACAGTCACACGCAGACAGACAGACGCGGAGTACGAAACGCACTCTCGGGGAGCGCATATGTACATCAGGGGCGACCACGCCGAGCTGGTCGTCGGGGGCCGCCTCGACGTCCGCAGCGCGGCGGACGCCCGTACGGTCCTGCACTCGGCCGTCGACGACGGAGTCGGCGACCTGGTGCTCGACCTGTCCGAGCTGGACTCCTGGGACGCCACCGGACTCGGCGTCATCATGGGAGCCCACCGACGGGCCGGGCGGTGCGGCCGACGGCTCGTCCTGCGCCGCGTACCCACGCAGATGCAGCGCCTGCTGGTTGCCACCCGGCTGCACCGGATCCTGGCGATCGAGGGCGGCCTCGGGGTCGAGTCACTGCCCCGGGTCTGACCCGCCGCACGAAACGTACCCTCGCACGCAATCCTCACGAAGCTGTGACGTCTCGGGCGACGCGGTACCCCGCCTGTTCCCGGATACTGAGCGAAGGTTTAGGGTTCGCCTGCCCGCAGTCTGAACCCCTGGAGCGGGCACCGGACCAGAAGCGACAGCGCGGTGTGCAGCAAGGCCGGGAGGGGCTCGGCACCCGACGCTTTTGGGGGGCAGGACATCATGGACCCGAATCACCGGGAACCCGCGGAGTACGGTCATGACGACGACGGCCGGACGCCTCGGCAGCGTCCGCCGCGCGAAGCACTCGCCTCCGACTTCGGCCAGCCCACGCCGGCACTCGCCCGCACCGTCCAGCTCTTCTCGGGCGACTTCCTGCTCACCGTCAACCCCGTCGACGGCAGCGAGATAGAGAACTGCCCGCCGGGGCAGCGGCCCCGCCGGCCGGCCAAGACCACCGCCGCCGGCCGCGCCGAACAGGCCCGCTCGGCCCACCCGCCCGTGCCGCCGGGACCCGCACAGGCCCGGCTCCCCCTCCTCGAGCGCCAGGACGAGCGCGAGCGCCTCGTCCGGCTGCTGGCCCGCGGCCGCTCCGTACGCCTCACCGGCCCCGCCGGTTCGGGCCGCACCACCCTCCTGGACGCCGTCGCCGACGACTGCGCGGACCTCGCGCCCGACGGCGTCGTACGCCTCAGCGGCTACCGGCGCACGGCCGGCGACCTGCTGCACGACCTGTTCGCCGCCGTCTACGACGCGCCCCGGCACCGCCCCGAACGGGATGAGCTGCTCGGGCTCGTCCGTGAGATCGGCGCGGTCGTCGTCCTCGACGACCTGGAGTTCGGCGGCAGCGCCCTCGACGAACTGCTCGACGCCACCCCCGAGTGCGCCTTCCTGATCGGCACCACACCCGACGTCCCCGCGCCGTCCGGCGACTCCCTCCTCGAAGAGGTGTTCCTCGGCGGTCTCGACCGCAGTGGCGGCATCGAGCTCCTGGAGCGCGCCGTCGGCCGGGAACTGACCGAGGACGAGTCGAACTGGGCGGGCGACCTCTGGTTCGAGTCCGAAGGCCTCCCGCTGCGCTTCGTGCAGGCCGGCGCCCTGCTGCGGCAGCGTGACCGGCTGCACGCCCACCCCGAGCCGGCCGACGGTTTCGAGTACCGCGAGGACGCACACCCCGACGCGCCGAACGACACCGACGACACCCCCGCCGTCCCGCTGCCCTCACTCGCCGAGGGCGCCGCCCCCGCCGCGCTGCTCGCCTCGCGGCTCAGCGAGTCGGCCCGCGCCACCCTGCGGTTCGCGGTCGCGCTCGGCGGCGAGGTGCCCCACCAGGCGCATCTGCCGGCCCTCGTGGGTGACACCCACGCCGACGCGGCCCTCGCCGAACTCGCCAACTGCGCGCTGGTCACCCCGGTCGGCTCCCGCTACCGGCTCGCGGCGGGCGTACAGGCCCAGCTGGAGGCCTCCGGGTACGCGGACGACATCGAGGACCACGCGCTCACCGCCGCCCGGCACTACACCTGGTGGACCGGACACCCCTCCGTCACCCCCGAGCGGGTCTGCGCGGAGGCGGACGCCGTCCTCGCGGCGCTGACCCTCCTGGTGCCGCTCACCACGGTCCCGCTCGACGACGAGGAGAGCGCCTGCGTCCAGCTGGCCCGCACCGCCGCGCCCGCCTTCGCCGCCGGTCTGCACTGGAGCGCCTGGGAACGGGCGCTGCGCGCCGGCGCCGAGGCCTCCCAGCTAGCCGGCGAGGTCCCGGACCAGGCCTACTTCCACCACGAGTTGGGCATCCTCGCGCTCTGCGCCGGCCAGCTGGACCGGGCCCGCGCCGAACTGGAGGCCTCCATCGGGCTGCGCGGCGCCCTCGCCGACAAGCGCGGCACCGTCGCCGGCCGCCGCGCCCTCGCGCTGGTCGCCGACCGCTCCGGGGCCGTACTGCCCGTCGGGCGCGTCGAGGCGGGCGGGGAGACGCCCGACATGCGCAGTGCGGAACCCCTGACGCCTCCCGGCGGCATACCGGCCGCGTTCGCCCTGCCCGCGCCGCCCGAGCCCGCGACGCTCGTCGCCCGGCGGACGACCGCGGTACCCGCCTCCGTACGGCGGCCCGGCGGCATCAAGGGCCTGGTGACCGGTACGCGCCGCAACCTGGTCGCCGCGGGCTCGGGGGCGCTCCTGGCCGCGGTGCTGGGCACGGTGGTCACGCTCGGCATGACCTCCGACAACAACGAGGACCCGTCCGACAGGGTCGGCGTCAGCCCCTCGGCCGGCCAGGACGCCGACGACGACAGCCTCGGCGCGGACGAGGGCGACACGGGCGCCGGGGACGCGGGGGCGCCGAGCAGGCCGACGGATCCGGGGCCGGACGGCACCTACGGCACGTCGGACGACCCGACACCGACCGCGGGCGGGACGCCGTCGGACGACCCGAGCGGGACGAAGGGGCCGAGTCCCTCGAAGTCGCCGTCGAAGTCGCCCACGTCCAAGCCGTCGTCGCCGAAACCGTCGACGTCGCCGAAGCCTTCGACGAGCAAGCCGTCGACGAGCCAGCCGCCGTCGCCGTCGACGCCCCCGACGACTAGCGGAACGCCCTCCGCGCCGGCCACCTCGAACTCCGCCAGTGGCCCGGCGACGACCAGTTCCGCGAGCGGGCCGGCCGGCCCGCCCGCGGGGACGAGCGGTGCCCCGGTGATGTGAGCCGGGCCGTACGACGCGGGGGGCCGGATCCGGGAGAGGATCCGGCCCCCCGCGTCGCGCCCGGGCTCAGAACAGCCGCAGCTTGTCGTCCTCGATGCCGCGCAGCGCGTTGTAGTCCAGCACCGTGCAGCCGATGCCGCGGTCCGTGGCGAGGACACGGGCCTGCGGCTTGATCTCCTGGGCGGCGAAGATGCCGCGCACCGGCGCGAGATGCGGGTCGCGGTTCAACAGCTCCAGATAGCGCGTGAGTTGCTCCACGCCGTCGATCTCGCCGCGCCGCTTGATCTCGATGGCGACCGTCCGGCCCTCGGCGTCGCGGCAGAGGATGTCGACGGGGCCGATGGCCGTCATGTACTCGCGGCGGATGAGCGTGTAACCCTCGCCGAGCGTCTCGATGCGGTCCGCCAGCAGCTCCTGGAGGTGCGCTTCCACGCCGTCCTTGATCAGGCCGGGATCCACGCCCAGTTCGTGCGAGGAGTCGTGGAGGACCTCCTCCATCGTGATGATGAGCTTCTCGCCCGCCTTGTTGATGACGGTCCACACGCCTTCCTCGTCGCCGGAACCCTCCTTCAGCGTGCAGGGCGGCGACATCCAGTTGAGGGGCTTGTAGGCCCGGTCGTCCGCGTGGATGGAGACGCTGCCGTCCGCCTTCACGAGGATGAGGCGGGGGGCGGACGGGAGATGGGCGGTGAGCCGGCCCGCATAGTCGACGGAACACCGGGCGATGACGAGACGCATGGTCGGCAACGCTACTCGACCGGCACCGCTGCACGCGATTCGCCCGCGTCCCCCCGTCCCCGGGCGCACCGCGAGGCGTTTCGAACACGCCTGTTTGCCCTGGAACTCCCCTGTTCGGTACTGGCCGATTGTGTGCCTACGGGTTGCTCGCTGTGTGGGCATTCTCCTGGTGCCGCCATCCTCCGTTGCCTACCGTATAAACGGGAGGTCGCGATGCGTGTACGCAGCGTGTTGGATGTCGCGGTCTTCCGCCCTGTCCGTCAACCCCCGCTTTCCCGGGGGTGCGAGAGGAGAACCCATGTCGCTCGACGTCTCACCGGCCCTACTCGAAAAGGCCGAGCGAGGCGAGGTCGACGAAGCTGACTTCGTCGACTGCGTCCGGACCTCCCTGCCCTACGCGTGGGAGATGATCAGCTCCCTGGTGGCCCAGCTGAAGGTGGACGGAGGCAACTTCGCCGACAACCAGACGCCGCCGCCGGACGAGCAGGCACGCGGCCAGCTGCTGCGTGCGCTCGCGAGTGACGCGATACGCGGCGCGCTCCAGCGGCACTTCGGAGTGCGGCTGGCCTTCCAGAACTGCCACCGGGTCGCGGTGTTCCCGTTGGACGCCACGGTGGACGACACGCTGGCACGCTTCACGTCGGTCCGCAGCCAGCTACTGAACCAGTCACCGGAGTTCCGGGACTGCTGACGCGGCCGGCCGCACTGCTTGCCGCTCCGTACGCGGGAGGTGCATCTGTACCGGGGCGGCAAGTTCCCCGCACGACCGGTCCGCTCAGCCGAGGTGAGGAAGCACCTCGGCGCCGAGCCGTCGTACGTTCTCCTCGGTCGTCGCCAGGTCTCCCGAGCCCTCGACCAGCAGGGCGAAGCGCGAGATGCCGGTGCGCTCCGACGTCGCCGCGAGCCGGTCGGCGCACAGCCTCGGCGTCCCCACCGGGTGCAGCCCGCAGAGCAGTTCCGTGTACGCCCACGGGTCCCGCATGCTGCGGGCGCGCCCGTCGACCGTCACATGGGCCTCGAGCCCCTGCTTCAGCCAGCCCGGCATCGACTTCAGCAGGGTCTCCGCCGCGTCCCCGCGGCGGTCGGCGATCTGGCAGACGCCCGCCGAGACATGACCGGCGGTGACGATCTCGTCGGCCGGACGCCCCGCGGCGCGCGCCTGCCGCCGCCAGAACGCGACCATTTCGGCCTTCTCCTCGTCGTCGGCATGCATCCCCAGAAGCATCGGCAGTCCGCGCTCCGCGGCGAGCCGGACACTGGCCGGGGAGGTGCAGGCGACGACGACCTCGGGGCCCGCCGCGCCGCTCAGATTCTCCGAGGGCCTCGGCACGACGGGGACCTCGCGGAAGTTGAAGCGCTCCCCGGTGCCGGCGACGGACGGTTCACGCAGCCAGCGCACCAGCAGATCGAGTGATTCCGGGAACCCCTTCTCGTACGCCTCGAGGCCCGGGCCGAAGACCTCAAGGTCCACCCAGGGACCGCCGCGGCCCACCCCCAGCGAGAAGCGGCCGCCGGACGTCACGTGCAGCAGCGCGGCCTGCTCGCCGAGGGCCACGGGATGCGCGGTGGGCAGCACGCTCACCGCCGTGCCGACCCGGATCCGCCGGGTGCGGCCGAGCAGCAGCGCGGCCAGGGTGACGGCCGAGGGGCACGTCCCGTACGGCACGAAGTGGTGCTCGGCCAGCCATACCGAGTCGAGTCCCGCCTCCTCGGCGACCTCGGCCGATCGCACCGCGCGGTGCAGCGCCTCTCCCGGGCCCTGACCCGGGAACTGGGCCGCCAGTACAAAACTTCCTACGCGCATCGCACTCCTGCCTCCTTGGCACCGACGCGGAGCTTCCCCACCGGCATAACCCCCTGACACGTGCCGAAGACACGGCCTGCCGGGGGGATTTGCGGATTGTCTGGAGAATAGGCCGGTCAGCGGGGGTCGGAGGGGACGGCGAAGTACGCCTGCCCCGGGCGGCAGCCGCGTAGGCTGGACGCGGCTCCTGCTCCCCGTACAGCTCCGTGAGGTGTCCCGTGTCCCCGCGTCGCAACCGTCCGAAGGGCGCCGGCTCGTCCGGTTCGAGCGGGTCCGCGAACCAGGACGAGCGGTCCGGCCGCTACGGCGGCTGGCAGTCCACGGAGAGCTGGCGGGGCGAGGAATGGAGCGTACGCCACGTGGCGGGTGCCGGCGCCCAGGGCAAGTTCTACCGCTGCCCCGGCTGCGACCAGCTGATTCCCTCCGGCGTCCCGCACGTGGTGGCCTGGCCCGAGCACTCCGGGGTGGACGAGCGGCGCCACTGGCACAAGGCCTGCTGGAACGCGAAGGACCGCCGCACCTCGCGGGTGCAGCGGTCCCGTAACGCGCCGCGGTTCTGAGGCTCCGTACCTCTCCGCCGGCCGGACGCCGGGCCGGCCGGGGCGGGCGCCGGACGGCTCAGACGTCGCGTCGTTCCAGCAGGACGAAGGCGCCGGCGATCGCCGCGATGGTCACCCCGACGAGCAGGCCGAGCTGCGCGTTGCCACCGCCGGTCTCGCTGTCCAGCTCGAAGATCTTGGCGAGGGCGTTGGGCGCGTTGTAGTCCATCATCTTCTCGCCGATGGAGCGCATGCTCTCGGACATCATCAGGAACGCGGGCATGATCGCGGGCACCAGCACGACACCCAGCATCGTGGTGATCGCACCGGCCGAGTGCCGCAGCATCGAACCGACGGCGAGCGCCAGCACCCCGAGCAGCGAGACGTACAGCGCGCCCTTGAGGACCGTGCCGCCCCATTCGGTGTCCGACGAACCGCCGTGCAGACCCGACGTGATCAGGCCGACCAGTCCGATGGCGAAGGCCGAGACGACGAACGCGACCGCGAAGAAGATCAGCAGCTTGGCGGTGAGCACCCGGTGGCGCTGCGGCGAGGCCGTGAAGGTCGTACGGATCATGCCCGTGCCGTACTCGGAGGAGACGACCAGGACGCCCAGCGTGATCAGGCAGATCTGGCCGAGGATCAGGCCGAAGAAGGCCGGGATCGTGTACGGGACGTCGCTGTAGTCCACGTCCTCCGTCTGCGCGGCCACCAGGAAGCCGATCCCGACGACCAGGAGTAGGAACACGCCGAGCGTCCACATCGTGGAGCGCACCGACTTGATCTTCGTCCACTCGGAGGTGAGCGCGTGTCCGAGGTGGGTGCGGGTGACCGGGATCGGCGAGGTGTACGAACCGCCCGGCCCCGCCTGCCAGTCGGGGGCGGGCGCGGTCTGCTGCGGCATCGGGGGCTGGGGCGTGCTCATCGGGGGTCCTCGCTGTCGCGCTTGTTCAGGTCGGGAGCGGCAGAGGGCGCGGCGGGCGCCGCGGAGGGCTGTGCGGAAGGCTGCCCGGGGGCCTGGGGCGCGGCCTGGGCGTAAGGGTTGGGCTGACCGGCCGGGCCGGCGCCGGGGGCCGCGGGGGCGCCGTACGGGCCCGCGGGAGGCGCTCCCTGCGGCATCGCGAACGGCTGTCCGCCGTGCTGGGGCGGCGGCGGGGCGTACCAGCCCGGCTGGCCCTGGCCCGGCACCGGCATCTGCGGCACGGCGCCCGGGGGCACGGCACCCGGCGGCAGCTCCTGCTGGAGCCCCGCCTTCTGGTCGATGGTCGAGCGGTAGTCGACGGCGCCCTGCGTCATCCGCATGTACGCCTCCTCCAGCGAGGCCTGGTGCGGCGACAGCTCCCACAGACGTACGTCGGCGGAGTGCGCGAGGTCGCTGATGCGGGGCAGCGGCAGCCCCATGACGCGCAGCGCGCCGTCCTGCTCGGGCAGCACCTGGCCGCCGGCCTCGGTGAGCGCGGCGGTCAGCTTCTCGCGCAGCTGGGGCTCGGTGTCCGGGGTGCGGACCCGGGCGAAGTCGGCCGAGTTGTGGGAGATGAAGTCGCGGATGCTGGAGTCGGCGAGGAGCTGGCCGCGCCCGATCACGATGAGGTGGTCGGCGGTGAGCGCCATCTCGCTCATCAGGTGGGACGAGACGAAGACCGTGCGGCCCTCCGCGGCGAGGGACTTCATCAGGTTGCGCACCCAGAGGATGCCCTCGGGGTCGAGGCCGTTGACCGGCTCGTCGAAGAGCAGCACCTGGGGGTCGCCGAGGAGCGCGGCGGCGATGCCGAGCCGCTGGCCCATGCCGAGCGAGAACCCCTTGGACCGCTTCCTGGCCACGTCCTGGAGGCCGACCACGCCGAGGACCTCGTCGACGCGGCGGGCCGGGATGCCCGACAGCTGCGCGAGGCAGAGCAGGTGGTTGCGGGCGTGCCGGCCGCCGTGCACGGCCTTGGCGTCGAGGAGGGCGCCGACCTGGCGGGGGGCGTTCGGCAGCTTGCGGTACGGGTAGCCGCCGATCGTCACCTGCCCCGAGGTGGGGTTGTCCAGGCCGAGGATCATGCGCATCGTCGTCGACTTGCCCGAGCCGTTGGGCCCGAGGAAGCCGGTGACGGCACCCGGCCGCACCTGGAAGGAAAGGTTGTACACGGCCGTCTTGGCGCCGTAGCGCTTCGTCAGGCCGACTGCCTCGATCATGCTCCGCACCCATCGAAAGGTTCAGGACGACGGGGCACACGCCCCCGTAAGGGTTAGGAGGATATCCGGGCGCTGACGGTTCCACTCAAGAGAAAGTAAAACCACGCAGGTCACGAGCGTGATCGGTCAGCGGGGCGTGGTCTTCTTTGTCAGGTACGTGTCCTGTCTGGCGGGAAGGGATCCGGAAGCAGTCCGTCCACTCCCGCGCTGCGACCTCGTGCGCGCCCCCTTCTCCAAAACGCCTAGGCGTCCCGCTTCCGGAGCAGCACATACCCGCCGACCAGCGCCGCGACCACCCACAGCACCATGATGCCGAGGCCGCCCCACGGGCCGTACGGGGTGTCGTCGTCCAGCGGGTTCACCACCCGCATGATCCTGCTGCCCGCCTGGTCGGGGAGGAAGCGGCCGACCTTCTTGGTCGCGGAGACGTTGCCGAGGATCGCGGAGATCAGGAAGAAGAACGGCATCAGGATGCCGAGGGAGAGCATCGGGCTGCGGAGCATCGTCGCGACCCCCATCGAGAACACCGCGATGAGCGTCATGTAGAGCCCGCCGCCGATCACGGCGCGCAGCACGCCCGGGTCGCCGATCGACGTCCGGTGCGGGCCGAGCGCCGCCTGGCCGAGGAAGAAGGCGACGAAGCTGGTGAGCAGCCCGACCAGCAGGGCGAGCGCGGTCGCCACGGTGATCTTGCTGAAGAGGAACGTGCCGCGCTGCGGCACCGCGGCGAGCGAGGTGCGGATCATGCCGGTGCTGTACTCGTTCGAGACGACCAGCACGCCGAACACGATCATCGCCAGCTGACCGAGGCTCATCCCGGCGAAGCTGATGAACGTCGGGTCGAACGACAGCCGGTCCCGCTCGCTCATGTTGTCGAACTCGTTCTTAGACAGCAGCGAGATCAGGATGCCGAGCGCGACCGTGACGACCGCCGCGAGACCGAGCGTCCAGACCGTGGACGCCACGGAACGGATCTTCGTCCACTCGGACCTGACGACCTGCGTGGCCGTCATGACCGGCCCCCCGGCCGGTCGTTGCCCCACCCCTGGTGCCCGGCAGCCGGAGCGGGCGGTGCCGCCCCGGCCCCGGCGAGCGACGGCCCGGTGTGCGCGTGGTACTCCACCGACTCCGCGGTCAGCTGCATGAACGCCTCCTCCAGCGAAGCGCGTTGGGGGCTCAGCTCGTGCAGCACGAGCTGGTGCCGCGCGGCCAGCTCACCGATCTCCTCCGACCGCACGCCGTCCACTTCCAGCGTGCCGTCGCCCACCTGAAGGGCCGTGATCCCCGCCCGGTGCAGCACGTCGAGCAGCCGCTCGTGCTGGGGCGAGCGCAGCCGGACGTACGACCGCGAGTTCTGCGCGATGAAGTCCGCCATCGACGTGTCCGCCAGCAGCCGGCCCTGGCCGATGACGACGAGGTGGTCGGCCGTGAGCGCCATCTCGCTCATCAGGTGGGACGAGACGAAGACCGTACGGCCCTGCGCGGCAAGGGACTTCATCAGCGTGCGGATCCAGTGGATGCCCTCGGGGTCCAGGCCGTTCACCGGCTCGTCGAACATCAGGATCCGCGGATCGCCCAGCAGCGCACCCGCGATCCCGAGCCGCTGGCCCATGCCGAGCGAGAACCCCTTCGCCTTCTTCCGGGCGACCGAGGTGAGCCCCACCGTGTCGAGGACCTCGTGCACCCGCGCCCGCGGAATGCCGTTGCTCTGGGCCAGGCACAGCAGGTGGTTGAACGCGCTGCGGCCGCCGTGCATGGCCTTGGCGTCCAGCAGGGCGCCGATGTACGTCAGCGGATCCTTCAACCGGTCGTAGTGCCTGCCGTCGATCCGGACGTCGCCCGAGGTGGGACGGTCGAGCCCGAGCATCATCCGCATCGTGGTCGACTTCCCCGCGCCGTTGGGGCCGAGGAAACCGGTGACGATGCCGGGCCGGACGGCGAACGTGAGGTTGTCGACCGCCACCTTCTCGCCGTACCGCTTGGTCAGCCCCTCGAGCTCGATCATGCGGCCACGTTAGAACGGGCCCCGGGGGCCTGCCACCGCAGGAAAAGGGCCGCACGACGAAGGCCCGCTCCTCCGGGGGAGGCGCGGGCCCGTGCTGTCGCTGTTCCTCGCTACCGGCTAGCGGGACTGCTGCGCGGGAACCCCACGCGAGACCGGCTCGTCCTCGGCGGGAGTGCCGGTCGCGGCCACCGCGGCACCCGTGAGCGTCGCGAGCATCTCGCGGACGTTCGTGAGCTGCGCGTTGATGGAGTCGCGGCGGTTGGTGAGCGCCGCCAGCTCGCGCTCGGACTCCGAACGGATCCGGTCCGCCTTGGCGTTCGCGTCGGCCACGATGTCCTCGGCCTGGCGCTGCGCGGTCTCCACCGTCTGACGGGCCCGGCGCTCGGCGTCCGTACGCAGCTTCTCGGCCTCCAGGCGCAGCTGCTCCGCGCGGTGCTCGATCTCCGCGAGACGCTTCTCCGCCTTGGCCTGACGGGACGCGAGGTCGCGCTCCGACTGCTCGCGGCGCTTCGCCAGGTTGGTCTCGAAGTCCGCGGCCGCCTGGGCTGCCTTGGCGCGGGTCTCCTCGAAGAGGGCGTCCGCCTCCTCACGCTTCGACTGCGCGTCCTTCTGCGCATCGGAACGCAGCTGGGAAGCCTCGCTCTTGGCCTTCTCGACGATCCGGACGCCCTCGTCCTCCGCCTTGGCCTTGCGGTCCGCAGCGAACGATTCTGCATCGTTGCGCACCTGCTGGGCCGCCGACTCGGCGAGCTCACGGTGCTGCTCGGACGCGCGGCGGGCCTCCTCGCGCAGGTCCTTCGCCTCCTCCTCGGCGAGGCGGAGGATCTTCTCGACGCGCGCGCCGAGACCCGCGTACGAGGGCTCCGCGTCGCTGACCTGGGCCTGGGCATTCTGCGTCTCGAGGTGGAGTTCCTCGATGCGCTTCTCAAGAGCAGTGATACGGGCCAGAGCGCTGTCACGGTCGGAGACGAGCTTCGAAATGCGTTCGTCCACCTGAGCGCGGTCGTACCCACGCCGCACAAGCTCGAAGCCGTAGGGGGAAGTGTCGCTCATGGGGTTCCTGTCGAATGAGACCGGTGAGGTGATAGAGGGAATCCTAGGGGCCAAAGCGGTGAGTCATCGAGCGGATACGTGTTTGATCTGGAGAATGACACTCCTTTTGGGTGGCTACCTGTCGCAGGGCTTGCCAGCGGCTGTGCCGAAGGTCCTGGCCAAGCACGGAACAGGCGCCGTCCGCTAGCTCTCTGACGTCTTGCCACCCGAACGGGGCGCGCCGACGGCAGCACCCGCCTTGACCCCACCGTCCTTGCCGGCAGCCGGGGCCTCGAAAGACTCCAACGCCTCCAGGACGTCCTGGACACGGGAGATCTCGGCATTGATGTCCTCACGCCGGCGCACCAGCACATCGAGATCGCGCCTGCCCTCCTCGACCATGCGCCGCGCCTCCTGCTCGGCGTCGGCCTTGATCCTCGTGGCCTCGGCGACGAGCGAGGACTTCTTCTGCTCGGCCTCCTTGAGGAGCCCCTCGGCCTTCTTGACGGCGGCGATCCGCACCTTGCTCGCCTCGGAGTTGGCCTCCGCGACCAGATCCTTCGCCTTCGCCTCGGCCTCGGCGAGCTGGTCCTCGGCGGCCTTCACCAGCGCGTCGCAGCGCTCGCCCGCCGTCTTCATCGCCTCCGCGGACTCCCGGCGGGCCCGGTCGTGCAGCTCCTCGATCTCCGAGGTGATCCGGTCCCGCAGCTCCTCCGCCCGCTCCCTTATCGCCGTGGCGTCCCGGCGCGCCCCGACCAGCAGCTCGTCGGCGTCCGCACGGGCCCGCTCCACCAGCGTGTTGCCCTCAACGGTCGCCCCGGACATCAGACGCTCGGCCTCGTTGCGGGCCGCGCCCACCATCGTGTCGGCCTGCCCCTCGGCGTCCGCCGTGGTCTTCTGCGCCGCCTGCTGCGCCTCGGAGAGCAGCTTGTCGGCCTCGGCGGCCGTCTCCGAGATGAGCGTGTCGACCTGCTCGGCCGCCTCGGAACGCCGCTTGTTGGCCTCCTGGCGGGCCTCGTCCAGCATCTGCTCGGCCTTCTCGCGCGCGGCTGTCGTGACCCGCTCGGCCTCCGCGGCCGCCTCGGCCCCGACCCGCTCCGCCTCCGTGCGGACCCGCTCCGCGTGCTGCTGCGCGGAACCGACCGTCTCCGCCGCCTCGGCGCGCAGCCGCTCCGCGTCGCCCGTCGCGTCCGAGATGAGCTTCTCCGCCTTCGAGACGGACTCCGCACGGACCCGCTCGGCCTCCGCGGCCGTCTCGTTCGCCAGCCGCTCCGCCTCGGACCGCGCCTCGTTGATGAGGGCGTCCGCCTGCGTGGCCGCGTCGGAACGGATCCGGTTCGCGTCCTCCCTGGCCTCCGCGCGGGTGCGCGACGCGTCCTGATCGGCGTTCGCGATGGTGTCGGACGCCTCCGTACGGGCCCGCTGGGCGTGCTCCGCGGCATCCGAACGCATCCGCTCGGACTCGGCGATCGCGTCCGCGACCGTGCGCTCCGCGAGGGACTTGGCGGCCTCCGACTCCTCGGACGCCTCCCGCCGCACCCGCGCCGCGTCCTCGGCGGCGCGCTCCCGCTCGGCGTACGCGTCGGCGCGGACCCGGTCCGCCTCCGCCTGCGCCTCGGTCCGCGTACGGTCCGCCGCGTGCTCGGCGGCCGAACGCAGCCCGGTGATCTCCTCCTGCGCCTGCTCGTGCAGCCCGGCCACGGCGTCGCGCACCTGCTGAGCGGTCTGCTCGGCGCTCGCGACCATCTCCGTCGCGCGCCGGTCGGCCTCCTCGACCAGCCGTACGGCCTCCGCCTGCGCCTCGTCCACGCGGGTACGCGCCGACGCCAGCAGCTCCTCGCTCTGCTCGCGGGCCCGCTCGCGCTCCTGGTCGGCCTCCTGGCGCGCCGCACCGAGCAGCTCCTCGGCCTCGCGACGGCGCCGGGCGGCCTCCTCCTGCGCGGCGGCCAGCGTCTCGGCACCCTCGGCCGCCAGCCGCTCCGCCGCGGCCTGCGCCTCCGCCCGCACCCGGTCCGCGGTGTCCTGAGCCTCCGACTTCAGCCGCTCGGCCTCCGCCGCGGCCTCCGAACGCAGCCGTACGGCGATGTTCTCGCCCTCGGCCCGCGACGCGGACGCGTCCGCCGCCGCCTCCGTGCGCAGCCGCTCCGCCTCCGCCTCGGCCTGCCCCTGCAGCGTACGGATCCGCTCGGCGGCCTCCGTGCGCAGCCGCTCCGCCTCGTCGGCGGCCTCGCGGCGGATCCGCTCGGCCTCCGCACGGGCGTCCGTCAGCGCCTGCTCGGCGGCGGCGAGACGCTCCTCGGCCTCCGTGCGCAGCCGGTTCAGTTCCTCCGCGGCCTCGGCCCGCCGGGCCGTGAGCGCCCGCTCGGTCTCCTCGCGCAGCTCCAGCGCCGCCCGCTCGGCGTCCGCCTTGATGCCCTCGGAGTGCTCGACGGCCTCCGCACGATGCCGCTCCGCCTCGGCGCGCGTGCGCTCCAACGTCTCCTCGGCCTGCCGGCGCAGCGTCGTCGCGCGCTCGATGGCCTCGGTGCGCACCCGCTCGCTGTCCGCGGTGGCGGTCGTCCGCAGCGCGTCCGCGTCCGCCTTCGCCTTCGCCAGCAGCTCCTCGGCGGTCTTCGCCGCCTCCTCGATCTGCTGGACGGCCTCACGCCGGGCCTCGCCGCGGAGCCGCTCGCCCTCGGAGACCGCGTCGGCCCGCAGCTGCTCGGCCTCGCCGCGCAGTCGGCGCGCCTCCTCCTGCAGCTCGACCGTCTTGGCCCGGTACTCCTTGGTGTCGTCCTTCGCCGCGCCCTTGAGCTCCTCGGCGATGTCGTGCGCCTGGGCCCGCAGCCGGTCCGCCTCGGCCTCCGCCTCGGAGCGGATCCGCTCGGCCTCCTCGGTCGCCGCCCTGGTGGTCTTCTTGGCGTCCTCCGACGCCTTGTCGAGGACCTCCTCGGCCGTCCGCGCCGCCTCGGCGAGCTGCGAGGCGGTCTCCTCGGCGGTGAGGGTGCGCGCGTTCTCCTCGGCCTCCGCCACGATCTTCTCGGCCGCCGCGCGGGCGTCGGCGACGAGCTGCTCGGCGTCCGCCTTGGTGGTCTCGGCCTCCTTGGTGGCCTCACTGACCAGCCGGGCGACCTGCTCCTTCGCCGTCCGCGTGCGCTGCTCGTTCGCCGACTCCGCGCTGGACAGGGCCTTGGCGGCGGCCTCCTTCGCCTCGGCGACCAGCTTGTCGGCCCCGGCGCGAGCCTCGCGCAGCGCCTTCTCGGCCTCCGCCATGCGCTGCTCGGCGGTCCGGCTCAGCTCGGTGGCCTGACGCCGCGCGGCGTCGGACTCCGTCGCGGTGGAACTGCGGAGCTGCTCGGCGTGCTGGGTGGCCTCCTGGGCCTGCGTGGACGCGGCGTTCAGCAGTCGCTCGGCGTCCGTACGGGCCCGGCGCAGCAGCTGCTCGGCCTCCGCGCGGGCCGTCTCGGCGTCGGTGGTGAGCCGCTGGCGGGCCTCGGCGGCGATCCGCTCGGCCTCCGCGCGGGCCGCGGCCAGCGCCTGGTCGGCCTCGGCACGCGACTCCTCCAGGAGCCGGCGGGCCTGCTGCTCGGTGCGGGCCCGCAGCTGCTCGGCCCAGGCCACGTTCTCGTTGACATGGGACTCGACGGTCTGCCGGCGCTCCGCCAGCTCCTGGTCGAGCTGCTGGCGGCGGGTGACGGCCTCCTGGTGCAACTCCGCCTGGAGGCGGGCGGCCTGTTCGGCGTGCTCCTGGAGGATGCGCTGCGTCTGCGCGCGGGCCTGGCTCAGCTCCCGCTCGGCGTCCGCGCGCAGCTGTTCGGCCTGGATCTGCGCGTTGCGGAGCAGCTGTTCGGCCTGATAGCCGAGGTCGGCTCCGTCGTAGGCAGGACGGGACGCCAGACTGCGGCGCGCCTCGTGCAGCTTGGCGCGCAGCACCTCGACCTGATAGCCGAGGTCCTCGGCGTGCTGGACGGCCTTCTCCCGCTCGGTCTTCAGCCGTTCCATCTCGGCCTCGAACCGAGAGAGGTGGTCGACGTCAGCCGCCGGCTCTCGCTCCTGGCGTTCGTAGCCCCGCACTGCGCGGTCCCATCCGTCCCCTGGTCGCAAGTCTTTCCGAACGAGCTCCGTCCGTCCGCCGAACGGGGCCCCCGGGGAATGGTGTCAGATCAACGGCGGAGCACGGGCTGCTGCCCCGACGCTCGCCCCCCGAAACCTGGACCCCGGCCCTCGGTCCTGTCGCAGACAGAACCGCGGGGCCGACCCAACGGCAGGCCCCGGGCCGCCCCGATGTGGCGGCGGCCGTCCCCAACCCTACCGGCCCAGATATACGGAGGTCAGTGCTCAGGTGACTCAACAGCCGCCGAAGTGACCAGTTCTGTCAGCACGCCATGACAATCCTTGGGGTGCAGGAAGGTGATCCGGGAGTCCATCGAGCCGCGCCGGGGCTCGTCGTAGAGGACGCGTACGCCCTTCTCCCTGATGTCCGCCGCGTCGGCGTCGACGTCCGCCGTGCCGAAGGCGATGTGGTGCACCCCCTCGCCGTTCTTGGCCAGCCACTTGCCGACCGCGGAGTCCTCGCGGGTGGGTTCGAGCAGCTGGAGGTAGGAGGCGCCGCCGTCGGACGTCTCGTTGATCTTGAGCATGGCCTCTCGCACGCCCTGCTCCTCGTTGACCTCGGAGTGGAAGACCTCGAAGCCGTACGTCGCACGGTAGAACTCGACGGTCCTGTCCAGGTCGAAACAGGCGATCCCGATGTGGTCGATTCGCGTCAGCATGGAGTCAGTGCAGCGCTCCTCGGGTGGTTACGCAACGTGCGCGCGATCACACTCGCCGCCGGATGACGGGTGGCTTACCGCTCAGTACATTCAAGTACACCCTCATCTGTGGGGAGTCCCCCCAGACCCCCCACTCGTTCACTCCTCAGCTGTGCAAGCTGGAAGGGGATCGCACCTCATGTCTGGAACGAACAGCACGACCTCCGTGATCGTCGCGGGTGCCCGCACCCCGATGGGACGGTTGCTCGGCTCGCTGAAGTCCTTCTCCGGAGCCGACCTCGGAGGATTCGCGATCAAGGCCGCCCTCGACCGTGCGGGTATCGGCGGGGACCAGGTGCAGTACGTCATCATGGGCCAGGTTCTGCAGGCCGGGGCGGGGCAGATCCCGGCACGGCAGGCCGCGGTCAAGGCCGGCATCCCGATGAGCGTGCCGGCGCTCACCATCAACAAGGTGTGTCTGTCGGGCCTCGACGCCATCGCGCTCGCCGACCAGCTCATTCGCGCCGGCGACTTCGACGTGGTGGTCGCCGGCGGCCAGGAGTCCATGACGAACGCCCCGCACCTGCTCCCGAAGTCCCGCGAGGGCTACAAGTACGGTGCCGTCCAGATGCTCGACGCCATGGCGTACGACGGTCTGACGGACGCCTTCGAGAACATCGCCATGGGCGAGTCGACGGAGAAGCACAACGCCCGCCTCGGCATCGCCCGCCCCGAGCAGGACGAGGTCGCGGCGCTGTCCCACCAGCGTGCCGCCGCCGCCCAGAAGAACGGCATCTTCGAGGCGGAGATCACGCCGGTCGAGATCCCGCAGCGCAAGGGCGAGCCCGTCGTCTTCAGCCAGGACGAGGGCATCCGCGGCGAGACCACCGCCGACTCGCTCGGCAAGCTGCGCCCCGCCTTCACCAGGGACGGCACGATCACGGCCGGTACCTCCTCGCAGATCTCGGACGGTGCGGCGGCCGTGGTCGTGATGAGCAAGGCCAAGGCGCAGGAGCTGGGCCTGGAGTGGATCGCCGAGATCGGCGCGCACGGCAACGTGGCCGGGCCGGACAACTCGTTGCAGTCGCAGCCGTCCAACGCCATCCGGCACGCGCTGAAGAAGGAGGGCCTGGACGTCGCTGATCTTGATCTGATCGAGATCAACGAAGCGTTCGCCGCGGTCGCCGTGCAGTCGATGAAGGACCTCGGCGTGTCCTCGGAAAAGGTGAACGTCAACGGCGGTGCCATCGCGCTGGGTCACCCGATCGGAATGTCCGGCGCCCGGCTCGTCCTGCACCTCGCGCTTGAGCTCAGGCGGCGCGGCGGTGGCGTGGGCGCGGCCGCGCTGTGCGGTGGCGGCGGGCAGGGTGACGCGCTGATCGTGCGGGTGCCCAGGGCCTGACGGCTCCGCGGGGTTCCTCCGCGGTTCCTCCACTACCGACCGACTCGACTGAACGGAGCTGTGATGCAGGACGTCTCCTCACTGGTGGCCCAGGCCAGGGAAGGACGGCCGCGGGCCGTGGCCCGGCTGATCTCCCTGGTGGAGGGGGCGTCCGAGCAGCTCCGTGAGGTCATGGCGGCGCTGGCCCCGCTCGCCGGGAACGCGTACGTGGTGGGGCTGACCGGGTCACCGGGTGTCGGCAAGTCGACTTCCACGTCGGCGCTGGTGACCGCCTACCGGCGACTCGGCCGGCGGGTCGGGGTGCTCGCCGTCGATCCGTCCTCGCCGTTCTCCGGGGGCGCGCTGCTCGGGGACCGGGTGCGGATGTCCGAGCACGCGTCGGACCCCGGGGTGTACATCCGCTCGATGGCCACCCGCGGGCATCTGGGCGGGCTCGCCTGGGCGGCCCCCCAGGCGATCCGCGTCCTGGACGCGGCGGGCTGCGACGTCATCCTCGTCGAGACCGTCGGTGTCGGGCAGTCCGAGGTGGAGATCGCCTCGCAGGCCGACACCTCGGTGGTGCTGCTCGCGCCCGGGATGGGCGACGGGATCCAGGCGGCGAAGGCCGGGATCCTGGAGATCGGTGACGTCTACGTGGTGAACAAGGCCGACCGGGACGGGGCCGACGCGACGGCCCGCGAGCTGAACCACATGCTCGGGCTCGGGGAGTCCCGGGGGCCGGGGGACTGGCGGCCGCCGATCGTCAAGACGGTGGCGGCGCGGGGGGAGGGGATCGACGAGGTCGTCGAGGCCCTGGAGAAGCACCGCGCGTGGATGGAGGAGCGGGGGGTGCTGGGCGAGCGGCGGCTGTCCAGGGCCGCTCGCGAGGTCGAGACCATCGCGGTCACGGCGCTGCGGGAGCGGATCGGTGACCTGCACGGGGACCGGCGGCTGAGCGCGCTGGCGGAGCGGATCGTGGCGGGGGAGCTGGATCCCTACGGGGCGGCGGACGAGTTGGTGGCGGGGCTGACGTCCGGCTGAGGCCGGGCGCGCCTTCGCCCCCCGTGGCAGGTCGGCCCCTCCTTCGGGAGGGCGGGTGCGGGTCGTGCCGACTGCGGTTCGGGCAGCCGCACGGGAGTGCGGGCGCGGGCGCACCCCGTAGGCGCGGGGTCCGCCGTCCCACCCCGGCCCCGGCCACGGCGCCGGGTGCCCGGTGCTGGCCAACCTGCTGGACAACGCGCGCGACGCCATGCGCGCGACCGGGTCGCCGTCATCCTGCGCCGGGAGGGTGCCTGGGCCCTGCTCGGGGTCGAGGACGACGGGTCGGGCGTGCCGGAGGAGGAGCGGGAGCGGATCTTCGAGCGGTTCGTCCGGCTCGACGACGCCCGCAGCCGGGACGACGGCGGGGCCGGTCTCGGCCTCGCCATCGCCCGCGACGTCGCGCTGCGGCACGGCGGCACACTCACCGTCCGCGCGGCGCCCGGAGGTGGGGCGCCCTTCGAACTCAGGCTGCCCGTGGGCCGGCCGGCACGGGGCGCCGGCATCGGGTGACGGTCAGGGACGGCCCCGCTGGCCCCGCAGCTGCTCCGCGATCGGGGTCAGTGACTTGTGGAGGCTGTTCAGGGCCTCCGGGGAGAGCAGGTCGATGAAGTGCCTGCGCACGGACGCCACATGGTGCGGGGCGACCTTCCGCATCGTCTCCAGACCGTGGTCGGTGAGGACCGCGTACAGTCCTCTTCGGTCGGATTCGCAGTTCTCACGACGTACCAGGTTCGCGTTCTCCATGCGGGTGATCTGGTGAGAGAGGCGACTCTTGGACTGGAGGGTGGCGGACGCGAGGTCGCTCATCCGCATCCGTACGTCCTCCGACTCGGAGAGATTCACCAGGATCTCGTAGTCGTTCATCGTCAGTCCGAACGGCTGGAGGTCCTTCTCGAGCTGGTATGTCAACAGCATGTTGACCTCCAGGTGGGTGCGCCAGGCGCACTGCTCCGCATCGGTCAGCCAGCGCGTGGCCGTCTCGGTCTCCATGAATGAAGTCTACCTAAAAGGTTGAAAGGCGAACTAGTGAGGGCGGTGTGACTACGCGCACGCGTTCGACGTCACACTCCGCAGACTACCGCTCACAGCCCGAAGCGACGCTGGAGGTCCCCCAGCTGTCCGGGAAGACGCGGTGCGCCGGCTTGCCCTCCCTGCTGGCCCGGTACCCCGCCGCCGCCCGGTACCCCTGCCTGCTGCGGTACCGCTCCGGTGGCCTGCTCCGCCATCAGCGCCTCGGACGACTGGAGCAGGACCGTGCCCGCCCCCACGAACTCGAACTGGTGCTCCTCCCCGGAAGCCCCGCCGATGCCCGTCATCGCACGTAGACCGCCCATGACGCCCGTCAGGTACCCGTGGTCGTAGTGGTGGCACGGGGAGGGGCAGTCGGCCCATCCGACGAGGGCCTGCGGGTCCACCCGGATCGGCGGTTCCATGAACACCACGGGGCCGTTCGAGGCGGCCACGAACTTGCCCGTTCCGATCAGCGTCAGGAAGCCCGGGACGATGGACTGCTTCAGCGCGAGAGTTGGCTGAAAAGCGAGGAGGTTGCCCGAGCGAATGGTCAGGTTGCCCTCGGTCAAGTCGTACGAATTCACGTCGAAGGCCCGGTCGGCGAGCAGCATCTTGCCCGAGCCCTCCGCCACCACCCAGTCGCTCGCGTGCAGTGGCGAATGGAACGACGTACGCACCAGACGGTCCAGCCGGCCGTGTCCGATGCCGTTGAATTCCATCGATCCGTAGTAGGCGATCATCTTGCCCTTCTGCAGGAACCACTGGCTCCCCTTGAGCTCCACGCAGAAGGTGTACTTGTTCACGTTGTCGTCGACCGGCAGGGTCGCCGGATCGAGGACCACCGGGCCCGAGGCTCCGTACGCGCTCACAGCTTCTCCTCCGAGGCCTGGACGTACACCGCACCACTGCCGCTCAGCTCCAGCTGGAACGCCTCGCCCGAGCCGCGGCCCACCATGTCGCGCCAGCCGAGCGCCGTGGACAGCTTGTTGCGCACGTCGCCGTGGTGCGCCACGTACGCCTGGGGGTCGACGTGGACCGGGCGCTGCGGGGTGATCGGGACCTGGATCACGCCCCCGTGCGCCATGACCGCGACCGAGCCGTGGCCCTTCAGGGTCGTGGTGAACAGCCCCTGGCCCGTCACCTGGCCGCGCACCATGCCCATGACCCCGCCCTGCGAGCCCATGAACATCGTGCCCTGCTCCAGCGTCCCGTCGAAGGCGAGCAGGCGGTCCGCCTCCACGAACAGGGTGTCGCCCGTGAGGGTGATGACCTCGATGTGATGGCCGCCGTGCCCGAAGAACACGGTGCCGGAGCCCTCGACGGTCATCAGGGGGGTGGCCTCGTTCGCCAGGCGGCGGCCGATCATCGACATCACACCGCCCTGACCGCCCTGCATGTTCGGGGTGAAGGAGACCTCCCCCTTGTACGCGAGCATCGCGCCGCGCTGACTGAACAGCCGCTGGCCGGGGAGGACGGTCGCCTCGACCATCTTCGAGTTGATCTCACGGAAGGGCATCTCACACATCCCCCGCGATCGTGTTGCGCTCACTGGGCTGTACGTAGACCAGGCCGTCACCCTCGAAGCGGATCTGGAAGGCCTCGCCGCCGCCCTCGCCCATGAACGTGCGGAACGTCACACCGGACTGGAAGGACTGCCGTACGTCGCCCTGGTGCGCGATGTACGCGCCCGGGTCGACGGTGAGCGGGTACTGGGAGCTGACCCGCAGCACCACCGCCGGGCCGTCGGACATGATCGCCGCCTGGCCGTGGCCCTCGACCGTCGTCGTGAACAGGCCGTTGCCCTGCGAGGCGCCGCGGAGGCCGGTGAAGGACGTGCCCGTCCGCAGTCCGGCGTCCGTCGCGAGCAGGTTGCTCGACTCGACGTACAGCTTGTCCCCCTGGAGGTTCACGAGGTTGATCTCGGAGGCCCGGTCGGCGAACCAGCAGGTCCCCTGACCCTTCACCTCCATCGTGATCATCTGTTCGCCGGTGAGGCGCCGGGTCACCATTCCCCGGATCCCCTCGCCGCCGCCGCTCAGCTTCTTGAAGGCCATCTGCCCGTCGTACGCGACCATCGAGCCGTTCTTCGCCTTCACGGCGTCGCCGGTCATGTCTACGGCCAGCACCTTGCTGCCTTGGAGTCGGAACATCGCCACGGTGTGAAGGTAGCCGCCCGGCGTGGCCGCCGACAGGTCCCACGGGTGGAGAACGTCCCTGATCGCACCCCTCGGGGGCGGCCGTCACCCCCGGACCGTGGCATCCGGGCCCGGATGCCACAATGAACGGACGCTTGTGCGTGCGTTCACAAAGCGCTCCTGCCCGCCGACGCGAATCTCCCCCGAAGGTGACCCGTGGACCTGAAGACCGCCACCGCCCTCCGCCGTCTCCGCCTGGTCTCGGCCCCCGAGGCCGTGTCCTTCCTGCTGCTGCTCGTCTGCTCGGTGCTCAAGCGCACGACGGACTTCAACGCGGTGCCCGTCATGGGCGCGATCCACGGTGTCCTCTTCATCCTGTACGTGATCTTCTGGGCCGACGCCTGGAACCGGACCAAGTGGCCGCTGGGGACCGCCGCGCTCTACTTCGTGCTCTCCGTACTGCCCACCGGCGGGTTCTTCGCCGAGCGCAGGCTGCGGCGCGAGGCCGAGGACGCGGTCATCGCGTCCCGTGCGCGCCGCGAGGGAGTCGTGAAGGCGTCATGATCGTCGCCTTCTCCGTGACGCCGCTGGGCGTCGGCGAGGACGTCGGGGAGTACGTCGCCGACGCGGTCCGCGTGGTCCGCGAGTCGGGCCTGCCGCACCGCACCGACGCCATGTTCACCTCCGTCGAGGGGGAGTGGGACGAGGTCATGGACGTCGTCAGGCGCGCCGTGGCCGCCGTGGAGCGCCGGGCGCCCCGGGTGTCCCTCGTCCTGAAGGCCGACATCCGCCCGTCGGTGACGGACGGTCTGACGTCCAAGGTCGAGACGATCGAACGCCACCTGTCCGCCTAGTCCCGCGACCTCGGGGCCCCGGGCGGGCCCGGTCCCGCGACCTCGGGGCCCCCGGGCGGGCCCGGTCCCACGTGCGCCCGGCACCCTTCGTCCCGGCCGGCGCCGGGGTGGGCGGGCGAGCCCGGCGTCCGCGGGGCGCTCCCTGCTGCGTATCGTCTCGCAGAGAGCGCTGCTCGCGGGGTTCGGCCTCGGCGGACTGCTGCTGAGCGCCGTACCGCCGCGCGGGGCGCTCGTGATCACCGCCGGCACCTTATTCGCCTTCGGCGAGCTGCTGCGCCTCGGCACCGCCGGGCGCCCCGCCCGGGGCGGCTCCGGGGCGGCTCCGGGGCGGCTCCGGGGCGGCTCCGGGGCGGCCCTGGCCAAGGACTCCCTGCGCGGCGCCCGGCAGGTCCTCGCCGACCGGCGGGTACGGGTGCTGCTCCTGTTGTGCGGGGTGCCGCCACTGTTCCTCGTCGTCCCCGAGGCGCTTGCCGCCCCTCACGCCGAAGGGCTCGGCGCCGGTCCTGCGGGGCTCGGCCCGCTGATGTGCGCGTTGCCCGTCGGCACCGTCGCCGGGGAGTTGTACGCGGGTCCACGACTGCGGCCGGCGACCCGCGGCCGGATCACGCTGCCGCTCGTCTGCCTCTCCCCGCTGTCCTGCCTCGGCTACGCCCTGCACCCCCGCCTCGTCCGGTCGCTGCTCCTGCTCCTGCTCCTGCTGCTGCTCGCCGGTGCCGGGTCGGCGTACACGCTCGGCCTCGACCAGTGGTTCGGGCGGGCGCTGCCGGACGGCCTGCGCGGGCGGGCGACGGCCCTCAACACGGCGGGCCTGATGACCGTCCAGGGCGTCGCGGTGGCGCCGGCGGGCGTCGCCGCCGAGTTCGCCGGGGTGGCGGCCACGGTCGCCGGTGCCGGGGTGCTGGGCATCCGGTGCTGCGCCCCGCTGGCCGTCGAGGCCCGGCGCACGGAGGGCGCAGAGGCCCCCACGGCCCGGCAGGACGCGGGTGGCGTGGGGTCGGGGACCGAAAGGCGAGACGGGGCTGACCACGATATGACCGGCCGGTAGGGTCCTTGCCGTGCCGAAGCCCCTCGCTCTCGCCTTCGATCCCATCGCCCGCGCCGACGAACTGTGGAAACGGCGCTGGGGTGCCGTGCCGTCCATGGCGGCGATCACCTCGATCATGCGGGCACACCAGATCCTGCTCGCCGAGGTCGACGCGGTCGTCAAGCCGTACGGGCTGACCTTCGCGCGGTACGAGGCGCTGGTGCTGCTCACCTTCTCCAAGGAGGGCGAGCTGCCCATGTCGAAGATCGGCGAGCGGCTCATGGTGCACCCGACGTCCGTCACGAACACCGTGGACCGGCTGGTCAGGTCGGGACTGGTGGCCAAGCGCCCCAACCCGAACGACGGGCGCGGCACCCTCGCGTCCATCACGGACAAGGGCCGCGAGGTGGTCGACGCCGCCACCCGCGACCTGATGGCGATGGACTTCGGCCTCGGGGCGTACGACGCCGAGGAGTGCGCGGAGATCTTCGCGATGCTCCGCCCGCTGCGCCTCGCGGCGCAGGACTTCGACGAGGAGTAGGGGCCGCCGCCGGCCGCGGGGGCGCGCGAAGACCGTACGAAACCGGCGGTTACGCTCGTAGGCATGAAAAAGAGCGTGCTGACCCGCTACCGCGTCATGGCCTACGTCACCGGTGTGCTGCTGGTCCTGCTGACCCTCGGCGTGATCGCCAAGTACCTGCTCCACATCGACGGCGCCGAGGACTTCACCAAGGTGGTCGGTATCGCGCACGGCTGGCTCTACGTCGTCTATCTCGTCTTCGCCTTCGACCTGGGCTCCAAGGCGAAGTGGCCGGTCGGCAAGCAGCTGTGGGTGCTCGTCGCGGGCACGATCCCGACGGCCGCGTTCTTCGTGGAGCGCAAGGTCAGCCGGGAGCTCGAGACGCGGGTCGCGGACGACTCGCCCGCCGTCGCCAAGGCCTGACCGCGGTTCCGGGACCAGGGCCCGGCCGGGCAGCGCGCCACTGCCGTACGGGTGTGTACGGCGGTGAGCCATCGACATTTACTAGGACGTCCTAGTAAATTCGAAGGCATGGACGCTGACGCCATCGAGGAGGGCCGCCGACGCTGGCAGGCCCGGTACGACGCTTCGCGCAAGCGCGAGGCCGATTTCACCACGCTCTCCGGCGATCCCGTGGAGCCGGTGTACGGGCCGCGGCCCAAAGACACCTACGAGGGCTTCGACCGGATCGGCTGGCCCGGGGAGTACCCGTTCACCCGCGGGCTCCACGCGACCGGCTACCGGGGGCGGACGTGGACCATCCGGCAGTTCGCCGGGTTCGGGAACGCCGAGCAGACGAACGAGCGGTACAAGAAGATCCTGGCCAACGGCGGCGGGGGCCTGTCCGTCGCCTTCGACATGCCGACACTGATGGGCCGCGACTCCGACGACCCGCGCTCGCTGGGCGAGGTCGGGCACTGCGGCGTGGCCATCGACTCGGCGGCCGACATGGAGGTCCTGTTCCAGGACATCCCGCTCGGTGACGTCACGACGTCGATGACGATCAGCGGGCCGGCCGTCCCGGTCTTCTGCATGTACCTGGTCGCCGCCGAGCGCCAGGGCGTGGACCCGTCCGTGCTGAACGGCACCCTCCAGACGGACATCTTCAAGGAGTACATCGCGCAGAAGGAGTGGCTCTTCCAGCCCGAACCGCACCTGCGGCTCATCGGTGACCTGATGGAGCACTGCGCGGCGAAGATCCCCGCGTACAAGCCGCTGTCCGTCTCCGGGTACCACATCCGGGAGGCCGGCTCCACGGCCGCGCAGGAGCTGGCGTACACGCTCGCGGACGGATTCGGGTACGTCGAGCTCGGGCTGAGCCGCGGGCTGGACGTGGACGTGTTCGCGCCCGGCCTGTCCTTCTTCTTCGACGCGCACGTCGACTTCTTCGAGGAGATCGCCAAGTTCCGCGCGGCGCGGCGGATCTGGGCCCGCTGGATGCGGGACGTGTACGGCGCGGCGTCAGAGAAGGCGCAGTGGCTGCGCTTCCACACGCAGACGGCCGGTGTCTCGCTGACCGCGCAGCAGCCGTACAACAACGTGGTGCGCACGGCCGTGGAGGCGCTGGCCGCGGTCCTCGGCGGCACCAACTCGCTGCACACCAACGCGCTGGACGAGACCCTCGCCCTGCCCTCGGAGCAGGCGGCGGAGATCGCGCTGCGCACGCAGCAGGTGCTGATGGAGGAGACCGGCGTCGCCAACGTCGCCGACCCGCTGGGTGGTTCCTGGTACGTCGAGCAGCTCACCGACCGGATCGAGGCCGAGGCCGAGAAGATCTTCGAGCAGATCAGGGAGCGGGGGCTGCGGGCGCACCCCGACGGGCGGCACCCGATCGGGCCGATCACCTCGGGCATCCTGCGGGGCATCGAGGACGGCTGGTTCACCGGCGAGATCGCCGAGTCCGCCTTCCAGTACCAGCAGTCCCTGGAGAAGGGGGACAAGCGGGTGGTGGGCGTCAACGTGCACCACGGTTCCGTGACCGGCGACCTGGAGATCCTGCGGGTCAGCCACGAGGTCGAACGGGAGCAGGTGCGGGTGCTGGCCGCCCGCAGGGACGGGCGTGACGACGCGGCCGTCCGGGGGGCGCTGGACGCGATGCTCGCGGCGGCGCGGAGCGGGTCGAACATGATCGGGCCCATGCTCGACGCGGTCCGGGCCGAGGCGACGCTCGGGGAGATCTGCGGGGTGCTTCGGGAGGAGTGGGGGGTGTACACGGAACCGGCGGGATTCTGAGTCGCCCCCGTGTGACGGGCGGGCGTCCGGGGGCGCCGCCCCCGGACGCCCGCATGCGCTGACGCGCTCGTCCGCAAGCGCCGGACGGCTGACGTACCTCCGGTTCAGTCCTGGGTCGCCGCGCCCGTCAGGCCGAGGAGGAGTACACGGGTGAAGCTGCGGACCCACTCCTCGTCCGCGGGCTCCGCGCTGACCAGGGTGCGGTGCACCACCGCTCCCGCGACCACGTCGAAGATCAGGTCCGCAGTGCGGGCGGCCGACTCCGGGTCCTCCTCGGGGGGCAGCTCGCCGCGCTCCTGGGCGCGGGAGCGGCCCTCCACGACGAGGCGCTTCTGGCGGTCGACGATCGACGTGCGGATGCGCTCGCGCAGGGGCTCGTCGCGGGTGGACTCCGCTACGACGGCCATCAGGGCCGTCTTCGTCTCGGGGCGGCCGAGGATCGCCGCGAACTGAAGGACGACGCCCTCGATGTCGGCGGCGAGGCTGCCGCGGTCGGGAAGTTCCAGTTCGTCGAAGAGGACGGCCACGGCGTCGACGACGAGTTCGTTCTTGCCCGCCCAGCGGCGGTAGAGCGTCGTCTTGGCCACCCCGGCGCGGGTCGCGACGTCCCCCAACGTGAGTTTGGACCAGCCCAGTTCGACCAGGACCGCGCGGGTCGCGTCCAGGATCGCGGCGTCCGCGGTGGCGCTGCGGGGGCGCCCCGTACGGGAGGCCGGAGTGCGACGGTGCATGTCAGCGACCATATCCGGGCATGGCAGGGACGATATCCGGCTGTTGTGTGAAGTCGTGAGGGAGATCACCGGGATCGGGCGGACAGCGGTGCCTCCGGGGAGTTACGCTACGACCCGTAGCGAAAGCTCCGTGCGGCCGTGCCGCGTGGGCGACAACCACAGGCGCCAGGTGGGGACCCGGCGCCGAACAGTACGCAAACAGGCCGGGCTTCGACCATGCCGCGGGTCTGGCTTCGGGCACGCTTTTCACTCGTGCGCGCGGAAGGGGGAGGATGTACTCATGCAGCCACGGAACATGTCCATGAGCGGAGTCGTCGACCTCGCCGCGGTGAAGGCGGCCCAGGAGGCCAAGGCGAAGGCGGAGCAGGCGCGCGCCGAAGCGGCCAGGCAGGGCGGCGGCGGGGCCGTATCCCCCGCCAGCCTCGTCATCGACGTAGACGAGGCGGGTTTCGAGCGCGATGTCCTGCAGCGCTCCACCGAGGTACCGGTCGTCATCGACTTCTGGGCCGAGTGGTGCGAGCCGTGCAAGCAGCTGAGCCCGGTCCTGGAGCGGCTGGCTCTCGAGTACGCCGGCCGCTTCGTGCTGGCCAAGATCGACGTCGACGCCAACCAGATGCTGATGCAGCAGTTCGGGATCCAGGGGATTCCGGCCGTCTTCGCGGTGGTCGCCGGCCAGGCGCTCCCGCTCTTCCAGGGGGCCGCGAGCGAGACGCAGATCCGCGGCACGCTGGACCAGCTCGTCCAGGTGGCGGAGGAGCGCTTCGGGCTCACCGGCCTGACCGTCGACGCGGAGGCCGGGCCGGCCGCCGCCCCGGCGGCGCCGCAGGTCCCGGTCGGCCCCTACGACGCGCTGCTCGAAGCCGCCGTACGGGCGCTGGACGCGGGCGACCTGGCCGGAGCCGTACAGGCGTACAAGAACGTGCTGAGCGACGATCCGGCCAACAGCGAGGCCAAGCTGGGGCTCGCACAGGCGGAGCTGCTCCAGCGGGTGCAGGACGCGGACCCGCAGCAGGTGCGCAGGGAAGCGGCCGAGAAGCCGGGTGACGTGCCGGCGCAGATCGCCGCCGCGGACCTGGATCTGGTGGGCGGTCATGTGGAGGACGCCTTCGGGCGGTTGATCGAGGCCGTACGGCGTACGGCCGGCGACGACCGGGACGCGGCGCGGCTCCGGCTGCTCGAACTGTTCGAGGTCGTCGGTGCCGACGACCCCCGGGTGGCCGCGGCGCGCAGGGCACTGGCGCGAGCCCTCTTCTGACCAGTCTCTAAACGCCCGGACGTGTGATGCCCGGGTGAAAAGTTCGCTCCCGAAGTGACCGTGCGGCCGCGCTTTACCAAAACTTGGTAATCGCGGCCGCTGTTACTTGGAGTAAGTCACGGGCGTTGATCTGTCGGATTCCGTCCGTGAATCAAATACTTTGCCCCCTCGCTCTGGGCCACCCTGCGTCGCCGTCCGATACCGACGGGTCGTTGTTCGGTTATCCGCCCGTTACTAGCGAGTAACGAACCCCCTTGTGCCAACGGCGAGAATGCACCACGATCGGCGACGCTCGGTCCATTTCCGTACCCCCGACAGCCAATCGGGCAACCGGGTTCTCTGGGTCCCCACCGAGTAGGGCCGGCAGCAGTGGTGCCGGTTCTTGGACAGGGGGGTCTCTGCTCCGGCGGAGCCTGTCCAGCAGGTTGTGCGTGATGTGCGTCAGGCGCGACCAGTGGTTGTCGCTCGGGGGTGATCGCCGGTGATTCGGGCGCGGTTCGCGCTGTCGAGATCGGGCGCTCTCCTTCCCGAGGACGTAGCACTTCTCCCATCCCTGCCCGGCTGAGCCGCCGTCATTGGGGCAGTCAGGGCCAGGAGATGTACGTCCGAGAAGGAGGAAATATGGAGTCCCAGGTGCGTGGCGGAACCAGATGGAAGCGGTTCGCCGTCGTGATGGTGCCCAGTGTGGCCGCGACGGCAGTGATAGGTGTCGCCCTCGCGCAGGGCGCTCTCGCGGCGTCGTTCAGCGTCTCCGGTCAGTCGTTCAAGGTGACGGCGGACCGGCTCGACGGTACGGGCTTCTCGCAGTACGGAGCCATTGACTCGGGTTACACCCTGGACGGCAAGAAGACGGCACACCCCGTCGCCGTCTCGGCGTTCAAGTCCGCGTCGATCACGAACATGTGCCAGTCCGTTGTCACCCCGGACGTGCCCATCTTCGGTTCCGTGAGTCTCATGCTGAAGGCCGGCGGTGGCGACACCGCGGTCCAGGCCGAGAACCTGTACATCGACGTCGAGGACCTGCAGGCCGACGCGACGTTCCGCAACATCGACATCGGTGTTGCCGCCAAGGACGCCAGCAAGGGTCCGGGTATCGCCAAGGGCGACCAGGCGAACCCCTACGGTTTCGCGCAGCAGGCCGACTCGGCCACGCTGACCGGCGTGAAGCAGACGGCGTGGGCGACCACCGCCGGAACGTTCAAGCTCAGCGGCCTGAAGATGTCGCTGTCCAAGGGCGTCAAGGAGTGCTACTAGGCACTCCCCGGGGCGGACGGGGGAGCCGCCGGCTGCCCCGTCCGCCCCGTCCCTTCCGCAGTACGCGTACTTCTCACAGCAAAGCCGTTCCAGGGAGCTGTTTTCCATGAGCGCCGAGACTCCTGCCGCGCCCGGCCAGTCCACCCAGCAGAGGCTGCGATTCCGTGCCTGGCGGGGTGACCGGCCGTTCTGGGCCGGCCTGTTCGTCCTGCTCAGCGGGCTGCCCATCGCGTACTTCCCGTACGCGAATCTGCAGATCGGCCATCTGACGCTGGCCATGGCCACCACCGCGGGCGCGGGGTCCCTGATCATCGGCGTGCTGCTCGTGGTGCTGGGGCTCACCCTCTGGTTCCAGAAGCACGTGCGCACCTTCGCGGGTGTCGCGGCGATCCTCCTGGCTCTGGTGTCCATCCCGGTGTCGAACCTCGGCGGCTTCCTGATCGGGTTCCTGCTCGCCCTGATCGGCGGGGCGATGGCGGTCTCCTGGGCGCCCGGAGCGAGGGTCGGGGAGCCGGCCGAAGCGGCCCGCACGAGCGAGGCCCCCGACAGCGTGGCCACCGGGCCCGTGCCCGGACTGAGCAAGCCCGTCCAGCCGAACCAGCCGAACGATCTGTCAGGAACGAACCCGGTCAACGGGGCGAACGGGAGGCACAGTGCCGGCTGACGAGCTGACCCACGGGACGGCCGTGGACGAGTCCTCTGTGAGAACCGGGCCGCGCCACGCGGCGCCCAGGAAGCCGCTGTTCACCAGGTTCCACGTGCCGGCCGGCAAGGCGATAGCCCTGGCGGCCATGCCGACGGCCGTCCTGATGGGAATGGGACTGACGCCGACGCTCGCGCAGGCCGAGGACCACCCGTCGTCCAAGAGCCTGACGGCGGACGAGTACCAGAAGTGCGTCGAGGCGCTGGACGGGTCCGAGAAGCCGTCGGCCACCCCGTCGCCGTCCGCTTCCGCCTCCGCTTCCGCCTCCGCCTCGGAGAGCGCCGACGCGACGGAGCCCGCTCCCTCGGCCACGGCGACCCCGGACAAGACCTCTTCGCCGGATTCAGGTTCCGACGACAAGGCCGACTCCACGCCGACGCCGTCCCCGAGCAAGACGTCCCGGAGCGGCGACGACACGCCGAAGGCGACTGCGGCACCCTCCGAGAGCAGCAGCAAGAACCCGCTGGACCCGCTGGGCATCGGCGACGCCATCAAGGACGTCCTCACGCCCGACGAGAAGCCGAGCGCCACCCCCACGCCGTCCGCCTCCGCCACGGCCGCCCCCGGCAAGGAGGCGTCCGACCCCGCCGAGGACACGACCGACAAGGCCACCGGGACGGCCGAGGACACCGTGAAGGACACCACCGACACGGCGACGAAGACGGCCGAGGACACCACGGAGAAGGCGGCGGAGGCCACCGACGAGGCCACCGCCTCCCCGAGCGCCTCCCCGAGCCCCTCCGCGAGCGAGAGCGCGGACGCCGAGGGCTGCCCGACGGCCACCGACGAGGAGGGCGGGGTCGAGAAGACCGTGTCCCTGCCGGACGACCCGTGGTACCTGAACGCCAGCTCGCTGCTGCTCAAGGGCGCCGACTACCAGGGCATCGTGAAGGTGCGCACCGCCAACGGCACCGTCAAGAAGGTCCTCAAGTACGTGATCTCCGACGGCACCGACATCGGCGACCTGCACCAGACGGTCGACGACAAGCAGACCGGCAGGACGTACCACGTCCAGGCGGCCAAGGGCTCGACGTCCACCATCCGCAACGGCAAGACCGTCATGTACACGGAGAGCATCTCCGGCAACCTGCTCGGTCTGATCCCGGTCACCTTCGACCCGGACAACCCGCCGCCGCTGAACATCCCGCTGATCTACTTCACCAAGGTGAAGGTCGTGCAGGCCGGTCAGTTCGGCGGGGACCTGACCGTGCCCGGGCTGCACCAGTACACCACCGGCTGACCACCGCACCCGCCGGCCGGAAGGCCGGCCCAAGGACCCGCTCGGGAGCCGCACACAGGCCGCGACCCGGTTCCTCGCCAACGCGAGGGCCGGGTCGCGGTCTTCGCCGTGCGCACGGGTCCCCGCGCCCGTCCCGCAGCTCGCACAGACGCCGAGGGCGCCCCCCCGTCACGGGACGGCGCCCTCGGCGGCGTACGGGGACCGGATCAGTCGCGGCCGGTGCCGCCCAGGTGGTGCACCCGGACCATGTTGGTGGTGCCGGGGACACCGGGGGGCGAACCCGCGGTCATCACGACGACGTCACCCTCGTCGAAGACGTTGAGCTTGCGCAGCTCGGAGTCGACGAGGTCGACCATCTCGTCGGTGCTGTTCACGAACGGCACGACGTGGGACTCGACGCCCCAGCTCAGCGTCAGCTGGTTGCGGGTGCCCTCTTCCGTGGTGAACGCCAGGATGGGCTGCGCGGCGCGGTAGCGGGACAGCCGGCGGGCCGTGTCGCCGGACTCGGTGAAGGCCACCAGGCCCTTGCCGCCGAGGAAGTCGGCGATCTCGGCGGCGGCGCGCGCCACCGAACCGCCCTGCGTGCGCGGCTTCTTGCCGGGGACGAGCGGCTGGAGGCCCTTGGAGAGCAGCTCCTGCTCGGCCGCGATGACGATCTTCGACATCGTCTTCACGGTCTCGAGGGGATACGCGCCGACGCTGGACTCGGCCGACAGCATGACCGCGTCCGCGCCGTCCAGGATCGCGTTGGCGACGTCGGAGGCCTCGGCGCGCGTCGGACGGGAGTTGGTGATCATCGACTCCATCATCTGGGTCGCGACGATCACCGGCTTGGCGTTGCGCCGGCACAGCTCCACCAGGCGCTTCTGCACCATCGGGACCTTCTCCAGCGGGTACTCGACGGCCAGGTCGCCGCGGGCGACCATGACACCGTCGAAGGCGGCCACGACGGCCTCCATGTTCTCCACCGCCTGCGGCTTCTCCACCTTGGCGATGACGGGGACCCGGCGGCCCTCCTCGTCCATGATCTTGTGGACGTCGTTCACGTCGTGGGCGTCCCGCACGAAGGAGAGCGCGACCAGGTCGCAGCCCATCCTCAGGGCGAAGCGCAGGTCGTCGATGTCCTTCTCGGACAGCGCGGGCACGTTCACCGCCGTGCCGGGCAGGTTGATGCCCTTGTGGTCGGAGATGACACCGCCCTCGATGACGACCGTCTTGACCCGGGCGCCGTCGACCTCGACCACCCGCAGCTCGACGTTGCCGTCGTTGATCAGGATCTGGTCGCCCTTGGAGACGTCACCGGGCAGACCCTTGTAGGTCGTGCCGCAGATCGTCTTGTCACCGGGGACGTCCTCGGTGGTGATGGTGAACTCGTCACCGCGCACCAGCTCGACGGGGCCCTCGGCGAAGGTCTCCAGACGGATCTTCGGGCCCTGGAGGTCGGCGAGCACGCCGATGGCGCGGCCCGTCTCGGCGGCGGCGGCCCGGACCCGCTCGTAGCGGCCCTCGTGCTCGGAGTGCGAGCCGTGGCTGAAGTTGAAACGGGCAACGTTCATGCCGGCCTTGATCAGCGCGACGAGCTGCTCGTGGGAGTCGACCGCGGGGCCGAGGGTACAGACGATTTTCGAACGGCGCATAGGGCGATCCTATCGGTTTGTTTCGCTACGGAATATTCCGTCTGGCGGAAGATACAAAGGGGCGGGAAGCCGCTCAGGTGAGGCCGTCGGACCGGTCGGCGGACCCGTCCACGAGTGCGTACGTCTGCGTGGCGATCTCCAGTTCCTCGTCGGTCGGTACGACGGCCACCGCGACCCGCGCGTGCCCTGGGGAGATGAGCCGCGGCTCGTCGGACCGTACGGCGTTCAGCTCGCCGTCGACTGCCAGGCCCAGCCCCTCCAGGCCCGCGACCGCGGCCTCGCGCACCGGCGCCGCGTTCTCGCCGACGCCGGCCGTGAAGGCGACCGCGTCCACCCGGCCGAGCACCGCGTAGTAGGCGCCGATGTACTTCTTCAGGCGGTGGATGTAGATGTCGAAGGCGAGCCGCGCCTGCTCGTCGCCCTCGTCGACCCGGCGGCGGATCTCCCGCATGTCGTTGTCGCCGCACAGGCCGACCAGACCGCTCTTCTTGTTGAGGAGAGTGTCGATCTCGTCCGTGGACATCCCGCCAACACGCATCAAATGGAAGATGACGGCCGGATCCACGTCACCGGAGCGCGTACCCATGACGAGGCCCTCCAAGGGCGTCAGCCCCATGGAGGTGTCCACGCACCGGCCCTGCCGCACCGCGGACGCGGACGCCCCGTTGCCCAGGTGCAGCACGATGACGTTCACCTCGGACGGGTCCTTGCCGAGGAGCCGCGCCGTGGCGCGCGACACGAAGGCGTGCGAGGTGCCGTGGAAGCCGTACCGGCGGATGCGGTGCTCGTCGGCGGTCCGCACGTCGATCGCGTAGCGCGCCGCCTCCTCCGGCATCGTCGTGTGGAACGCGGTGTCGAAGACGGCGACCTGGGGCAGGTCCGGGCGCAGCGCCCGGGCGGTGAGGATGCCGGTCAGGTTGGCCGGGTTGTGCAGCGGGGCGACCGGGATCAGCCGCTGGATCTCCGCGAGCACGGAGTCGTCGATCAGGGTGGGGCGGGTGAAGAGCTTGCCGCCGTGCACCACGCGGTGGCCGATCGCCGCCAGCTCGGGGGAGTCCAGGCCGAGTCCGTCGCTCGCCAGCTCCTGCGCGACGGCCTTCAGGGCGGCCTCGTGGTCGGCCATCGGACCGGTCGTCTCCCGGGAGGTGCCGTCGCCGGTGAGCGGGGTGTGCTTCAGCCGGCCGGTGCGCTCGCCGATGCGCTCGACCAGGCCCATGGCGAGCCGGGTCCTGTCGCGCATGTCGAGCAGCTGGTACTTCAGCGACGAGGAACCGGAGTTGAGGACGAGGACGCGGGTGGAGCTCACTGGGCGGTGGCCTTCTCGCTCGGGGTCTGGGACTGGATCGCGGTGATGGCGACGGTGTTCACGATGTCCTGGACGAGGGCGCCGCGGGACAGGTCGTTGACCGGCTTGCGCAGGCCCTGCAGCACCGGGCCGACGGCGATCGCGCCGGCCGAACGCTGCACGGCCTTGTAGGTGTTGTTGCCGGTGTTGAGGTCCGGGAAGATCAGCACGGACGCCTGCCCCGCGACCTCCGACTCCGGCAGCTTGGTGGCCGCGACGGACGGCTCCACGGCCGCGTCGTACTGGATCGGGCCCTCCACGCTCAGGTCGGGGCGGCGCGTGCGGACCAGTTCGGTCGCCTCGCGCACCTTGTCGACGTCCGCGCCCGAGCCGGAGGTGCCGGTCGAGTACGACAGCATCGCGATCCGCGGCTCGACGCCGAACTGCCGGGCGGTCGCGGCCGACTGGACGGCGATGTCGGCGAGCTGCTGCGCGTTCGGGTCGGGGTTCACCGCGCAGTCGCCGTAGACCAGGACCTTGTCGGCGAGGCACATGAAGAAGACGGAGGAGACGATCTTCGCGTCCGGCTTGGTCTTGATGATCTCGAAGGCCGGGCGGATGGTGGCCGCCGTGGAGTGCACGGACCCCGACACCATGCCGTCGGCCAGCCCCTCCTCGACCATCAGCGTGCCGAAGTAGTTGACGTCCGCGACGACGTCGTACGCCAGCTCCACGGTCACGCCCTTGTGGGCGCGCAGGCCGGCGTACTTCTCGGCGAAACGGTCCCGCAGCTCGGAGGTCTGCGGGTCGATGAGCTGCACGCCGCCGAGGTCGATACCGAGGTCGGCGGCCTTCTTGCGGATCTGGTCGACCGGGCCGAGCAGCGTCAGGTCGCACACGCCCCGGCGCAGCAGCACCTCGGCGGCGTGCAGGACGCGGGCCTCGGTGCCCTCGGGCAGTACGACGCGGCGCAGGTCGGAGCGGGCCTGCTCCAGGAGCTTGTGCTCGAACATCATCGGGGTGAGGCGGGTGCTGCTCGGCGCCGACACCCGCTTCAGCAGCTCGCTCGTGTCCACGTGCCGCTCGAAGAGACCGAGCGCCGTCTCCGCCTTGCGCGGGGTGGCGGCGTTCAGCTTGCCCTCCAGGCCGAAGAGTTCGGTGGCGGTGGGGAAGCTGTTGCCGGGCACGGAGACCACCGGGGTGCCGGGGGCGAGGCGCGCGGCCAGCGTCAGGATCTCGTCGCTCGGCCGCTCGTTCAGGGTGAGCAGGACACCCGCGATCGGGGGCGTGCCGGCGCTGTGTGCGGCGAGCGAGCCCACCACCAGGTCGGCGCGGTCGCCGGGGGTCACCACCAGGCAGCCGGGCGTCAGCGCGTTCAGGAAGTTCGGCAGCATCGCGCCGCCGAAGACGAAGTCGAGCGCGTCGCGCGCCAGCCCCGACTCGTCGCCGAGCAGCACCTTGCCGCCGAGGGCGTGGGTGATCTGGGCGACCGTGGGGGCGGACAGCGCGGGCTCGTCCGGGAGCACGTAACAGGGCACGGGCAGCCGGTCGGCGAGACGCTCGTGGATCTTCGCGCGGTCGGCCGGGGCGACCCGGTTGGTGACCATCGCGAGGACGTCGCAGCCGAGCCCGTCGTAGGCCCGGTAGGCGTTGCGGGTCTCGGCGAGCACCGACTCGGCCGGCTGCCCGCGGCCGCCCACGACCGGTATCACGGAGGCGCCGAACTCGTTGGCCAGCCGGGCGTTGACCGCCAGCTCGTCGGGGAACTGGGTGTCCGCGAAGTCGGTGCCGAGGACGAGGACCACGTCGTAGGCGCGCGCGACCAGGTGGAAGCGGTCCACCAGGGTCGACACCAGTTCGTCGGTGCCCTGCTCGGCCTGGAGCGCGGACGCCTCGTAGTAGTCCATGCCGTACACCGTCGCCGGGTCCTGCGTGAGCCGGTAGCGGGCGCGCAGCAGCTCGAAGAGCCGGTCCGGACCGTCGTGGACGAGCGGACGGAACACCCCCACCCGGTCCACCTGGCGGGTCAGGAGTTCCATGACTCCCAGCTCGACGACCTGGCGGCCGTCGCCGCGGTCGATCCCGGTCACGTACACGCTGCGCGTCACGCGTGCTCTCCGTTTCATCACTGGGCCGGCTTCGGTGCTTCTCGTGGCTCGGGAAAAATACCCGCTATGGTGAGCAGAACCCTCTTGACAATACCTCCGCGGCTGGCTAAGGCGCCCGCCAGGCCGAACGTCCTGGTGAGGCGGGACAAGGGCTCCGCCGGGGCCGCGCGACGGGGCGCGGGGGCGGTGCGTGCCCGGCGGACGGGAGCGGCGGCCGCCCGGGGAGCGTGAAACAATCGGTCTGGCTCACACGTACCAACAGCGAGCAGGAGACACAGCACGATGCGCATCGGAGTTCTCACCGCAGGCGGCGACTGCCCGGGGCTGAACGCAGTGATCCGGTCGGTCGTGCACCGAGCGGTCACCAATTTCGGGGACGAGGTCATCGGCTTCGAGGACGGCTACGCCGGCCTGCTCGACGGCCACTACCGCACCCTCGACCTCAACGCGGTCAGCGGCATCCTCGCCCGCGGCGGCACCATTCTCGGCTCGTCCCGGCTCCAGCGCGACCGGCTCCGCGAGGCCTGCGAGAACGCGCAGGACATGGCCCGCGAGTTCGGCATCGACGTGCTCATCCCGATCGGCGGCGAGGGCACCCTGACCGCCGCCCGGATGCTGTCGGACGCGGGCCTGCCGGTCGTCGGCGTACCGAAGACGATCGACAACGACATCTCGGCGACGGACCGCACCTTCGGCTTCGACACGGCGGTCGGCGTCGCCACCGAGGCGATGGACCGCCTCAAGACCACCGCCGAGTCGCACCAGCGCGTCATGGTCGTCGAGGTCATGGGCCGGCACGCCGGCTGGATCGCCCTCGAGTCCGGCATGGCCGCCGGCGCCCACGGCATCTGCCTTCCCGAGCGGCCCTTCGACCCCTCCGACCTCGTCGCGATGGTCGAGGAGCGCTTCGCGCGCGGCAAGAAGTTCGCCGTCATATGCGTCGCCGAGGGCGCCCACCCCGCCGAGGGCACCATGGACTACGGGCACGGCGCGATCGACCAGTTCGGCCACGAGCGCTTCCAGGGCATCGGCACGGCTCTCGCGTACGAGCTGGAGCGCCGTCTCGGCAAGGAGGCCAAGCCGGTCATCCTCGGCCACATCCAGCGCGGCGGCACGCCGACCGCGTACGACCGGGTGCTGGCCACCCGCTTCGGCTGGCACGCGGTCGAGGCCGCGCACCGCGGTGACTTCGGTCGCATGACCGCGCTGCGCGGCACGGAGGTCGAGATGGTGCCGCTCGCGGAGGCGGTCGTCGAGCTGAAGACCGTCCCCAAGGACCGGATCGACGAGGCGGAGTCGGTCTTCTAGGCCTTCGCGAAGGCCCGGGAAGCACGGTCGCGTGTTTCCCGCCCTCAGTACGTGCTGCGCTGGATCGTCGACCAGAAGTGGTCGACGATCCGGTCCATGAAGTCCTGGCCGGCGTCGCTGGAGTCGCCCGCCGCCGAGCCGCCGGCCCAGCTCAGGGTGGCCGCCATCTGCCCCTGGTACTCCGTGTGCAGCTCCTGGAGCGCGTCCTCCAGCAGCCGCCGGTCCAGGGGCACCGTCTTGCCCACCGGGCGCACGTACGCCTGCCAGCGCGTCGTCACCGCGCTGCGCAGCAGCTCCCCGAGCTTCCCGTCTCGCCCGGTCACCGTGACGAAGTCGGGCAGCGAGAGGTCGAGCAGCTCGGCGAGCGCGGTCGACTGCCGCTCGCTGCCCCGCCACTCGTCGGTCTCCTCCATCCGCTGGTACGCGAGGAGTTCCAGGCCTACGGTGCGGGCGACGTCCTCCGGGGCGAGGCCGCGCGCGATGCGGTGCTCGCGCAAGGTCCGCGGTCTGCCGATGAGTTCACCCGGTGAACACCACAGCACGGCGGCGAGGGCGGTGAGTTCGGGACTGCTCGGTGCGGCGATGCCCCGCTCCCAGGCGACGACGAGATCGGGCGTGACATAGGGCAGCCCGTACGAGGCGCGCAGTCCGTACGCGACGTGTTCGGGTCCCTTGCCGAGCCCGGCGCGCAGTCGGCGGGCGGCGAGGGCGTTGAAGGGCGGGGTGGGCTGGGGGGCCGGCGGTTGGTGCACGGGCACAAGCTATGGGCGCGTGGCTGTGATGACTACGGGCTGTTCGGCCACAAACACGCATTGTAGGAACATACGGTTTCAGCCGCCGGTGTGCCGTTGCCGGAGATCGTCGGGTGCTCCGAGTGCTCCGGGTGCTCGTGGGAGCGGGGGACGGGTGGCCGCGCACGGTGGCCCGGGGCGGGAGAGGCTCACCCCTTCACGGCTCCGCCCAGCGCGAACCCGCCGCCCAGTCGTCGCGCGACCAGCACGTACAGCAGGAGCACGGGCGTCGAGTAGATCACGGAGAACGCCGCCAGCTGCCCGTACACCACCATTCCGCGGTTCCCGAAGAACTCGTTGATGCTCACGGAGGCGGGCATCTGGTCCGGGGTGAGCAGCAGCATGAAGGGGACGAAGAAGTTCCCCCACATCATCACGAACGAGAAGACCGTCACCACCGCGACGCCCGGCCCCATCAGCGGGAGCACGATCCTGAGCAGCGACTGGAACGAGGACGCCCCGTCCGTCCAGGCCGCCTCCTCCAGCTCCTTCGGCACGCCGTCCATGAAGTTCTTCATCAGCCAGATGGCGAAGGGGAGTTGGGAGGCGGCGAAGAAGAAGATCGTGCCCTGCGCCGTGTCGATGAGGTTCACCCGGACGAACAGCGCGTAGACCGGGACCATGATCGCCGTGATCGGCAGGCTCGTCGCGAACAGGATGGTCAGCAGGAACGGGCGGTTGAGGCGGGAGCGGAACCGCGACAGCGGATAGGCGGCCAGCGCCGCGCACACCACCGTCAGCAGCGTGCCGCCGCCGCACAGGATCAGACTGTTGAGCAGGGGGGTGAAGACGATGTCCCGCGTCAGGACCGCGTCGAAGTTGGCGAGGGTGACCCCGTCCGGTGCCTTCACCCGCAGGTCCGCGTGCGCGTCCAGCGAGGACAGGACCACCCAGGCCAGCGGCAGCCCGAACGCGGCCGCCACGGCGAGCAGGCCGGCGTCCGCCGCCAGCCGCCGGCCCGCGCGACGGGACCTGGCGCCGCGCTTGGCGACCCGGGCCGGTGCCGCCATCTCAGACCTCCGTCCGCAGCAGGCGCAGGTACACGAGGGAGAACAGGGAGCCGACCACCAGGAGCAGCAGGGCCACCGCCGTCCCGTAACCGATCATGCTTTTCTGGAAGGCCTGTTCGTACATGAACAGGGGGAGCGTCTGGCTCCTGCCGCCGGGGCCGCCCCGCGTCATGACCCAGATCAGCCCGAACACCGACAGCGTCTGCAGCGTGTTCAGCATCAGGTTCGTGCCGATGGAGCGGCGGATCAGCGGGAGCGTGATGTGCCACATGCGGCGCCAGCCGCCCGCGCCGTCCACCTCCGCGGCCTCCGTGATCTCCTTCGGGATCTCGTTCAGCGCCGCCGAGTACACCAGCATCGAGAACGCCGTGCCCCGCCACACGTTCGCGAAGGACACCGCGAGGATCGGCAGCGTGAACAGCCAGTTCTGGGACGGCAGGCCGAGCCGGTCCAGGAGCGCGTTCAGCGTGCCCTCGCGGCGGAAGAAGGCGTAGAGCAGGAAACCCGCCACCACCTCCGGCAGCACCCACGCCGTGATGACGATGCCGCCGACCAGCGTGCGCACCGGCTTCGACGCGCGCCGCATCAGCGCGGCGAGGGCCAGGCCCAGGGTGTTCTGGCCGACGAGCGAGGAGAGCACCGTGAAGACGAGGGTGAGCCGGACCGCGTTCAGGAACGCCTCGTCCCGGAAGGCCGTACGGAAGTTGTCGAGGCCGGTGAAGGACGAGTGGGCCTGGCCGGTGAGCTGGAGATCGGTGAAGGCGATGTAGCCGCAGTAGCCGATCGGTCCGGCGAGGAACAGGAGCAGGAGGACGACGGCGGGGGCGAGGGGGAGCACCCGCACCAGGGAGCGGTCCGGACCGCCCCGCCGCGGGGGCGCGGTCCCCGGGCCGGCCGGCGGGACCGGGGCGCCTTGCCCGCCCGGACCCGGGTGCCGGTCCGCCCGGGTGCCGGCGCTCACTTCGACGTCACTTGTCCGTCGGTGGCGGACTTCAGTTCCTCGTCGTAGCCGCTCGCCGCCTCCTCGACCGACCTGTCGCCCGTCGTCACTCCCTCCATGGCCTCCTGGATCGCGGTGGAGACCTTCGGGTACGCCGGGTACGCGGGCCGGTAGTGCGTGCTCGCGACCAGGTCCGTGAAGAACTCGATGCCGGGCTGCGCCTTCACGTACGCGGGGTCGGAGGCGACGTCCTCGCGCACCGCGATGCCGGAGTTGGCGATGTACCACTTCTGGGCGTTCGCCTTGGTCTGCATCGTCTCGATGAACTCGAACGCCAGGTCGGGGTTGGCCGACTTCGCCGGGATCGACCACGTCCAGCCGCCGGACATGCTCACCTTGCCGGGAGCCTGGCCGGCCTGCGTCGGCATCGGGGCGAGACCCAGCTCGCGCGACCACTCGGGCCACTCGTGTCCGGCGCCCCTGCCCCAGTCCTGCGGCAGCCAGCTGCCGTCCAGGTCGATGCCCAGCTTCCCCTCCGGGAGGAGTTCGCCGCGGACCCTGGTGCCGAAGTTCGGGTCGAGGGCGTCGGAGACCTCCGGGCCGAGCTTCTCCCGGTAGACCGTCTCCACGAAGCTGAGTGCGTCCCTGAACCCCCGGCTCCCGGTGATCCACTTCTTGGACGCCTCGTCGTACAGGGGGTCCGACGTCCCGTCGCCCGTCCCGTACAGCAGCATCTCGAAGCCCTGCATGGTGGCGGCCTCGCCCGCGGGCTTGCCCGTGTAGATGTTGAGCGGGGTGACGCCGGGAACCTTCCTCTTGATCGTGCGCGCGGCGGTGAGGACGTCGTCCCACGTCTTCGGCCGCCAGTGGGCGGGCAGTCCCGCCTTCGCGAAGATCCCCTTGTCGAACCAGAGCCCGCGGGTGTCCGTGCCGTCCGGGACGCCGTACGTCTTTCCGTCCTGCGCCTTCGCCGCCGCCTTGGCCGTGCCGACGAAGCGGTCCCAGTCGTCCCACTTGGCGAGGTAGCCGTCGAGCGGCTTCAAGTACCCGCTGGTGATGTCGGAGTTGATGAGGAAGGTGTCCTCGTAGACCAGGTCGGGAGCGGTCTTCGGCGACCGCAGCATCTGCTGGAGCTTCGTGTAGTACTCGGAGTCCGGGGCCTTGATCGGGACGAGCTCGACCTTCTTGCCCGGGTTCGCCTTCTCGAACTGCCTCTTGATGTCCGCCAGGTAGGTGTCCATCACCTTGACCGAGTTGTCCGTGGACTGCTTGAAGGACACCTTCACCGTGTCCGGGTCGCTGCCGGACCCGCCGCCGCAGGCGGTCAGGGCCAGGGCGGCGGGGAGCGTGAGCAGAGCGGCGAGGAGCGGCGGGGCGGTGCTACGGGGGCGGGCGGCGGTGGGGCGCACGGGCACGACCTCCTACGGGCCTTCGTCGGCCGAGTCTGTCTGCCCCGTGAACGTAAGAGGAATGGTCTAGTCAGGTCAATGACCTTGCACAGCCGGATGGTTGGCGACGGCGCGGGGAGGGGGACCACCGGGCCCGCGCGATGGGAGGCGGGCGGCTCATCGCGTCCGTGCATGGGGCGGGCGTGGTCGTCACGCGTCCGTGCGTCGCTGCTTCGGCCGGTCCTCCACCCACCGGTACACCAGCTCCGGCCGTCCGACCTGTCCGTACAGCGGACTGCGCACCGCCCAGCCCGCGTCGACCAGGTGCTCCAGGTAACGGCGTGCCGTGATCCGGGAGATGCCCACGGCCTCGGCGGCGCCCGCCGCGGTCAGGCCCTCGCCGGAATCCCGCAGCGTGCGCGTCACCCGCTCCAGCGTGGGGGCGCTGAGTCCCTTCGGCAGCGCCGCGGGACCCGGAGCGCGCAGGGCCGCCAGCGCCCGGTCCACCTCGTCCTGCCCGCTGGCCTCGCCCGCCGCCGCGCGGAACTCCGCGTACCGCACGAGCCGGTCCCGCAGGGTCCCGAAGGTGAACGGCTTCAGCACGTACTGGACCACCCCGAGGGAGACCCCCTCCCGCACCACGGCCAGATCCCGCGCGGACGTCACGGCTATCACGTCCGCGTGATAGCCGGCGGCCCTGAGCGAGCGGGCGAGCTGCAGCCCGTGCCCGTCCGGCAGGTGCAGGTCGAGCAACAGCAGGTCCACCGGCGTACGGTCCAGCGCGCGCCGTGCCTCCGCGCCGGTGTGGGCCTTGCCGACCGCCGTGAAGCCGGGCACGCGGCCGACGTACATGACGTGCGCGTCGGCGGCGACCGGATCGTCCTCCACGACGAGTACACGGATCGGCTCGGTCATGCGTCGCCTCCAGGCAGGGCGGTGCCGGCGGCCCCGGGCACGCGGACACCGGGGCGGACGGGGGTGGCGGACCCCTCCGTGGGTGGGCCGGCGGGGTCCGGGGCGGGCGGGGGCGCGGGGGCCGGCGTGGGTGGGGCCGCGAGGTCCGGCGTGGGTGGGCCGGCGGGCCCGTTCCCGGTCGGGTTCGTGGGGTCCGGCGTGGAAGGGTTCGCGGGGATCGAGGGGTTCGCGGTGGAGCCCACCGTAGGCAACGGCATCCGCACCTCGAACTCCGCCCCGCCCCCGGCCGCCTCCGTCACGCCGAGCGCACCCCCGTGACGGCTCACCGCCTGGCGTACGAGGGCCAGCCCCAGCCCCCGCCCGCCGGGCCCCGCCGGTTTCGTCGACCAGCCCCGCTGGAAGACGGCCTCCGCGTGCGCGGGAGCCACTCCCTCCCCGGTGTCCGCGACCCGCAGGACCAGGCCGTCCTCGTCCGTGCGGGCCGTCACCGTCACCCGGGCGCCCACCGTCCCCTGGGCCGCGTCCACCGCGTTGTCGATCAGGTTCCCCAGGATCGTCACCAGGTCCCGGGCCGGGAGCGAGGGCGGCAGGAGTCCGTCGTCGAGGCCACTCTCCTCGGACACCACCAGCTCGACGCCCCGCTCGTTGGCCTGCGCCGCCTTGCCCAGGAGCAGCGCCGCCAGCACCGGCTCGCTGACCGCGGCCACCACCCGGTCCGTCAACGCCTGCGCCAGTTCCAGCTCCGCCGTGGCGAAGCCGACGGCCTCCCCGGCACGTCCCAGCTCGATCAGGGACACCACCGTGTGCAGCCGGTTCGCCGCCTCGTGCGCCTGGGAGCGCAGCGCCTGGGTGAACCCGCGCTCGGAGTCCAGCTCGCCCATCAGGGACTGCAGTTCCGTGACGTCGCGCAGGGTCACCACGGTGCCCCGGCGCTCGCCGCCCGACACCGGCGAGGTGTTCAGCACCAGCACCCGGGTGGCTGTCAGGTGCACCTCGTCCATCCGGGGCTCGGAGGACAGCAGGGCGCCGGTCAGCGGCGCCGGCAGGCCGAGGCGGGCGACCGACTGGCCGACGACCTCGCCGGTGACCCCCAGCAGTTCCCGGCCCCCGTCGTTGATCAGCGCCACCCGGTACTGCCCGTCCAGCATCAGCAGACCCTCGCGTACGGCGTGCAGGGCGGCCTGGTGGTAGTCGTGCATGCGGCTGAGCTCGGCGGCGTTCATGCCGTGGGTGTGGCGGCGCAGCCGGGCGTTGATCACGTACGTGCCGACGGCGCCGAGGGCGAGTGCCCCGGCCGCGGTCCCGAGCAGCGCCGTGACCTGGTCCTGGACCCGGGCCGTGATGGCCTCGACCTTGATGCCGGCGCTGACCAGGCCGACGACGCGGCCCCCGTCGGTGACCGGCGTGACCGCGCGGACGGACGGGCCGAGGGTGCCGGTGTACGTCTCCGTGAACGACTCGCCCCCCAGGGCGCGGGCCGTGTGGCCGAGGAAGTGCTTGCCTATCAGCCTCCGGTCCGGGTGGGTCCAGCGGATGCCCCGCGGATCCATGATCGTCACGAAGTCCACGCCGGTGTGCCGCTGCACCCGGGTCGCGTACGGCTGGAGGGTCCGGGTCGGGTCCGGGCTGCGGATGGCCGAGCGGACCGACGGGGCGTCCGCGACCGAGCGGGCGACCGCCATGGCGTGGCGGCCCGCGGCCTCCTCGGCCTGGCTGCGGTCGCTGATGTACGTGAAGAGCGCGTATCCGGCGACCAGGACCGCGATCAGCACGGCCTGCATGGCGAAGAGCTGGCCGGCCAGGCTGCGGGGGGTCGGGACGCGGGGGAGGCGCATGCCGTCAGTCTGCCTCGCCCGGTAAGCGTGAACTAAATGAACGGAAGGGTGACCGCCCTCACAGGCCGGGAGATAGTCACCGCATCCGGGGAGCCAGTTCCCCGGCGGCGCCGGGGCGGTTTCCCGGCCCGCCCGGGACGGCGTTCCCGGCGCCTGTCCGGAAGCCCCCGCTTCCGGCAACCGTCCGGGAGTCTCCGCTTCCGGCAACCGTCCGGGAGTCCCCGCTCCTGGCACTCGTCCGGGAGTCCCCGCTTCCGGCAACCGCTCGGGAGTCCCCGCTCCTGGCACTCGTCCGGGAGCCCCCGCTCCCGGCACCGTCCGGGAGCCCCCGCTCCCGGTTCCGCCCGGACGTGAGCCGCACGCCGGATGATGCCGACGACGTCGTCAAGGAGGGCAGCCGTGACCAGCACACCCGCACCGGCACCTGCCGCACCCGCCGCCAAGCGGGACCGCACGCACTACCTGTACATCGCCGTGATCGCGGCGGTGATCCTCGGCATCGCCGTGGGCCTGCTCGCCCCCGACTTCGCGGTCGAGCTGAAGCCCATCGGCACCGGCTTCGTGAACCTGATCAAGATGATGATCTCGCCGATCATCTTCTGCACGATCGTGCTGGGCATCGGCTCGGTGCGCAAGGCCGCCAAGGTCGGCGCCGTCGGCGGTATCGCGCTCGGCTACTTCCTGGTCATGTCGCTGGTCGCCCTCGCCATCGGCCTGGTGGTCGGCAACATCCTGGAGCCGGGCACGGGTCTCGCGGTGACCCAGTCGGTGAAGGAGGCCGGCCAGGGACAGGTGTCCGCGGAAGCGCTGCCGCCGGTCGAGTTCGTCCTCTCCATCATCCCGACCACGATGGTCTCCGCGTTCACCGAGGGCCAGGTCCTGCAGACCCTCCTCGTCGCCCTGCTCGCCGGGTTCGCGCTGCAGGCCATGGGCCCGGCCGGCCGGCCGGTGCTCCGCGGCATCGAGCACATCCAGCGGCTCGTCTTCCGCATCCTCGCCATGGTGATGTGGGCCGCGCCCCTCGGTGCCTTCGGCGCGATCGCCGCGGTCACCGGTTCCGCCGGACTGGACGCCCTCAAGAGCCTCGCGGTGCTGATGCTGGGCTTCTACGTCACCTGCTTCCTCTTCGTCTTCGTCGTGCTCGGCGCGCTGCTGCGGATCGTCGCGGGCCTCAACATCCTGACGCTCTTCAAGTACCTCGGCCGGGAGTTCCTGCTGATCCTCTCCACCTCCTCCTCCGAGTCCGCGCTGCCGCGGCTCATCGCGAAGATGGAACACCTGGGCGTGAGCAAGCCGGTGGTCGGCATCACCGTCCCGACCGGCTACTCCTTCAACCTCGACGGCACCATGATCTACATGACGATGGCGTCGCTCTACATCGCCGACGCGCTCGGCAAGCCGATGTCGGTCGGGGAGCAGATCCCGCTCCTGCTCTTCCTGCTGGTCGCCTCGAAGGGCGCGGCGGGCGTCAGCGGGGCCGGCCTCGCCACGCTGGCCGGCGGTCTCCAGTCGCACAAGCCCGCACTGGTCGACGGCGTCGGCCTGATCGTCGGCATCGACCGCTTCATGAGCGAGGCCCGCGCCCTCACGAACTTCGCGGGCAACGCGGTCGCCACCGTGCTGATCGGCACCTGGACCAAGGAGATCGACCGGGGCCGGGTCGACCAGGTGCTCGCGGGACAGCTGCCCTTCGACGAGGAGACGCTGCTGGACCACGACGAGGACACACCGGCGGCCGGCCTCCCGGAGCAGGGCGGCGAGAAGCAGCTGGTCAAGGCATAGCGCTTCGCCGGGCCCCGCCCTGATGGGGCCCGGCGGAGCCGGGCCCCGGGGCGCCGTGAGGCGCCGGACATACACAGGGGCCCGGCAGAACGCCGAGCGGCCGGGTCGCCCCCCGTAGGCCCGGCCGCTCGGTGCGCCGACGTCGGTCAGTCGCCGCCGCGCCGCCGTCAGGCGCTCAGGCGCTCAGGCGCTCGATTCTCGCCACCAGGGCGGTGGCACGCGAGGCGGGTACGCCCGCCGCGGTCAGCATGGTGACCGCGGCGGAGCGGCCCGCCTCCTCCGCTGCCAGCAGGCCGTCGTTCACCGCTTCCATCAGGGCGAAGAGCATCTGCTCGTGCACGTAGGCCAGCGCGTCCGGCGGCAGCGGGGACGTGAACACGCCCGCCTCAAGGCCGCGCCGGAGCAGCCGTGCGCAGGACTCCCGGACGGGCGTGAGGCGGTCGCGTATGCCCTGGACCGTGACGCTGCGCTGGGCGAGCGCAACCAGCAGCCGGTAGCGGTCGGCGATCTCCCAGACCGCCAGCGTCGAGCGGACCAGCGACTCCGCGGGATCCTCGACGCCCTCACGGCCCGCGGCGTGCGCCGCCTCCACCGCCTGCGCCGCGCCCTCGAACAGCGTGCCGATCAGTGCCTCGCGGCTCGGGAAGTGCCCGTACACCGTGCGCCGGACGACCCCCGCGGCGCGCGCGATCTGGTCCATGGAGGCGTCGGGGTCGCGCAGCAGCTCGGCGAGCGCGACATCGAGGATCCGGCGGCGGTTCGCATCGGCGCGGCTGGCGTTACCCGTGGTCATGGCTGACATTCTGCACGTCCTTTCCCTGTGCCCGTCCGGCCACTGCCGCCGTCGCCCGCTGGGCGGGCTCGCGGGGCAGGCGGGAACGGCCGGGCAGGCCCTGGCGGCCGGCGCTGCGTCCACAGGCCTCCACCTCCTCCATTTGCACAGCTCTGTGCAATGACGTACGTTGCACAGTGTCGTGCAATTGCACGTCGCTGTGCAAGTGGCCGGGTGAGACGGCCGCCGTACAGACCACCCCGCGGTGCGGGCCGATCGTCCGGCACCGTGCGAGCCGACAGAGGAAGGGCGAAGCGAACCCATGCGTCTCGTCATGAACGAACCGGTCGAGAGGATGGACCGGCCCTACGCCCGGCGATGGTGGGCCCTGCTGGTGCTCTGCCTGAGCCTGCTGATCATCGTGATGGCGAACACCGCCCTGACGGTCGCGGCCCCGGACATGACCCAGGACCTCGGCCTGTCCAGTGCCGACCTGCAGTGGGTCATCGACGGCTACACCGTCCCGTACGCCGCGCTGATGCTGCTGCTCGGCGCGATCGGCGACAAGTACAGCCGCCGCGGCGCACTGGTCCTCGGACTCGTCGTCTTCGGCGGGGGCGCCGTCGCCGGCTCGCTCGTCGACAGCTCCGCGGGCGTCATCGCGGCCCGCGCCGTGATGGGTGTGGGCGCCGCGCTGATCATGCCCGCCACGCTCTCCCTCCTCGCCGCGACCTTCCCGCGTGCCGAGCGAGCCAAGGCGATCACCCTGTGGACCGCCACCGCCGGACTCGCCATCGCGGCCGGGCCGCTGGTCGCTGGTGCCCTCCTGGAGCACCACGGCTGGTCCTCCACCTTCCTGATCAACGTGCCCGTCGCCGCCCTGGCCATCGCCGGCGCCCTCGTCCTCGTGCCGCCCTCCGCGGCCGCCCACCACGACCGCATCGACTACGTCGGCGGCCTGCTGTCCGTGCTGTGGATCGGCGCCCTCGTCTACATGATCATCGAAGGGCCGCACTTCGGCTGGGGCGTGAAGGCCGTCACCGCCGCGGTCGTCGCCGGCCTCGGCCTGCTCGCCTTCGTCCTGTGGGAGCTGCGCCACCCGCGCCCGGTCGTCGACGTACGCCGCTTCGCACACCGCGGATTCGCCGGTTCCAACCTCGCCGTCGCGCTCTTCTTCCTGGCCGTCTTCGGCGCCTTCTACTTCCTCACCCAGCACCTCCAGTTCGTCCTCGGCTACGACGCCCTGGACACCGGGGTGCGCATGCTGCCGCTCGCCGGGGCCGTCTTCGTCGGCTCGGCCCTCACCGGCTACCTCACCCCGCGCGTCGGCATGAGGATCACGGTCACCGCGGGCATGGTGGCCGGCACGGCAGCCCTCGCGCTGCTCACCCGGATCGACGCCACGTCGTCGTACGGCGACTTCGTCCTGCCCCTGGTCATCCTGGGCCTCGCCATCGGGCTCGCCCTGTCGCCCTGCACGGACGCCATCATGGGCGCGTTCCCCGAGTCCGAACTGGGCGTCGGCGGCGCGGTGAACGACACCTCGCTGGAGCTCGGCGGCTCGCTGGGCATCGCCATCCTCGGTTCCGTACTGGCGAGTTCGTACTCCTCGCAGCTGTCCGACGCGACCGCGGGCAGCGGACTTCCCGCGGGTGCCCTGTCCACGGCGCAGGACTCGGTGGGCGCGGGCTACGCGGTCGCCCAGGGCATCGGCGAGAAGGCCCGGCAGGCCGGCGAGCAGGCCGCCCAGGCGCAGAACGCCGAGCAGGCCTCCCAGTTGAAGGCCCAGGCCGACCAGCTCGCCGAGGGCGCACGCCACATGGCGGACGCGGTCGGCTCGTCCTTCTCGGACGCGGTCGCGCACACCAGTCTCGTCGGTGCGGTGGTCCTCGGCGTCGGCACGGTTCTGGTGGCGTTCCTGCTGCCGCGCAGGGCGCGCACGACCGACCCGGAAACCGGGACCCCGGAGAGCGGGACCACGAAGGCCGGGACTCCGGCGATCGGGGCCATGAAGGCCAAGTCCACGAAGGCCAAGTCCACGAAGGGCGGGTCCACGGAGGGCACGGCCGCCGACGCCGACGCCGACGCCGACTCCGACGCCGACTCCGACTCCGACGCCGGCGCCGGTGCCGAAGTCGCGGTCGAGGCCACAGCCGCGTCCCCCGAGGAGGAGTCCGCGTCCGTGGCCGGCCCGTCCGGCGGGCCGAGCGGGACGCGCTGACCTCACCGAGGGCGGGCCCGGAGGTCCGGGGAGCCGGGGCGCTCCCCGGGCCCCGGGCCTTTCGTGTCCTCCGGGTCAGGCCCGCGCCGGGTCGGCCGGGGGCCGCCCTGCCGTCGCCGCGTTCAGGCGGGCCAGTTCCTCCGCCTGAAGGACCAGGTCCGCCGCCCCAGCGGAGTCCCGGACCGACGCCGGGCGGCTCGCCCCCGGTATCGGGATCACGGTGGGCGACAGGGACAGCAGCCAGGCGAGGCAGACCCGCTGAGGGCTGACCCCGCGCTCGCGTGCCACCTCGTGGAACGCGCCGAAACCGCCGGACGCCGTCCGCGACGGCCCGTCCAGGGAGCTGCGGGAGATGCCGCCGAGGGGACTCCAGGGAAGGAACGCGAGGCCCAGCTCGGCGCAGAGCCGCAGCTCGGCGGTGCTGTCCCGCACGGCGGGCGAGTACCGGTTCTGGACCGAGACGAGGCGGTCGCCGAGAATCGCGTGGGCCCGGCGTATTTGTTCCGGATCCGTGTTGCTGAGGCCGGCCAGGCGGATGCTGCCCTCGTCGAGCAGGTCGCGCAGGGCGCCGACGGACTCCTCGAAGGGCACCGCGGGGTCGGGTTTGTGCAACTGGTAGAGGCCGATGGCCTCGACGCCGAGCCGCTTCAGCGAGGCCTCGGCGGCCGCCTTCAGATGGGCCGGCCTGCCGGTGACCGTCCAGCTGCCGTCGGCCGGCCGGCCCCGGCCGCCCTTCGTGGCGACCAGCACGTCCGCCGTGCCGCCGCCGTACGTGGCGAGGGCGCGGGCGACGAGCCGTTCGTTGTGGCCCGGTTCCTCCCCGGGCAGGTGATACGAGTCGGCGGTGTCCAGGAGGGTGACACCCGCGTCGAGGGCGGCGTGCACGGTGGCCACGGCGCGGGCCTCGTCGGGACGGCCCTCGACGGACAGCGGCATCGCGCCGAGCCCGACCGCCCCGACCCGGAGACCGCCAAGGGTGCGCTGCCGCACGTCAGTCGACCTCCCCGAGCGGCGCGACCGGCAAGGGCACCTGCCCAGGCACGGGCACCTGCCCAGGCACAGGCACCTGCCCAGGCACGGGCACCTGCCCAGGCACAGGCACAGGCACCGCACCGGGAACCCCGGCCCCGAGGGCCACGCCACCCCGAGTCCCCGCTCCGAGGGTCTCCGCGACCGCGCGCGGCAGCCACTCCCGTGCCTGCCCGAAGCGGAAACCCAGCCCGGAGGCACGGGAGTTGTCCATTCCGTACGAGCGGGTGAACGCGAACGGCGAGACCTCACCGGCCTCCACGGTCCGGAAGACCGTCCGTCCGCCGGGGACGCGCTCGGCCACCGCCCGGCACAACTCCTCGGTGGTCAGCGTCCCGTGGGAGGCCGCGTTCACCGGGCCTGTGCAGTCCTGGCCGGTCACCCACACCAGGAAGTCGGCGACCTCCTCGACGTGGATGTAGGTCGCCGGACGGTTCACCGCAGGCACCGCGATCGGCTCGCCCGCCGCGATCCGCCGGACATAGTGGTCGAGCCGTCCGGTGAAGTCGTCGTCCCCGCCCAGCACATGGGCGACGCGCACGGCGACGTACGGAAAGGCGGGATCCCGCGCGAACACCGCCTCCGCCTGCCGCTTGCCCTCGCCGTAGTGGGCGTCGAGGAACCCGGGGTCCTCCCAGGGCAGGCCCAGGTCCACGGCGACCGTCCGCGGGTCGACCGCCTCCTCGCGCACCGGCGACGCCGAGTCCTCGTCCTCGTACACCTCGACGGTGGAGGTCATGACGTACCGCCGGGTGCGGCCGGTGAAGACGCGCCGGGCGACGGCCGCCTGCCGGGGCGAATAGCAGACCTGGTCGACGACGACGTCGAAGGTGCGCGAACCGAGTGCCGCGCGCAGCGCCTTCTCGTCGTCACGGTCGGCGACCAGGTGGACCGCTCCGGCGGGCGGCGGCGAGGAGCCGCGATTGACGACCGTGACCCGGTCGCCGGCGGCGAGCAGCCGGGCCATGAGCCGCTTTCCGAAATAGCGGTTTCCGCCGATGACACACACGTCGCGCACGACGCCCTCCCGCATTCCGTTTCCGCACCCGGCCGCTGCCTGGCGTGCGGTCATAATTCTCCCGGCGACAAGCGCGGGACTGAAGGGGGAGTCATGGGAGATCAGGCCGTCGCACCGAAGGAACCACGGCACCAGCGGGCCGCCGCCCACGAAACGTCGGCGGCCTTCGACGAGGTGGACCGCCGGATCCTGGAGCTGCTGCAGACCGACGGCCGGATCAGGCTCAGTGAGCTGGGCCGCCGGGTCAGCCTGAGCCCGGCGGCCGTCGCCGAACGCGTCCGCCGGCTGGAGTCCGCCGGCGCCGTCACCGGCTACGGCGCCCACGTCGCCCCCGCCCGCCTCGGCTACGGCATCCAGGCCTTCGTCCGCGTGAACCCGCACGGCGGCTACACCCTCAAGCACCCGAGGACGCTGGAACTCCTCGGCCGCCCGGAGGTCGTGGAGGTGCACCACGTCGTCGGCGAGGACTGCTGGATCCTCAAGGTGGCGGTGGAGGACACCATCCACCTGGAGGAGATCCTGGAGCAGACCTCCGCCCTCGGCCGCACGACGACGTCCATCGTCCTGTCGTCCCCGGTGGAACGCAGACCGCTGCTCCCGCCCCGGCCCGGCTCCCGGTGAACCGCTTGCCTTGACGTCGGCGTCAAGCCGTACCGTCGGGGTCATGCGAATCGGCGAGCTGGCGGCGCGGGCCGGGACGAGTACGCGGACCCTGCGCTACTACGAGACACGCGGGCTGCTGCCCGCGCGGCGGGGCGAGAACGGATACCGGACCTACGACGAGGACGACCTGCGGCTGCTGCGGCAGATCAGGACGTTGCAGGACTTCGGGTTCGGCCTGGAGGAGACCCGGCCCTTCGTGGAGTGTCTGCGGGCCGGACATCCCGAGGGCGACTCCTGCCCGGCCTCGCTCGCGGTGTACCGCCGCAAGCTCGGCGAACTCGATGCGCTGATCGGCGAGTTGCGGGCGGTGCGCGAACACGTGGGCGTCCAGCTGGCGAAGGCCGAGCGGGCGCGCGACGAGCTGGCCGCCGACGCGGAGGTTCCGGGCGGCCCGGAACCCGTGTGCGAACTGGGAGGACGGACGCAGTGATCAAGGCGGCAGGAGTGGCGGAAGTGACGGACGCGGACTTCGAGGCGGAGGTGATCGGGGCGGAGCTGCCCGTGCTGGTGGAGTTCACCGCCGACTGGTGCCCGCCGTGCCGGCAGATGGGGCCGGTGCTGAGCGCCCTGGCCGCGGAGGAGGACGGCCGGCTCAAGGTCGTCCAGCTCGACGTGGACACCAACCCGCGGACCGCCCTCGCCTACGGGGTGCTCTCGATGCCCACCTTCATCGTCTTCCGGGGCGGTGAGCCGGTGCGTTCCATGGTCGGCGCCCGGGCCAAGCGGCGGCTGCGGGAGGAGCTGTCCGACGTGCTCTGACCCCGGGGCACGCACCGGAGTACCCGGAGTGGCGCCCGGGGAACGACCCGAAGAACGACCCGGGGAACGAAAAAAATCCCTCGAGCAATTGCGCTCGGGGGATTTCCTTGCGTATATTCGATGATTCGCGACTTCGGTAATGCGGATCGCGAATCAGTTCAACGGGCACAGTATATCCGGCCGGGAGCGGAATTGTCAAACACCGAATTTCCAGACGATGAATTGCGGCACGAGCAGGAATTCATCGACGGCCTGTACACACGCGTGGACACCCTGCGCGGCGCCACCGAGGAGTCCGTCACCGACGCGCTCGGCCAGGGCAGCACACCGATGCAAGCCCGGCTCGAACGGGACGTCCTCGTCGCCGAGCGCTCCGGGCTGCTCGCCGCCCTGAACGCCGTGGACGGGTCGCTCTGCTTCGGCCGCATCGACCTCACCAGCGGGGTCAGTCACCACATCGGACGCATCGGCATCCGCGCCGACGACGCCGACCTCACCCCGATCCTGGTCGACTGGCGGGCCCCCGTCGCCCGCCCCTTCTACCTCGCCACCGGTCACACCCCGATGGACCTGCGCCGCCGCCGGCACATCACCACCGACGGCCGCCGGGTCACCGCGCTGCACGACGAACTCCTCGACCTCGGCGACCGGGAGCGCACCGGCCACGAGGACCCGGCGGGCGACGCCGTCCTGCTCGCCGCCCTCAACTCGGCCCGCACCGGCCGGATGAGCGACATCGTGCAGACCATCCAGGCCGAGCAGGACCGCATCATCCGCGCCCCGCACCGGGGCGTCATGGTCGTCGAGGGCGGCCCCGGCACGGGGAAGACGGCCGTCGCGCTGCACCGGGCCGCCTACCTCCTCTACGAACACCGGGAACTGCTCGCCAAGCGGGCCGTCCTGATCGTCGGCCCGAACCCGGCCTTCCTCGGCTACATCGGCGAGGTGCTGCCCTCGCTCGGTGAGACGGGCGTACTGCTCGCGACCGTCGGCGAGCTGTTCCCCGGTGTGAGGGCGACCGCCGCCGACACCCCCGAGGCGGCCGCCGTGAAGGGCCGCGCGGAGATGGCCGACGTCCTCGCCGCGGTCGTACGCGACCGGCAGGCACTGCCCGACCCGGTCATCGCCATCGAGCACGACCGGGACGTACTGATGCTCGACGAGGGCCTCGTGCAGGTGGCCCGCGAGCGCACCCGCGAGGCGAAGCTGCCGCACAACGTGGCCCGCGAGCATTTCGAGGGGCACATCCTCAACACCCTCACGGACATGCTCGCCGAGCGCATCGGCACCGACCCCTTCGACGGCTCGAACCTGCTCGACGCTAGCGACATCACGCAGATCCGCGACGAACTCGCCGAGAACCCCGAAGTCTGGTCCGCCGTCGACCAGTTGTGGCCCCGGCTGACCCCGCGGGGGCTGGTGGCGGACTTCCTGGCGGCCCCGGAGGGATACGTCACGGACGAGGACGCGGCGGCGATCCGCCGGCCGGTCACCCGGGCGTGGACCACCGCGGACGTCCCGCTCCTGGACGAGGCGGCGGAACTCCTCGGCGAGGACGGCCGGGTGGCGCGCGCCCTCGCCGAGCGGGAGCGCAACGCCCAGGTCGCCTACGCCCAGGGCGTGCTGGACGTCTCGTACGCCTCGCGGACGTACGAGTTCGAGGACAAGGACGAGGAGGACTCCGAGGTCCTGTCCGCGCACAACATCATCGACGCGGAGCGGTTCGCCGAGCGGCACGAGGAGGACGACCACCGCAGCGCCGCCGAGCGGGCCGCGGCGGACCGCACCTGGGCGTTCGGGCACATCATCGTCGACGAGGCGCAGGAGCTGTCTCCGATGGCCTGGCGGCTGCTGATGCGGCGCAGCCCGACCCGCTCGATGACGCTGGTCGGCGACCCCGCGCAGACCTCCGAGGCGGGCGGCGTCGGCTCCTGGTCGGACATCCTCTCCCCGTACGTCGGGGACCGCTGGGAGCACACCCGCCTCGCCGTCAACTACCGCACCCCGTCCGAGATCATGGACCTTGCGGCAGCCGTGCTGCGCGCCGCGGACCCGGACTTCGAGCCGCCGAGTTCGGTGCGGTCCACGGGGGTACGGCCCTGGGTGCGCGCCACCGATGACCTGCCCGGCGCCGTCGCCGAGGCCGTCACCGAACTCACCCCCGAGGAGGGGCGCCTCGCGGTGATCGCGCCCCGTGACCTGCACCGGGCGCTCGCCGCGCGGCTCGACGGGGTGACGGCGGGCGCGGAGCCGGATCTGACCCGCACCGTCGTGCTGCTCGACCCCCGGCAGGCCAAGGGGCTCGAGTTCGACTCCGTCCTGGTGGTCGAGCCCGGCCGGTACGGGACGAGCGACCTGTACGTCGCCCTGACCCGCGCCACGCAGACACTCGGCGTGCTGCACACGGGCGACCTGCCGGACTCCCTGGCGACCGGCTGACGTCGTATCCGTCGCGACTCGGGAGCGCTGCTGCCGGACCCTCGCCCCGCGGACGCCGGTGGGGGCTGAATCCCCTCAGCCCCACCGGCGTTGCGGGGTCACGCCGGGCGGAGCCAGACCGTCGACAGGGGCGGCAGGCTCAGCCGGATGGAGGCCGGGCGCCCGTGGGCTGCCTGCGGCTCCGGCTTCACCGGGTCGGGATTCGTGACGTCGCTGCCGCCGTAGCGGGCGAGGTCGGTGTTGAGGACCTCGTGCCAGGCGGGTACGTCGTCCGGGACCCCGATCCGGAAGTCGTGCCGCACCACCGGCGCGAAGTGGGACACGGCGAGCAACGGCGTGCCGTCGGCGGCGTGACGCAGGAACGCGAAGACGTTGTCCTCGGCCGCGTCCCCGGCGAGCCAGGCGAATCCGGAGGGATCGGTGTCCCGCTCCCACAGGGCCGGCTCGGCCCGGTAGACGGTGTTGAGGTCGCGGACGAGGTCGCGGACACCGCGGTGGTCGGCCTCCGCGCCGTAGGCGGGGTCGAGCAGCCACCAGTCGGGCCCGTGGGTCTCCGACCACTCGGCGCCCTGGGCGAACTCCTGCCCCATGAACAGGAGCTGCTTACCGGGATGGGCCCACATGAAGCCGAGGTACGCGCGGTCGGTGGCCCGCTGCTGCCACCAGTCGCCGGGCATCTTCGACACCAGCGACCGCTTGCCGTGGACGACTTCGTCGTGGGAGATGGGCAGCACGTAGTTCTCGCTGTACGCGTACACCATCGAGAAGGTCATCTCGTGGTGGTGGTACTTGCGATGGACCGGCTCGTGCTGCACGTAGTCGAGCGAGTCGTGCATCCAGCCCATGTTCCACTTCAGCCCGAAGCCCAGGCCGCCGAGGCCGCCGGGCCCGGTGAGGTGGGTGGCCCGGGTGACGCCGTCCCAGGCCGTGGACTCCTCCGCGATGGTGACGACGCCCGGGTTGCGCCGGTACACGGTGGCGTTCATCTCCTGGAGGAAGGCGACCGCGTCCAGGTTCTCCCGGCCGCCGTGCTCGTTCGGTGTCCACTGGCCGGGCTCGCGGGAGTAGTCGAGGTAGAGCATGGAGGCGACGGCGTCCACGCGCAGGCCGTCGATGTGGAACTCCTCGCACCAGTACACGGCGTTGGCGACCAGGAAGTTGCGCACCTCGCGGCGCCCGTAGTCGAACTCCAGCGTTCCCCAGTCGGGGTGGGCCGCCCGCAGCGGGTCCGCGTGCTCGTACAGCGGGCGTCCGTCGAACTCGGCCAGCGCCCAGTCGTCGCGCGGGAAGTGCGCGGGCACCCAGTCCATCAGCACGCCGATGCCCGCCCGGTGCAGGGCGTCGACCAGGTACCTGAAGTCGTCGGGAGTGCCGAGCCGGGCCGTCGGGGCGTAGAAACCGGTCACCTGGTAGCCCCAGGAGCCGCCGAAGGGGTGCTCGGCCACCGGCATCAGCTCGACGTGGGTGAAGCCCAGGTCGGCGACGTAGGCGGGAAGCTGCTCAGCCAGCTGACGGTACGTCAGGCCCGGTCGCCAGGACGCGAGGTGGAGCTCGTAGACCGAGAAGGGCGCCTCGTGCGCGGGCCGCTGTGCGCGCCGAGCCATCCACGCCTCGTCCTGCCACTCGTGGTGGGAGGCCGTGACGACCGAGGAGGTCTTGGGCGGCACCTCGGTGCGCCGGGCCATCGGGTCGGCCCGCAGGGTCTTCGAACCGTCGGCCCGCGTGATCTCGAACTTGTACAGCTCGCCCTCGCCGATCGCGGGCACGAACAGCTCCCACACGCCGGACGAGCCGAGCGAGCGCATCGGGAACCCGGTGGGGTCCCAGTAGTTGAAGGTGCCGGCCACGCGCACACCGCGCGCGTTCGGCGCCCACACCGTGAACCGGGTGCCGGTCACGCCCTGGTGCACCACCGGCTCCGCGCCGAGCGCCTTCCAGAGCTGCTCGTGCCGGCCCTCGCCGAGCAGGTGCAGGTCGAACTCGCCGATCGCGGGCAGGAAGCGGTACGCGTCCTCGGTCTCCTGCACCGCCCCCTCGTACGTCACCACCAGCCGGTAGTCCTGCGGGACCTCGACCAGCGGCAGCACTCCCGAGAAGAAGCCGTCGCCGTCGTCCGCCAGGTCCGCCCGCAGCTCGCCGGTGACCACGGACACGGCGAGGGCGTACGGGCGCAGCGCGCGGAAGGCCACGCCACCGGGCACGGCATGCGCGCCGAGCACCCCGTGCGGATCGTGGTGCGCACCGCTCAGCAGCCGCTCCCGGTCTCCCGGCGCGACACCGGCGAAGGCGGCCGACCCCTCAGGGAGGACCGACTCCTGCGGAACGGCCTGCTCCTGCGGAACGGCCTGCTCCTGCGGAACGGCCTGCTCCTGCGGAACGGCCTGCTCCTGCGGAACGGCCTGCTCCTGCGGAACGGCCTGCTCCTGCGGAACGGCCTGCTCCTGTGGAACGGCCTGCTCCTGTGGAACGGCCTGCTCCTGTGGAACGGCCTGCTCCTGCGGGACGAGCCCCTCCGACGGGGTGGCCGGCGACGGGACGGGGGCGGGGGTGGAAGTCGGCGCGGGCTCCGGGGCCTGTGCCGGTTCCGGCGTCCGGGGCGCGGTGACCCCGGTGACCACCGGTCCGGTCCGGCGTCCGGCGGCAGGGGCTCCGGCCCGCTTCTGGGCGGGGACCTTCTTGTCCGCGGCCTTCTTCCCGGTGGCCCTCCGGGCCGTCGTCTTCGCGGTGCTGCCCTTGGTCACCGCGCTCTTCACCACCGCGGACCTCTTCGCGGCGGCCTTCCTTCCCGCCGCGTCCTTCGCCGCCGGCGCGCCTTCGGCGGCCTTCTTGACCGCCGCCTTCTCCTCGGCGGACCGCTTCGCGGCCGCCGTTGCCTTCTTCCCGGCCGCCTTCCTCGCGGCGGCCGTCTTCGTGCCGTCGGCCGCCTTCTCGGCGGCGGCCGACTTCCTCGCGCTCGCGCCGGTCTTCTTCGGACTGTCCTCGGACGGGGGACGGGGGGTCACGGGCAGAGCCTCCTCGGCAGGGATGAGCTGGGGCGGGTCGGGGCGCGGGTCACGGCGAGCCGTCGTCCGCGGCGAGCCGGCGCACCGCGGCCATCGGCACCGGGAGCCAGTCGGGCCGGTGCCGGGCCTCGTACAGGACTTCGTAGATCGCCTTGTCCGTCTCGTAGGCGCGCAGCAGGACCGGTTCGGTGCGCGGATCGCGCCCGGTGACCTCCGCGTACCCGCTGCAGTACGCGGCCCGGCACGCGTCGGCCCAGCCGGGCGCCCGCGATCCGGCCGAGTGGGCCGCGTAGTCGAAGGACCGCAGCATCCCCGCAACGTCCCGCACGGCCGGCTGCGGCATCCGGCGTTCCGGGAGCGGCTTCGACGGTTCGCCCTCGAAGTCGATCAGCGACCACTCACCGGACGCGGACCGCAGGCACTGTCCGAGATGCAGGTCGCCGTGGATGCGCTGGGCCGTCCACGTGTGGCCCTCGGCGGCCAGGTCGGACAGGGCCTGGAAGGCCGAGCGCAGCCCGGGGGCGTACGGCCGCAGCGCGGGCACCGCCTGCGCGGCGGCCTCCAGGCGCTCGGTCATTCCGTCGACGATCAGTTCCAGCTGGGGGAGGCCGACGGTGAGGGTGGGGAGCGCGCGGGCCAGGGCCGTGTGCACCTCGGCCGTGGCCCGCCCGAGTGCCCGGGCCTCGCCGCTGAAGTCCTCGCCCTTGGCCAGCTCGCGCAGGGCCAGCTCCCAGCCGTCGGCCGCGCCCTGCACGAAGGGCTGCATGACGCCGAGGACGTACGTCTCGTCGCCCAGGTCCGCGAGCATCCACGCGGTGGGCGCGGGCACCCGCGGGCAGCCTTCGCGGGCCAGCATCAGCGGCAGCTCCAGATCGGGGTTGACCCCGGGCACGATCCGGCGCAGCAGCTTCAGGATGAACGTATCTCCATAGACGACGGAGGAGTTGGACTGCTCCGCGGTGACCACCCGCGGCACCAGGTTCTCCGGGATCTCCTGGCGCCGGTCGCGCTCGAACCGCAGGTCCCCGATGCGGGCTTGGGTCCGCAGGGCCTCGAGCAGTACGCCGGCGGAGCGGGGGTCGTAGAGGGCCTCGTACGCCGTCCGTCCGGCCAGCGGACCCTCCTCCGGATGACCGATCAGCGCGGGCGCCAGCCGTGGGGGCAGCGCCTCGCGCACGCCTATCAGCAGCTGGTAGCAGTCCCCGGGACGCGAGGGGGCGCCGGCCGCCGGGGTGAGGGGCTGGTGTGCGCGTACGAGGAGATGGAACAGGCCGGTCGTGGCAGTGGGCGGCAGCAGCTCGGTGGCTGCCACGAGGGTGAAACCGGTCACCGGTCGCCCCTTGCCCGCGAACCAACGCTGTCGCGGCAGCCACTCCCGCAGCAGTGGATCGAGCGACGCGAGCAGATCAGGGCGTGCGACCGGGGCCGTGACTGGTTGTATTGCGGCTTCCGACATGGCGGCGCGTCCTTTCCCCGGGGGGTCGGGGTGTTACTGATGCGTGCCCCGGTCGGGCCGGTGGAAACCGGCCCGACCGGGTTCTGCGCGGCATCTGCCCCGCTTCTGTCCGGCTTCTACGCGGCGTCCTTGCGGAGCCGGAACCAGTAGAAGCCGTGACCGGCCAGCGTCAGCAGGTACGGCAGCTCGCCGATGGCCGGGAAGCGCACCCCGCCGATCAGCTCCACCGGATGCCGGCCGCTGAACGCGCTCAGGTCCAGCTCGGTCGGCTGCGCGAAGCGGGAGAAGTTGTGCACGCACAGGACGAGGTCGTCCTTGTACTCCCGCAGGAACGCGATGACGGCGGGGTTGGTGGAGGGCAGTTCGGTGTAGGAGCCGAGACCGAACGCGAGGTTCTGCTTGCGGATCTCGATCATGCGCCGGGTCCAGTGGAGCAGGCTGGAGGGGCTGCTCATGGAGGCCTCGACGTTGGCGACCTGGTAGCCGTAGACCGGGTCCATGATCGTCGGCAGGAACAGC
>NZ_JBWJAQ010000021.1:0-113194 GCF_056387915.1 Streptomyces sp. GLSS-08
CCTCGACCACCGCGTCCCGCGGGGCGCGCAGCGCGGTGTGCAGCACCGCCCGGTCCTCGGTGACGTTGATCTTCTCACCGCGGAACATGGCGTCCCGCTGCCCGAACACGCCGGTGGCCGCGGCCAGTTCCTGGAGCAGCGCCAGGGTCTCGTCCGTGATCAGGTGCTTGGAGTAGTCGATGCGCAGGTCGCCGACGCGCACGGTGTAGCGGTCCGCACGTCCGGGATCCGCGGCGAACAGCTCACGCAGCTGCGGGTGGAGCAACTCCTGGGCGCGGTGGTCCTCCAGCGCCGTCCACTGCGGACGGTGCGTGAGCTTGGGAAAGTCAGACATGGGTGGGAATCTCCTCGGTGCCCTCGCCCCGCAGGGCGACGGCGTACATCTCGTCCGCGTCGAGGCGCCGCAGTTCCTCGGCGATCAGTTCGGAGGTGCTGCGCACCTTCAGCGCGAGGGTGCGCGGGGGCTGGCCGGGCAGTGTCAGGGTGGCCATCGGGCCCTCGGGCCGGTCGATGACAATCTCGCCGCTGTCGGTGCCCAGGCGGACGGCGGTGACGACGGGGCCCGCGCTGACGACACGCTCGACGGAGACCGCGAGGCGGGCCTCGAGCCAGCGGGCGAGCAGCTCGGCGCTCGGGTTCTCGGCCTCGCTCTCGACGGTGGCCGAGGTCACCTTCGTCCGGGCCTGGTCGAGCGCGGCGGCCAGCATCGAGCGCCACGGCGTCAGCCGGGTCCACGCCAGGTCGGTGTCGCCGGGCGCGTACGCGGCGGCACGGGCCTCCAGCGCGGTGAGCGGTGTCTCGACCGCGTACATGTCGGTGATCCGGCGCGCGGCGAGGGCGCCCAGCGGGTCCTTGACGGGGATCTGGGGCGCGTCCACCGGCCACCAGACGACGACCGGCGCGTCGGGCAGCAGCAGCGGCAGGACCACCGAGTCGGCGTGGTCGGACACCTCGCCGTACAGACGCAGCACGATGGTCTCGCCGGTGCCGGCGTCGGCGCCCACGCGGACCTCGGCGTCCAGGTGCGAGTTGGTGCGGTCGCGCGGCGTCCTGGCGTGCCGCTTGATGACGACCAGGGTGCGCGAGGGGTGCTCGCGCGACGCCTCCTCGGCCGCCTTGATGGAGTCGTAGGCGTTCTCCTCGTCGGTCACGATGACCATCGTGAGGACCATGCCCACGGCCGGGGTGCCGATGGCGCGGCGACCCTGCACGAGTGCCTTGTTGATCTTGCTTGCCGTGGTGTCGGTCAGGTCGATCTTCATGGCCTGCGCCAGCTCCGTCCGTCTCGTGCGAGCATCTCGTCGGCTTCCTTCGGGCCCCAGGTGCCCGAGGCGTACTGTGCGGGCCTGCCGTGCGTGGCCCAGTAGCCCTCGATCGGGTCGAGGATCTTCCAGGACTCCTCCACCTCCTGATGGCGGGGGAAGAGGTTGGCGTCGCCGAGCAGGACGTCCAGGATCAGCCGTTCGTACGCCTCCGGGCTGGACTCCGTGAAGGACTCGCCGTAGGCGAAGTCCATCGACACGTCCCGGATCTCCATCGACGTACCCGGCACCTTCGATCCGAAGCGCACCGTCATGCCCTCGTCGGGCTGGACGCGGAAGACGATCGCGTTCGCGCCGAGTTCCTCGGTGGCCGTCGAGTCGAACGGGGAGTGCGGGGCGCGCTGGAAGACCACCGCGATCTCCGTCACCCGGCGGCCGAGCCGTTTGCCGGTCCTGAGGTAGAAGGGGACGCCCGCCCAACGGCGGTTGTCGACCTGGAGTTTGACGGCCGCGTAGGTGTCGGTCGTCGACTTCGGGTCGATGCCGTCCTCCTGCAGATAGCCGGGCACCCGCTCACCGCCCTGCCAGCTGGCCGCGTACTGACCGCGCACGGTGTGCTCGCCCAGGTTTTCCGGCAGCTTGACGGCCCGAAGGACCTTCAGCTTCTCGGCGAGCAGCGACTCGGCGTCGAAGGCGGCCGGCTCCTCCATGGCGGTCAGCGCCATCAGCTGGAGCAGGTGGTTCTGGATCACGTCGCGGGCGGAGCCGATGCCGTCGTAGTAGCCGGCCCGTCCGCCGATGCCGATGTCCTCGGCCATCGTGATCTGCACGTGGTCGACGTAGCTGCGGTTCCAGACCGGCTCGTACATCTGGTTGGCGAAGCGCAGCGCCAGGATGTTCTGGACGGTCTCCTTGCCCAGGTAGTGGTCGATACGGAACACCTGGTCCGGGTCGAACACCTCGTGCACGATCGCGTTCAGCTCACGCGCGCTCGCCAGGTCGTGGCCGAACGGCTTCTCGATGACCGCGCGCCGCCAGGAACCCTCGGGTGCGTCCGCGAGCCCGTGCTTCTTCAGCTGCTTGACGACCTTCGGGAAGAACTTCGGCGGTACGGAGAGATAGAACGCGTAGTTGCCGCTGGTGCCGCGGGAGGCGTCCAACTCCGCGACGGCGGAGCGCAGTTGCTTGAACGCCGTGTCGTCGTCGAAGTCGCCCGGGATGAAGCGCATGCCCTCGGCGAGCTGCTGCCAGACCTCCTCGCGGAACTCCGTACGGGCGTGTTCACGCACGGAGTCGTGCACCACCTGCGCGAAGTCCTGGTCCTCCCACTCGCGCCGGGCGAACCCGAGGAGCGAGAAACCCGGCGGCAGCAGACCGCGGTTGGCGAGGTCGTAGACGGCCGGCATCAGCTTCTTGCGGGAGAGGTCGCCGGTGACGCCGAAGATGACCAGACCCGAAGGACCGGCGATGCGGGGCAGCCGGCGGTCCTGGGGATGGCGCAGCGGGTTCTCCCAGTCGGACTCGGCGCCGGACACGCCGAGGGCCCCGGCGAGGTCCGCCGACGCGTCGCCGTCGCCCCCGGCCCCGTCCGCGGCGGTCCCGTCCTTCGGCTTCGCCGTCGCGGCCCCGGCCCGCTTCGCCGGGGCATCCGGCTTCGCCGCGCCGCTCTTCGCGTCGTCGGCGGGAGAGGGCGACGTCCCGTCGGCCTCCCGGTCCGCCGTGCTACCGGTGGGCTTCTCGCTCATGACTTCTCAACTCCCCTGCGGTCCAGCGACGTCGCCACGGCCTCCAGCAGGTCCTGCCAGGCGGCCTCGAACTTCGCGACGCCCTCGTCCTCCAGCTGCCCGACGACCTCGTCGTAGGAGATGCCGAGGTTCTCGACGGCCGCCAGGTCGGCGCGCGCCCGGTCGTAGCCGCCGGTCACCGTGTCGCCGTGGATGTCACCGTGGTCGCCGGCCGCCCTGAGCGTGGCCTCCGGCATGGTGTTGACCGTGCCCGGCGCGACCAGCTCGTCGACGTACAGCGTGTCCTTGTACGCCGGGTCCTTGACCCCGGTCGAGGCCCACAGGGGGCGCTGCCTGTTGGCCCCCGCGGAGTCGAGAGCGGTCCAGCGGCCGCCGCCGAACACCTCCTCGTACGCCTCGTAGGCGAGACGCGCGTTGGCGAGCGCCGCCCGGCCCTTGAGGGCCAGGGCCTCGTCCGTGCCGACCTTCGCCAGCCGCTTGTCGATCTCGCTGTCCACGCGGGACACGAAGAAGGAGGCCACGGAGTGGATGCCGGACAGGTCGATGCCCGCGTCCCGCGCCTTCTCCAGGCCGGCCAGGTAGGCGTCCATGACCTTGCGGTAGCGCTCCAGAGAGAAGATCAGCGTCACGTTCACGCTGATGCCGAGGCCGATGACCTCGGTGATCGCCGGGAGGCCGGCCTCGGTCGCCGGAATCTTGATCATGACGTTCGGGCGGTCGACCAGCCAGGCGAGCTGCTTGGCCTCGGCGACGGTCGCCTCGGTGCGGTGCGCGAGGCGGGGGTCGACCTCGATGGACACCCGTCCGTCGCGGCCACCCGTCGCGTCGTACACGGGCCGCAGGACGTCGGCGGCGGCGCGTACGTCCTGCGTGGTCATCATGCGGACGGCCTCTTCGACCGTGACGCCGCGCACGGCGAGGTCGGCGAGCTGCTCCTCGTATCCCTCTCCGGAGCCGATGGCGGCCTGGAAGATCGAGGGGTTGGTGGTGACGCCCACCACATGCTGGTGTGCCACGAGTTCGGCGAGGTTGCCGGACGTGATCCGCTTGCGCGACAGGTCGTCCAGCCAGATGGAGACGCCCTCGCCGGAGAGGCGCTCCAGGGCTCCCGCGGCTGCGGTTGCTTCGGTCACAGTGATCATCTTCTTTCTTGCGCTCGGATCAACCACGCGCTGCGGCGAGGGATTCCCGCGCGGCGGAGGCGACGTTCTCGGCGGTGAAGCCGTACTCGGCGAAGAGGGTCTCGGCGTCGGCGGAGGCGCCGAAGTGCTCCAGGGAGACGATGCGTCCCGCGTCACCCACGTACCGGTACCAGGTCAGGCCGATGCCGGCCTCGACCGCCACGCGGGCCTTCACCGAGGGCGGCAGGACCCGCTCGCGGTACTCCGCGGGCTGCTCCTGGAACCACTCGACGCACGGCATCGACACCACCCGGGTGCCCACGCCCTCGGCCTCCAGCCGCTCGCGCGCCTCGACGGCCACGTGCACCTCGGACCCGGTGGCGATCAGGATGACGTCCGGCGTCCCCGTGGACGACTCCCGCAGGACGTAGCCGCCCCTGGCGGTGTCCTCGTCGGGCTCGTACACCGGCACGCCCTGGCGGGTGAGGGCGAGGCCGTGCGGGGCGGGACCGGTGGCGTGCCGCCTGAGGATCTCGCGCCAGGCGATCGTGGTCTCGTTGGCGTCCGCCGGGCGGACGACGTTCAGGCCGGGGATCGCGCGCAGCGACGCCAGGTGCTCGACCGGCTGGTGGGTGGGGCCGTCCTCGCCGAGGCCGATGGAGTCGTGCGTCCACACGTACGTCACCGGAAGCTGCATGAGGGCGGACAGGCGTACGGCGTTGCGCATGTAGTCGGAGAACACCAGGAAGGTGCCGCCGTAGACGCGGGTGTTGCCGTGCAGCGCGATGCCGTTCATCTCCGCGGCCATGGAGTGCTCGCGGATGCCGAAGTGCACCGTGCGGCCGTAGGGGTCGGCCTCCGGCAGCGGGTTGCCCGCCGGCAGGAAGGAACTGGTCTTGTCTATCGTGGTGTTGTTCGAGCCGGCGAGGTCGGCGGAGCCGCCCCACAGCTCGGGGATGACCGGGCCGAGTGCCTGGAGCACCTTGCCGGACGCGGCACGCGTGGCGACGGACGTGCCGGCCTCGAAGACCGGCAGCGCGCTCTCCCAGTCCTCGGGGAGCTGGCCCGAAAGGACCCGGTCGAAGAGCCTGGCGCGCTCGGGCTGCGCCCTACGCCATTCGGCGATCTGCTTGTCCCAGGCGGCGTGGGCCTCGGCGCCCCGGTCCAGGGCCTGACGGGCGTGGGCCAGGACCTCCGGTTCCACCTGGAACGTCTGCTCCGGGTCGAAGCCGAGGACGCGCTTGGTGGCCGCGACCTCCTCGGCGCCGAGCGCCGAGCCGTGCGCGGCCTCGGTGTTCTGCGCGTTCGGGGCGGGCCAGGCGATGATCGTGCGCATCGCGATGATCGAGGGGCGCCCGGTCTCGGCCTGCGCCTCCTCGAGCGCCGTGTGCAGCGCGTGGACGTCGATGTCGCCGTCCGCGCCGGGCTCGATCCGCCGCACGTGCCAGCCGTACGCCTCGTACCGCTTGAGGACGTCCTCGGAGAAGGCCGTGGCGGTGTCACCCTCGATCGAGATGTGGTTGTCGTCGTAGACGAAGACCAGATTGCCGAGCTTCTGGTGGCCCGCCAGGGATGACGCCTCCGCGGAGATGCCCTCCTGGAGGTCGCCGTCCGAGACGATCGCCCAGACGGTGTGGTCGAAGGGGGACTCGCCCTCCGGGGCCTCGGGGTCGAACAGTCCGCGCTCGTAGCGGGCGGCCATCGCCATGCCCACGGCGTTCGCGACACCCTGGCCGAGGGGGCCGGTGGTGGTCTCGACACCCGCCGTGTGCCCGTACTCCGGGTGACCGGGCGTCTTCGAACCGTGCGTGCGGAAGGCCTTCAGGTCGTCGAGGCCGAGCTCGTAGCCCGAGAGGAAGAGCTGGGTGTACAGGGTCAGCGACGTGTGACCGGGGGAGAGCACGAAGCGGTCGCGGCCCGTCCACTCCGGGTCGGCGGGGTCATGCCGCATCACCTTCTGAAAGAGGGTGTACGCCGCCGGAGCCAGGCTCATCGCGGTGCCGGGGTGTCCGTTTCCGACCTGCTGTACGGCATCGGCCGCCAGAATGCGGGCGGTGTCGACGGCACGCCGGTCGAGTTCGGTCCATTCGAGACTGTCGAACGTCTGCGTGCTCATCTTCAAGAAGTCCTTTGATGGGCGGAAAAACTGCTCGGACGTGTTCAACCTTAAAAGTCTGACTTTTGCTGGGGAAGGTGCCTCTGTGTCAGCCTTCGGTGAAAGTGGGACAGCGAGTGCGGGACCGAGTCGACGTGAGAGGGACATGGCGGACAGAACATCCCAGGGCGGCAGCCGGGGGCAGGAGGGGATCAAGACCTTTCCTTTCCCCGTCGACCTGAGCGTCTCCGGTGTCGGTATGCAGGTGGGACCGATGGGCACCTCTCGCACCTGGCACGCGGACGCACCGCTGGACCGCGTGCACCGCATCGATTTCCACGTCGTCATGCTGTTCCACGAAGGTCCCGTCCGACACATGATCGACTTCGCCGAGTACGAGGCCGCCGCGGGTGAGCTGCTCTGGATCCGTCCCGGCCAGGTCCACCGCTTCTCCCGTACCAACGGGTACCGCGGGACCGTGCTGACCATGCAACCGGGTTTTCTGCCGCGCGCCACGGTCGAGGCCACCGGGCTCTACCGCTACGACCAGCCCCCGCTGCTGCGGCCCGACGCGGCGCGGTTCGCCGCCCTTGAGCACTCCCTCGCCCAGCTGGAGCGCGAGTACGTCGACACCGTCACCCTGCCGCCTGGCCTGCGTACTTCGGTGCTGCGGCACTCCCTGACGGCGTTCCTGCTCCGGCTGGCCCACCTGGCGGAGACCTCGGCCGGGGCGGCGCAGGAGCGGGGCGACACCACGTTCACCCGGTTCCGGGACGCGGTGGAGCGGGGCTTCGCCACCAATCACAGCGTCAGCGCGTACGCCGACGCGCTCGGTTACTCCCGCCGCACCCTGGTGCGCGCGGTGCGGGCGGCGACCGGCGAGACACCGAAGGGCTTCATCGACAAGCGGGTGACGCTGGAGGCCAAGCGGCTCCTCGCCCACACGGACATGCCGATCGGCCGCGTCGGCGCCGCCGTCGGTTTCCCGGACGCCGCCAACTTCTCCAAGTTCTTCCACCAGCACACGGACCTGACCCCGGCGCAGTTCCGGCTGGAGCTGCGCTGAAGGGGCGGGCCTGCCGGCCCGCCCCTTCCCTGTCCGCCGGTGGTCTCCTCCCGTCAGTGGCCGAAGTCGAACCAGTTGACGTTCACGAAGTCGGCCGGCTGGCCGCTGCTGAAGGTCAGATAGACGTCGTGGGTGCCGGTGACGCCGGTGATGTTCGCCGGGACCGTCCGCCAGCTCTGCCAGCCGCCCGTGCTGCCCACCGCGAAGCTGCCGACGGGAGCGCTCGTACGGCTGTCCAGGCGCACCTCGACCAGGCCGCTGACGCCGCCCGCCGCACCGCTCGCCACCCGGCCGTAGAACTGCCTGGCCGCCGTGGAGCCGAAGTTGACTCCCTTGAAGAGCGCCCAGTCGCCGTTGCCGATCGCGCTGATGTTCTGCCCGCCGCCCGAGTCGGTGGTCGACTCGGTGCTCACGCCGCCCTGGCCGTCGTAGGACTCGGCCTGGATCGCGCTGTACGCGTCACGGCTGCCGGACGGCGGCGGCGTCGTGCCGCCCCCGCCCGCGGCCCGGAGGACCTGCACGTAGTCGACGACCATCGGGTGGCCCGGCTCGGTTCCGCCGTCCGGGCCGCCTCCGAAGGCGTCGGGGAAGCCGCCGCCCATGGCCACGTTCAGGATGATGAAGTAGCCGTGGTTCGTGGCGTTCGTCCAGGTCGTGGCGTCGACCTGATTCGCCTTGACCGTGTGGAAGTTGACGCCGTCGAGGTAGAAGCGCATCTCCTCGACGCTCGCGGACCTGTCCCACTCGACGGCGTACGTGTGGAACCCCGCCTGGCAGGTCGCCCCCGTGCACGGGGTGTTGCCGCCGATGCCCGAGGTCTCGTTGCACGGGCCGCCCGGCGAGGTGCCGCAGTGCATCGTGGCCCACTCGGTGTTGAGCCCCTGGACGTTCTCCATGATGTCCAGCTCGCCGACGCCCGGCCAGTTCCAGTAGTTGCCCCGGAAGGGGGAGCCGAGCATCCAGAACGCCGGCCAGTAACCCTTGGCGGCAGGGCCGGTCACGTTCGGCATCTGAATGCGGGCCTCGACACGCAGCTTGCCGCCCGCGGGCGGCTGGAAGTCGGTGCGTCTGGTCTCGACGCGGCCCGACGTCCAGTGGCCGGACGCGTCGCGCCGCGGGGTGATCCGCAGATTGCCGGAGCCGTCGAGCGAGACGTTGTCGGTGCTGCTGGTCATCGTCTCGATCTCGCCGGTACCGAAGTTGGCGGGACCGCCGGGGTAGCTGGTGCCCGTCGTGTACTGCCAGTCGGTCGTGTTGACGCCGCTGCCGGCGGGGCCGGTGAAGTCGTCGACGAAGACCTGGGACCAGCCGGAGGGGGGCGGCGGAGCGGACGCGTTCGCGGGAAGGGTGGCGGCCGTGGCGGCGGCGGCCGCCAGGCTGAGGGTGCTGAACACGGCGATGAGAGCGCGCCGCAGTGGGGCGCGTCTGCCGGGTGTGCCGGACGTTTCACTCATGGGGGTGCCCTCTTCGGGTGCGGAGTGAGGTGTGCGGGTGGTTTTTGAGAGCGCTCTCACAGCAGCTGCGCGGCCAATGTGCTCTCCGGCACCCCGGCCGTCAAGAGGTCAAGCCGAGAAAGTCCGTGCGGGGACCGGGAGTTCAGGGTGTGAAGGCGGAGGCCCGCCCGGCGGCGACGCGGTGCGCGGGAGGCGGGTTCAGTCCTTGTAGAGACCTTCCAGCGCCGCCGCGTACCTGTCGCGGATGACACGGCGGCGCATCTTCAAGGACGGGGTCAGCTCACCGGTCGCAGGACCCCACTCCTCGGCGAGCAGTTCGTACCGTTTGACCTGCTCGGTCCGGTTCAGGCGGGAGTTGGCGGCGGCGACCGCGCGGTCCACCTCGGCGCGCACGGCGGGATGTCCGGCGAGGGCGGCCGGGTCCGTCCCGGTGCCGATGCCGTGGGCCGCCGCCCAGGCCGGCGCCGCCTCCGGGTCCAGCACGAGCAGGGCCACCAGGTAGGAGTGGTGGTCGCCGTGCACGAGGGCCTGCCCGATCAACGGGTGCTCCTTGAGGGCGTTCTCCACCAGTGCGGGTGAGACGTTCTTCCCCGTCGAGGTGATGATCATCTCCTTCTTGCGGTCCGTGATCCAGACGTATCCGTCCTCGTCGACGCGGCCTATGTCACCGGTGCGCAGCCAGCCCTCGTCGTCCACGGCGGGCGCCACCGCCCCGTCCTCCCGGAGGTAGCCGGCGAAGACGGACTCCCCGCGCACCTCCAGCTCGCCGTCCTCGGCGACCCTGACCTCCACCGAAGGCACGGGGCGCCCCACGGAGCCCAGCCGGAAGCCGCTGTGCGGGCTGTTCGCGGTGGCCACGCCCGCCGTCTCGGTCATCCCCCAGGCGTCCATGACGACGATGCCGAAACCCGCCCAGAAACGCACCACGTCGATCGGCATGGGTGCCGAGGCGCTGGCCGCCCAGGTGACCCGGTCAAGACCGCCGGCGGCCAGCAGCGGCACCAGTACCCGCTCGCGGGCCTGCGCGTAGGCCGCGGCGAGTCCGGCGGGCGGCTCCTCGCCGCGCTCCCGGCAGGCGACGTGGTCCCGCGCCACCCGCATGGCCTGTGCGACGGCGTCCTGCTGCTCGCCGGGCAGGGCCGCGAGCCCGGTCCGCACGGTCGTGGCCAGCTTCTCCCAGATCCTCGGCACCCCGAAGAACTGGGCGGGACGCACCGCGCGCACGGCCTCGGCGACGCGCTGCGGATCGGGGCACAGGTAGACGTGGGAGACCCGGTGACAGGGCACGTAGATGCTCAGCATCCGTTCCGCGATGTGGGCGAACGGCAGATAGCTGATGTGCTCGACGTACGGCGGGAGTTCGACGACCCCGTCGATGGCGCGGGCGTTCGCCAGCACCTGCCGGTGGGTGAGCACCACGCCCTTGGGTTCGCCGGTGGTGCCGGAGGTGTACACGACGGTGACCGGGTCGTCGAGGCGCGACGCGTCGAGCGACGTGCCGAAGTGCTCCGGCGCCGGCTCCTCGGACAGGGCGGAGTACGGCAGGTGGGCGCCCTCGCCCCCGGGCTCCACCACGACCAGCCGGGTGAGCGGTGTGTCCTCGTCGTCCAGCAGCGCCGTCCACCGGGCGGCCTCGGCGGCGCCCTCCACGACGGCCACGGAGGCACGGCAGTTGCGGGCGATGTGCGCCAGCTGGGGCTCCGCGGAGGTGCCGTAGACCGTGACCGGCACCGCGCCCAGGCGCACCAGCGCGAGGTCGGACAGCCAGTGCTCGGGCCGGTTGGCCATCATCAGCAGCACGTGGTCGCCCCGGCCGACGCCCAGCGCGGCGTATCCCGCCGCGAGGCGCGTGGTGCGCTCCCGTACCCCGGCCCAGTCCAGGGTGTTCCACTCGTCGGCGCCGGGCTCCCGCCAGGACAGGGCCGGCCGGCCCGGATGGAGCCGGGCGTTGCGTTCCACGAGTTGGGGCAGGGTCCGCGGCTCGGCAGGATCCCCGGCTGCGGCTGCGGCTGTGCGCGTGGCGTGCGTCATGACGGCCTCCTGGCAGGCTGCGGCGGATCGTCGGCAACTCACTTGGCGCTCGCTCGGACAGTAGGAGCGGCGTCGGGGGCGGTCAACGAGCGGGGGGCCGAACCGCGTGGGGGAGAGGCCGGATGACGCCGGTCCCCGCCGCGCATTCCAGCGGGCGTCGTGTGTTCCGTGGCCGGGGCGGCGCAGAGGCCGGCCGGGTGTGTCCGGGGTGTCGCTGCGGGGCAGGGCCCGCGTGCTGTCACGCGCCGCGCGTTCCGCGGCCGGGGTGCGCGGGTCAGGGGCGTGTGTCCGGGACGGAGTGCCGCCCCAACGCCTCCTGGAAGGTCGTCGCCGTGCGCGAGGAGCGCGAGCCCGGCGCCCGTCGCGTGCAGCGGCCGGCGGGCGCCCACCCGAATGCGTACACCGACCGCGGAGCGTCCCGAGATCCTCTCGATCTGCACGACCTCCGAGCCGTCCCGGACTGGCGGCTGGACGTTCTCGTGCCTCGCTTCGTACAGGTCCCTCCGGCACCGTGCGCGGCGCGCGGCACCGCCCGCCCTGCGGTCCTGTGCCCGGCTGCCCCTGCCCGCCGACCAGTCACGTTCGCTGCGACGGACCGTGAGAAGCTCCGGGACCGGGAGGCGTCCGGCGTGATAGAGACGAACACGCCGGCCGACGCACCGACGCGGTACGCCGCGGCGACAGCGGGCGTACGGGAGATCGTGGCAGGACAGCCGGGGAAGGCAGGAGTGGCGTGAAGCTGACGATTCTGGGTGGCGGCGGGTTCCGGGTGCCGCTCGTGTACGGGGCGCTCCTCGCAGACCGGGCCGAGGGCCGCGTCACCCATGTCGTGCTGCACGACGTGGACGCGGAACGGCTCTCGGCGGTGGCCCGGGTCCTCGCCGAGCAGGCGGCAGGGCAGCCGGGCGCCCCCGTGGTGACCGTCACCACCGACCTCGACGACGCCCTGCGCGGCGCCGACTTCGTCTTCTCCGCGATCCGCGTCGGCGGCCTCGAAGGGCGGGCGGCGGACGAACGCGTCGCCCTCGGGGAGGGAGTCCTCGGCCAGGAGACGGTGGGCGCCGGGGGCATCGCGTACGGCCTGCGCACCGTGCCGGTCGCGGCCGACATCGCGCGGCGCGTGGCCCGGCTCGCCCCCGACGCCTGGGTCATCAACTTCACCAACCCCGCGGGACTGGTCACGGAGGCCATGTCACGGCACCTCGGCGACCGGGTGATCGGCATCTGCGACTCCCCGGTCGGCCTCGGCCGCCGTATCGCCCGCGTGCTCGGCGCGAACCCCCGCGAGGCCTGGATCGACTACGTCGGCCTCAACCACCTGGGCTGGGTACGGGGTCTGCGCGTCGCGGGCCGGGACGAGCTCCCGCGCCTGCTCGCCGACCCCGGGCTGCTCGGTTCCTTCGAGGAGGGCAGGCTCTTCGGCGCCGACTGGCTCCGGTCCCTGGGCGCCGTCCCGAACGAGTACCTGCACTACTACTACTTCAACCGCGAGACCGTACGGGCCTACCAGGCGGCGAAGAAGACCCGCGGCGCCTTCCTGCGCGACCAGCAGGCCGCCTTCTACGAGGAGATGCGGCGCCCCGGTGCCGCGGCGCTGACGGCCTGGGACCGCACGCGCGCCGAGCGCGAGGCGACGTACATGGCGGAGAACCGGGACGCGGCGGGCGCCGGCGAGCGCGAGGCGGACGACCTGTCGGGCGGCTACGAGAAGGTCGCCCTCGCCCTGATGCGGGCCGTCGCCCGCGACGAGCGCACCACGCTGATCCTGAACGTCCGCAACCGCGGCACCCTCGCCGTCCTGGACGCCGAGGCCGTCATCGAGGTGCCGTGCCTGGTCGACGCCAACGGCGCGCACCCCGTCGCCGTGGACCCGCTCCCGTACCACGCCACCGGTCTGGTGTGCGCGGTCAAGGCGGTCGAGCGCGAGGTCCTCGCCGCCGCGGAGTCGGGCTCCCGCACCACCGCCGTCAAGGCCTTCGCCCTGCACCCCCTGGTCGACTCGGTGAACGTCGCCCACCGGCTGGTCACGGGCTACACGGCGGCGCATCCGGGGCTCGCCTACCTGAAGTAGCCGTGGCCGGACGTGCGCGTGGGGGTACCGGCCGGCGGCTCGGTACCCCCACGAGGGGAGCGTCAGCCGGTGAACCCGGCCGTGATGGAGGTGAACTGCCAGTCGGTCTGGCTGATGCCCGAGCAGTTGCTCGTCACGCCGCCGCCGGGGCAGGGGCGGTCGCGGTTGACCGACCAGAAGGCGAGGCGGGCGATGTGGTGCGAGTTCGCCCAGTCGCGGATCTGACTCCACATCGCCGGAGTGGTGTTCTCCTGCTGGTCGCTCAGGCCGTTCATCCCGGAGATGCCGATGTGGGAGTAGGCCGTCGCGTCGTCCCAGCCGAAGGTCGACCTGAGCTTGGTCTTCAGGCCTTCGGCCGCGCCCACCGTGCTGCCGTACATGTCGGATCCGCCGCCGAAGTCGAACGGCATGATCGTGAAGACGTCGATCCCGGCGTCGAGCGCCTTGGCCTGCTCGATGAGCCGGTTGCCCCAGTACGTCGGACCGGTCGTCGTGGTGCCGAACGTGATGATCGTGCGCAGGCCCGGGTTGTTCGCCTTGACGGTCTTCAGGGCGGTGAGGATGCGGTCCTGGACAGCGGCGTTCTCGAACTCGTCGGTGTTCTCGATGTCCATGTCGATCGCCTTGAGGCTGTAGGCGTCGATCACCTTCTGCAGCGCCGCGGCGAGCGCGCTCGCCGAGGAGCAGTTGGCGCCGAGCTTGCTGCCCGACCAGCCGCCGAACGACGGGACGATGTCACCGCCCGCGGACCGGATGGAGTTGATGACGCTCTGGTCGTTGCCCCCGGTGAGGGGACGGCTGCCGTCCCAGGCGGGGTTGCAGCCGCCCTGGTCGAGCACGAACGCCATCGTGTACCACTTGATGCCCGTCGAGCTCATCACGGAGGTCGCGCTCGGCGGATCGCCCCAGCCGAGGTAGAGGTAGGGCGCCGCCTGCTTGAAGCCGGTGCCGCCGCCCCCGCCCGCGTCGGTCGTCACGCTCACCGCGTTGGACGCGCCCGAGGTGTTCCCCGCCGCGTCGCGCGCCTTGACCGTGAAGGTGTAGGCCGTGCTGGGCGAGAGCCCGCTGACCGTCGCGCTGGTGCCGGAGACGGTGAGCACCTGGTTCGAGCCGCTGTAGACGTCGTACGCCGTCACGCCGACGTTGTCCGTCGACGCGCTCCAGGCGAGGGACACGCTCGACGAGGTCTTGCCCGTGGACCGCAGGCTCGCCGGAGCCGACGGCGCCTGCGCGTCCGAGCCGCCGCCGCCGGGGCCGTCCAGGCTGATGTCGTCGGCGTAGTAGGTGCCCTGGCCGTACCAGCCGTGGGTGTAGATCTTGGCGCTGGTCTGCGAGGCGCCGGTGGTGAAGGACAGGGCCAGCTGGCTGTAGCCGGCGGCGGAGGACGTCCACGTCGAGGCGCCGCCGTCCACACCCAGATAGACGTAGCTGCCGCGCACCCACGCCGAGAGGCTGTACGTGGTGTTCGGCTGGACGGAGACGGTCTGGGTGCACTTGGCGTTGTCGCTCGAACTCGCGGCCCCCGCAAGGGCCTTGGAGCCGCCGTGCACGGGACTGGAGACGACCGAACCCAGGTTGCCCGTGCAGGTCCAGGGGGAGAGGCCGCCCGACTCGAAGCCGGGATTGGTCAGGACGTTGGCCGCCTGGGCCGTACCGGGCAGAGCGACCGCCCCGGTCATGGCCAGGGCGGCGGTGCCGAGCAGGGCGAGGAGGCGGCGTCTGGAACGCCGGAACAGTGTGATGCGCACGCGATCTCCCTGGGGAAATGGGGGTGTTCGGGAGTGCAGGGTGGTGCAGGGGAGTGCGCAACCAAGTTGGTATGGACCAATGCGACTGTCAAGGGGTGGGCCCGGAATTGGTCCAGACCGGTTGTTGCGGTTCGGTTTCGGTGCTGCCGGTTTCAGGACCAGGCGATCGCCCCGTGACGGGAAACGAGGCGTCCGGTGCCGGCGCCGGGCTCCTCGGTGGCGAGGGCGACGATCGCGTCCGTGCCCTCGGTGACGTCTGGGGGCCGCTGTGACCGTTGAGGTCGGTCGCGGTGAGCCGGCCCACGCGCCTCGATGATCTGGATCGAGGACCTCACCCGGACCACCCAAGGAGCACAACCACATACCTGCCTAGGCGGGCGCCGTCGCGGTGGTCGCCGCGTCCTGCGGGGCAGCCGGGGAGCCCAGGGAGGCCGGGGGCACCTGAGACGTCGGCGAAGGCACCGCGGGCAGTGGCTGAGCCGGGGTGTTCGTCCGCTGCCGCGGCAGCGAGAGCGGGCGCAACGGCCGCGGACCCGAGACCACCGTGTAGTCCTGCGCGAGCCGCGCGGGCATCAGGTCGCCCGGCTCCTCGCCGAGCGCCAACTGCACGGCCGCCCAGGGGGCGTTGACACCACACTGCGCGAGCTGGTGCAGCCCGCCCGCCGGACGTGTGTTGACGTCCATGAGGACGGGCTCGTCCCCGAACATCCGGAACTGGATGTTCGTCAGGTAGTGCAGTTCGAACGCCTCGGCGACCCGCCGGGCCGGTCCGGTCCACGACGGGTGGAGCGTGAAGCCGCGGCGCCGCCCGTTCTTGGTGCGGCCCACGGCCATCCGTACCCGGCCGTCGGGTCCGGTGAGGCAGTCCACGGACACCTCCGGCTCCCCCAGGAGCGGCATCACCAGCCAGTCCACCGGCTGCTCGGCCCGCCGCACCGCCTCCACGACCATGTCGAGCGGCACGTGCGCGCCGGGGAAGCCGTCGAGGTGCCTGAGCGAGAACGGTTCGCGGGTGACGACGCGGAAGCCCACCCCGCCCGCGCCCACCGCGGGCTTGAAGCACGCCTGGTGGCCGTCGGCCTCCAACGAGTCGACCGCCGCGAGGAGTTCCTCCGCCGTGCGCACCCGCCACCACGGCGGCACCGGCACCCCCTGCGCCTGTACGGCCTCGTACGCCGTCACCTTGTCGTGGAAGACGGACACGGCCTCGGCGGGCGGCGCGAGCAGGGCCGTACCGAGCGCCGCGAACTCCGCGCGGTGCGCCACGATCTCCGCCTGGTGCAGGACGGGCACGAACACGTCGATGCCGTGCCGCGCGCACTGGTCCAGCGCGTACTCGACGTACGCGGCCCGGGAGAGTCCCTCCGGCTCCAGCGCGGCGGTGTCGGCCGCGGCCAGGAGAGGGGAGTCGGCGTCGCCGTGCGTGACACGGATCTCGACCGGCCGGTCGTGCGGATTGCGCCGCAACTGATCCATGAAGAACACGTTCTCCGCGTACGTGCGGTTGAGCCAGACGCGTACGCGAGAGGCCATGCAGGCCACCTTTCAGGGTGCGCGGGCACGGCGGAGCGGGCCGGGCCCGGCCGAGGGTAGAGGGAGGTACACCGAGCGCCGTACGCCGAAGAGGCTCGTGGCAGTGGTGTTGGCCCGATCATAGGGGGCGCGGGGCCTCCGTGGCGCCACGGGCATGTTACGGATTGGCAGGCGGCCCGCGCGGCCCGCCCGCGCGGACTCCCGGAACGTGGACTCGGAACCCGGTCGAGCCGCTCTTGTCGGTGCCCGGCGGATGTGTTCTTGTGGTCCACAAGGATCTAGGAGGGAGCGGGAGTGGACGCGACGGCCGGCCGTGCCGGGCAACTGCTGGCCATCAGCGATCTGCACGTCGGATACGCCGAGAACCGCGCCCTGGTCGAGCGGATGCGCCCCACGACCGACGACGACTGGCTCCTGGTGGCCGGAGACGTCGCGGAGACCGTGGCCGACATCCGGTGGGTCCTCGAAACCCTCGCCGGACGCTTCCGCAAGGTGATCTGGACCCCCGGCAACCACGAGCTGTGGACCCACCCGAAGGACACCGTCACCCTGCGCGGCGTCGCCCGCTACGAACACCTCGTCGCGCTGTGCCGCGAGATCGGTGTCCTCACCCCCGAGGACCCCTACCCCGTGTGGGAGGGCCAGGGCGGCCCCGCGGTCGTGGCGCCCCTCTTCCTGCTCTACGACTACTCGTTCCTGCCGCAGGGCTGCGAGACCAAGGCGCAGGGTCTCGACTACGCGGAGTCGACCGGCATCGTCTGCACCGACGAGCATCTCCTGCACCCCGACCCGTACCCCAGCCGCGACGCCTGGTGCCGGGCCCGGGTCGCCGAGACCGAGAGCAGACTCGCCGAGCTGCCCGAAGAGCTCCCCACGGTGCTGGTCAACCACTACCCGCTGGACCGGCACCCGACGGACATCCTGCACTATCCCGAATTCGCGATGTGGTGCGGCACCGGGCTGACCGCCGACTGGCACCGCAGGTTCCGCACGGCCGTCATGGTCTACGGTCATCTCCACATCCCGCGGACCACCTATCACCAGGGCGTCCGCTTCGAAGAGGTGTCGGTGGGCTACCCCCGCGAGTGGAGCAGACGTCCGGGACCGCACGGTACGCTGCGCCGCATTCTGCCGATGGAGGGTCGGAGCCGGTGATCGAGGAAGTGCTCCCGGAGCCGGTCGTGGCCGTGGAGACGTTCGGTGACGACGAGGCCGGGCGCGCCGCGCTGTACCCCGAGGAAGAGGCGCTGATAGCGCGCGCCGTGGCGAAGCGCCGCCGGGAGTTCACCGCCGTGCGCGCGTGCGCCCGCCGCGCCATGGAGAAGCTCGGCGTGCCCCCGCGGGCGATCCTGCCCGGCGAGCGTGGAGCCCCCCGCTGGCCACAGGGCCTGACGGGCAGCATGACGCACTGCGAGGGCTACGGCGCCGCCGCGCTGGTCCGCACCGCCGACCTCGCCTCCCTCGGCATCGACGCCGAGCCCCATCTGGAACTCCCCGAGGGTGTCCTCGACGCCATCGCCCTGCCCACGGAGCGGGAGCGGCTGCGCCGGCTGGCGGCGGCCGTCCCCTCCGTCCACTGGGACCGGTTGCTGTTCAGCGCCAAGGAGTCCGTCTACAAGGCGTGGTTCCCCCTGACCGGGCAGTGGCTGGACTTCTCCGAGGCGGACATCGACCTCCTCCCGGATCCGCAGGCCGGGGACGCCGCGCCGCGCACCGGCCGCCTCCGCGCCGAACTCCTCGTGCCGGGGCCGCTGGTGGACGGCGCGCGCGTCCAGGTCTTCGAGGGACGCTGGACCGTCCAGCGGGGCCTGCTGGCGACGGCGCTCACCGTGCCGCGCTCCTGAAGGACCACCGCTCGGATCCGTCCCTGCCGGTCTCACCCCGATTGCGGGCACCAGCTGTGCAGCAGCCCGAAGAACTCCGCCTCGTTGCCCGCGAGGCCGGCCGCCGCCAGCGCGCGCTCCGCCTCGGCGAGCGCGGCCGGCGGCACCACGGGTGGGCGCCCGGCGTCCGGCAGGCCGTCGAACGCGGCGCGAACGGTCTGGAGGAGACGCAGATAGGCCTGCACGGCGGCGCGTTCGTGGTCGGTCAGTACGGCGGTCGGCATCGGACGGCTCTCCCCGGGTCGGCTGGTCGAAGCGGTACGTGACTCCAGCTTGCCGTCCCCCACTGACAATCCGGCTTCCGCAGCCGCGGGTTCGCCCGCCCGGCGGACGTGGGACATTCCGAATTCCCTGGCCGGACAACGGTCAGCGGGAGCGTTCTCCGGGGTCGGGGGTCTGCCCGGTCGTGGCCCGCCGCCGGACGGCCGCGACCACGGGTGACCGGCGCAGGGCGACCGACATCCGCACGAGGTCGCGGGGACCGTCGGCCGCCGCGGCCGCAGCCTCCGACGGCGCGGGGGCGCCGGAGGCCGCCGCCGAGCTGATGACCCTGCCCTCCGGGTCGGCGGCCCTCGCCCGTACGGCCGCCGACACCATCGCCGCGTCCGCCTCGGCCCGCGCCTGTGCGGGTTCCGCACCCGCCGCCACGGCGGCGTCGTAGGCGAAGGAGCGCACCTCGGGGTCGAAGTAGGGGTACAGGCCGAGCATCCCGTCGTGGATGTCGGACTCCCGCTGGGTGACCTGGAGTTCGGCGGGGGACCACCAGGCGATCCGCACCGCCCGTTCCCCGTGCCCGGCGACCGAGTTCAGCTCCCGCCACAGCGGCCCGAGCCTGCGGTACGTCGACCAGGTGCCCCAGATGTCCCCGACGCGCCGCCCGGCCAGCGGGAGGCAGAAGCCGACCGCGCTCAGCTGCGCCCCGAGCGAGGCGAGCACGGGTGCCACGTAGGTGCTCAGGCCGTCCAGGTCGCCGCCGTTCCACCGGGCGGCCACGGCGGTCAGTTTGGCCGCCGCGTACGGGATGTTGCACAGGAAGCCGGTCGCGATGGTGAGCAGCCCGGCACGCAGCCAGCCGCGCACCTGGAGCGCCCAGCGCCAGCACATGACGTTCACCGCGACGCCCGCGACCGTGAGCGCCACCAGATAGAGCACGATCATCTCGCGGACGAAGGGCGTGTTGGCATAGTGGGTGTCGAAGTCCCGCAGCCGTTCCTCGGGGGTTTCGCCGAGTACGAACAGGACGACCAGCGCCACGCTCACCACGGTGTACCCGGCCGTCCAGCGCCGGGAGACGCGGCGCGTCGACTCGGGGGGCCCGCCGCGCCAGTTGACGATCAGTACGAGGCAGGAGGCGCTGAAGGCGCTCAGCAGGCAGTAGACCAGCGGCGCCGAGATGTTCGGGACGCCGGTGAGTTCGTTGACCTCGGCGATGGTGGGCGGTGCGGCGAAGAGGAAGACGAGACCGGCCAGGGCGAGGAGCACGCCCACGGACCGCAGCAGCGGGTCACGCCAGCCCCGCACGAGCGCGGGCGCCTTCACGGCGAGGGAGACGCCCATGGCGACGGCGGGGATGTAGTAGCTGGATCCGTCCATGGTCCTCGGGGTCTTCCGGGGTGCTCAGTCCTGCGGCCCGCGGTAGCCCAGGGAGGCCTCGATCCGGCCCGCCAGGTCGTCCCGCCGCACCGGCCCGCGCAGCGGCGAACCTGTCAGCCACCTACGGCACTTGCTGGCGAGGAGCAGGCCGAAGCTCTCGGCGTCCTGCTCGTCGCCGAGGTCGAACCGGGTGCGGGCCGCCACCCTGAGCACGGTGGCCTGGAGGTCCGCGTCGTCGCGGAGCAGCCGGGCCGCGACGGCCGCGCCCTGCACATGATGGCCGCAGTGCCCGGCCTTCATGTGCCACAGCTCGTGCCCAAGGATCACCAACTGGTGGTCGGGCGCTGTGCGTTGCTCGATGACGACGAGGTCCTGGTCGGCCATGTCGAGCCACAGCCCGCTCGCGGTGCCGGGCGGGAAGGCGGCCGTGCGGTACTGGACGGGACGGCCGCGGCGCCTGCTCATGGCGTCGCACAGGGCGCCGTACAGGTCGGCGGGCTCCGCCGGCGCGGGCAGCGAGAGTTCCGCGACCAGCTCGCCGCACAAGCGGCGCATCTCCCTGCCAATGCCCACTGTTCTCCCCCGGATCACGACTCGGGCCGCTTGACGCTTTCCAGGAGCATGTCCAGCCATTCCGCGACCTTGTCCCGGTGCTGGTCCGTGGGCAGCTGCGCGGCCCGCCAGGCGATGCCGCGGACGCCGTGGTCCTGGAGCAGCCGCTCCAGCGGGTCGTCGGCGGCGAGGGCCGCCGCGCGTTCACGATCGGCGAGCTGCTGGAGGAGTTCCTGTTCGCAGCACTGGAGCGCGCTCGCGAGCGCCTCGGGATCCTCGGCCGTGAGGAATCCGGCGTGCACCCGGAAGAAGCGCTGGATCGCGTCGCAGTGCTCCATGGTGGGCCGCCGGTCGCCGTTGATGAGGGCTCCGGCCTGCTGCCGCGACATGCCCGCGCCGTCGGCGATCTCCTGCTGGGTGTACTTGCGCCCGTTGGGCTTGAGCCGCGTGCGGCGCAGCAGGTCGAACCGCTGCAGGAACCGCGTCTGCAGGTCGGGTTCGCCGGCGGGCCGGCCGCTCAGCAGGGCCCTGACCACCGGTTCGGGGACGCCGGACTCGGCCGACAGGCGTCGCACGTCGAAGATCTCGCCGTGCGGCACACCGAGCCGGTCGGCGAGTGCGGTGACCCGGGCCACGACGGCGGGCAGCAGAACCGTCGCCACGGCGCCCGGAACCTCGAAGCCATCCGTCACCGACAGATCTCCTACGTCTCTCTCAGGTCTCTCACAAGATACTCAGGAACCCCCCGGAGAGTAGCCGCTTGTTCGAACCCACAGCCAGGTCTCGCCACAACTGTGGCGAGATTCAGCCGTCAACAGGCGCCAAATGCCACGATAGTTGACACGACTCCGCTCCGGGCAGCAGGATCGGGGCGCCGCGTGAAGGCCGCATAGGCAAGAGGGGTGACCTCCCGATGGCGTACCAGGCAGGAGGGCAGCGGTCCCAGCCGCGGCCCGTCCCCGAGAGTCTCGAGGCTCAGGCGTATCTCCAGGACTACGCCACGCTTCTGGATGCTCTCCCCTTTCCGTCGGTCGTGCTCGACCACCGATGGGACGTCGTCCTGTCCAACGCCGCGTTCGAGAGGCTTTTCCGTGGTGTCGGCCCGCATCCGACGGCGATGCCGGGCGACAACTTCCTGCGGTTCGTCCTGTTCCACCCCGATGCGGCCATGGTCCTCGGTGAGCACGAGTCGAGCTGGTGCCTGCCGATGCTGGCCCACTTCGCGGCCGCCGTGGAGCTGCACGCGCAGGACCGCGGTCTGCAGTCGATCCGCCGGGACATCGCCCAGGACCCCCTCATGGAGGCCGCCTACCGGCAGGGGCTGCCGCACTGGATCCGGGCCGTGGGCCCGCAGGGCGTGGAGCAGGACGGAGCGGTGCGCCCGCTCGTGCACCCCGACCCGCGCTGGGGCCGTACGGACTGCCGGGTCGTCGGTGAGACCCCCAAGACCCTTCAGGACATGGGCTATACGCGCCTGACCCTGGTCCTGCGCGAGGCGCGCCGCGCGCCGCTGGTCCCGCGCAGGACCCGCGTGGTCCGGCACGGCGCCGCACACCTCCGCGTCGTGTAGCGGCTCCCGGCCCCCTCCCGCGTCACCGACGCCTCCCCGCCAGGCCCCGTTCGCCGCTCGGGCCGGACCCGAGCGACGGCACCCACGGGAGCCTGGTGGTCAGCGTCCCCGTCAGGACCGACGGCAAGGCCGTCGACGCCTCGGGCGCCCCTCATCGTCCTGGCGAACGCGATGGCAGGCCGGACTCCGACGTCGACCCGGGCGACTTCATCGAGTGGGTGGCCAGGTCACGGGCCACAAGAGGTGACCGTGGGAGGCGCATGCCATCGCACCGCGCGTGACATCGCACCGCCCCGCCCCACCCGTACGAGGAGGTCGCCCCGCGGCGCCGGGCGCCGTCGGCAGGCACCTCCGGACGACGACCTGCCCCCCCCCCGGGGGCGACGCTTCACAGCGCGCATCCAGGTCCTGGCGAGTTCACCCGTCAACGCAAGCCGCTTGCATATCTTGCGCTATTCTTGCGCGCATGACGCGACGACTTGCTCAGGTGGCCAAGAAGGTCGGGGTCAGCGAGGCCACGGTCAGCCGGGTGCTCAACGGCAAGCCCGGGGTCTCCGACGCCACCCGGCAGGCGGTGCTCTCGGCACTCGACGTCCTCGGTTACGAGAGGCCCACGCAACTGCGCGGCGAACGTGCGCGCCTGGTGGGCCTGGTACTGCCCGAGCTGCAGAACCCGATCTTCCCTGCCTTCGCCGAGGTGATCGGCGGGGCGCTCGCCCAGCTCGGACTGACGCCCGTCCTGTGCACGCAGACCAAGGGCGGTGTCTCCGAGGCCGACTACGTGGAACTGCTGCTCCAGCAGCAGGTTTCCGGCGTGGTCTTCGCGGGCGGCCTGTACGCGCAGGCCGACGCGCCGCACGACCACTACCGCCGGCTCGCGGACCGCAGGATCCCGGTGGTCCTGGTCAACGCGTCCATCGAGCACCTCGGGTTCCCCGGCGTCTCCTGCGACGACGCCGTCGCCACCGAACAGGCCTGGCGGCACCTCGCCTCACTGGGGCACGAGCGGATCGGGCTCGTGCTCGGCCCCGCCGACCACATGCCCTCGCAGCGCAAACTGGCGGCGGCCCGCGCCTTCGGCGCCGACCTGCCCGACGAGCACATCGCCCGCGCCATGTTCTCCCTGGAGGGCGGACAGGCCGCCGCCACCCGGCTGCTGGACCGCGGGGTCACCGGCATCATCTGCGCCAGCGACCCGCTCGCCCTCGGCGCCGTGCGCGCGGCCCGGCGCAAGGGGCTTGCCGTCCCCGCGCAGATCTCCGTCGTCGGCTACGACGACTCCGCGTTCATGAACTGCACCGAACCCCCGCTGACCACCGTCCGCCAGCCCATCGAGGCCATGGGCCGGGCCGCCGTCGAACTGCTGAACGCCCAGATCGGCGGCAGCTCCGTACCGGCCGAGGAGCTCCTGTTCGAGCCGGAACTGGTGGTGCGCGGCTCGACCGCGCAGGCGCCGCGCGGCTGACAGCGGCACCCCTGCGAACCCCGGGGCGCGACATCCCGCGCACCCGGGGCGCCCGGCCGCTCGCCGCGTTCCGCAAACGCCGACGCACCGCTGTGCAAGCGCGACACCGGCCTCCGAAGACCCGGTGCAAGCGACGCGCCGCCGCGATCCACGTGTCTGTCAAATAATTACGGATTCTGCGCGAGATATTGCGGAGCGATGTCGGCGGTGCTTGAGTGTGCGGCGCCAGACACGGCCGCACGCCGCCCGGTGTGCCGCCGTGGGCCTTCCACGCACCTGCCCAAAGGGGTCCACCGATGAGAAGCACCGGGTTCCGCCGTACCTGCACCGCACTCGTGGCTTCGGCCCTCACGCTCAGCGCCGTGAGTGCCTGCGGTTCCGACGACGACAACGCCGCGGGCGGCAAGACCCGCATCACGGTCAACTGCATGCCGCCCAAGAGCGCCAAGGTCGACCGCTCGTTCTTCGAGGCCGACATCAAGGCCTTCGAGAAGCAGAACCCGGACATCGACGTCGTCGCCCATGACGCCTTCCCCTGCCAGGACCCCAAGACCTTCGACGCCAAACTCGCCGGCGGTCAGATGGAGGACGTGTTCTACACGTACTTCACGGACGCCAAGCACGTCGTGGACATCAACCAGGCCGCCGACCTCACGCCGTACGTGAAGGACCTCGACAGCTACGACACCATCCAGCAGCAGCTGCGCGACATCTACACCGTCGACGGCAAGATCTACGGCATCCCGCGCACCGGCTACTCGATGGGCCTGATCTACAACAAGAAGCTCTTCGAGAAGGCCGGTCTCGACCCCGACAAGCCCCCGGCGACCTGGGCGGAACTGCGTGCCGCGGCCAGGAGGATAGCCGCCCTCGGCGACGGCACCGTCGGCTACGCCGACTACAGCGCCCAGAACCAGGGCGGCTGGCACTTCACCGCCGAGATGTACTCCCAGGGCGGGAACGTGGTCAGCGAGGACGGCAAGAAGGCCGCCGTCGACACCCCCGAGGGCAAGGCCGTCCTGCAGAACCTCAAGGACATGCGCTGGAGCGACGACTCCATGGGCAGCAAGCAGCTCCTCGTCATCAACGACGTCCAGCAGCTGATGGGCTCCGGCAAACTCGGCATGTACCTCTCCGCGCCCGACAACATCCCGATCCTCGTGAAGGAGAAGGGCGGCGACTACAAGGACCTCGCGCTCGCCCCGATGCCCGGCGGCAAGGGCACGCTCATCGGCGGCGACGGCTACATGTTCAACAAGAAGGCCACCCCGGAACAGATCAGGGCCGGCCTCAAGTGGCTGGACGACATGTTCCTGACGCCCGGAGACGGCTTCCTCGGCGACTACGCCCGCGCCAAGAAGCACGACGCCCCGGTCGGCCTGCCCGAGCCCCGGCTCTTCACCGGCGCCGCCGACGCCAGGGACCAGGAGATCAAGAAGACCAACGCCAACGTGCCGGTGCGCAACTACCAGCCCTTCCTCGACGGCAACCAGAGCCTGGAGATGAAGATCGAGCCGCCGCACGCCCAGCAGATCTACTCGGTCCTGGACGGCGCCGTCTCCGCCGTGCTCACCAAGAAGGACGCCGACGTCGACCAGCTCCTGAAGGACGCCTCCGGCAAGATCGACTCCATTCTGGCCCGAGGCTGACACCGTTCATGAAGACCGCATCGAAGCCCCCCGCCCCGCCTCCGGCCACCGTCGGCATGCCGACGGCGGCGCGGCGGCCGGCCGGGCGCCGGACGGGGAGCCCGTGGCGCCGCCGCCTCGCCGACCAGTCACGCGCGTACGCCTTCCTGGCCGGCGGCGTGCTCTGCTTCGCGCTGTTCTCCTGGTACCCGGCGATCCGCGCCGTCGTGATCGCCTTCCAGAAGTACACGCCGGGGGCGGGCGCGGAGTGGGTCGGCACCGACAACTTCACCCGGGTCTTCCACGACCCCGAGTTCTCCGCAGCCTGGCGCAACACGCTCACCTTCACCGTGATCGCCCTGCTCATCGGCTTCGCCGTCCCGTTCGTCCTGGCGCTCGTCCTGAACGAACTGCGCCACGCCAAGGCCTTCTTCAGGGTCGTCGTCTACCTGCCGGTGATGATCCCGCCGGTGGTCAGCGCGCTGCTGTGGAAGTGGTTCTACGATCCCGGAGCGGGCCTCGCCAACGAGGCACTGCGCTTCCTGCACCTGCCGACCTCGAACTGGTCCAACGGCGCCGACACCGCGCTCGTCTCCCTGGTCGTCGTCGCCACCTGGGCCAACATGGGCGGCACCGTCCTGATCTACCTGGCCGCGCTCCAGGGCATCCCCGGCGAGCTGTACGAGGCCGCCGAACTCGACGGCGCCGGGCTCCTCCAGCGGATCCGGCACGTGACGATCCCGCAGACCCGCTTCATCATCCTCATGCTGATGCTGCTGCAGATCATCGCCACGATGCAGGTCTTCACCGAACCCTTCGTGATCACGGGCGGCGGCCCCGAGAACGCGACCGTCACCGTGCTGTACCTCATCTACAAGTACGCCTTCCTCTACAACGACTTCGGCGGCGCCTGCGCGCTCAGCGTCATGCTGCTCGTGCTGCTCAGCGTCTTCTCCGCCCTGTATCTGCGGCTCACCCGCTCGGGAGGCGAGGACGCATGAGCACCCGCACACTCATCTCCCCCCTGACGCTCGCCCGCCCCCGCGGCAGGGCCGTCTACTGGACCGTCTTCACGGGCGTGGTGCTGCTGTTCGCGGTCGCCTTCCTCTTCCCCGTCTACTGGATGGTGTCCGGCGCCATGAAGTCGCCGGACGAGGTCGTGCGCACCCCGCCCACGCTCGTGCCCGACCACTGGAGACTCAGCGGGTACACGGACGCCTGGGACCTGATGGACCTGCCCACCCACCTGTGGAACACCGTCGTCCAGGCCACCGGCGCCTGGGTGCTGCAACTCGTGTTCTGCACCGCCGCCGCCTACGCGCTCTCCAAACTGAAACCGGCCTTCGGCAACGTGATCCTCGGCGGCATCCTCGCCACGCTGATGGTCCCGGCGCAGGCACTGGTCGTACCGAAGTACCTCACCGTCGCCGACCTGCCGCTGATCCACACCAGCCTGCTCAACGACCCGCTCGGCATCTGGCTGCCCGCCGTGGCCAACGCCTTCAACCTGTATCTGCTCAAGCGCTTCTTCGACCAGATCCCGCGGGACGTCCTGGAGGCCGCCGAGATCGACGGCGCCGGCCGGCTGCGCACCCTCCGGTCGATCGTGCTGCCGATGTCCCGGCCGGTGCTGGGAGTCGTGTCGATCTTCGCCCTGGTGGCCGTCTGGCAGGACTTCCTCTGGCCGCTGATGGTCTTCTCCGACACCGACAAGCAGCCCATCAGCGTGGCCCTCGTCCAGCTGTCGCAGAACATCCCGCTGACCGTGCTGATCGCCTCCATGGTGATCGCCAGCATCCCCATGGTCGTGATGTTCCTGGTGTTCCAGCGGCACATCATCGCCGGGATCAGCGCGGGCAGCACCAAGGGCTGACGCCACCCCCTGAACGGCTTCACAGAAAGGTAGGCACAGTGGGACAGCCTTCCCCTGCCCGCACGCAGGACCAGTGGTGGCGCTCCGCCGTCATCTACCAGGTGTACGTCCGCAGCTTCGCGGACGGCGACGGCGACGGCACCGGCGACCTCGCGGGCGTCCGCGCCAGACTCCCGTACCTCGCCGAACTCGGCGTGGACGCCCTGTGGTTCAACCCCTGGTACCTGTCACCCCTGGCCGACGGCGGCTACGACGTCGCCGACTACCGGGTGATCGACCCCGCCTTCGGGACGCTCGCCGAGGCCGAGAAACTCATCGCCGAGGCACGCGAGCTGGGCATCCGCACCCTCGTCGACATCGTGCCCAACCACGTGTCCGACCAGCACCCCTGGTTCCGGGCCGCGCTCGCCGCCGGACCCGGCAGCCCCGAACGGGAGCTGTTCCACTTCCGGCCCGGCCGGGGGGACCGCGGCGAACTTCCGCCCAACGACTGGCCGTCCCAGTTCGCGGGCTCCGCCGAACCCGTGTGGACCCGGCTGCCCGACGGCGACTGGTACCTCCACCTGTTCACGCCCGAGCAGCCCGACCTCAACTGGGCGCACCCCGCCGTCCGCCAGGAGCACGAGGACGTCCTGCGCTTCTGGTTCGAACGGGGCGTCGAGGGCGTACGCATCGACTCGGCGGCGCTGCTCGCCAAGGACCCCGCGCTGCCCGACCACGTCGAGGGCCGGGAGCCGCACCCCTATGTCGACCGCGACGAACTCCACGACATCTACCGCTCCTGGCGCGCCGTCGCCGACGAGTACGGCGGCATCTTCGTGGGCGAGGTCTGGCTCCCCGACAGCGAGCGCTTCGCCCGTTACCTGCGCCCCGACGAACTGCACACCGCCTTCAACTTCTCTTTCCTCTCCTGCCCCTGGGACCCCGGACGGCTGCGCACCGCCATCGACGAGACCCTCGCCGAACACGCCCCGGTCGGCGCCCCCGCCACCTGGGTGCTGTGCAACCACGACGTGACCCGCACGGTCACCCGCTACGGCCGCGCCGACACCGGATTCGACTTCACCGCCAAGGCCTTCGGCACGCCCACCGACCTGGCACTCGGCACCCGCCGCGCCCGCGCCGCCGCCCTGCTCTCGCTCGCCCTGCCCGGTGCCGTCTACGTCTACCAGGGCGAGGAACTCGGCCTGCCCGAGGCGGAGATACCGCGCGAGCGGATCCAGGACCCGATGCACCACCGCTCCGGCGGGACGGACCCCGGCCGTGACGGGTGCCGCGTACCACTGCCGTGGACGGCCGACGGGCCCCACGCGGGATTCGGCGGCGAGCCCTGGCTCCCGCAGCCGTCCGGCTGGCCCGCGTACGCCGCCGACCGCCAGGCGGAGGACCCCGCCTCGATGCTGAGCCTGTACCGCGGAGCGCTGCGCATCCGCCGCGCCCGGCCCGGCTTCGGCGACGGCCCGCTCGCCTGGCTGCCCGCACCCGACGGCGTCCTCGCCTTCGCCCGCGCGGACGGCCCGCTCTGCGTGGTCAACCTCCGCGCCGCTCCGGCCGAACTCCCGTCGCACAGCGAGCTGTTGCTCACCAGCGGCCCGCTGGACGCCGACGGACGCCTTCCCCGGGACACGGCGGCCTGGCTGCGCGCCTGACGCCGCAGCCCGGCCGCCGCACCACCCGCTGTCCCGGCACCCCCACCACGAAAGGGATCAGCACATGTCCAGATCTGTCAGGCGCATGCCCGCCGCGGCGGCCGCCACGGCGGTCGCCCTCGCGGCAGGCCTGCTCAGCGCCACCACAGCGCAGTCCGCGGCCTCGGCCGCGGGCGCCGACCTGCCCTTCACCTCGGTCGAGGCCGAGTCCGCCCCCTCCACAGGCACGAAGATCGGCCCCGACCACACCCAGGGCACCCTCGCCTCCGAGGCGTCCGGGCGCCAGGCCGTACGCCTGGCCGCGGGACAGCGCGTCGAGCTCACCGTGCCCCGCGCGGCCAACGCCGTGAACGTCGCCTACAGCGTGCCCGACGGCCAGTCCGGCACCCTCGACGTCTACGTCAACGGCACCAGGCTCGCCAAGTCGATCCCCGTCACCTCCAAGTACTCCTACGTCGACACCTCCTGGATCGCCGGCGCCAAGACCCACCACTTCTACGACAACGCCCGGCTCCTCCTCGGCCGCGGCGTGCAGGCCGGTGACAAGGTCGCCCTCCGGGCCACGTCCACCCAAGTCACGGTGGACGTCGCCGACTTCGAGCAGGTGTCCGCGGCCGGCACACGGCCGGCCGGATCGGTGTCCGTCACCGACAAGGGCGCCGACCCCGGCGGCCAGGGCGACTCCACGCAGGCCTTCCGGGACGCGATCTCCGCCGCGCACGGCGGAGTCGTATGGATCCCGCCGGGCGACTACCGGATCACGTCCTCGCTCCAAGGCGTCGCCAACGTCACTCTGCAGGGTGCGGGCAGCTGGTACTCCGTCGTGCACACCTCGCGCTTCATCGACCAGAGCAACTCCTCCGGAGGGGTCCGCCTGAAGGACTTCGCGGTCCTCGGCGAGGTCACCGAACGGGTCGACTCCAACCCGGACAACTTCGTCAACGGCTCACTCGGACCCAACTCCAGCGTCTCCGGGATGTGGATCCAGCACCTCAAGGTCGGCCTCTGGCTGACCGGCAACAACGACAACCTCGTCGTCGAGAACAACCGCATCCTCGACACCACCGCCGACGGCCTCAACCTCAACGGGAACGCGCGCGGTGTCCGCGTCCGCAACAACTTCCTGCGCAACAACGGCGACGACGCACTCGCCATGTGGTCGCTGTACGCCCCCGACACCAACAGCAGCTTCGAGAACAACACCATCACCCAGCCGAACCTCGCCAACGGCATCGCCGTCTACGGCGGCACCGACATCGCGGTGAAGAACAACCTGATCGCCGACACCAACGCCCTCGGCAGCGGCATCGCCATCTCCAACCAGAAGTTCCTCGACCCCTTCTCGCCGCTCGCCGGGACCATCACCGTCTCCGGGAACACCCTCGTGCGCACCGGCGCGCTGAACCCCAACTGGGGCCATCCGATGGGCGCGCTGCGCGTCGACTCCTACGACAGCGCGATCGAGGCGACCGTCGGCATCACCAACACGACGATCACCGACAGCCCCTACAGCGCCTTCGAGTTCGTGTCGGGCGGCGGACGCGGCCACACCACCCGGAACATCACGGTCGACGGCGCCACGGTCGACAGGGTCGGCACGGTCGTGGTCCAGGCGGAGACACCGGGCGCGGCCCGCTTCAGCAACGTCCGGGCCACCGGGGTCGGCGCGGCGGGCGTCTACAACTGCCCCTACCCGGCGGGCTCCGGCACCTTCACGCTCACCGACGGCGGCGGCAACTCCGGCTGGGACAGCACCTGGTCCAACTGCAACGCCTGGCCGCAGCCCGGCTCCGGCAACCCCGATCCCGACCCGGCCCGCAACCTCGCCAAGGGCCGCACCGCCACCGCGAGCGGCTCCCAGGACGTCTACACACCGGGCAGAGCCGTCGACGGGGACGCGAACACCTACTGGGAGTCGTCCAACAACGCCTTCCCGCAGAACTGGACGGTCGACCTCGGCTCGACGCAGCCGGCCCGCCGGGTCGTGCTGAAGCTGCCGCCCGCCGCCGCCTGGCAGGCGCGCACCCAGACCCTGTCGGTCCAGGGCAGTACCGACGGCAGCAGCTACTCGACGGTGGTGGCGTCCAAGGACTACCGCTTCGACCCGGCGAGCGGGAACACGGTCACCGTGACCCTGCCCGGCGGCACGAACCTGCGCCACCTGCGACTTCACGTCACCGCCAACACCGGCTGGCCCGCCGCCCAGTTCAGCGAGGTGGAGGTGTACCTGTCCTGACCTTCGCCGGTGCCCCGCGCTTCACCGTCTGGATCCGCTCGTACACATGGGCCGGGTCCGCGACCCGGCGAAGCGCGGGGCGACCCGTGCGCATGGGGGTTCCCGTCCCTGTCGGCGGGACGGCGAATTCCCTGGCCGGGCCAAGTCGTCGCATCCTTGGAACGGGACAGCAGCTCCTGCGCCCGGTGAACCTTCCGGGCAGCGGCGCCACAGAAAGAGGACCTCTCATGACCGTCAGCGACAGCGGCTCCGCCACCGCTCCCCGGGTGCTTCTCGGCACCTGGCCGACACCCTTGGAGGCCGCCCCGCGGCTGAGCGCGCACCTCGGTCTCGGGCCCGAGGACCTGTGGCTCAAGCGCGACGACCTCAGCGGTCTCGGCGGTGGTGGCAACAAGGTGCGCAAGCTCGAGTTCAGCTGCGGCCGGGCGCTGAGCCGCGGCGCGACCGTCCTGGTGGCGAGCGGCGGCGCGCAGAGCAACTACGCGCGGCTGACGGCCGCGGCGAGCCGTCGGCTGGGACTGAAGGCCGTGCTGGTCCTGCGGGGGAACGGCCCGCAGGGGCGGACCGGGAATCTGAGTCTCGAGGGGCTGCTGGGGGCGCGCGTGGTGTGGGCCGGGGACGTCGACGCCGCCGGTCTCGACCTCGCGGTGGCCGCCACGGCCGAGGAGCTGACGGAGCAGGGGGAGCGCGTCGAGGTCCTGCCGTTCGGGGGCAGTGACCGCAACGGGGCGCTGGGATACCTCGAAGGGGGCCGGGAACTGCGGAACCAACTGCCCGACGTGGAGCACGTGGTCGTCGCGGGGGGCTCGGGCGGGACCATGGCCGGTCTGGTGGCCGCACTCGGCACGGAGCGGGTCCTCGGTGTCGACGTGGGTGCCGTGGACGACCTTCCCGCCCGCGTCGCCGCACTGGTGGGCGCGGTGTCGGACGGCCGTACGGAGGCTTCCGCGCTGCGTCTGCGCCGGGACCAGGCCGGCGCCGGGTACGGGATTCTCACGCCCGCCGCCTCGTCCGCGATGGAAGCGGCGGCGGTGTGCGAGGGCGTCATCCTGGACCCGGTCTACACCGCCAAGGCCCTGGCCGGGCTCGCGGCGGCCGTGGCGGACGGTGACATCCGGCCGGGCCGGCGCACGGTGTTCGTGCACACGGGCGGGCTGCCCGGACTGTTCGGCCACGAGATCGCCGGTGAACTGGCGGCCCGGGTGGCCCAGAGCACTGACGCCCGGGAGTCCTGACGTCCGTATGCCGGGAGTCCTGACGTCCGTACGGCCTGACGCCCTGCACAGGGCCCGTTGGCGGGGACCCTTCGGCTGCGATGGCCGAAACCGTTGGTCGCATGTACCGCCGTGTTTCACGTGGATGCCACGAGGCCCTTCCCTGACGTTTGGTGCTCTTGGAACACTCCTTTCGCGCGCCTTCCCTCAGCATCCGGGCCACCCGTGCCCCGTCAGGACAGAGGTCACCCACCCATGCCCCCAGTGAACCGGCGTCGTTTTCTGCAACTCGCGGGCGGCACCGCGGGATTCACCGCGTTGTCCGACAGCATCGCCAGGGCCGCCTCGATACCCGCCGGGTACCGCAGCGGCACGATCGACGACGTCGAGCACATCGTCGTCCTGATGCAGGAGAACCGTTCGTTCGACCACTACTTCGGTTCGCTGAGAGGTGTCCGCGGCTTCGGCGACCCACGGGTGGCCACCACGTCGGGAAGGAAGCCGGTCTGGTACCAGTCGGACGGCACCAAGGACGTGCTGCCCTTCCGGCCGGAGGCCGACGCCCTCGGGATGCAGTTCATCCAGGACCTCCCGCACGGCTGGAACGACGGACAGGCCGCGTTCAACAACGGCAGGTACGACAAGTGGGTGCCCAACAAGTCGTCCACGACGATGGCGTACCTGACGCGTGAGGACATCCCGTTCCACTACGCGCTCGCCGACTCGTTCACCATCTGCGACGCCTACCACTGCTCGTTCATCGGTTCCACCGACCCGAACCGCTACTACATGTGGACGGGTTACACCGGCAACGACGGCACCGGCGGCGGTCCGGTCCTCGGCAACGACGAGGCCGGCTACGGCTGGACGACGTACCCCGAGCGCCTGGAGAAGGCCGGCGTCTCCTGGAAGATCTACCAGGACGTCGGCGACGGCCTGGACGCGGCCGGCTCCTGGGGCTGGATCCAGGACGCCTACCGCGGCAACTACGGTGACAACTCGTTGCTGTACTTCGACAGGTACCGCAACGCCAAGCCCGGCGACCCGCTGTACGACAAGGCCCGCACCGGCACCGACGCGCGCAAGGGGGAGGGCTTCTTCGACCGGCTCAAGGCCGACGTCAAGGGCGGGAAGCTGCCGCAGATCTCCTGGATCGTGGCCCCGGAGGCCTTCACCGAGCATCCCAACTGGCCCGCGAACTACGGCGCCTGGTACATCTCCCAGGTCCTGGACGCGCTCACCTCCGATCCCCAGGTGTGGGGCAGGACCGCCCTGTTCATCACCTACGACGAGAACGACGGGTTCTTCGACCACGTCGTGCCGCCCTTCCCGCCGCAGTCCGCAGACCGGGGCAGGTCCACCGTCGACGTCGGCCCCGACCTGCACAAGGGGGACGCGGGGCACGTCGCCGGACCGTACGGGCTGGGCCAGCGGGTGCCGATGCTCGTCGTCTCACCCTGGAGCAGGGGCGGTTACGTCTGCTCCGAGACCCTCGACCACACCTCGATCCTCCGGTTCATGGAGCGCCGCTTCGGCGTGCACGAGCCGAACATCTCGCCCTGGCGGCGCGCGATCTGCGGCGACCTCAGCTCCGCGTTCGACTTCTCCCGCAAGGACACCGGCCCCGTCGCGCTGCCGGACACCGACGGCTACGAGCCGCCGGACCGCGAGCGTCACCCCGACTACGTGCCGACGCCTCCCGCCCATCCCGTCCTGCCCAGGCAGGAGCGCGGTTCCCGGCCCGCACGCCCCCTCAAGTACGCACCGCGGGTGGACGGTTCGGCGGACGCGGCCGCCGGGAGGTTCACCCTCACCTTCGCCTCGGGCGCCCACGCCGGCGCCGCCTTCCTCGTCACCTCGGGCAACCGCGACGACGGGCCGTGGAGTTACACCACCGAGGCGGGCAAGACCGTCTCGGACACCTGGAACTCGGCCTACTCCGGCGGCTCGTACGACCTCACGGTGCACGGGCCCAACGGCTTCCTGCGGACCTTCCGGGGTCCCGGCAAGGTGGCGGGCCCCGAGGTGAGTGCCCGGCACGTGGGGGACGACGTGGAACTCACCTTCACCAACAAGGGCTCCGGCGCAGTGAGTCTCCGGCTCACCAACGGCTACGGCGGCCGGGCGCGCACCTTCCGGGTGCGGGCCGGGGCAACGGTGAAGCACCGGGTCGACCTGCGGGCGAGCAGGCGCTGGTACGACCTGGAGGTCGTGTCCGAGGCGGATCCGGCCTTTGTGCGGCGCTTCGCCGGACATGTCGAGAACGGTCGACCGGGGGTCAGCGACCCGGCGATCGTCACCGCGTGACGGTTACCCGGGCGCCCGTCCCTTTCCGTCCCGAGCGAGGTAGTGTGCCCCGGTGACCACGCATTCGAACACACCTGCAGGTTGGTACCCGGATCCCCACGGGGCGGCCCAGACGCTGCGGTACTGGGACGGTTCCCAGTGGACCCAGCACACCAACACCGACCAGCAGGGGCAGAGCGCGCCCGCGGTTCCGCAGCAGGCGCAGGCGGTTCCGCAGCAGCCGGCCCAGCAGCCGGCGTACGGCGCCCAGCAGGCCCAGCAGGCGTACGGGGGCCAGCCCGTACAGCAGGCCCCCGCGGGTGCCGACCCGCGCGTGCAGCGTCAGGTGCAGCAGCAGGCCGGGGTGGCCGGTGGCGGCGCCGGGGGCGGCACCCTGTTCAGCGAGCCGGTCCTGGTGGTGAACCAGAAGGCCAAGCTGATCGAGCTGACCAACGAGTACAAGGTCATGGACCAGCAGGGCAACCAGCTCGGTTCGGTCGTCCAGGTCGGGCAGAGCGCCCTGAAGAAGATTCTGCGGTTCGTCGCCAGCATCGACCAGTTCATGACGCACAAGCTGGAGATCCGCGACGCGTACGGTCAGCCGCAACTGCTGCTGACACGGCCCCGCAAGTTCCTGAAGTCGCGGGTGCTCGTGGCGCGTCCGGACGGACAGCCCGTCGGCGAGATCGTGCAGCAGAACATGATCGGGAAGATCAACTTCGCGATCAACGCCGACGGCCGGCAGGTCGGCGCGATCAAGGCGGAGAACTGGCGCGCCTGGAACTTCGCGATCGTCGACCACGCGGACAACGAGGTCGCCCGGATCACCAAGACCTGGGAGGGCCTTGCGAAGACGCTGTTCACGACGGCCGACAACTACGTCCTGCAGATCCACTACCAGCTCCCCGAGCCCCTGTTGAGCCTGGTCGTGGCGACCGCGCTGACGGTCGACACGGCGCTCAAGCAGGACTCCCGCGGACTGGGCTGACCCGCACCACGCCGCTGACCCGCACGACGCCGACGGCGGCCGCACCGACGTGACGCGTCGGTGCGGCCGCCGTTCGCTGTTCCAGCGCCTCGCGGCAGCTACAGCCGGGTGAGGTGGCGCCTCGTGCGGCGGGCCGGCTGCCGGGGCACGAGCGCCGGCTCGCACGCCGCCGATCCGGGCTCCAGCGCCAGTACCGCGGCGACGGGGTGGTCGTCCGCCACGACGGGTTCGGGCGCCCAGCGCGACAGCGTCACGACACCCCAGGCCGCGACCGCGGCCCCCGTCGCGGCCAGCAGTACACCCATCGCGCCGTACTGGAGCCGTTCGCCGAGCAGGGTCAGGCCGATCGCCGCGGCGGCGACCGGGTTGGCCAGCGTCACCACGGCGAGCGGCGCGCCGAGTCCGCCCCGGTAGGCGGTCTGCGACAGCAGCAGCCCGCCCGTCGCGAAGGCGGCGACCAGGAGCGCCACCACCACGACCTCGACGCTGAGCAGCGGTCCGCTGCGGTCCGTCGCGGCCACGGTCACCGTCTGGGTGAGCGCCGAGGCGACACCCGACGCGAAGCCGGACGCGCCCGCGTGCCGCAGGCCGGGCCGGGCGCCCGGCCGGGACAGGCCGCCGATGACCACCGCGGTCGCGGCGGCCACGCCCAGCGCCTGCGGCACGCTCAGGATGTCGTCCGGCGCGGGGCCCGAGGCGGTGACCAGCAGGGCCGCCAGGCCGATCAGTGTGAGCGCCGTGCCACGCCACTCGACCGCGCTGACCCGGCGCCCGGCCACCCGGGCCCCCAGCGGCACCGCGGCCACCAGCGTGAGGGCGCCGAGCGGCTGGACGAGGGTGAGCGGTCCGTACTTGAGGGCCGCGACGTGCAGCAGCGCGGCGGCCGCGTTCAGGGTCACCGACCACCACCAGGCGCCGTCGCCGAGCAGCCGCAGGAGGCCGGTGCCGGCGCTCTTGGCGGCCAGCCGCTCCTGGGCCACCGCGGCGGCGGCATAGGCCACCGCGGAGAACAGCGACAGGACCACGGCGACGAGGGTGGCGCTCATCGTCCTGCCCCCACGAGCTCCGGCAGGGACTCCGCACTCTCGGCGTCCGCCGCGGGACGGGTACGACCCGTGGTCGTCAGCGTCCGGTGCGGCAGGTGGATCACGGCGAGCGCGATGCCGAGCAGCGCGGTGGCCACGATCGCGTCGAGCCAGTAGTGGTTCGCCGTGCCGACGATCACCAGCAGGGTGAACAGCGGATGGAGCAGCCACAGCCACCGCCACCGGGACCTGGTCGCCGCGATCAGGCCGACCGCGACCATCAGCGCCCAGCCGAAGTGCAGCGACGGCATCGCCGCGAACTGGTTCGCCACCGAGTCGGTCGCGGGCCGCGCCCCGTACACGGTCGGTCCGTAGACCTGCCCGGTGTCGACGAGTCCCGCCGTGGCGAGCATCCGGGGCGGGGCGAGGGGGAAGGTGAGGTGCAGCACGAGAGCGGCGGCGGTGACCACGGCGAGGACCCGGCGGGACCACACGTAGTGGGCGGGACGCCGCAGGTAGAGCCAGCTCAGGAACGCCGCGGTGGCCGGGAAGTGGACGGTCGCGTAGTAGGTGTTCGCGAGGTGCACGAGCGTGTCGCCGTGCAGCAGCGCGCCCTGCACGGCGCCCTCGCCCGGCAGGTGCGCGGCCCGCTCCCAGTCCCACACGTGACCGGCGTTGCGGAAGGCCTCGGCGGTGTGGCCGTCGGCCAGCTGCCGGCCGGCCTTGTAGACGACGAAGAGTCCGACGACGAGCAGGAGCTCACGGACGAGAGGCGGGCGCACGAGGGTGTCGCGCGTCGCCGACGGTGCCGGCCGCGCGGTGGTGTGCCGCTGAGTTGTCCGGCGTATGACCGCGTCGGGCGGCCGATCTGCAGGCTCGGTCTGGGAATTCATCCCCCGGCCCCTTCGCTGACGGTCTTGCGTGGGGTGGTGCGCGGTGAGCCCAGGGCAAGGTCCACTCCGGGGGAGTGGGTCCTGTCCAGGACTCATCGATACGCCAGTGTACCGATACGACGCTGTATCGATACGCCAGTGTACCGGTACACGCTCGTACCGGTACACTGGCGTATCGATACACTGGACGAGCGGGCGCAGCGGACCGCCGATCGAGCGAGGGGAAGAGCCATGACGTCGCAGGCAGCGGAGGGACCGGAGACGGTCGCCACCTCGCGCCGCTCCAAGATCACGCCGGAGCGTGAGCAGGAGTTCTACGACGCCGCGCTCGACCAGATCCGGGAATGCGGGTACGAGGCCCTGACCATGGAGGGCGTGGCCGCGAGCGCACGCTGCAGCAAGTCCACGCTGTACCGCCAGTGGAAGACCAAGCCCCAGTTCGTGGCCGCCGCGCTGCGGGCCAGCCGCTGTCCGCGGTTCCGCGGCATCGACACGGGCTCGCTCGCCGGGGACCTGCGCGCGGCGGCCCGCACCGCGGGGGACCGGTCGGGCGACACCCAGCTCCTCCAGGCGCTCGGCCACGCCGTGATGCAGGACGAGGAGCTGCAGAAGGCCCTGCGCGACGCGCTCGTCGAGCCCGAGGTGGCCGAGCTGAGGGAGATGATCGCCCGCGCGGTCGAGCGCGGTGAGATCGCCGCCGACCACCCGGCGCTGGAGTACATCCCCGCACAGCTGCTCGGCGTCCTGCGGGTCCGCCCCGTCCTCGAGGGCCGGTACGCGGACGGCGACTACCTCGAAGGCTTCGTGGAGGCGGTCGTGATTCCGGCCCTCGGCCTGACCTGAGACCCAGGCCGCCGTCCGCGGGATGACCGGACGGCGGCCTGACCGCGCCGCACCGTGGGGACGGGGGCGGCGCGCACCCCGGCCGGGTGGGGTTCCTCTTGAGCGGAGGGGCGCCCCACCCGGCCGCATCGTGTGCGGCCGGGTGGCGAGCCTGTCCTAGACGTTCTGGCCGCTGCCGCCGCCCGCCGCCCGCTTGATGCCCTTGGTGATCTCGTCGATCACGGCCGCCTTCGTGCCGACGTCGACGCCGAAGCGGACGACGACGAGCTGCTCGGAACCGGCCGGCGAGGGGAAGGCGAGCGACTCGACGTAGCCGTCGTCGCCCTTGCTCGTGACGACCTTCCAGCGGACCAGATAACCCTTCTGCCCGGCCACGGTGACCGATTCGGACGCGAGCTCCCGGTGCGAGGTGATCTTCCCGTAGGTCTTGCCGCCGTACGACTCCTCGGCGTTCTTGGAGATGTCCTCCTTGGCCGCCGCCTCCGCCGTGGTCGCCTTCAGCTTCAGCGCCACGGCGGGCGCCGAGTACGCCCCGCCCTTGGTGCAGGTCTGCGAGGTGTCGCCGGGGCACTTGTAGGAGTCGTCCGAGGTGACGGAGGCACCCAGGCCGCTCTTGCCGGTCCAGCCGTCGGGGACCGGGAGCGCGATGCCGCTCATGGCGTCGGTGGCGAAGCCGTCCTCCGTGGGCGGCTGCCCGGACGGGTCCGGGGCCGGTGACTGCCCGTCGGGCCCGCCCTGCCCGCCCTCGGACCCGCCCGTGCCACCGGGGCCGCCCCGGCCGTTCTGCCCGCCCGGCCCCTGGGAGCTGGCGCTGTTCCCGCCGTTGTCCTTCGTGAGCGCGTACACGCCGCCGCCTATGCCCGCGAGAACCGCGACAGCCACGGCGACGGCTATGCCCGTGCGCAGTCCGCGCCGCGCCGGTGGGGCCGGATAGCCCCCCGGCGGGTACGCCGGGGGACCCCAGGGGGCGGCCGGCCCGACGGCGCGGGTCTGGTCCGTCCATGCGTTGCCGTCCCACCAGCGCTCGGTGGGGGGACCGTCACTTGTCTGACCCGGATCGGGATACCAGCCGGGAGGAGTCGCCTGCGTCATGGGACCCACCGTATGAGCCCTGGGTGAAAGGCGGATGAGAGGGCTCCCGAAGCGTGACCCCGGGGCGACGTCGCCGATGCCGTCCCGTGACGGGCCGCGGGCGGTGTCACCGCACGACGAGCCGCACGGGTTCCAGGTCGGGGCGGGGCGGCAGCCGCAGGCCCTCCCGCCCCGGGGTGATCGAGCCGAGCACGCTGGGATGGCGGGCGCCGGTGGCGGCCGGGTCGCTGCCGGCGAGCCCGCGCGCGGTCAGGAGGCCCAGGACGGCGAACGCGTACGCCTCCCGGCGGCCGACGGCAGCCCCAGTTCGCCGGAGTCCCGCAACGTCACGTCCGGCAGTTCGGCGGCCGGCTTCGCCGCCCCGGCGCCGTCGAGGAGGCCCAGCGCGACGGTGAACGACTGCCACGACCCGTGGAGCGGCCGTACCGAAGCGGGCCGGTCCCGTCCACGCTGGAAAACAAGCTCCGTTTTTTACGGATTTGACTGTCAATCACTTCCACGGGCGCTGGTCGGGACCCTTGCGCGTCGCCTTCGGACACCCGCCGTCACCCGTGGAGGCAACAGCTGCCCGGACCGGCCTCCACTTCGGCCGCCGGACGGCTAGGCTCGATGCGTACGTCGTTTGGGCGACCTGGGGAGGTAGCGGGATGACGGAGGCACGGCCCCAGGTGGCCGCCTCGGCCTCCCTGTGGGAGCGCGACGAGGAAGTCGCAACGGTCCGGCGGGCGATCACCGCCCTGCGCGCGGACTCGGCGTCCTCGGGAAGCCTGCTGGTGTTCACCGGCGAGGCGGGTCTCGGCAAGACCGCCCTGCTCGCCGAGACCCGACGCCTCGCGGAGAGCAGCGGCTGCACCGTGTGGTCGGCACGCGGCGGCGAGACCGTCACGTCCGTCCCCTTCAACGTCGTACGCCAGTTGCTGCAGCCCGCCCTCGTCTCGCTGCTGCCCGAGGAGGCGCGCGAGTACCTGGGCGACTGGTACGACATCGCCGGACCCGCGCTCGGCGTGACCGATCCCGGCGACCGCCAGCCCGATCCGCAGGGCGTGTGCGACGGACTGGTCGCCGCGGTCCGGCGGCTGGCCCGGCGCGAATGGCCCCTCGTGCTGCTCATCGACGACGCGCACTGGGCCGACCAGGAGACGCTGCGCTGGCTTGCCGCGTTCGCCGAGCGTCTCGACGACCTGTCCGTCCTCGTCGTGGTCGCCCGCCGGCCCGGCGAGGTGAGCGGGGAGAGCGCCCGCCACCTCGACACGGTCGCCGCCGCGGCCCGCCCGGTCACCCGGCTGAGCGCACTGACCCCCGACGCGGCGGCCGGACTCACCCGCGCCACGCTCGGCGAGTACGCCGACGCGCCGTTCTGCCGGGAGGTCTGGGCGGTCACCGGCGGCAACCCGTACGAGACAGTGGAACTCCTCGCCAAGGTCCAGGACAGCGACCTCGACCCGGTCGAGGCCTCGGCCGCCGAACTGCGCGCCCTGAACCGCTCGGCGCGCGGCCGCGGTCTCGTCGCCCGGCTCGAAGGACTCGGCATCGACGCCACCCGCTTCGCCTGGGCGGCCGCCATCCTCGGCACCGGGATCTCCCTGGACCTCGCCGCCCAGCTCGCCGGGATGCCCCGCGAGGACGCGCTGCGCTGCGCCGAACTGCTCGGCGCAGCCCGCATCCTGACCGCCTCCGAATCCACGAACGGCCAACTTCCCGAAGGCGACCTGGAGTTCGTGCACCCACTGATCGCCAGCGCCGTCTACCGCTCGATCCCGGACGCCCTGCGCACCGCGATGCACGGGCAGGCCGCGTGGGCCGTCACGGACTCGGGACGCGGCGCCGCCGCTGCCTCCCGCCACCTCCTCGAAGTCCACCCGGACGACGACCCGGAGCTGGTCGAGCAGTTGCGCGAGGCCGCCCGTGAACACCTCGCGGTCGGCGCGCCCGACGCGGCCCGCAGGTGCCTGGAGCGCGCTCTCCTGGAGCCTCCGCTGCCGGACACCCACGCGCGCGTGCTCTACGAACTGGGCTGCGCCACGCTGCTGACCGCACCCGCCAGGACCATCGGTCATCTGCGTTCCGCGCTGCAGATGCGGGGTCTCGAGGGCGAGCTGCGTGTGGACGCCGTCTTCCGCCTCTCGCAGGCCCTGCTCCACAACGACCAGCTGGAGGAGGCCGTCCGCACGGTCGACGCCGAGGTCGCCCGGCTGGAGCCGGGGCCCGCCCGCATGCGGCTCCAGGCCGTGCACTACATGTGGGAAGGCATCCACGCGGGTGAGGACGGTTCCTCCGGCGGCTCCCGCGGCCTCGCCGAACTCGTCAGGACGTGCACCGGCCGGGACAACTCCGAGCGTGCACTGCTCATCCTGCGCGGCTTCGACGCGATGATGCACGGCGAGAACGCCGAGGAGGTCGTGGAACTCTGCGACCGCGCCCTCGTCAACGGCCGCCTCGCGCCCGGACTCGGCTGGACCGACACCGAGTGGGGCATCGAACTGCTCATGATGCTGAGCAGTTCGTACGCCTACGCGGACCGGCTCGACCGCGCCGAGAGCCTCTTCAGCGAGGCCCTGCGTGCCTACGAGACGGCCGGCTGGAGCGGCGGTCACCTCGCGCTGGCCCACGCCTACCTCGGCCTCGCGCACCGCAGGCGCGGCCGGCTGGCCGACGCCGAGGCCTCCCAGCGCGAATCCCTGCGCCTGGCCGAACGCGTCGGGCGCGGACTGCCCCTGTACTGGTCGGCGACCTGCGGCCTCATCGACACCCTGCTCGCCCGCGGCCATGTCGACGAGGCGGAGGAGATCGCCGAGCGCTACGGGTTCGCGCCTCCGTACCCGTCCACCATCGTGCTGCCCGACACCCGTTCCGTGCGCGGCCGGCTGCTGCTCGCCCTCGGCCGCACCAAGGAAGGCGTCAACGAACTGGAGGCCGCGGAGAAGGCGGCCACCTCGCGCGGTCACCACAACACGGTGCTGGCCCCGTGGGCCGTCGACCTCGCCAGGGCGCTGGCCACCGACGACCCGGTGCGTGCCGCCGCGCTGGCCGGCGAGGCCCGCCGGCAAGCCGAGCGCTTCGGCACGGACACCGCCATCGGCGAGGCCCTCCGCTGCGCGGCGTCCCTGGAGTCGGGCCAGCGCGCGGTACGGCTGGCGGCCCAGGCGGTCGCCTACCTCGAAGCCTCGCCCTGCCAGTTCGAGCACGCGGCGGCCCGCGTCGAGTACGGCATCGCGTCCCGCTCGGCCGCCGAACTCCACAAGGGCCTGACCCTGGCACGCTCCTGCGGGGCGGACGGCCTCGTGAGGAAGGCGGAACAGGCCCTGCGGGGGCGGTAGCCCACGGCACCCCGCGGCCCTCCGGTCCGAGGCACCCGCGGTGGTCCGGTCCATGGGCGTCCTGCGGCTCTCGGACCCCGGAACCCCCGCGGGGGTCCGGCCCGGGGCGTCCCGCTGCTCTCCGACCCGGTGTGCCCCGCGGTGGCGCGCCCGCCGGGTCCATGACGGGTCGGCCCCGTCCCTCCACGGGAACAGCGCCGCGGTCAGCAGGTCCCGTCCGCGTCCTCCTCCGCCAGTACCCGCTGGGCGACCGCGAAAGCCGCGTTGGCGGCCGGTACACCGCAGTACACCGCGCTCTGCAGCAGCACCGCCCCGATCTCCTGCGGGGTCAGCCCGTTGCGCCGTGCCGCGCGGACGTGCATCGCCAGCTCGTCGTGGTGGCCGTGCGCCACCAGGGCCGTCAGTGTGACCATGCTGCGCTCACGGCGGGTCAGTGTCGGGTCGGTCCAGATCTCGCCCCACGCGTAGCGCGAGATGAAGTCCTGGAAACGGGCGGTGAAGGGGGTCTGCCGGGCCTGGGCACGGTCGACGTGCGCATCGCCGAGGACCTGGCGGCGCACCTCCATACCGCGCGGGGCCGCACCCCCGAAGTGCCCGCGCAGGGCGGCCAGCACGGCCTCCGGACGCTCCGCCGGCGCCAGATGCGAGGCGCCCGCCAGCTCGGTGAGCGAGGAGCCGGGGACCGCGTCCGCGATCTCGCGCAGCTGCGCCGGCGGTGTCGCCGGGTCCTCGCGGCCCGCGATCAGCAGGGTCGGGACGCCGATCGACGCCAGCCGGTCGCGCAGGTCGAAGGCGGCGAGCGCGTCGCAGCAGGCCGCGTACGCCGACGGGTCCGCGTTCCGGTGGTCCTCGACGAGCCGCGGGACCGTGAACCCCGGGGTGAACCAGCGATCGCCCGCGGTCGCCGCGAGCTGCGCGAGGCCGTCCCGGCGGACCAGCTCGGCCCGCTCCCGCCACGGCTTCGCGCCGTTGAAGTGGGCCGAGGAGCAGATGACGGCGAGCGACGACACCCGTTCGGGGTGGTGCACGGCGAGGTGCAGTCCGACCGCGCCGCCCAGGGACACACCGGCGTACGCGAAGCGGTCGATGCCGAGGGAGTCGGCGAGCGCCAGCACCAGGGCGGCCAGGTCGGCGACCGTCGCGCCGGGAGCGATCAGCGCCGCGGGGGAGCCTCCGTGGCCCGGCAGGTCCCAGCGGATCACCCGGTGGCTGACGGACAGTTCGGGCGCGACCTGGTCCCACAGTGCGGTGGACGTGCCGAGCGACGGTCCGAGAAGCAGCGGGGGTGCCGTGCCGGGTCCCTCCGCGCGGTGGTGCAGCAGCGGCTCGGTCGGTTCGGTGGTCAAGATCGCTCCAGGGCACGGTCGGTGAGGGCTCCGGCGGCCCCGGAATAGCGGGCGGGGTCGGTGAGGTCCGCGAGGTCGAGGCCGAGGTCCGCGAGGTCGGGTTCCTCACGGAGGACGTCGAGCAGCGGCCGGTCCTCCGTGACGGTCCGTTCGGCGGCCCGGGTCAACAGCTCCTTGGCACGGGTCCGGCCGAGGACGGGGGCGAGTTCGGCGGCGAGCCGCTCGGAGACGATCAGGCCGTGGGTGAGTCCCAGGTGCGCGCGCATGGCGTCCGCGTTCACCTGGAGGCCCTCCGTCAGTTCGGCGGCGTCGCGGGCCGCGCCGCCGACCGCCCGCAGCAGGTCGCGCAGGGGCTCCCACTCGGCGTGCCACGCGCCCGCGGGACGCTCGTCCTCGGCGGCCATCGCCGCGTAGAGGGTGGCCGCGAGGTGCGGTGCCCGCCGGGCCGCGGCGGCCACCAGGGTCGCCCGCACGGGGTTCGCCTTGTGCGGCATGGCCGAGGAGCCGCCCCCGGTGCCCTCCGCCAGCTCACCGATCTCGGTACGGGACAGGGTGAGCACGTCGGCGGCGGTCTTGCCGAGCGCACCGGCCGTGAACGCCAGCGCCCCGGCCAGGTCCGCGACCGGCGTACGCAGGGTGTGCCACGGCAACAGCGGTTGCGCCAGCCCGAGTTCACGGGCGTACGCCGCGATCAGCGCCCGGGTGTCGACGGGCGCGCGTGCACCTCCGGCTTCCGCCGCCTCGGCCCCGAACGCCGTGAACGCGGCCAACGTGCCGGCAGCGCCCCCGAGTTGGGCGGGCAATGAGTCCCGCACGGCCGAGATCCGGTCCCTTGCGTCCAGCACCAGCGACCGCCACCCCGCGGCCTTCAGGCCGAAGGTCGTCGGCACCGCGTGCTGGGTGAGTGTCCGTCCGGGCAGCATGGTGTCCCGGTGCCGAGCGGCGAGCCGGCCCAGCGCCGACTGCGTACGTTCCAGGTCTGCCAGGACGCAACCCAGCGTGCGCGAGGCCACCAGCATGGTGGCCGTGTCGACGACGTCCTGGCTGGTCGCGCCGCGGTGGACGTACGGCCCGAACTCCTCGCCGACCGCCTTGGTCAGGTCCGCGACCAGGGGAATCACCGGGTTGCCGCCGGACCGGGCGCGCAGCGCGATCGACCGCACGTCGAAGCGCGCGGCGTCGGCCGCCGCGTCCACCGCGGCGGCCGCCCCCGCCGGGGCGAGCCCGAGGGACGCCTGGGCGCGGGTGAGCGCGGCCTCCGCGTCGAGCAGTGCCCGCAGGTACGCGGTGTCGCCGGTCGCGGCCTGGGCGGCCGACCCCGTCCACCCGGGGGCGAGCAGGCCGGCGTCGGACTCGACGGGGTCGACAGCTGTCACCGGAACTCCAGGAAGACGGTTTCGCCTTCGCCCTGAAGACGGATGTCGAAACGGTACGTCCGGTGCGCCCCTTCCGCCGCGATCAGCGTGGCGCGCCGCTCGGCCGGCAGCGAGTCGAGCAGTGGGTCCACGCCGTCGGTGAGATACGCGCGGGTGAAGAGGTGGTGCAGCAGTCCGCGGGCGAACACGCACACGCTGACGTACGGCAGCCCGCGGTTGCCGGGCGGCAGCGTGTGCAGGGCGTAGTGCCCGTCGGCGTCCGTGGCGACCCGGCCGAAGCCCGTGAAGTCGGTGCCGTTGCGGCCGAGGTGTCCGCCGGTCACCGGGTCGCGGCGCAGCGACCCGGGCGCACCTGTCAGTGAACCGTCGGGGGCCGCCTGCCAGAACTCCACGAGGGCGTCGGGGACCGGGCTGCCGGCGCCGTCGAGCACGTACCCGTGCAGCGTGATCGTGTCGGGGTGCCCCGGTGGCGCCACCTGCCCGCCGTCGGGGAACGGCAGCGCGTACCCGTAGAACGGGCCGACGGTGTGGGAGGGGGTGGGGAGCGGCATCTCGCCCCTGGCGGTCAACGACCTTCCTCGATCCAGGTGGCGGAGGGACCGTCGAGGACGATGTCCCACTCGTAGCCGAGCGAGAACTCGGGTCGGGACAGGTCGTGGCGGTACGTCGCGACCAGTCGGTCGCGCGCCGACTCGTCGGTCACGGACCGCAGGATCGGGTCGTAGCGGAACAGCGGGTCGTTCGGGAAGTACATCTGCGTGACCAGGCGCTGGGTGAACGCCGTGCCGAACAGAGAGAAGTGGATGTGCGCGGGCCGCCAGGCGTTGGTGTGGTTGCGCCACGGGTACGCGCCCGGCTTGATCGTCGTGAAGGAGTAGCATCCCTGTTGGTCCGTCAGGGTCCGTCCCACTCCGGTGAAGTTGGGGTCGAGCGGCGCCGGGTGCCGGTCGCGCGGATGGGCGTAGCGGCCGGAGGCGTTCGCCTGCCAGATCTCGACGAGCTGACCGCGTACGGGGCGGCCGCCGCTGTCGAGGAGGCGGCCGGAGACGGTGATGCGCTCACCGAGCGGTTCGCCCCGGTGCTGGACGGTGAGGTCGTCGTCGGTCTCGGTGGTGTCGGTCGGGCCGAAGACGGGACCCGACAGCTCGACCGTCTCGGGGTCCCCGCCGTCCACGGCGATCAGCGGCTGCTTGGGGTGGCGCACCACCGAGCTGCGGTACGGGGGGTACCCGCGCGGCGGGTGGTGCCGGGCCGGCGCACCGCCGGCGAGTGCCTTGTCGTAGGCGTCCTGGAGTGCGTCGACCTCGAGGTCGATGTCCGACTGGGTGAGAGCCATGGGGCGACTTCCTATCGTTCCAGGATGAGGGCGAGGCCCTGGCCCACGCCGATGCACAGGGCGGCGACGCCGACGCCGGAGCCGGCGGCCGCGAGCTGGTGGGCGACGGTGCCCGCGAGGCGGGCGCCGGACGCGCCGAGCGGGTGGCCGAGCGCGATCGCGCCGCCCCGCGGGTTGAGGATCGCCGGGTCGAACTCGGGCCATTCGGCGACGCAGCCGAGTACCTGCGCGGCGAAGGACTCGTTCAGTTCCAGTGTCGACAGGTCGCGAAATCCCCTGCCCGCCTTGGCGAGCGCGCGGTGGACGGCCTCGACGGGGGCGAGTCCGAAGTAGCGCGGGTCGACCGCGGAGACGCCGGAGGCGCTCACCCGTGCGAGGGGTTCGCGTCCGGTGGCCTTCAGGCCTTCCTCGTCGACCAGGAGCAAGGCGGCGGCACCGTCGTTGAGCGGGGAGGCGTTGCCCGCCGTCACGGTCCCGTTCTCCGTGCGGAACGAGGGCTTCAGCCGGGCCATCGCCTCCAGGGAGGCGTCCGCGCGGACGGACTCGTCCGCGGTGAAGGCGGCCGGGTCGCCCTTGCGGCGGGGGACCGGCACGGGCGCGATCTCGGTGTCGAACAGGCCCGCGGCCTGCGCTGCGGCGGCCTTGCGGTGACTGTTCAGGGCGAACTCGTCCTGCCGTTCACGCGTGATGCCGTGCTTCTCGGCGATGAGTTCGGCCGACTCGCCCAGCGGGACGGTCCACTGCGGTTCCATCCGCGGGTTGACCATGCGCCAGCCCAGCGTGGTGGAGTACAGCTCGGTGTGGGCGGCCGGGAAGGGCTCGTCGTTATTGGGCAGCACGTAGGGGGCGCGGGTCATCGACTCGACGCCGCCGGCCAGGGCGACGGAGGCGTCACCGAGCGCGATGGCGCGGGCGGCCTGGATGACCGCTTCGAGGCCGGAGGCGCACAGCCGGTTGACGGTGACGCCGGGCACGGAGGTGGGAAGTCCGGCGGGCAGGGCGGCCATGCGGCCGACGTTGCGGTTCTCCTCGCCCGCGCCGTTCGCGTTGCCGAAGTACACGTCCTCGATCCGCGAGGGGTCCAGGTCGGGTGTCCTGGCGAGGAGTTCGCGGATGGCGTGGGCGGCCAGGTCGTCCGGGCGGACGCCGGCCGGCGACCCGTTGTATTTGCCGACCGGTGTGCGGACCGCGTCGACGATGTAGACGTCCCTCATGACCTCTCCTCGGGCAGGCCTACCTCGGCGGCGGTCCTGGCGGCGATGTCCTCGGCGGTGACGCCCGGCGCACTCTCCACCAGCACCAGGCCGTCCTCGGTGACGTCCAGGACGCCGAGGTCGGTGATGACACGGTCGACGCACCGCCTGCCGGTCAGCGGCAGCGTGCACTCCTGAAGGATCTTGGGGGAGCCGTCCTTGGCGGTGTGGGTCATCACGACGATGACCGTGCGGGCGCCGTGCACCAGGTCCATGGCCCCGCCGATGCCGGTGATCAGCTTGCCGGGGACCGCCCAGTTGGCCAGGTCACCGTGGGCGGAGACCTGCATGGCGCCGAGCACGGCGACGTCGATGTGCCCGCCCCGGATCATCCCGAAGGAGAGCGCGGAGTCGAAGTAGGAGGCGCCGGGCAGGACCGTGACGGTCTCCTTGCCCGCGTTGATCAGGTCCGGGTCGACCTGCTCCTCGGTGGGGTAGGGCCCGGTGCCCAGGATGCCGTTCTCCGACTCCAGGATCACCTCCACGCCGGGCGGGAGGTGGCTGGGGATCAGCGTGGGCAGGCCGATGCCCAGGTTCACGTACTGGCCGTCCCGCAGCTCGCGGGCCGCCCGGGCGGCCATCTCCTCCCTGGTCCAGGCCATCATTCACCCGCCGTTGTGCCGGTCACGGGGGCCGAGACCGTCCGCTTCTCGATCAGCTTGGCGCTCGCCTGCTCGGGCGTGAGGGCGACGACGCGCTGGACGAAGACGCCCGGGAGGTGGACGGCGTCCGGGTCGATCGCGCCCGGCTCCACCAGCTCCTCCACCTCGGCTACGGTCACCCGCCCGGCCATCGCGGCAAGGGGGTTGAAGTTCCGCGCCGACCGGTTGAAGACGAGGTTGCCGTGCCGGTCGCCCCTCGCGGCTCTGACCAGCGCGAAGTCGGTGCGGATGCCGTGCTCCAGCACGTACTCCGTGCCGTCGAACTCCCGTACCTCCTTGGGCGGCGAGGCGAGCGCGACGCCGCCGGAGCCGTCGTAGCGCCAGGGCAGCCCGCCGTCCGCGACCTGTGTGCCCACTCCGGCCGGGGTGTAGAAGGCGGGGATCCCGGCGCCGCCGGCCCGCAGCCGCTCGGCGAGCGTCCCCTGCGGGATCATCTCGACCTCCAGCTCACCGGCCAGGTACTGCCGGGCGAACTCCTTGTTCGCGCCGATGTACGAGCCGGTGACGCGGGTGATCCGGCCCGCCGCGAGCAGGACCGCGAGCCCGGACTCCATCGCGCCGCAGTTGTTGGACACCACGCCCAGGTCGGACACACCGCGCTCGTACAGCGCCTCGATCAGTACCGCCGGCACCCCGCTGAGGCCGAAACCGCCGACCGCCAGGGTCGCGCCGTCCGGCACGTCGGCCACCGCCTCCAGCGCCGTGGCGACCACCTTGTCCATCCGTGAAGCTCCCTCTCTCCCGAGCATCCAGCACCGCAATTAGTCAGGGCACTGATTATCTGTGCGAGGTGTCCCACACGCTGCCATCGCATCCCCGAGCAGTCAAGACATCAAGTAGACGCGGAGATGTGCGTCGCAACGCGGCGCGGGCGGTCAAGGCGAGGGCAGGTATCGTTCAGTGCACCAATCAAAAAGACTCTCGTACGTCGCGGAAGCCCGCGGGTACGCGGACCGAGGAGCGCACATGGCCGCGGTGGACCTCTCCACCCATCCCGGGCACCTCGCCCGGCGGTTGCAGCAGGCGCACTACCTGCTGTGGAACACGATGGTCTCCGAGGAGATCACCTCGCCGCAGTTCGCGGTCCTGAACGCCCTCGTCGCGGAGCCGGGCCTCGACCAGCGCACGGTGGGGGAGCGGGTGGGGCTCGACCGGTCCACCATCGCCGAGGTCATCAGCCGGCTCGGCCGCCGCGGTCTGCTGGACAAGGTGCGCGACCCACAGGACGGCCGCCGCTTCCTGCTCCGCCTCACGGACGACGGCCTGCGCACCCACCGCAAGCTGACCGTGCGCACCGCCCGGATGAACCAGGTCTTCCTCAACCCGCTCTCCACCGAGGAGCAGGCCCAGTTCTTCGACCTCGTCCGGCGGGTCGCGGACGCCGCCGAGGGACTCCGCAACCCGGCGGAACCCCTCGCCGCGAACAGGGCCTGACCGGCGCCGCCCCCGGCGGCGCACCTCACTGCTGGGCGAACACCACCCAGACCTGGCCCTTTGCGAAGTTCATCCGCGTACCGTCCGCCGTCGTGAACCGCGTACCGTCCGCCGCCGAACGCCGGTGCCAGTCGACGTCGAACACCCGCCCGTCGCGCAGCACTTCGGCCTTGCCCGACCCGACGGTTCGCGTGTACGGCGTGTTGTTCCCCAGGACATCGTGGAACCGGGACGTCCGCACGGGCACGTGCTGCACGACCACGGTCGCGGGCGCCACCTGGGCGCCGTCCGCCGTCACGGTCGGCCTGCCGTCCGTGGTCACCAGCCAGCGCCCCCGCTCCGCGGACCAGGTGAAGGTGAAGCGGGCCGCCGGGAAGCGGACGGTGCGCTTATCCTGCGGGCTGCCGCCCGCCGGTGCCGCGCCGTAGCGGAAACCCGTCGTCGTCAGGGCGTCCGCGCCCGGCGCCGAGCCCATCAGTTTCCGCGGGCGAAGGTAGAGGTTGTGGGGCGCCGCCTTGTCGGTGCCGCGGAAGTAGGCGGCGGAGTTCTCCTCCGGGCGGACCGCGCGCAGCGGCGCCTTGTCGATCAGCGGCAGCAGCTTGTGCTGCGCGCCGGAGAAGGCGAGCGTCGGTTCGTCGAACTGGCGCAGCAGCTCCAGATCCGATTCGCGGGCACTGCGCACCGGACCCACGGCCTCGGGCAACTCGGTCGCGTACACGGCCATCAGCCGGCTCAGCCCGCCCTCGACCTGCTCCGCGTACACCACGTCCGCGGCGTTCAGGCCCGTCTGCGGCCGCGCGTCGCTCGCGTTGTCGATCTTCACCGCGAGCACCGGGTCGTGTGGCCCCTCGGTGGCCTCGGTGGCCTCGGGGGGCCTCGGCTTCTCGTGCCGCCCGCGCCCGTCGTCGGGCGGGCCGCCGGCGGTGCAGCCCGCCAGCAGGGAACCCGTCACCGCGGCGGCCACCAGCGCCGCCGTCGTCATGCCGCGCCGCATCCGTGTCCTCTGTCCCATGCCCACCGTGGCCACCATGTCCTGTGCTGTCGATTGTGCGCTTATACGTTCATCGGTGGCCATACCCGATCTCTACCGCATGTGCGCGCCGGATGGGCCGAACGGCCCTGCGGATGACAGTGGGGGCGCGGCGCCCCGAAAGGCCGCGCCCCTCAGGCGTCCGGGCCAAGAATCTCCGAGAGGTCGTAGGTCACCGGCTCCTCCAACTGGCCGTAGGTGCAGCTCTCCGCCGCACGGTCCGGGCGCCAGCGGCGGAAGCGCGCCGTGTGCCGGAACCGCGCGCCGTTCTCCATGTGGTCGTACGCCACCTCCGCCACCCACTCGGGCCGCAGCGGCACCCAGGAGAGGTCCTTCTTCGACGACCACCGGCTCGGCGCTCCGGGAAGGCGCGCGGATTCGTGCGCCGCCTCGTCCGCCCAGGCCGCCCAGGGGTGCTCGCCGACGTCCGCCATCCGCAGCGGCTCCAGTTCCCCCACCAGCTCCGCACGGCGCTTCATCGGGAAGGCGGCGGACACCCCCACGTGCTGGAGCGCGCCCCGGTCGTCGTACAGCCCCAGCAGCAGTGAGCCCACGACCGGCCCGCTCTTGTGGAGGCGGTAGCCCGCGACCACGACGTCCGCCGTGCGCTCGTGCTTGATCTTGAACATGGCGCGCTCGTCCTGCCGGTAGGTGACCGTCAGCGGCTTGGCGATCACCCCGTCGAGACCCGCCCCCTCGTACTGCTCGAACCACTGCCGGGCGACCTCGATGTCCGTCGTCGCCGGCGCGACGTGGACCGGGGCGCCGGCTCCGGACAGCGCCGTCGTCAGGAGGGTGCGCCGGTCCGTGAGCGGCACGCCGAGCAGTGACTCGTCCGCCAGCGCCAGCAGGTCGAAGACCACCAGGGAGGCCGGGGTCCGCTCGGCCAGCATCCGCACCCGCGAGTCCGCCGGGTGGATCCGCTCCGTCAGCGCGTCGAAGTCGAGGCGCCCGCCCCTGGCGATCACGATCTCGCCGTCCACCACGCAGCGCGTCGGCAACCGCTCCCGCAACGCCGCCGCCAGCTCGGGGAAGTACCTGGTCAGCGGCTTGCCGGTGCGGCTGCCGAGCTCGATATCTCCACCGTCGCGGAACACGATGGCCCGGAACCCGTCCCATTTCGCCTCGTACTGCATGCCCGGCGGAATCGTCGCCACGGACTTGGCGAGCATCGGCTTCACGGGGGGCATCACCGGCAGGTCCATGCTCCGATTCTGCGGGCAACCCCAGCGGTTCGCCCGGTGTGCGAGGTATGTACGCCAGGCCTACCGTGGCTCGCATGGGCGATGCGGTGGAACTCGAGGCGGCGGGCAGGACGGTGCGCCTGTCCAGCCCCGACAAGATCTTCTTTCCCGAGCGCGGCTTCACGAAGCTGGACCTCGCGCGCTACTACCTCGCCGTCGGCGACGGCATCCTCCGCGCGCTCCGCGACCGCCCCACCACCCTGGAGCGCTACCCCGACGGTGTGACCGGCGAGTCGTTCTTCCAGAAGCGGGCCCCCAAGAACATGCCCGGCTGGATCCCGACCGCGCACATCGCCTTCCCCAGCGGCCGCACCGCCGACGAGATGTGCCCCACGGAGGTCGGCGCGGTCCTGTGGGCCGCGCAGTTCGGCACGCTCACCTTCCATCCCTGGCCGGTGCGCGGCGGTGACGTCGACCACCCCGACGAACTACGGCTCGACCTGGACCCGCAGCCCGGCACGGACTACGCCGACGCCGTGCGCGCCGCCCACGAACTGCGCGAGGTGCTCCACGAGTACGGCGGCCTGCGCGGCTGGCCCAAGACGTCCGGCGGCCGGGGCCTGCACGTCTTCGTGCCGATCGAGCCGCGCTGGACGTTCACCCAGGTGCGCCGGGCCGCCATCGCCGCCGGGCGCGAACTGGAACGCCGCATGCCCGAGCAGGTGACCACGGCCTGGTGGAAGGAGCAGCGCGGCGAGAAGATCTTCGTCGACTACAACCAGACCGCACGGGACCGCACGATCGCCTCCGCCTACTCCGTACGCCCCCGCCCGCACGCCCCGGTCTCCGCGCCGCTGCGCTGGGACGAGGTGGGCACGGCCGTGCCGCGCGACTTCGACCTGGCGACCATGCCGGGACGCTTCGCCGAACTCGGCGACGTGCACGCCGACATGGACGACCACGCCTTCTCCCTGGAGGCCCTGCTCGAACTCGCCAGCCGGGACGAACACGACCACGGCCTCGGTGATCTGCCGTATCCCCCCGAGTACCCGAAGATGCCGGGCGAGCCGAAGCGCGTGCAGCCGAGCCGCGCCAAGCACACGGACGGCTAGGCCGATCCGTTCGGGCGGTTCTCACGCCCGTGCGGATCGGGTGGCGGTGCGGGCGGGGGCAGGCCCGGCGTCGGGGCGGCGAGGCTATCCTGATCGGCAACCGCCGAGGAGGAGCCCTGAGGTGACCGAGCCGACGACAGAGTCGCGCCCCACACTGGAGGCCGTGGCCGCCCGGGCCGGGGTCTCCCGGGCCACCGTGTCGCGCGTCGTCAACGGCGGTGACGGCGTGCGCGAACCGCTGGTCGAGCGGGTCAGACGGGCCGTCGACGAACTCGGTTACGTACCCAACCAGGCCGCCCGCAGCCTCGTCACCCGCCGCCACGACGCCGTCGCCGTGGTCATCGCCGAACCGGAGACCCGCGTCTTCGCCGACCCCTTCTTCGGGCTCCAGCTCCGCGGCATCAGCAAGGAACTGACGGCACACGACACGCAGCTCGTCCTGCTGCTCACGGAGGGACGCGACGACCACACACGCGTCGGCCGCTATCTCGCCGGAGGCCATGTCGACGGCGCGCTCGTCTTCTCGCTGCACCTCGACGACCCGCTGCCCGAGCTGATCCTCGGCGCCGGCGTGCCGACCGTCTTCGGCGGGCGGCCCGGCTGGGGCGACGGGACGCCGGGCTCGGCGTCCCCCCTCTACGTCGACAGCGACAACCGGGGCGGGGCACGGCAGGCCGTACGTCACCTGGTGGCGCTGGGGCGGACCCGGATCGCGCACATCACCGGCCCCCTCGACCAGACCTCGGCGGTGGACCGGCTCGACGGGTTCCGGGACGGCCGGGTCGACACCGATCCCCGGCTGGTCGCGGAGGGCGACTTCACGTCCGGCGGCGGCGAGCGCGCGATGCGGGAACTGCTGGAGCGCCGCCCCGACCTGGACGCGGTGTTCGCCGCCAACGACCTGACTGGGTCAGGTGCGTTGCGTGCCCTGCGGGAACAGGGGCGCCGCGTGCCCGAGGACGTCGCCGTGATCGGTTTCGACGACATGGAGCCCGTCGCCGAACAGACGGACCCACCGCTGACGACGGTCCGTCAGGACATAGAGGAGATGGGCCGGCTGATGGCACGGATGCTGCTGCGGAACCTGGACCGCGGCGGCGGCAGGGATGCGGAGGGCGCGGCGTCGAGCGTGGTCCTGCCGACGACGCTGGTACGCAGGTCCTCCGCGTAGACGGCACGCTGGATCGGCCCGGGCACCGCCGGCTCCCGGCAGTTGGTCCCTTTTCGTCGGCACCCGGCACCCCGGCGTCCGGAGGCGGGCCGCGACGCCGGTCCCGCCCGGCAGTGGGCCCGCGACGTCACCGGTACCCCGCAGTCGGCCCGTGACGCCAGCCCACGATGTCGCCCCCGCGTTCCGCCGGCACCCGGCACCCCGGTGCCCGGGGGCGGCCCACGACGCCGGTCCCGCCCGGCAGTTGTCCCGCGCCGCCGGCGCCGCGCCAGCTCATGCCGCCGCGCCGGCCCACGCTGCCGCCGAGCCCCAACAGTCGGTGGCGCGACGTCGCCCGCCTCGACGGCGCGCCTACGTGGAGAGCGCCGCCCCGTCCCGGACTCAGCCCTGCTGCGGTGTCGCGCTCTTGATCACCGCGAAGCGGGCTCCGTACGGATCGGCGAGCTTCGCCAGGCGGCCCACGCCCGCCATGTCCGCGGCGGGCGCGCGGACCTCGCCGCCCAGCTCCAGAGCCCTGGCGACGACGGCATCCGTGTCCGTGACCTCGAAGTACGGCAGCCAGTACGCGGCGGACCCGGCCTCCGTCGGATCGTCGGCCAGCGGGACGACGCCGCCGAACATGGCGTCCTCCTCGGTGTCGGCGGGGTTGACGCAGGTGTAGGTGCCGCCGGGGAAGGGCACCGCCGACGTGTTCCAGCCGAAGGCCGAGTGGTAGAACGCGGCCGCCGCGGGGACGTCCTGGGTGTAGAGCTCGATCCAGCACAGCGAGCCGGGGTCTCCCGCCACGTCCAGTCCGTCGAGCCGGGCCGGCTGCCAGATGCCGAAGGGCACCCCCGCCTTGTCCGCGAGGATGGCCATGCGACCCTCGCCCATCACGTCCATGGGCTGCATGAGAACGGTGCCGCCCGCCTGCTCGACCGCCTGGGCGGTGGCCTGTGCGTCGGGACTTTGGAAGTACACCGTCCACGACGGCGGGCCCTGCTCGGGAGTGGTCTGCATACCGCCGGCGGCGGTCCTGCCGTCCTGCTGGAAGAAGCCGTAGCCGCCGGCCTCCGGGCCCGCCGACAGGAACTGCCAGCCGAAGAGGCCTCCGTAGAAGGACGTGGCACCGTCGATGTCGGGCGTCCCGACATCGAGCCAGTTCGGAGCGCCGTTGACGAAACGGGTGGTGAGCATGATGTGCCCTCCTCTGCGGGATCCCGTTGCCTGCACTGCCGAGTCTTGCACCGCCCACTGACAACCGCTGCCGGGACGCCTCCGCGCGCCGCCGTGCGCAGGTGTGCCGGACCGGGCCATCATCAGGGGCCCCCTTGGGCTCCGGAACGACCGTCGATCCGCCGGGCTCCGGAACAGCCGTTGATCCGGCGTTGATCGAACGTTTTTCATCGCGCGGCACGATGTCGTCATGCACATCGACACGATCATCGAGCCCCGCACGGCATGGCGGGAGCAGGCGCTCTGCGCGCAGACCGGGGCGGACTTCTTCTTTCCCGAGCCGGGCAGCTCGGTGCGGGAGGCGAAGCGCATCTGCGGCATGTGCGAGATGCGCTCCGCCTGTCTCGACTACGCGCTGAACAACGACGAGCGCTTCGGAGTCTGGGGCGGCCTCTCCGAGAAGGAGCGGCTCGGCCTCCGGCGCGCCCGGGAGTGACCGGGAGCAGGCCGCGGGGGTGGCCGCCCCAGGTATGCCGAACGGGGCCCGGTGTCCGGACCCCGTCGGTGGAGGTGGAGGTGGAGCTGGTGGTGGACGCCGGCTGCGGGGAGCGCGGCCTCCGGGGGCGTCAGCCGGCCGCGCGCGCCAGCATCCGCGCCTTGCGGGCCGCGAGCTTCTCGTCGAACTTCGAGGCCTCCGAGTCCAGGCCGCGCATGTAGAGGCCGAGCTCCTCCTGGGCGCGCACACCCTCCGGGCCGAGCCCGTCGATCTCCAGGACCCCGAGGTGGCGCAGCACCGGCTGGAGCACGTCGTCGTGGTGGATGCGCATGTTGTAGACCTCGCCGATGGCCATCTGGGCGGCGGCGCGCTCGAAGCCCGGCATGCCGTGACCGGGCATCCGGAAGTTGACGACGACGTCGCGGACGGCCTGCATGGTCAGGTCGGGGGCGAGCTCGAAGGCGGCCTTCAGCAGGTTCCGGTAGAAGACCATGTGCAGGTTCTCGTCGGTGGCGATGCGCGCCAGCATGCGGTCGCAGACCGGGTCGCCCGACTGGTGGCCGGTGTTGCGGTGGGAGATGCGGGTGGCCAGCTCCTGGAACGCGACGTACGCCACCGAGTGGAGCATCGAGTGGCGGTTGTCCGACTCGAAGCCCTCGCTCATGTGGGCCATGCGGAAGGCTTCCAGCTTGTCCGGGTCCACGGCGCGCGACGCCAGCAGGTAGTCGCGCATCACGATGCCGTGCCGGCCCTCCTCCGCGGTCCAGCGGTGCACCCAGGTGCCCCACGCGCCGTCACGTCCGAAGAGGGAGGCGATCTCGTGGTGGTAGCTGGGGAGGTTGTCCTCGGTCAGCAGGTTCACGACGAGCGCGATCCGGCCGATCTCGGTGACCTTGGACTGCTCCTTGTCCCAGGCCTCGCCGTCCTCGAACTGACCGGGGAAGTTGCGGCCGTCGCTCCACGGCACGTACTCGTGGGGCATCCAGTCCTTCGCCACCTTGAGGTGGCGGTTGAGTTCCGTCTCGACCACTTCCTCCAGGGCGTACAGCAGTCGAGCGTCGGTCCAGACGGTGGACGGGCTGCCGAGAGAGGGAGTGGTGGTCGTCACAAGAACTCCAGGGGGACGTACGAGCGAAGAGCGGGGATAACCTACGGCATCGTAGGCTACGTACCCGTAGGTTACGAGACCGTAGGTTAAGAATGCCGTAAGGGACGCAGTTCAGCGGGTTCCCATTGTGGGCATGATCACGCACGGACTGGCAGTCGGGCAGGGTGCACGGGCGGCTTCCGGCCGGTTCAGACGTACAGCTCCCGCAGTCGCACCGAGAGGCACGTCACACAGCCTTCCAATTTCTCGAACTCACTGATGTCGACGACCACCGGCTCGTGCCCGAGGTCCGCGAGCAGCTCGGCGGTCCGCGGCGCGCTCGCCGCCATCAGCAGCTTCCCGCCGCCGAGCAGGACCACGTGGGCCCCGGACTCCTCCGGCACCGGCAGGAAGCGCGGGAAGAGCGACGGCGCGTCGACCTGCGGGAGGTGGCCGAGGACCGTCCCGTCGGGCAGCGCGGTGACCGCCGACTTCAGATGCAGCACCCTGGCCACGGGAACGGCGACGACACGGGCCCCCAGCGGCTCGAACACGGCGCGCAGCTGCTGGACGCCCGCCGCGTCGGTCCGCCCGCCCCGACCGACGTAGAGGGTGTCGCCGACCTTGAGGACGTCTCCGCCTTCGAGGGTGCCCGGCTCCCGGATCCGGTTCACCGAGCAGCCGAGGCGGGCCACGGCCTCCTCCACGCCTGCGGTCTCCCCGCGCCGGGACTCGGCCCCGGGGCGGGTGATCAGCGCGACGTTGCGGAAGACGACCACGGTGTCCTCGACGAACACCGCGTCGGGGAAGTCGTCGGCGCGGTCCACCTCCACGGTGTCCCAGCCGTGCGTGCGCAGCGCCTCCGTGTACGCCTCCCACTGCTCGACGGCCAGGCCGACGTCGACCGCCGTGCGTCCGATGTGGGTGACCAGCCCCTCCGCGAGGCGAGGGCCTGGGCGGCGGACGAGGGCCTTCTTGGTGGGCACGTGCGGGTCTCCGAATCGGCAGGGGTCTGGGCCCACATCATGCAGGGTGGTCCGCGCGGACAGAAGCCCCCCACGACCGCACGCGCGGTCGTGGGGGCCCCGGCGCTCCCGGCAGGTGCGGACGAGCAGGGCCTAGGCGGGGCCGCCGACCGCCTCCGCCGTGGTCTCGGTGAGTTCGCCCCCTTCCAGCAGCAGCCAGCGCGTGATGCCGACGGACTCCAGGAACGGCACGTCGTGGGAGGCCACGACCAGTGCCCCCTCGTACGACTCCAGGGCCGCGGTGAGCTGCCGGACGCTCGCCGTGTCGAGGTTGTTCGTGGGTTCGTCGAGCAGCAGGAGCTGGGGCGCGGGCTCCGCCAGCATCAGGGCGGCGAGCGCGGCCCGGAAGCGTTCGCCGCCGGACAGCGTGTCCGCGCGCTGGTCGGCCCGCGCGCCCCTGAACAGGAAGCGGGCCAGCCGCGCGCGGATCCGGTTGTTCGTGGCGCCGGGCGCGAAGCGGGCCACGTTCTCGGCGACCGTCAGCCGGCCGTCGAGGACGTCGAGCCGCTGCGGCAGGAAACGCATCGGCACCTGGGCGCGCGCCTCGCCGGACACCGGCGCCAGCTCCCCGGCGATCGTGCGCAGCAGCGTCGTCTTGCCCGCGCCGTTGCGCCCGATCAGCGCGACCCGCTCCGGCCCCCGCAGTTCGAACGTGCCGTCCACCCGGGCGCCGTACCTCAGCTCCAGGTCCTCCAGGCCGAGAACCGTGCGGCCCGGTGGTACGGCCGTGTGCGGCAGGTCGACGCGGATCTCGTCGTCGTCCCGCACGGCCGTCGCCGCCTCGTCGAGGCGCTCCCTGGCCTCGGCGAGTCTCTCCTCGTGCATGATGCGGTGTTTGCCGGCGGACTCCTGCGCCGCCCGCCTGCGCGCGCCCATGACGATCTTCGGCTCGCGCTTCTGCTCGTACATCTTCTGCCCGTACCGCTTGCGGCGGGCCAGCTTGACCTGGGCGTCGGCCAGTTCACGCTTCTGTTTGCGCAGGTCGGACTCGGCGACGCGCATCATGCGCTCCGCCGCCTCCTGTTCGACGGCGAGTGCCTCCTCGTACGCGGAGAAGTTGCCGCCGTACCAGGAGACCTCCCCGGAGTGGAGCTCGGCGATCTGGTCGACGAGGTCGAGGAGTTCACGGTCGTGGCTGACCACCACCATGACACCGGACCAGGCCTCGACGGCCGCGTACAGCCGGCGGCGGGCGTACAGGTCGAGGTTGTTCGTCGGTTCGTCGAGCAGCAGGACGCCGGGGCGTCGCAGCAGCAGTGCGGCCAGCCGCAGCAGGACCGACTCGCCGCCCGACAGCTCGCCGGCGGTGCGGTCCAGGCCGATGTGGCCGAGCCCGAGTTCGCCGAGCATCGCCTCGGCCCGCTCCTCGACGTCCCAGTCGTCGCCGACGGCCGTGAAGTGCTCCTCGGCCACGTCGCCCGCCTCGATGGCGTGCAGCGCGGCGCGGACCGACGCGATGCCGAGCGCCTCGTCGACGCGCAGCGTGGTGTCGAGCGTGACGTTCTGCGGGAGGTGGCCGACCTCGCCCGCGACGCGGACGGTCCCGTCGGCCGGGGTGAGGTCACCCGCGATCAGCCTCAGCAGAGTGGATTTTCCCGTGCCGTTGGCACCGACGAGCCCGGTCCTGCCCGGGCCGAAGGCGGCCTGGAGGTCGTCGAACACGGTGGTGCCGTCGGGCCAGGCGAAGGACAGGGCGGTACAGGTGACGGACGTGGGGAAGGCGGACATGAAACCTCGCGGTTGCCTGGTGCGGTCGGGGGAACGCGTTCGGGACACCGCGAGGTGACGACAGTCCGGAAGGGGGCAGGAGAAGAAGGGCCCGTGCCGGAAGGACGGCTCAGATGCCGAGGTCGCACGCTGCGCACCCGGGGGCCGGACAGGCCGGCTGCGAGTGACGCGGTGTCTCAGGACCTCAGACGAGCAACGTCCTTCTCCATTCGACGACAACAGGACCCCTCCACCGTAGGAAGGGGCCCAGGGACTGTCAACGGAATAACGAGGGGCCCGCCGGGCCTGGCCGACGCGGCGCGCGTGCCCCGCCGCCTACGGTGGGCTCCGCCCCCGACCACGTGAAGGAGACTCCGTGCCCGACGGCTCGCTCTCGCTGCCCGCCCGGCTCTATCTGCTGGCCTGGGACACCACGAAACTCAAGGTCAGCGGCGCGACCCACCTCCATCACCTGGTCCGGGCCGGCGCCCTCACGGAACTGGCCCAGCGTGGAATCCTCACCGATGTGGACGGCATCGCCTGCCCCGCCGACACGGACCGCCGCACCGGTGACCTCGTCCTCGACGGCCTGCTGGAACTCGTCGAGGAGTCCCGTCCGCGCAAGTGGAAGACGTGGGTGACGCTGCGGGCCCGGGTCACCCTGGACGCCCTGCGCGCGCAACTCGCCGCCGAGGGGTACCTGCTGGCGAGGAAGAAGCGGGTGCTCGGACTCTTCCCGTCCGTGGAGTACGAGCTCGCGCGGGTGCCGGTCGTGACGGCCCTGCGCGAGGAGGCGCGGCAGGTGCTGGAGGGACCCCGGCCCGTGGCCGAGATCTCCGACCGGGACGCGGCCCTCGTCGCGCTGGCCGCGGCGGCCGAGTTGCGCACGTTCGTGCCGGGCAAGGACCGCAAGCAGCACAAGGCCCGCATCGACGAACTCACCGAGCGCAGCGGCGCGGCGGCGCCCGCCCTGAAGAAGGTCATCCAGGAGGTGCGGACGGCGATGATCGTCGCGGTCACGGCCGCGTCGACCGCGGGGGCGGGAGCGGGGAGCTGACCGACGGCGCCCCGCGCCGACCGACGTGCCCCGCAGTGGACGTACGCCGGCTACGTCGTTTTGACCGGCGCCGGCCCACTCCAGGCCCCGCCCCCTCGCACGTACACGTCGGGTTTCCGCCAGCCAGGCCTCGGGCCCGGTGGTTGGCTCGCCCCATGACCGGTCCCAGTCCCCTCCGCGCATCCGCCGTCGCCTTCCGGGCCCCGCACGTACCCGGCCGCCCGCTCGTCCTGCCCAACGCCTGGGACACGGTGAGCGCCCTGCTCATCCGAGGAGGCCGGCGCCGCCGCGCTGGCGACCACGAGCGCGGTGCTCGCCGCAGGAGCCGTGGGCGTGAACATCGAGGACGCGCTGCACGACGGCAGTGGGGTGCTTCGTCCCGTCGAGGAGCAGGCCGAGCGCATCACCGCGGCCCGCGCGGCGGCCGACGCGGCCGGAGTGCCGCTGTTCGTCAACGCCCGCATCGACACGTTTCTCATGGGTGGCGGGTCGGTCGGGGAGATCCTGGAGCGGGCTGCCGCCTTCGTCGCCGCCGGTGCGACGGCGTCTTCGTCCCCGGAGCCGCGGATCCGGGCGTCGTCAGGGCGCTCGCCGACGGCACCGACGCTCCGCTGAACGTGATGGTCGGCCACGGGACACCGGCCACCGTCCCTGAACTGGCCGCGCTGGGTGTCGCCCGGATCAGCGTCGGCTCGGGCCTCGCGCAGGCGGCACACGCCCTGGTCCGCCGGGCGGCGCGGGAGCTGCTGGACGGGGGAACGTACGGCGCGCCGGCCGACGGCCTCGACCGCGGCGAGCTGAACGGCCTGCTCGGCACGGGGCGCCAGGAGCGGACCCCGTCCTGGGGCCGCCGGTCGATGCCAGGCCCGGCCCGGAAGGTCACGGGTGCGGCGGGCCGCCGCCAGGGACGCTCAGCACGCGTCCCGTATCAGCTCCGCCAGATCGTGGTCCAGGTCGAGCTGGAGGTGTTCGAGACCGAAGGGCACCAGCTCCGTCGTACGCTCCAGGAAGCCGCGCACCTCGCCCGAACGGACGTGCACCACGGCGGTGCCCTCCGGGGCGTGGAACTCCAGCACGGTGCGGTCGTACCCGTAGGGCCGCACCCGTACGTCGCCGTGCCCCTCCGGGCCCTCGAGGCCGGACACGAGCAGCTCGCGGGCGAAGGTCCAGCACACCTCCACGCCTTCGAGCGTGGCCGGGGCCGGGAAGGTCATCCGGACGGCGAAGGGGTCGCGCCGGTCGTAGTGGAGCGTGGCGGGAATGCTCGGCATCCGCGGCGCGGCGGCGACGAGGCGGGCCTCTACGGGCTGCTCGATGACGGTGGACAACGCCTTGCTCCCTTGTGACGGCTGGACGGACTCCGGACGGACGAGATCTGGCACTTGAGGAGACGATGGAATGAGCCAATCCGTGCACATGAAACTCAAGTGACCTCTGTCACCGAGTTCATTCGGAGGGGCGGACGTTCCGTAAGGTGATCCATTTCTCACCCTGTCGGCTGCGGACGTCCTGGAGAACACCCGGACGCGGCTCCGGGGTTCCGCCGGACGCCATCTGGACGGCACCGGGGGAGTGGGCTAGCTTCGCCCGCCATGAGGCGCTTGGGAAAGACGCGACGCACGAGCCGGACGGTCACCGTGGGACTCTGCGCGGCGGCGCTCGCCGCCGCGCTGGCGGCACCGGCGCAGGCACGGCAGGCTCCGGCGCGACAGGCGCAGGGACGCGGCCCCCAGCCGCACTGGGCCCTCAAGGACAGCGGCACGGACGTGCGCTTCCGCGGGCTGTCCGCCGTGGGCCGGGACACCGCCTGGGTGGCCGGGTCCAAGGGCACCGTGCTGCGTACCACCGACGGGGGCGCGCACTGGCGGAACGTCTCGCCGCCGGGCGCGGCCGGCCTGGAACTGCGTGACGTCGAGGCGTTCGACGCGCGCCGCGCCGTGGTCCTGGCGATCGGCGAGGGCGAGGCGTCCCGGGTACTGCGCACCGACGACGGGGGCGCGACCTGGACCGAGTCCTTCCGCAACACCGACGCCAAGGCGTTCTACGACTGCGTCACGTTCTTCGACCGCCGCCACGGTCTGGCGATGAGTGACCCCGTGGACGGAAGGTTCCGCATCCTGTCGACCGCCGACGGCGGCCGCTCCTGGAAAGTGCTGCTCAGCGCGGGAATGCCCCCGGCGCTGGAGGGCGAGGCGGGGTTCGCGGCCGGCGGACAGTGCCTGGTGGCCTCGGGCCCGCGTGACGTGTGGCTGGCCACCGGCGGGGCCGCACACGCGCGCGTGCTGCACTCCGCCGACCGCGGACTGACCTGGACGGCCGCGGACAGCCCGGTCCCGGCCGGCGACCCCGCGCGCGGCGTCTTCGCCCTCGCCTTCCGGGACCGCACCCACGGTCTCGCCGTCGGCGGCGACTACCGCGCCGACCAGCCGTCACCGCGCGCGGCGGCGGTCACCCGCGACGCCGGACGCAGCTGGACACCCGCCGCCCAGCCCCCGCCCGCCTACCGCTCCGGAGTCACCTGGCTCCCGCACAGCCGCTCCGCCGCGCTCGCGGTCGGTCCCACGGGCACCGACCTGACCACGGACGGCGGCCGCACCTGGCGCACCGTCGACGCGGGCTCGTACGACACCGTGGACTGCGCACCGGACCGGGGCTGCTGGGCCTCGGGCGAGAAGGGCCGCGTGGCACGGCTGGAGGGCTGATCCCCGCTCGCCCCGCGGCAGGGGGCGGCCGTGTGTGCGTGGGCACCCGGGGTACCCGCCCGGTCGGCGAGGGCGGTACCCGTCCCACGACGAAAGGAAGTGAGCCGGCATGCCCCGTGGCTCCAGTCCCAAGCGGGAACGCCAGTACGAGCACATCAAGGAGAGCGCCCGCGACCGCGGCGAGAGCGAGGACCGCGCCGAGGAGATCGCCGCACGCACCGTCAACAAGGAACGCGCCCGCTCCGGCGAGTCGAAGACCGCGAGCCGCACGTCCACGAAGGACATGTCGTCCGGCGAGCGCGGCGGCCGGCGCTCGCACCAGGGCGCCCAGGGCCCCACGTACGACCAGCTGTACGAGGAGGCCAAGCGGCGCGGCATCCACGGCCGCTCGGACATGAACAAGCAGCAGTTGCAGCGCGCACTCGACAAGTAGCGGCCCCCGCCGGCGGATTCGCGCGCGCAACCCGCCGCACCCGGGCACGGTCCCGCGCGACGGCGGGACGGTGTCGCCGTCGCGGCCGCGGGGACCTTCCGTGCGGTACGCGATCGGCGCCCGTACCGGGGCGACGACGCCGGCCGGCGAAGGCGGTCCCGGAGGCCCCGTACCCTCGGCACCACCATGACGACGACCGTAGGAATTCCGGCGGGCTGGCCCGCCACCGAGGCGCAGGCGCGCGCCGTGCAGGACGAGTTGCGGGCGCGGGTGGTGCTCGACGAGCCCGGACCGCAGCCCGGGAACGGCCACGTGACCGGCGTCGACGTGGCGTACGACGACGAGCGGGACGTCGTCGTGGCCGCGGCCGTCGTGCTGGACGCGGCGACCCTCGGCGTCGTCGCGGAGGCCACCGCCGTCGGACAGGTCTCCTTCCCGTATGTGCCAGGTCTGCTCGCCTTCCGCGAGATCCCGACGGTCCTGGCCGCGCTCGACGCCCTGCCCTGCGCCCCCGGCCTCGTCGTCTGCGACGGCTACGGACTCGCCCACCCGCGCCGCTTCGGTCTCGCCAGTCACCTCGGCGTCCTCACCGGGCTGCCCACCATCGGCGTCGCCAAGAACCCGTTCACCTTCTCCTACGAGGAGCCGGGCCCCCGGCGCGGCAGCGCGTCCCCGCTGCTCGCGGACGAGGAGGAGGTGGGCCGCGCCCTGCGCACCCGCGACGGCACGAAGCCGGTGTTCGTCTCCGTCGGCCACCGGGTCGGCCTGGACACCGCGTGCGCGCACACGCTCGCGCTCACGCCGAAGTACCGGCTCCCGGAATCGACCCGCGCGGCGGACGCCCTGTGCCGGCGTGCACTGAAGGAGGCGACGGGCTGACACGCCGGCCCGTCGCCGCCGCCCGCCGAATGAGCCTGCGGGTGTCCACTCCCGGCCCGGTCCTTGAGTACGTGCTCTGAGTAGCTGTACGGATGCGGTGGCCGCCGTGTCATCGGCAGGCTGTACCCCATGACGACGCACCGGTCCCACAGAGCCCCCGTCCCCCCGGTCCACCCCGCCCGGCCCGCCGAGCGCGCCATGACCGCAGCCCTCGTCCTCGCCGTGATCGCCGGACTGGGCTGGATCGGCGGCATGCTCTGCACGGTCCTGGGATGGCCGCTGTAGGTCCGGTGCCACGCGGTCACCTGGTGGCCGCCACCCGGAAGACGATCCCCGCCCGGCGGAGGCGCTCCGTCAGGGCGTCACCCATGGCCGTCACCGTCGTGACCTGCCCGGCGGTCTTCGGGAGTTCGTCGAACGCGAGGGACAGCGCCCCCTCGGCGAGGATCTTCGCGGTCTCACCGTAGCCCGGGTCGCCGCCCGCGACCTCCGTGAAGACCCGGCGCCCGCCACCCTCACCGACGAACCGCACCGAGAACCAGCTCTTCGCCCGCCTGGCCTCGCTCGGCCCCTCGCCGGGCCTGACCCGGCCCGACAACCAGCGCCGGGCGGGCGGCAGTTGGGCCGCCGCGAAGAGTGCGCTCAACGCGGCGACCCCGCCCACGGCGACCGGCAGGTGCTCGACGGCCGCGTAGTGCCGGTAGCGGAAGTCGGGTCCGTACCGTTCCACGGCCCGGGCGGAGCGCTGGACCACCTGGGGGTCGATCGTGGGCAGCGGGAGCGCCCACGCCCCGACCTCCTTGGCGAACCGCGGTGCGCCCTGCGGCGCGTACGCCCGCCGTCCCACCAGACGCGGCTCGTGCCGCCTGCGGTCCCGCGCCGCGGCCAGCACCTGCCGGCCGCGCGCGAACTGGTTGAGCGCCGAGGCGAACGTGCCGCCGGAGAACATCCCCTGGGCGCGGACGAACCCGTCGACGGTCAACGGCACGCCCTCGGGAAGCTGTCGCACCGTGAAGTAGGCGCCCAGGTCGTGCGGGACCGAGTCGAAACCGCAGGCGTGCACGAGCCGCGCCCCGGTCTCCCTGGCGCGCGCGTCGTACCGGACGTACATCAGGTCCACGAACTCCGGCTCACCGGTGAGATCGACGTAGTCGGTGCCGGCGTCCGCGCAGGCGGCCACCAGTTCCTCGCCGTAGGTGAGGTACGGGCCCACCGTCGTGGCGACCACGCGGGCGCTGCGGGCGAGTTCGCGCAGCGACGCCGGATCGGACACGTCGGCCCGCAGCACCCCGATCTCCGAGGTGCCCGCCAGCCGCTTCCGCAGCCGCTCCAGTCTCTCCGTGCTGCGCCCCGCGATCGCCCACCGCAGCCCGTCGGGCGCGTGCGCCGCGAGGTACTCCGCGGTGAGCGCGCCCACGAAGCCGGTCGCTCCGAAGAGCACGATGTCGTACGCCCGATCCGCCCTGTCCTGCATGGTCATGACACCTTTCGTCGCACGTCCCGCGCCGTTCCCGGTGGCTGAGGCTAGCGTGAGGTGCGGTGGGCCGAACGCGGCGGGCTCACAACGGCCGGAATTTGACTAAGCGCTTGCTCGTTCAGGTCTTGTCCGAAGTGGAACGCGTTCTTTAACATCGCCGATGTCACATCGGTGGTGTCACAGTGCTGGGAGCCCGGATGGCAGCGGCAGGAACGGCAGGGCACGGTCCGCTCGCCGGGGTGCGCGTGGTCGAGCTGGCGGGCATCGGGCCCGGCCCGTTCGCCGGGATGCTCCTCGCCGACCTCGGGGCCGATGTCGTCCGCGTCGACCGGCCGCACGGTACGGGCCTCGCGATCGACCCCGCGTACGACGTCACCAACCGGAACAAGCGCTCCGTGGTCGTCGACCTGAAGGCCCAGGACGGGCCGGACCGCGTCCTCGACCTCGTGGAGCGCGCCGACGTGCTCATCGAGGGGTACCGCCCCGGCGTCGCCGAACGGCTGGGCGTGGGCCCCGACATCTGCCACGCCCGCAACCGCAGGCTCGTCTACGGACGCATGACCGGCTGGGGCCAGGAAGGACCGCTCGCCCCGCGCGCCGGGCACGACATCGCCTACATCGCCCTGACCGGCACTCTTGGCATGATCGGCAGCCCGGAGAAGGCGCCCGTGGTCCCCGCGAACCTCCTCGGGGACTACGCGGGCGGCTCGCTCTATCTCGTCGTCGGCATCCTCGCCGCCCTGCACCACGCGCGCGAGAGCGGCAGCGGCCAGGTCGTGGACGCGGCCGTCGTCGACGGCACCGCGCATCTGTCCGCGATGATCCACGGCATGCTGGCCGCCGGCCGCTGGCAGGACCGGCGCGGCGCCAACCTGCTCGACGGGGGCGCTCCCTTCTACGGGACGTACGAGACGGCCGACGGGCGGTACATGGCCGTCGGTGCTCTGGAGGAACGGTTCTACGACGAGTTCGTGGAGCTGCTCGGCATCGCGGACGACGCCCCCGCCCGCACGGACCCGGCGCGCTGGGACGACCTGCGCGCGGCGGTCGCGGCCCGCTTCAGGGCCCGTACCAGGGACGAGTGGACCGCGGTCTTCGAAGGCTCCGACGCGTGCGTGGCGCCGGTCCTGTCGCTGCGCGAGGCCCCCGCCCACCCGCACCTCGCCGCCCGCGGCACCTTCACCGACCACGGCGGCATCACCCAGCCCGCCCCCGCCCCCCGCTTCTCCGCCACCCCCACCTCCGTGCGCCGTGGGCCCGCCCGGCCCGGCGCCGACACCGCAGAGGTGGCCCGCGACTGGGACCTGCCCCAATTGATGGAGGACGGCGACATGCCGCGCCGCGACAGCAAGGACCGCACCTGATGGAGCTCTCCCTCCCGCTCGACTACGCGGGCGACCCCCGCCAGGCCGCCGACGACGTGGCCGCCCTCGAATCCGCCGGGCTGGACGCCGTCTGGGTCGCCGAGGCCTACGGCTTCGACTCGCCCACGGTCATGGGCTACCTGGCCGCCCGCACCGAGCGCGTCAAGATCGGCGCCGCGATCCTGAACGTCTACTCCCGCACGCCCGCCCTCATCGCCCAGACCGCCGCGGGACTCGACGCGGTCTCCGGCGGCCGCGCGCTCATCGGCCTCGGCGCCTCCGGCCCGCAGGTCGTCGAGGGCTGGCACGGAAAGGCGTACGACAAGCCGCTCGGCCGTACCCGCGAGGCCGTCGAACTGACCCGCCGCATCCTGCGCCGCGAGATCATCGACCACCACGGCATCACGGACATGCCCCGCCCCGGCGGCCTCGGCAAGCCCCTGAAGATCCTCACCAGGCCCGTGCGCCCCGAAGTGCCCCTGTACGTGGCCTCCCTGGGCCCCGCCAACGTGCGCATGACCGCCGAGATCGCCGACGGCTGGCTGCCCACCCTCTTCATCCCGGAGAAGGCGCACCAGGTGTGGGGCACGCCCCTCGCGGAGGGCGCCGCACGCCGGGACCCGTCCCTCGGTCCGTTGCAGATCGCCGCCGGCGGACCGCTCGCCATCGGGGAGGACGCGTCGGCGCTGCGCGACCTCGCGCGTCCCAGGATCGCCCTGTATGTCGGCGGGATGGGCGCGCCCGGCAAGAACTTCTACAACGACCTCGCCGTGGCCTACGGCTACGAGCAGGAGGCAGCCCTCATCCAGGAGCTGTACCTCTCCGGGAAGAAGCGGGAAGCCGAGGCGGCCGTACCGGAAGAGTTCTGCGAGCTCATGTCGCTCTGCGGACCGGAGAGTTACGTCCGCGAGCGTGTCGAGGCCTTCCGCGAGGCCGGCGTCACAATGCTGAACGTGACACCCGTCGGCGAGGACCCGGCGAAGTTGGTCGAGACCGTCAAGAACTGGCTCTAGGGGGCTTGGGCAATGAAGCGGCAGATCTTCTCCGCCGAGCACGACGCGTTCCGCGAGACCGTCCGCACGTTCCTCGCCAAGGAGGTCCTGCCGCACTACGAGCAGTGGGAGCAGGACGGCATCGTCTCGCGCGAGGCCTGGCGAGCGGCCGGGAAGCAGGGACTTCTCGGCCTCGCCGTCCCGCAGGAGTACGGGGGCGGCGGCACCGCCGACTTCCGCTACAGCGCCGTACTGGCCGAGGAGTTCACGCGCGCCGGGGCCGCCGGACTCGCCCTCGGCCTGCACAACGACATCATCGGGCCGTATCTGACGGACCTGGCCACCGAGGAGCAGAAGCGGCGCTGGCTGCCCGGGTTCTGCGACGGCTCGCTGATCACGGCCATCGCCATGACCGAACCGGGCGCGGGCTCCGACCTCCAGGGCATCAGGACGCACGCCGAGGACCGGGGCGACCACTGGCTGCTCAACGGCTCCAAGACCTTCATCTCGAACGGCATCCTCGCCGACCTGGTGATCGTGGTCGCGAGGACGACTCCCGAGGGCGGTGCCAAGGGCCTGTCCCTGCTGGTCGTCGAGCGCGGCACGGAAGGATTCGAGCGCGGCCGCAACCTGGACAAGATCGGCCAGAAGGCGCAGGACACCGCCGAGCTGTTCTTCCACGACGTCCGCGTGCCCAAGGAGAACCTGCTCGGCGAGCCGAACGGCGCCTTCCTGCACCTGATGACGAACCTCGCGCAGGAGCGCATGGGCATCGCCGTCGCCGGGATCGCCGCGGCCGAGCACCTGCTGGAGATCACCACCGCGTACGTCAAGGAGCGCGAGGCGTTCGGACGGCCGCTGTCCAAGCTCCAGCACATCCGCTTCGAGATAGCCGAGATGGCGACCGAGTGCGCCGTCACCCGCACGTTCCTCGACCGCTGCATCGTCGACCACGCGAACGGCGAACTCGACGCCGTGCACGCCTCGATGGCCAAGTGGTGGGCCACCGAACTCCAGAAGCGGGTCGCCGACCGATGCCTCCAACTGCACGGAGGCTACGGCTACATGACGGAGTACCGCGTCGCCAGGGCCTTCACCGACGGACGCATCCAGACCATCTACGGCGGAACCACCGAGATCATGAAGGAGATCATCGGCCGTTCCCTGCTCGGCTAACCCCCTGGCCCTCCCCGAAAGGCTTTTCAGTGAGCACCGAAGCGTACGTGTACGACGCGATCCGCACCCCGCGCGGCCGCGGCAAGGCGAACGGCGCCCTGCACGGCACCAAGCCCATCGACCTCGTCGTCGGGCTCATCCACGAGATCCGCGACCGCTTCCCGGGCCTCGACCCGGCCGCGATCGACGACATCGTGCTCGGCGTGGTGGGCCCGGTCGGCGACCAGGGCTCCGACATCGCGCGCATCGCCGCGATCGCCGCGGGACTGCCCGACACCGTCGCCGGCGTCCAGGAGAACCGCTTCTGTGCCTCCGGTCTCGAAGCCGTCAACCTGGCCGCCATGAAGGTCCGTTCGGGCTGGGAGGACCTGGTCCTCGCGGGCGGCGTCGAGTCGATGTCGCGGGTGCCGATGGCCTCGGACGGCGGCGCCTGGTTCGCCGACCCGATGACGAACCTGGACACCAACTTCGTGCCGCAGGGCATCGGCGCCGACCTCATCGCCACCATCGAGGGCTTCACGCGCCGCGACGTCGACGAGTACGCCGCCCTCTCCCAGGAACGCGCCGCCGCGGCCTGGAAGGACGGCCGCTTCGGCCGGTCCGTCGTGCCGGTCAGGGACCGCAGCGGCCTTATCGTCCTCGACCACGACGAGCACCTGCGCCCGGGCACCACCGCCGACTCGCTCGCCGGGCTCAAGCCCTCCTTCGCCGACATCGGCGAACTGGGCGGTTTCGACGCCGTGGCCCTGCAGAAGTACCACTGGGTCGAGGAGATCGACCACGTCCACCACGCCGGCAACTCGTCCGGCATCGTCGACGGCGCCTCCCTCGTGGCGGTCGGCTCGCGCGAGGTCGGCGAGCGCTACGGCCTCACCCCGCGCGCCCGCATCGTCTCCGCCGCCGTCTCCGGTTCCGAGCCGACCATCATGCTCACCGGCCCCGCGCCCGCCACCCGCAAGGCACTCGCCAAGGCCGGTCTGACCATCGACGACATCGACCTCGTCGAGATCAACGAGGCCTTCGCCGCGGTCGTGCTGCGCTTCGTCAAGGACATGGGCCTGTCCCTGGACAAGGTCAACGTCAACGGCGGCGCCATCGCACTCGGCCACCCGCTCGGCGCGACCGGCGCGATGATCCTCGGCACCCTCGTCGACGAACTGGAGCGCCAGGACAAGCGCTACGGCCTCGCCACCCTCTGCGTCGGCGGCGGCATGGGCATCGCCACGATCATCGAGCGCCTGTAACTCCCCAGCGGCCCACGAGACCTACACGGAGACCCTCCTCATGACCGAGAGCACCACCATCCGCTGGGAACAGGACGAGACCGGCGTCGTCACCCTCGTCCTCGACGACCCGAACCAGTCCGCCAACACGATGAACCAGGCCTTCAGGACCTCGATCGCGGCGGTCGCCGAACGCGCCGAGGCGGAGAAGGACTCCATCCGCGGCATCATCTACACCTCCGCCAAGAAGACCTTCTTCGCGGGCGGCGACCTCAAGGACATGATGAAGGCCGGACCCGAGGACGCCCAGCGCGTGTTCGAGGCCGGCGTCGCCCTCAAGTCCTCCCTGCGCCGCATCGAGACACTGGGCAAGCCCGTCGTCGCCGCCGTCAACGGCGCGGCACTCGGCGGCGGTTACGAGATCGCCCTCGCCTCCCACCACCGCATCGCCCTGGACGCCCCCGGCTCCAGGATCGGCCTGCCCGAGGTCACCCTCGGCCTGCTGCCCGGGAGCGGCGGAGTCACCCGCACCGTACGCCTCATGGGCATCGCGGACGCGCTGCTGAAGGTGCTGCTCCAGGGCACCCAGTACTCCCCGCGGCGCGCCCTGGAGAACGGCCTCGTCCACGAAGTGGCCACCACCCACGAGGAGATGCTCGCCAAGGCGCGCGCCTTCATCGACGCCAACCCCGAGTCGCAGCAGCCCTGGGACGAGCCGGGACACAAGATCCCCGGCGGCACGCCGTCGAACCCCAGGTTCGCCGCGAACCTGCCCGCCTTCCCGGCGAGCCTGAAGAAGCAGCTGAACGGCGCCCCCTACCCGGCCCCGCGCAACATCCTCGCGGCCGCCGTCGAGGGCTCCCAGGTCGACTTCGAGACGGCGCTGACCATCGAGGCGCGCTACTTCACCGAGCTGGTCACCGGGCAGACCGCCAAGAACATGATCCAGGCGTTCTTCTTCGACCTCCAGGCCGTCAACTCCGGTGCCAGCCGGCCCGACGGCATCGCACCGCGCCAGGTCCGCCGGGTCGCCGTGCTCGGCGCCGGCATGATGGGCGCGGGCATCGCCTACTCGTGCGCCCGCGCCGGCATCGACGTCGTCCTCAAGGACGTCTCGGCCGAGGCCGCGGCGAGGGGGAAGGACTACTCCGGGAAGCTGTGCGCCAAGGCCGTCTCGCGGGGCCGTACCACCCAGGAGAAGGCGGACGCGCTGCTCGCCCGCATCACGCCCACGGCGGACCCGCAGGACCTCGCCGGCTGCGACGCCGTGATCGAGGCCGTCTTCGAGGACCCGGCACTCAAGCACAAGGTGTTCCAGGAGATCCAGCACGTCGTCGAGCCCGACGCCCTGCTCTGCTCCAACACCTCCACCCTGCCCATCACCGTCCTCGCCGAGGGCGTGGAGCGGCAGGGCGACTTCATCGGGCTGCACTTCTTCTCGCCGGTCGACAAGATGCCGCTCGTCGAGATCATCAGGGGCGAGCGCACCGGTGACGAGGCGCTGGCCCGCGCCTTCGACCTGGTCCGCCAGATCAACAAGACCCCGATCGTCGTGAACGACTCGCGCGGCTTCTTCACCTCGCGCGTCATCGGGCACTTCATCAACGAGGGCGTCGCGATGGTCGGCGAGGGCATCGAGCCCGCGTCCGTCGAGCAGGCGGCGGCCCAGGCTGGTTACCCGGCGAAGGTGCTCTCGCTCATGGACGAGCTGACCCTCACCCTGCCGCGCAGGATCCGCGAGGAGTCCCGGCGCGCCGTCGAGGAGGCGGGGGGCACCTGGGCGACCCACCCGGCAGAGGCGGTCATCGACCGCATGGTCGACGAGTTCGGCCGCACGGGACGCAGCGGGGGAGCGGGCTTCTACGAGTACGGGGAGGACGGCAGCCGCGGCAGGCTGTGGCCGGGACTGCGCGAGCACTTCACGAAGCCGGGGCACCGCATCCCGTTCGAGGACATGCGGGAGCGCATGCTCTTCTCCGAGGCGCTCGACACGGTCCGGCTCCTCGAAGAAGGGGTCCTGACGTCCGTGGCCGACGCCAACATCGGATCCGTCCTCGGGATCGGCTTCCCGGGCTGGACGGGCGGCGTGCTCCAGTACATCAACGGGTACGAGGGCGGACCGGCCGGCTTCGTGACGCGCGCACGCGCACTCGCCGAGCGCTACGGCGAGCGGTTCACGCCGCCCGCGCTCCTCGTCGAGAAGGCGGAGAACGGCGAGACGTTCAGCGACAAGTAGCAGCGGCAGCCGGCACGCGTGGCGCACGGCACGCATCGCGCAGCCGCATCGCAACGCGTAGCCGGCATGCGTCGCGCAGCCGCCACACATCGCGCAGCCGCCGCGCGTGGCGGCTGCGCGTGGCGGCAAGGTGGCTCAGGACTCCCTGAGCCACTCCCGCAGTTCCTCCTTGAGGGAGCGCTGGAAGGTCGTCAGCAGGGCCTGCACCACGAGCGGCTGCATGTGCGCGGACAGGGACTTCACGGCGGCCACGGACTCCCGTCCGCCCACCGCTTCCCGCAGCAGGGTGGACAGCTCGTGCGCGGCCGCCCGCGAGTGCTCCAGCAGGACGGTCCGCGCCGCGAGGATCGCCTCGGGCGCGATCGGCACGTCGAGGAGCTGGACGCCGAGCCGCAGCAGTCCCGGATCCGCACGGAACCCGCCGGGGACGGGGACGATCAGGTCCATCGCGGTGAGCCGGTCCAGGTCCGCCGCGTCGAGCGGCCGGCCCGCCCGCCGCTCCAGTTCCTCCCGCGACATCTCCTCCGCCGTGTCCGGCGCCCACGAGGCGACCACGGCGCGGTGGACGGCGAGGTCCTCGGCGCTCAGGCCCGGCGGCAGCCGCTGGAGGTGACGCTCGATCGCGGCCAGCGTCATGCCCTGGTGCCGCAACTCCTCGATGAGCGCGAGCCGGCCCAGGTGCTCCCCGCTGTAGTGGCCCACGCGGCGGGGGCCGATCACGGGCGGCGGCAGCAGACCCCTGGTGCTGTAGAAGCGGACCGTACGGACCGTGACGCCGGCCCGCGCGGCCAGTTCGTCGACCGTGAGCGTCGGCTCCCCGGTGTCCGTCGTCATGGCAGCCCCTCGCCTCTTCGGGTGGTGCGGTGGTCCGGTGCAACAGTATTGCTGTCTCACCAGAGTGGTGAAAGCACGCCGGAGCCGGCCGGCACCCGGACCGGAGGGTGCCGGATGCACGTCCCGGGACATCTGTACAGGCCCTGATCAGCATGTGAGATGTGCCGCTATGTGACATCGGCCACCGCATGCGGGGTGATCTCTGAGGGAAGGTGGCGCCTTGGTCTGTGCCAGGAGTGGGACGGTGCGGGCCGGACACATCCCGACACCCGCGTACGCCGTGCGCCGGGGCATTAGAGAGTTGATCCACCCGTGAGCAAGGACGCCGTAGACACGGCCAGGGCCGTATCCCGCCCGGAAGCCGCCGGTACCCCCGCGGACGCGGGCGACGCCGGGTACAGCAAGGACCTCAAGGCCCGCCACGTCAACATGATCGCCATCGGCGGAGCGATCGGCACCGGACTCTTCCTGGGTGCCGGCGGCCGGCTCCACGACGCGGGCCCCGCGCTGGCCCTGGCCTATCTCGTCTGCGGCGTCTTCGCCTTCTTCGTCGTGCGGGCCCTGGGCGAGCTGGTCCTCTACCGGCCCTCCTCCGGGTCCTTCGTGTCGTACGCGCGCGAGTTCCTCGGCGAGAAGGGCGCCTACGTCGCCGGCTGGATGTACTTCCTCAACTGGTCCACGACCGGCATCGCGGACATCACCGCGATCGCGCTCTACACGCACTACTGGAGCCTGTTCACCGACATCCCGCAGTGGGTGCTCGCCCTCGTCGCGCTCGCGGTGGTCCTGGCCGTCAACCTGATCTCCGTCAAGATCTTCGGCGAGATGGAGTTCTGGTTCGCGATCGTGAAGGTCGCCACCCTCGTCGCGTTCATGCTGGTCGGCATCTTCCTGCTGGCGACGCGGCACGAGGTCGGCGGCACCACCCCGGGCGTGGGCGTCATCACCGACCACGGCGGCATCCTGCCGCACGGAGCCATGCCCGTCGTCCTGGTGATGCAGGGCGTGATCTTCGCGTACGCCGCCCTGGAACTGGTCGGTGTCGCCGCGGGCGAGACCGCCGAGCCGGAGAAGGTCGTCCCGCGCGCGGTGAACTCGATCATGTGGCGGGTCGCGCTCTTCTACGTCGGCTCGGTCGTCCTCCTCGCCCTGCTGCTGCCCGGCTCGGTCTACTCGGCCGGCCAGAGCCCCTTCGTCACGGTGCTGTCGAAGATCGGCGTCCCGGCGGCCGGTGACGTGATGAACCTGGTGGTCCTCACCGCGGCCATGTCCTCGCTGAACTCCGGCCTGTACTCCACCGGCCGCATCCTGCGCTCCATGGCCATGGCGGGCTCCGCGCCGAAGTTCACCGCGAGGATGAACCGCAGCCAGGTCCCCTACGGCGGCATCCTGCTGACCTGCGCGGTGTGCGTGCTCGGTGTCGTCCTGAACTACCTCGTGCCGAGCCAGGCCTTCGAGATCGTCCTGAACGTGGCGTCCCTGGGCATCATCAGCACCTGGGTGATCATCATGATCTGCCACCTGGTGTTCGTCCGCCGCGCCAAGGAGGGCCTGCTGACCCGCCCCTCGTTCCGCCTGTGGGGCAGCCCGGTCACCGAGATCGTCACGATCGCCTTCCTCGTCGCCGTGCTGGGCCTGATGGGCAAGGACCCGGAGGTCGGCCGCAAGACGCTGCTCCTCATCCCGCTCGTCGCGGTGCTGCTGGCCGGCGGCTGGTTCGCCGTCCGGCGCCGCGTCGCGCAGTCCGCGGACCAGGAGCTGACCCGGATCGCCGGGTAGGTTGCTCGAGGCACGGGTGCGGCGGCATCCCGCGGTCCGGTACGGCCACAACGGTGAATTTCGGTCAACTATGGCGCAGATGCGCGTTGGTTTCGCACATGTGAGCGGGTAGGTCCCGGACATGGATTTCCTTCCGCACCCGGCGCGTCCGGCCGGCCCGAGGGCCGCAGACCTCCTCCTCGCGCTGCCGCTGTTCGCCGTGGTGTACCTGTGCCTCGCCCGCGCGCTGCCGCCGCTGCACCGGACCCTCGGGACCCGGCGCGAGGCGGCCGGGGGCGCCGCGGAGCGGGCGGACGCGGTGCGGGCCGCCGCCGCGGCCGAACGGTCCCGGACGCACAGGCTCCTGGCCGCCGCGGAGCACGACGCGGCCCGCACCGGGCGGCGGGCTGACGACGCGGCCCGCATCCGGCTTCGCGCTGACGACGCTGCCCGCACTCGGCTTCGGGCTGACGACGCCGCCGGCACCGGGCTTCGGATTGACTACGCGGCCCGCACCGGGCGGCGGGCCCCCGAGGAGGGTGCCGTACCGCTCGCCGTGCCGCCAGCCGCGTCCCGCGAGGACGGCCGCCGCGAGCGGGACGCCCGCGCCGCGCGGGCACGGGCCCGCGGCGCGGCCGAGCGGCGCGCCGCCGACACCGAGCTCCGGATGTCGGTGTCCGAGCTGGCCTCGGAGCTGGCGGGCCGCATCGCGGGCGGGCCGGGACCCGTCCGGGCCGAACCCGGGCGCTGACCGGCGGCGCCACGCAGAGAACCGTCCGCCCGCCCGGAAGAGGGCGGACGGACGGGGGAAACCCTGGCCGGGGCGGTGTCAGTGCACGGAGTCGGTCGCGGCGATCTTCTTCCAGGACCTGGGCCGTGCGGGCGCACCTTCCGCGCCCTTCGTTCCCGCGTCCCGCGCGATCGCCGCGTCCCGCGCCGCGGGCGCGCCCGGCTTCGACGGCTGGTACAGCCAGGCGTCGAAGAGCGAGCCGAGCGAGGTGCCGGACACCTTCTCCGCGTACTTCCGGAAGTCGTCGACGGACGCGTTCCCGTACGCGTGCTCCTTCGGCCAGCCCTTCAGAACGGCGAAGAACGCGTCGTCCCCCACCTCGTTGCGCAGCGCCTGCACCGCCAGCGCGCCCCGGTCGTAGACCGCGATGTCGAACTGGTGCTCAGGACCCGGGTCACCGGGCGCCACCGTCCAGAACGCGTCGCCCGCCGGGTGCGACGCGTACACGTAGTCCGCGAGTTCCTGCGCCGTGCCCTCGCCCTCGTGCTCCGACCACAGCCACTGCGCGTACCGCGCGAAGCCCTCGTTGATCCAGATGTCCTTCCAGCCGGCGAGGGACACGCTGTCGCCGTACCACTGGTGGGCCAGCTCGTGCACGACGACGGACGTGTTCGACCCGCCCGCGAACTGGCGGGGGCTGTAGAACACCCGGGTCTGGGTCTCCAGCGCGTACCCGGTGGTGGTGTTCGGGACGTACCCGCCGACCGAGTTGAAGGGGTACGGGCCGAAGTAGCCGGTCAGCCAGTCGGTGATCTCCGCGGTCCGTTCGACGCTCGCCCGGGCGGCCCCGTCGTTGTCCCCGAGGTCCTTGCTGTACGCGTTGACGACGGGCACGCCGTCGGACGTCGTCCCCGTGGTGAGGTCGAACCTCCCGACCGCGAGCGTGGTCAGGTAGGTGGCCTGCGGCTTGTTGGAGCGCCAGTTGTAGCGGGTCCAGCCGAGCCGTGAACTCGTCGACTGCAGCGTTCCGTTGGAGATCGCCTGCGTCCCGTCGGGCACCGACACGGAGACGTCGTACGTCGCCTTGTCCCGCGGGTGGTCGTTGCTCGGGTACCACCACCAGGCCGCCTCCGGCTCGTCCGCCGCGACGGCGCCGTCCGGGGTGCGGTGCCAGGTCGAGAAGCCGTACGCGGTCTTCGTGGACGGCACTGAGCTGTAGCGGACGACGACCGTGACCGGCGTGCCCTTGGCGAGGGGCCGGGCCGGCGTGATCTCCAGCTCGTGCTGTCCCGACGTGGCGAACGACGCCTTCGCGCCGTTGACCCGCACCTCGCTGACGTCGAGCAGGAAGTCCAGGTCGAACCGCGACAGGTCCTGCGTCGTCGTCGCCAGGAGGGTCGCCGTGCCTTCCAGCTCGTCCGTCTTCGGCTGGTACTTCAGCCGCAGGTCGTAGTGCGAGACGTCGTACCCGCCGTTGCCGTAGGCCGGGTAGTAGGGGTCGCCGATACCCGGGGCGCCGGGGGAGGCGCCGGCCGCCGATGCCGGGATCGCCAGCAGGAGGGAGGCCGCGAGCGCGCCCGGGGCGATGAGTCTGCGGTGCACAGGAGCTCCAAGTCGTAGGGTCACGGAGTCTGTTCGGAGACTATTCAGCCGCCGCGGCCACGGTCATGTCCACGGCCCCACCCGTCACACGATCGCCATTCGGCCGACATGAGCCATCACGCCGTACGCACCCGCAAGAGTCCCCTTTTGCACGGGAGTTGACCGGGGTACCTTCCGCGCATGCCGATACGTGCGCGCCATTGGCGCCTCACCACCTGGAGATCGCTCGCGACGGCGGCCACCACCGCCCTGCTGGCCGCCTTCGTGTCCCCCGCCGTCGCCCACAGCGCGCCCCGGGAGAGCACACCGGTCTACTCCTACGAGAACGCCATCCGCGAATCCGTATGGGTCGACACCGGACTGGACGGCGACGGCGACGGGAAGCGGGACCGCGTCGCCGTCGACATCGTCCGCCCCCGCGAACCCGCCCAGCGGGGCCGCAAAGTGCCCGTGATCATGGATGCCAGCCCGTACTACTCCTGCTGCGGGCGCGGCAACGAGAGCCAGAAGAAGACGTACGACGCGAACGGCCATGTCGTCCGGATGCCGCTGTTCTACGACAACTACTTCGTGCCGCGCGGGTACGCCTTCGTCGGTGTCGACCTGGCCGGCACCAACCGCTCCGACGGCTGCGTCGACGTCGGCGGCCGCTCCGACGTCCAGTCGGCGAAGGCCGTCGTCGACTGGCTGAACGGCCGGGCCAGGGGCTACACGACCCGCACCGGAGCCGACCGGGCAGGGGCCGGCTGGACCAACGGCAGAACCGGCATGATCGGCAAGAGCTACGACGGCACGATCGCCAACGGCGTGGCCGCCACCGGGGTCGAGGGCCTGAAGACGATCGTCCCCATCAGCGCCATCTCCTCCTGGTACGACTACTACTTCGCCAAGGGCGCCCCCCTCTACGACTCCGGCCCCGAGTGGCTGTCCGACTACGTGGAGAGCCCGGACGCCCGCGCCCGGTGCGCCGCCGTCCAGCGGAAACTCGTCGACGAGGCACCGCGCACCGGCGACCGGACCTCGCTGTGGACCGAGCGCGACTACGTGCGCCACGCCGACCGGGTGCGGGCCAGCGTCTTCCTCGTCCACGGCATGCAGGACCTCAACGTCCGCACCCAGCACGTCGGACGGTGGTGGAGCGCCCTGGCCAGGAACGGCGTCGAGCGCAAGATCTGGCTCTCCCAGACCGGCCACGTCGACCCCTTCGACTTCCGCCGCGCCGCCTGGGTCGACACGCTGCACCGCTGGTTCGACCACGAACTCCTCGGCTACGACAACGGCATCGACGACGAGCCGGTGGCCGACATCGAGCGCGCCCCCGACACCTGGGTCACCTCCGGCGTCTGGCCGCCGCGGGGGACCGACGGGGTGCGCCTGCATCCCGGGAAGGGTGCCAGGCCGGGCGTCGGCACCCTCGGACTCCGTACGAGGTCCGGGACCGAGACCTTCACCGACGACCCGCGACTGAGCGAGAGCGACTGGGCCGCCCACATCGACGGCCCGACCCCCGAGAAGGCCGGGTTCACCACCCCGACGCTGACCCGCGAACTGCGACTGTCCGGCTCGTCCCAGGTCATCGTCACCGCCACCCCGACCACGTCGACCGCGCACCTCTCCGCGGTCCTGGTCGACCTCGGCCCGGACACCATCCGTGACTACGCCGCCGCCGGGGAGGGCATCACGACGCTCACGGAACGCACCTGCTGGGGCCCGAGCACCGCTGGGGACAGCTCCTGCTTCAAGGAGACCGCGGCGAAGAACGCGGACGTCGACTACACGGTGGTCAGCCGCGGCTGGGCCGACCTCGGCAACCACGCGTCCGCCGCGAAGGGAGTCCCGCTCACCCCGGGCAAGGCCTACACCATCACCCTGGACCTGGCCGCCACCGACCACGTCGTGCCGGAGGGTCACCGCCTCGCGCTCATCGTCGCCGGCACCGACAAGGACCTCATCGACCCGCCGTCGAGCACGCCCACGCTGACGCTCGACCTGTCCCGCACCTCGGCCCGGATACCGCTGGTCGGCGGTGCCGGCGCCTTCCGCTCCGCGACGGTGGACTCCACGGTCACGCCGCGTCCGTCGGTCCTCGACGGCGTACGCGACCCGAGCGCCCCCCGCCGCGTCCCGGGCGACGGCGCCCGGTAACGCCCCTCCCTCGTGCCCCGGCCGTGGCGGTCACCGCCACGGCCGGGGCCGTCCTGCGAGCTGATGCACTGCGTGGCGGGTCGGCTCCGCAGAGTTCATGAATGTGAACTTCGTTCAGTGTTCAGGTTCTCCACGAGCCGCGGACCGTGACGGCGCACCCTTCGTCACGTGCCGGTATGCCCCCCGCATCCCCGTGTCAGCGGCACTGAGGCGTCACCTGGCGGCGAGGGTGACGTCTTGCCGGTGACCCATCGCTCGCGGAGCGATGTTCGAGCATGTGAATCCGATTCGGTCAGGACCCTTGCCACTCCATGGGGGCCCACTTATCGTCTGCGGCTGGAGAAAGCGCTTTCCAAGGTAGGGGGAAAGCTGGAAGGCGGCCTTCGCGGAGGCCGCCGCACGCGTCGGTCCTCGGTCAACCGCACCGGCTCCAACTGTTCGCAGGGCACGACGAATGAGCAGACCACGGTGAACCAGGAGTGAGAATGAGACGACCACTCGCACTGAGACTCTCCGCCGCGTCGGCCGCCATGGCCGCAGCGGCCGCGGTCGGTGTGGCGCTGACGATGCCCGAGGCGTCGGCGGCGACCGGCAGCGCCACCGGCTACGCGACCCAGAACGGCGGCACCACCGGCGGGGCGGGCGGGCAGACCGTGCGGGCCACCACCGGAACCGCTATCAACGCGGCTCTGTGCGCCCGCGCCGGCAGCAGCACGCCCATCACCATCCAGGTCGAGGGGACCATCAACCACGCCAACACCGCGAAGGTGTCCGGCGACAGCTGCAACACGGCCGCCGGAGTGATCGAGCTGAAGCAGGTCAGCAACGTCACCATCGTCGGCGCCGGCGGCGGAGCCGTCTTCGACCAGCTCGGCATCCACATCCGGGAAGCGAGCAACATCATCATCCAGGACGTGACGGTCCGGAACGTGAAGAAGTCCGGCTCGCCCACCTCCAACGGCGGGGACGCCATCGGCATGGAGGGCAATGTCCGCAACGTCTGGGTCGATCACACCACCCTCGAAGCGTCCGGAGGAGAGGACGAAGGATTCGACGGCCTCTTCGACATGAAGGACAACACCCAGTACGTGACCCTGTCGTACAGCATCCTGCGCAACTCCGGGCGGGGCGGCCTCGTCGGATCGAGTGAGAGCGACCTCTCCAACGGCTTCATCACCTACCACCACAACCTCTACGAGAACATCGACTCCCGCACCCCTCTGCTGCGCGGTGGCACGGCACACATCTACAACAACCACTACGTGGGCCTCGGCAAGTCGGGCATCAACTCCCGCGCCGGCGCCAAGGCCAAGGTGGACAACAACTACTTCCAGGACTCCCGGGACGTCCTCGGCACCTTCTACACCGACGCGACCGGCTACTGGCAGGTCAGCGGCAACATCTTCGACAACGTGACCTGGTCCGGCCCCGGCACCGACAACCACCCCGCCGGCCCGGATCCGCAGTCGAACACCACGGTCGGCATCCCGTACGCCCACACCCTCGACGCCGCCGCCTGCGTGCCCGACATCGTGCGCCGGACGGCGGGTGCCGGCACCGGTCTGCAGGTGTCGAACGGCAGCTGCGGGGCCCAGACGCCGACGCCGACCGCGACTCCCACCTCGCCGACCCCCACCCCCACGGCGACGCCGACACAGCCCGGCGGGACCAATCTCAGCCTCGGTGCCGGCTCCGACGGTTCGAGCAAGGCCGACGGCACGAGCTACGGCAACGTCCGGGACGGCAACCTGAGCACCTACTGGTCACCGGCCGGCGCGACCGGCTCCGTCTCCATCAAGTGGGGCTCCGCCACCACCGTCTCCAGCATCAACATCCGTGAGACATCCGGATCCGCAGGAAGCATCGGCTCCTGGAGGGTCCGCAACGCCGACAGCGGCGCCGTCCTCGCCTCGGGCAGCGGCGCGGGCCTCATCAGCTTCCCGCGGGCCTCCCTCAGCAAGATCACTTTCGAGATCACCGGTTCGACGGGAGCGCCGAAGGTGGCCGAGTTCGAGACCTACGGGTCGTAACAGCGCACTCTTCGAGACCCGAGGGCGGGTGGCGTCACGAGGCCCCGCGCCACCCGCCCTCCTCGTCGGCACGGCCGCGTTCCAGCGGCTGTCGCTGGAACGGGGCCCGCCCTCCTCCGGACCGGACGTCGGCACCGACTGCGCCACCCCTCGCGCGCGGCGGTGCGTGCGGCGGGTCGTATGGGTGTTATGAGGCAATAATGCCCATACGGCTTCCAGGGGAAGGTGCGGCGATGACAAAGGACCTGAAAGAACGGGGCGGCCGGGGAGATCCGTCCGACGTCCCCGGCGGCACCGGGCACCGGACGGACCGGGTGGTGTTCGGCGTCACCGCCGCGCTGACCCTGGCCTTCGTGATCTGGGGCGCGGTCGCGACGGACTCCCTGGAGAGCGTCTCCACGAAGATGCTCAACGGCCTGATCCACAACGGCGGCTGGGCCTTCATGCTGGCCGCCTCGTGCTTCGTGGTCTTCGCGCTCTGGCTCGCGGTCAGCCGCTACGGCAGGATCCACCTCGGCGCCGAGGGCGAGAAACCCGAGTTCCGCACCGTGTCCTGGGTCGCGATGATGTTCAGCGCCGGCATGGGCATCGGCCTGATGTTCTACGGCGTGAGTGAACCGCTGTCGCACTACACCACACCTCCGCCCGGCACCTCGCCCGCCGACTCCGGTGAACGCATGGAGACGGCAATGGCCACCACCCTCTTCCACTGGACGCTGCACCCCTGGGCGATCTACGCGGTGGTCGGCCTCGGCATCGCCTACAGCACCTTCCGCAAGCGCAGGCGCCAGACCATCAGCGCGGTCTTCACCCCGCTCATCGGCGAGAAGCACGCCAACGGCACCGCGGGCCGGGTCATCGACATCCTGGCGATCATCGCCACCGTCTTCGGCTCCGCCGCCTCCCTCGGCCTCGGAGCGCTGCAGATCGGCTCCGGATTCAAGGAGCTGGACTGGATGGACAAGGTGAGCACGGGACTGCTCGTCGCCATCATCGCGGTCCTGACCGTCGCGTTCGTCGCCTCGGCGGTCTCCGGCGTGGAGAAGGGCATCCAGTGGCTGTCCAACATCAACATGGTCCTGGCGCTGGTGCTCGTCGTCTTCGTGTTCGTCGCGGGCCCCACCATCATCGTCCTCGACCTGCTGCCCACCTCGATCTTCGCCTACCTCGGCGACCTGCCCCAGCTCGCCGGGCGCACCGAGGCGGCCGGCGGGGAGGGCGTCGCCGACTGGCTGGGGAGCTGGACGGTCTTCTACTGGGCGTGGTGGATCTCCTGGACGCCGTTCGTCGGCATGTTCATCGCCCGGATCAGCCGCGGCCGCACCATCCGGCAGTTCGTCGGCGGTGTCATCCTCGTCCCCAGCAGCGTCAGCCTGGTCTGGTTCGCCGTCTTCGGTGGTACGGCGATGAAGCTGAAGGAGGGCGGCGCGCTCCGCGGTGAGTCGACCCCCGAGGGTCAACTGTTCGGCGTGCTCCAGGAGTTCCCGGTCGCGACGGCGTCCAGTCTGCTCGTGATGATCCTCGTCGGGATCTTCTTCGTGTCGGGCGCCGACGCCGCGTCCATCGTGATGGGCACGCTCTCCCAGCGGGGCGCGCTCGAACCGGCACGTCTCGTCGTCGTGTTCTGGGGTGTCGTGACCGGCGCCGTCGCCGCCATCATGCTGCTCGTCGGAAGCGGCCAGGGCGACGCGCTCACCGGCCTGCAGAACCTCACGATCCTCGCCGCCGCGCCCTTCGTCCTCGTCATGATCGGCATGTGTGTCTCCCTCATGCGGGACCTGCGCAGGGATCCGCTCGTCGTGCGCGGCGAGATGGCCTCGGAGGCCGTCGAACTCGCCGTGATCGAGGGGCACAGGAGATACGACGGCGACTTCGAGATCAGGGTCGGCCCGGGGGCCGGCACGGACACGGAGGGAGACCCGCTCGGGCACGACCACGGCTGAGGCGTCAGCGGCAGGCGAGCCCGGCCGCCTCCCGCGCACATCCCCAGGCCACGGTGACACCCGCACCCCCGTGACCGTAGTTGTGCACCAACAGCCGTCCTTCGGGCAGCACTTCGCGTTCCAGACGCACCGAGTCGCGCACCGGGCGCAGCCCCACCCGGTGGCCGAGGACACGGGCTCCGGCGATCTCCGGTCGCAGCGCAGTGCAGCGCTCGACGATCCGCGCGGCCGCCGCGGGGTCGGGCGTCAGGGACCAGTCGTCCTCGTCGGTCGTGCCGCCGAGGATCAGCCGGTCCGGCTGCGGGAACAGATACGTGGTCGTCCCGGCGGGCGCGTCGGTCGAGACCACGTACGTGCGCAGGCCGGGGTTCTCCACGATCACCAGCTGCCCGCGCACCGGCCGCACCGCGGGATCCGGGACGAGGTCGCGGGCGCCGAGCCCCGTGCAGTTGACGACGACCGGCGCCGCCGCCTCCGCCAGGTCCGCCACCGTGCGCGCCTCGACCGTCCCGCCGGCCTGGAGGAGGCGCTCGCGGAGCCACCGCAGATGCACCGGCATGTCGATCAGCGGCAGCCGCGCCCACAGTGCCGTCCCCGCGTACTCCTCGGCCGTCGCCGCCCGTACTCCCGGCACCTGACTGATCCACGGGTCCCGAGCGTCCAGCCGGGTCTCGCCCTGTACGCCCTCGACCATGCGTACGCCGGTCTCCGCGGGGCGCTCCGCCAGTTCCGTGTACACCGACAGCGAGTGCAGGGCCCACGCGCGGGCCGACTCCGCCGGCTCGATGCGGTACGGCCACCACAGGGCGCCCGCAACGGCCGAGGTGGTCAGCTCGGCGGGCTCCCGCGTCCACACCCGGACCCGTAGGCCGCTCTCCGCCAGCACCACGGCCGTCGTCAGTCCTATGACGCCGCTGCCGACCACGATCACGTCACCGCTCACAGCTTTCTCCACGCGGGGACGGTAGCGGAACATGTCCTCGCGTGCTCCCCTCACCGCCGGCCCGGGAGTACTCGCGGCATGTCTGCCGAGTACGCGACCTTCGGCCTGGCACCGGCGATGCGTGCCGGTGGAGTCCTCGCCGACGGTGACCTGCCGCCGTACGCCGGTCCTTCGAGCGTGCGCGCGCCGACGTCGCGTACGTGGACGGCCTCGCGCCGATCGTCCCGCTCCTGGTCGCCCGGATCGAGAACGCACTGGACCGCAGCCCCCCGGGAGCGCCGCCGCCTCACCGGCCTGGTCGCCGCCGGCGGCGGTGCGGACGTCGAGGTCACCTCCGCGTGCCGTGTCCGTCTCACCGCCTACCGGCTGGACCGCCTGTACTGCACGCGCGCAAGAGATCTTCGACGGCGTCCCCTGGCGGCCGGCCACCACCGGGCTCCCGCTGGATGCCGGAACGGTGAAGGACCGGTCCTTCCTCGTGGCACGCACCTCCGGGAGCGTGCTGGTGGCGGCGACGGCCCGCTCAGCACGGACGTGCTTCCGCGGACTGTGCCGGTCGAGGCGATGACCCGCGGAAGGCGGAGGCGCCGCTGCCGCGGCTGAGGCCGGTGCGGGGCCGTGTCCGTCCGGCCGGAAAACCGGGGCGGGAGCGGGCGGGCCGGGCCGTTAGGATCGGCGTTCTGATGACTGCCACTCTCGTCGCCAAGAATCTCGCCGCCGGACACGGCGACCGCTCACTCTTCTCCGGGCTCGACCTCGTCGTCGCGCCCGGCGACGTGATCGGGCTCGTCGGTGCCAACGGCGCCGGCAAATCCACCCTGCTGCGGCTGCTCGCCGGGCTCCTCACCCCGGAGGAGGGCGAGCTGCGGCTGTCCCCGCCCGGCGCGTCCGTCGGGCACCTGCCGCAGGAGCCGGAGCGCCGGCCGGGCGAGACCGTACGGGACTTCCTGGCCCGCCGTACGGGCGTGGCCGAGGCGCAGCGGGCGATGGACGAGGCCACCCAGGCCCTGGTGGACGGGGCACCGGGCGCCGACGACGCGTACGGCACCAGCCTGGAGCAGTGGCTGGGCCTCGGCGGCGCCGACCTCGACGAGCGGGCCGAGGAGGTCGCCGACTCCCTCGGGCTCGGCGTCGGACTCGACCAGCCGATGACGTCCCTGTCCGGCGGCCAGGCCGCCCGCGCGGGCCTCGCCTCGCTGCTCCTGTCCCGCTACGACGTGTTCCTGCTCGACGAGCCCACGAACGACCTGGACCTGGACGGCCTGGAACGGCTCGAACGCTTCGTGAGCGGCCTGCGCGCCGGCACCGTCGTCGTCAGCCACGACCGCGAGTTCCTCAGCCGCACCGTCACCAAGGTGCTCGAACTCGACCTCGCGCAGCAGGAGATCACCCTGTACGGCGGAGGCTACGAGGCCTACCTCGAAGAGCGTGAGACCGCCCGCCGGCACGCCCGCGAGGACTACGACGAGTACGCCGACAAGAGGTCGGCGCTCGAAGGGCGCGCCCAGATGCAGCGCTCCTGGATGGACAAGGGCGTCAAGAACGCCCGGCGCAAGGCGAACAACGACAACGACAAGATCGGCCGCAAGTTCCGCAGCGAGGCCAGCGAGAAGCAGGCCGCGAAGGCCCGGCAGACCCAGCGCATGATCGAGCGGCTGGACACCGTCGACGAGCCCCGCAAGGAGTGGGAGCTGCGCATGGAGATCGCGGCGGCGCCCCGGTCGGGCGCGGTCGTCGCCACGCTGCGGGACGCCGAAGTGCGGCGCGGCGACTTCACGTTCGGGCCCGCGACGCTCCAGATCGACTGGGCGGACCGGGTCGCCGTCACCGGAGCGAACGGCGCGGGCAAGTCGACGCTGCTCGGCGCCCTGCTGGGCCGGGTCCCGCTGGACGCGGGGCACGCGGCCCTCGGCTCCGGCGTGGTCGTCGGGGAAGTCGACCAGGCCCGCAAACTGTTCCACGGCTCCGAGTCCCTGCTCGATGCCTTCAGCGCGGCCGTCCCGGACACCGAACCTGCCGAAGTGCGCACCCTGCTCGCCAAGTTCGGCCTCAAGTCGCACCACGTCCTGCGCCCCGCGGCCTCCCTCTCACCGGGCGAGCGCACCCGCTCGGCGCTGGCGCTGCTCCAGGGCCGCGGCGTGAACCTCCTGGTCCTGGACGAGCCGACCAACCACCTCGACCTGCCGGCCATCGAGCAGCTCGAGTCGGCCCTGGAGTCGTACGAGGGCACGCTGCTCCTGGTCACCCACGACCGCCGGATGCTGGACGCGGTCAGCACGACCCGTCGTGTCGAAGTGGCCGACGGCAAGGTCACCGAAAAGCGCTGACCGGCCCCCTCCCCGGGAGTACCCGGGAGAGGGCCGTGAGTCCCGACCCGGTGCCGGCCCGCCCGCCCCGGACGGCGCCCGGCAACCGTGCCGGCCCGCCCACCCCGGACGGCGCCCGGCAACCGTGCCGGCCCGCCCACCCCGGACGGCGCCCGGCAACCGTGCCGGCCCGCCCGCCCCGGACGGCGCCCGGCAACCGTGCCGGCCCGCCCGCCCCGGACGGCGCCCGGCACCGGTGCCGGTCCGCCCGCCTCCGGACGGCTCGGCCCGGCTCCGGAGGTCAGCGGCCCCGCTCGGGGTCCGTCAGACCCGCTCGCCGCAGGGCGTCCGCCATCGCGCTGTTGCCGGGTGCGGGCGCCTGGCGGGACCCGCCGCCCGCCCCGCCCCCGCGGCCCTGACGCGACGGCTGCTGCTGCCGCTGCCGGGGCGGCCGGCCCGCACGCTGGGGACGCCCGCCCTCCTGCGGCTGGTCCTGGGGCGCCGCCTCGTCGTCCAGCCGCAGCGTCAGCGCGATGCGCTTGCGCGGGAGGTCGACGTCGAGCACCTTCACCTTGACGATGTCTCCCGGCTTCACCACGTCCCGCGGGTCCTTGACGAACGTCCTCGACATCGCCGAGACGTGCACCAGACCGTCCTGGTGGACGCCCACGTCCACGAAGGCACCGAAGGCCGCGACATTGGTGACGACGCCCTCCAGCACCATGCCCGACGACAGGTCGGTGAGCTTCTCGACACCCTCCTTGAAGGTCGCCGTCCTGAAGGCGGGCCGCGGGTCGCGCCCCGGCTTCTCCAGTTCCCCGAGGATGTCCGTCACGGTCGGCAGACCGAACTTGTCGTCCACGAAGTCGGCCGGCTTCAGCGAACGCAGCACGCCCGTGTTGCCGATCAGCGACGCGACGCCGTTCCCCGCGGTCTTCCCCATGCGCCGGACCACCGGATAGGCCTCGGGGTGCACGCTGGACGCGTCCAGCGGGTCGTCCCCGCCGCGGATCCGCAGGAAGCCCGCGCACTGCTCGTACGCCTTGGGACCCAGCCGGGCCACGTCCTTCAGCGCCGTACGGGACCGGAAGGGGCCGTTCGCGTCGCGGTGGGCCACGATGTTCTCGGCGAGGCCCGAGGAGATGCCGGAGACCCGCGCGAGCAGCGGCGCCGAGGCCGTGTTCACGTCGACGCCCACGCCGTTCACGCAGTCCTCGACCACCGCGTCGAGCGAGCGCGACAGCTTCACCTCGGACAGGTCGTGCTGGTACTGCCCGACGCCGATCGACTTCGGGTCGATCTTCACCAGCTCGGCCAGCGGGTCCTGGAGCCGGCGGGCGATGGAGACGGCCCCGCGCAGCGACACGTCCATGCCGGGCAGCTCCTGGGAGGCGAACGCGGACGCCGAGTACACGGACGCGCCCGCCTCGGAGACCATCACCTTGGTGAGGTTCAGCTCGGGGTGCTTCGCGATGAGGTCACCGGCGAGCTTGTCCGTCTCGCGGGAGGCCGTGCCGTTGCCGATGGAGATCAGCTCGACAGCGTGCTCCCGGGCCAGCCGGGCCAGTTTGGCGACGGCCTCGTCCCACCGGTTCGCCGGGACGTGCGGGTGGATGACATCCGTGGCGACGACCTTGCCGGTCGCGTCGACCACGGCCACCTTGACGCCCGTACGGAACCCGGGGTCGAGCCCCAGGGTCGCGCGCGTGCCCGCCGGGGCGGCGAGCAGCAGGTCCCGCAGGTTCGCCGCGAACACGTTGACCGCCTCGTCCTCGGCGGCCGTCCGCAGCCGCAGCCGCAGGTCGATGCCGAGGTGGACGAGAAGACGAGTGCGCCAGGCCCAGCGGACCGTGTCCGTCAGCCACTTGTCACCGGGGCGGCCCCGGTCGGCGATCCCGAAGCGCCGGGCGACGATCCCCTCGTACGTGGACGGTCCTGGCTGCTCGGACGGCTCCTCCGGTTCCAGGACGAGGTCCAGCACCTCCTCCTTCTCGCCGCGCAGCATGGCGAGGACGCGGTGCGAGGGCAGCTTCGTGAAGGGCTCGGCGAAGTCGAAGTAGTCGGCGAACTTGGCGCCGGCCTCCTCCCTGCCCTCCCGGACCCGGGCGACCAGCCGGCCGCGCACCCACATGCGCTCGCGCAGCTCGCCGATCAGGTCGGCGTCCTCCGAGAACCGCTCGGTGAGGATGGCGCGCGCGCCGTCCAGCGCGGCCTGCGCGTCGGCGACGCCCCTGCCGGCGTCGACGAAGGCCGCGGCGGCGGCGAGCGGCTCGGCCGAGGGGTCCTTGAGCAGGCCCTCGGCCAGCGGCTCGAGCCCCGCCTCGCGGGCGGTCTGCGCCTTGGTGCGCCGCTTCGGCTTGAAGGGCAGGTAGATGTCCTCGAGGCGTGCCTTGGTCTCGGCGCCGCGGATCCGCGCCTCCAGTTCCTCCGTGAGTCTGCCCTGCTCGCGCACCGATTCGAGGATCGCCGTGCGGCGCTCCTCCAGCTCCCGCAGATAGCGCAGCCGCTCCTCGAGCGTGCGCAGCTGCGCATCGTCGAGCATCTCGGTCGCTTCCTTGCGGTAGCGGGCGATGAAGGGCACCGTCGAACCGCCGTCGAGCAAGTCGACCGCGGCCTTGACCTGCCGCTCCCGTACGCCGAGTTCCTCGGCGATCCTGCCTTCGATGGACCCTACGAGGGGTGTCGTCACGATCCCGTACCGCCTTCTCCACTGGGGTTGCGCGGCAATTGTGGCAGGTGACACCGACAACAGGGGATCAGGGCGGCCCCGCAACGCGCCGGGAGCCGGACGCGTGCGACGCGTCCGGCTCCCGAGCCGGTTCGGATGGACGGGCCGTGCGGCCCGGGGCCGCGCTCAGGCCTTGCGGGCGGAGTGCGAGGCGCCGCCGAACAACCGGGCCACCGCCCGGAACGGCAGGGTCACCACTGTGGCGACGGCTCCACCGATCTGGCGCAACACGTCTGCGATCGCCTTGAACACGCGCTTCCCCTTTCGTCTCCCGGCACTTGGACCCCCGTCGGTTCGACGGGGCCGGGTGACATACGTGTACCTCAGTCCTTGCCGATCATGCCTTCGGGGAACGCGCCGTTGCCCAGGGCCGTGATCAGCAGTCCCTTCGCCAGCTCCGTGAGCCGCTCGACGCCCGACGCCCCCAGGTGGGTGTACGGGGCCAGGTCCAGCCGGTCCGTGTCGGCTTCGACCGACTGCCGCAGGGCCGTGCCTGCGTCGGTCAACTCGCCCTTCGCGTCCAGCAGTCCGCGCTCCCGCAGCCGGGTGGCCGCCGCCTCCCAGTCCTCCCGCGACCAGCCCCGGGTGCCCAGCGCCCACCTGGGGGCCATGCCCTTGCCGGTGGCGGTGTGGCTCACCAGCGCCTCGACGGGGTCGAGTTCCGCTGCGAGCAGCACGGCGAGGTGACCGTCGCCGCGGTGCTCGCGCAGCAGTGTGGCCGCGTGCCAGAGCGCCAGGTGCGGTTCCTCGGGTACGGGCAGGTCGGCGTGCGCGGCGTACAGGGGGCGTGCCGTCCTCGTGCACGCCTCGGTGGCCCGCAGCGCCAGTTCCGCCGCCTCGGCCACTTCCTCGGAGGCGATCAGCTCCTCGCCGAGCAGCCGTCGCAGCGTCGCGTCGACGGCACGCGTGCGTGCCGCGAGGACGGCGTCCGGGGACGCGGTCCGCCACACCCCGGGCACGTGCTCGGCCACGAGTCCGTGTCGGAAGTTGTAGAACGTCGCCGTGACCGTCCCCGCACCGACCGCGCCCATGGCGGCGGAGCGCGCGGCGAAGTAGGCGCCCCTCTCGTTGCCGAGTCCGATCGCGGCCATCTCCCGGCCGAGGTCCGGGGAGAAGTAGTGCGTCGAGTGCAGTGGGTTCAGGACGTTGTGGCAGCGCCGCCCGGCGCGCTCCGGCAGGGGAGAGGTCATGCCCGGCACCTTACCGACTGGTCGGTACGCAAGGAACCGCCGGATCTGCGATGGCAGGAAAGGTGGGGTGCTCGTCATTGCGGACGTCCCGCCGCGTGCCGACACTCGACGCATGCGCACCGTTCTGGTCGTTCTCTTCGACGACGTGCAGAGCCTGGACGTCAGCGGCCCCGTGGAAGTGTTCGCGGCGGCCGGGGGCACGTACCGCATCACCACCGCCTCCCTGGACGGCGCCCCTGTGCGCACCTCCAGCGGTCTGACCCTCGTGCCGGACCGGGCCCTGCGCGGCGCCCCCGCCCCGCACACCCTGCTCGTCCCCGGCGGCCGGGGCACCAGGAGCCCGGCGCCCGCGCTCGTCGACTGGCTGCGCGAGCACGGACCGCGCGCCGAGCGCCTGGTCTCGGTGTGCACGGGCGCCCTGCTGCTGGCCGGCGCCGGGCTGCTGGACGGCCGCCGCGCCACCACCCACTGGGCGTTCTGCGACAAGCTCGCCCGCGAGCACCCGGCCGTCGAGGTCGAGCCCGACCCCGTGTACGTCCGCGACGGACACATCGCGACCTCGGCCGGTGTCACGGCGGGCATCGACCTGGCACTGGCGCTGGTGGAGGAGGACCTCGGCCGGGAGACCGCGCTGGCCATCGCCCGCGGCCTGGTCGTGTTCCTGCGCCGCCCGGGCAACCAGGCCCAGTTCAGCGCCCAGCTCGCCGCGCAGACCGCCCAGCGCGCACCCCTGCGCGAGGTCCAGCAGTGGATCACCGAGCACCCCGGGGGCGACCTGGGCGTGGAGGCACTCGCCGCCCGTGCCCGTCTCTCGCCCCGGCACTTCGCCCGTGCCTTCCGGGCCGAGACCGGCGTGACACCCGGCCGGTTCGTCGAGCGGACCAGGCTCGAACACGCCAGGCGCCTGTTGGAGGACACCGCCGACGGGATCGAGGAGATCTCCCGCACCTGCGGCTACGGCACTCCGGAGGCGATGCGCCGCTCCTTCGTCAAGGCCCTCGGTGCGGCACCCGCCGAGTACCGGCGCCGCTTCCGTCCCGCACCCGCCCCCTGACGGTGAATCCCGGTCGGTCCGGCCGGGGCGCGCCTTCAGTCGGCGCTGTGAGGGACCTCCTCGGCGACGGTCCAGGTGAAACGCGGCTGCCTGCGCTCCAGGAAGGCGGCGACCCCTTCCCCGGTGTCGCCGCTGCCGCGCGCCCGGCCGGCCCAGTACGCGTCCCGGTCCGTGCGCCCGTCCGCGAACTCCTTGGCCGCGGCCTGCGTCAGCTGCGAGCGCGCGGCCAGGACCCGGGTGAACTCCGCGACCCGCTTGTCGAGTCCGCCCTCCGGCAGCACCTCGTCCAGCAGTCCCGTGCGCAGCGCCCGCTCCGTGTCGATCAACTCACCTGAGAACAGCAGGTACTTGGCGGTGGCGGGCCCCACCAGGGAAACCAGCCGCCGGGTGGACGAGGCCGGATAGACGATCCCCAGCTTCGCCGGTGTCACCCCGAACAGCGAGCCCTCCTCCGCGAACCGCAGATCGCACGCCGCCGCGAGCTGGGAGCCGCCGCCCACGCAGTACCCGCGCACCGCAGCCAGCGTCGGCTTGGGGAACGCCGCGAGCGCCTCCTCGGCGCGCACGGCGAGCCCCTGCGGCTCGTCGGGCGAAACGCGCAGCGTCGAAATGTCGGCCCCGGCGCAGAACGTCCCGCCCTCGCCGGTCAGCACCAGCGCGTGCACGGCGGGGTCGGCGGCCAGCGCGTCGAGCAGCGGCGGCAGCGCCCGCCACATCCCCGATGTCATGGCGTTGCGCTTGGCCGGGTGGTGGATGACGACGGTGGCGACGCCGTCGGCGACGCCGTGCAGCAGCTGGGGCTCCATGCGGCGGATGCTATCGGGACCCTCATCCCGTCGACCGGGAAGGGGTACGCCCGGGCCGGAGGGACGAAGGGGACGAGCCCGGCGGCGAACCCGTACAACCCGAATAGTTCCCGAAGGCGGCACAGCCGCGACAGGAACAGTCCAACGGCCGACAAGACCGGACACAGCAAGTCAGATGACGTCGATACCCGCTGACTTGTGTGCAGTCATCCGGTACGAACCAGCGCGTTACCAACACTCGACGTGTGGTGACAATCGAGCGCAGGGGTGGCGACCGGACGATGGACGACGGCGGGCGGGGGTCCGGCTCACGCCCGGAAGGCGGCGAGGACGTGCCGGCCGACCGGAGACCCCCCGGCCCGCTGCCGTACGAGGGGGTGTGGCGGTTCACCGCCCCCTCCGTGGACGCCTCGGTCCCGCAGGCCCGTCACGCCGTCCGCGACCTGCTCGTCCGCCAGGGCGTGCCGGTCTCGGAGGACCTGGTCCAGGGACTGCTGCTGATCGTCTCCGAGCTGGTCACCAACGCGGTGCGGCACGCGGCGCTGCTCTCGCCGACCCTCGCCGTGGAGGTCGCGGTGGGCGCCGAGTGGGTGCGGGTCTCGGTGGAGGACAACCACCCCTACCGCCCGACCGCCCTGGAGGCCGACCACGGGCAGACCGGCGGCCGCGGTCTGCTGCTCGTGCGGGAGGTCACCAAAGGGGCGGGCGGGGTCTGCGACGTGGAGCACACGGCGAGCGGCGGCAAGGTGATCTGGGCCGCGCTGCCCCTCAAGCAGACCGCCGGGTGACGGACCTCACCAGCCGGCGGACGGGCCCGTGAGCTCGCGCACCGCCGGACGCGCCGCGTCCAGGACCGTCATGAACCACGCGGAGAACGGGTCCCTCGCGTGCCGCTCCGCCAGCTCGCCCGCGCTCACGTAGGCGGTCGAACCGACCTCCTTCGGGTCGGGACGCAGCGGGGACTGGACCAGCCCCACGAAGAGGTGGTTGTACTCCTGCTCCACCAGGCCCGACTCCGGGTCCGGGTGGTTGTAGCGGACCGTGCCCGCCTCGCCGAGCAGCGACGGGGACACCCCGAGCTCCTCATGCGTGCGCCGGGCCGCGGCCGCGAAGGGGGACTCGCCCGGATAGGGGTGACCGCAGCACGTGTTGGACCAGACCCCGGGGGAGTGGTACTTGCCGAGGGCACGCCGCTGGAGCAGCAGCCGGCCGCGCTCGTCGAAGAGGAAGACGGAGAACGCCCGGTGCAGCTGTCCGGGCGGCTGGTGCGCGGCGAGCTTCTCCGCCGTACCGATCGTCGCCCCGTCCTCGTCGACCAGCTCGAGCAAGATCGGTTCAGCGGTGCCGTTCGACGAACTGTGCGTCGCGGTGGCTGGTGTGATCGGCATACCCATCCTTCGCATCGGTCTTCGAAGCCCAAGTCTGCCGTACGAAACCGGCACTCCGGGCACTCACGGCGTCCCCGCATGTCCCCCCGGGGAACCGTCCGCGGCGGGGGGCATCATGTGTTCGACAGGTCCCCCCGCACCGCGACGCGTCAGTGGCAGAGCCGCGCCTCGTGCTCGGCGTGCCCGCTGGGCTCCAGCTGGAAGGTGCAGTGCTCCACGTCGAAGTGGACGCCCAGACAGCCCTGGAGTTCGTGGAGCATCTTCTCGTGGCCGATGGCGCTGAGGGTGTCGCCGCTGACGACGACATGGGCGGAGAGCACCGGCATGCCGGAGGTGATGGTCCAGGCGTGCAGGTCGTGGACGTCCTCGACCCCGGGCAGCGCCAGGATGTGCGCCCGCACCTCCGCCACGTCGACCCCCTTGGGCGCCGCCTCCAGCAGCACGTCGAGCGTTTCGCGCAGCAGCTTCCAGGTACGCGGGACGATCATCAGGCCGATGACGAGCGAGGCGATCGGGTCGGCGGCCTGCCAGCCCGTCGTCAGGATGACGACGGCCGAGATCAGCACGGCGAGCGAGCCCAGCGCGTCCGCGGCGACCTCCAGGAACGCGCCCCGCACGTTGAGGCTCTCCTTCTGGCCCCGCACCAGGAGCGTCAGCGAGATCATGTTCGCGACCAGGCCGATCAGACCGAACACGACGGTCAGCCCGCCCTCGGTGGCGGCGGGCGTCATGAAGCGCTGCACGGCCTCGTACAGGACGTAGCCGCCCACGCCGAGGAGCAGCAGGCAGTTGGCGAGCGCGGCGAGGATCTCGGCGCGCGCCAGCCCGTACGTGCGGTTCCCGCTCGGCGGCAGATTGGCGAAGTGGATGGCGAGCAGCGCCATGCCGAGCCCGAGCGCGTCCGTCGCCATGTGGGCCGCGTCCGCGATGAGCGCGAGCGAATCGGCGAGCGTCCCGCCGACGATCTCCACCACCATCACGGTGAGCGTGATCGACAACGCGACCCGGAGCCTGCCGCGGTACGCCGCCGCCGCCGTCCCGGTGGGCGGCGCGCCGTGCGCGTGTCCGTGGTCGTGCCCTGCCCCCATGAAAGCCGCCCTCCGATGTCTGCGCCGAAAGCCCAGTCAACTACGGGCAGGGGGTATGAGGCAACGCGGCACTGAACACCGTTGTCATACTCCCTGACCTGCGGAAACGTTCCGCAGGTCAGAGCGCCGGACGGTCAGCTCCCGGTGGTCGCCCCCTGGTGCAGCCGCCACCCCTGCCAGGCCGACTCGACCATCTCGCGCACCCCTCGGCGCGCGCTCCAGCCCAGCTCGCGGCCGGCCAGGGCCGCCGAGGCGACGGCGCGCGGGGCGTCGCCGGGCCGGCGCGGCTCCACGAGCGCGGGCCGGGTGTCACCGCTCACCTCGCCGATCAGCGTCAGGAGTTCGCGAACCGAAACACCCTCGCCGCGGCCGACGTTGACCGTCAGGTCTCCCGTGGCACCGCCGGCGAGCCGCCGGGCCGCCGCGAGATGCGCGTCCGCCAGGTCGGCGACGTGGATGTAGTCGCGCACGCACGTGCCGTCCGGTGTCGGGTAGTCGTCGCCGAAGATCCGGGGAGCCTCGCCACGGGTCAGCCGGTCGAAGACCATCGGGACCACGTTGAAGACACCGGTGTCCGCGAGCTCGGGAGTCACCGCCCCCGCCACGTTGAAGTAGCGCAGGCACACGGTCGCCATGCCGTGCGCCCGGCCCGCCGCCCGCACCAGCCATTCCCCGGCGAGTTTCGTCTCGCCGTACGGGCTCATCGGCGCACAGGGGGTGTCCTCGGTGATGAGGTCCACGTCCGGATTGCCGTACACGGCGGCGGACGAGGAGAAGACGAACCGCTCGACGCCCGCCCCGGCGACCGCCTCCAGCAGCGTCGCGAGACCGCCCACGTTCTCCTGGTAGTAGCGCGTCGGCTGCGCGACGGACTCACCGACCTGCTTGCGCGCCGCCAGATGCACCACACCGGTCACGGCGTGCTCGGCCAGCACCCGCTTCAGCAGCCCGCCGTCCAGCGACGATCCCTGCACCAGCCGGATGTCCCCGGGCAGCCGTCCCGGCACTCCCGCCGACAGGTCGTCCAGGACGACCACGCGCTCCCCGGCCTCCGTCATCGCCCGCGCCACGTGCGCCCCGATGTATCCAGCTCCGCCTGTGATCAGCCATGTCATGGACGCCCACCCTATGCCGGTCCCGGGCCGGCCGCCGGTGCTCCCCGTCCCGCTCGCCGTGATGCGCCCCGTTGCGCCCCGGTGCGCCGGGGACGGATCGCGATGCCGTGAATGCGCCGGTCTGGGGCCGCGGTTTGTGGCGCGGGCCCCGGATCACCGATGATGATCGCGGCGAGGCGGCCACCCCGACCGGGTGATCGGGCCGTGAACGGGCGGTGAACGCCCTCTTCCATCCATCCGATAGCCTCAGCCGACATGCCGCCCGCCGCCTCAGGCGCAGGGCCACCCCACCACGCACATGCCCGGCGCGGACGCGTCGGCACCCAGGGAGTGAGTTCGTCTGTCGACCGCCATCCTCACCGGCCAGCCGGTCCCCGGATCGTCGCTCGAGGGCGATCTGCGGACGCTCGGGTTCGACGTGCGGGTCGCCTCGGACGCCGGTGACACCGAGACGCTCCTCGCCCAAGTGCCCGCGAACCAGCGGGTGGCGATCGTCGACTCCCGCTTCGTGGGCCACCTGCACGCGCTGCGCCTCGGCCTCACCGACCCGCGCTTCCCGGCCGCCGCACTGCCCGGCGCCGTCACCGCGCAGCCCGGCGCCCGGCAGGCCCTGACCCGCGCGGTGGCCCGCGAGAGCTCGGCCGCGGGCGGCGGCGCCACCGTCGTCGTCGAGGACCTCGCCGACCGCATCACGGCATCCCTGGACGCGGACGGCGTCCCGCTGCACCGCCCCGAGCTCGGCACGCTCGTCGCCGCCGTCCCCGCCGACCCGCAGGCCCGCAACGAGGCACGGCAGGCCGTCTCCTGCGTCGACGACGAGGCCGTGCGCCTGCGCACCGCCGTGAAGTCCCGCGACGGGTTCTTCACCACCCACTTCATCAGCCCGTACTCGCGCTACATCGCCCGCTGGTGCGCCCGCCGCGGCCTGACCCCCAACCAGGTCACCACGGCCTCGCTCCTCACCGCGCTGATCGCGGCGGGCTGCGCCGCCACCGGCAGCCGCACCGGCTTCGTCGCAGCGGGCGTGCTCCTCCTCCTCTCCTTCGTCCTCGACTGCACGGACGGGCAGCTCGCCCGCTACTCCCTGCAGTACTCGACGCTCGGCGCCTGGCTCGACGCGACCTTCGACCGCGCCAAGGAGTACGCCTACTACGCGGGCCTCGCCCTCGGCGCGGCCCGCGGCGGGGACGACGTGTGGGCACTCGCCCTCGGCGCCATGGTGCTGCAGACCTGCCGGCACGTCGTCGACTTCTCGTTCAACGAGGCGAACCACGACGCCACCGCCAACACCAGCCCCACCGCCGCCCTCTCCGACAAGCTCGACAGCGTCGGCTGGACGGTGTGGCTGCGCCGGATGATCGTCCTGCCCATCGGCGAGCGCTGGGCCATGATCGCCGTGCTGACGGCACTGACCACCCCGCGCATCACGTTCTACGTCCTGCTCGCCGGCTGCGCGTTCGCGGCGACATACACCACGGCCGGCCGCGTCCTGCGGTCCCTCACGCGCAAGGCGCAGCGCACGGACCGCGCCGCCGGGGCGCTCGCCGACCTGACGGATTCCGGCCCGCTCGCCGAGCTGCTGACGCGGCTCACCCGCAGGGTCCAGCTCCGCGGTCCGGCGGCCGTCGCCCTCGTGGCCGGCGTCCTCGTCGTGCTCTGCGCCACACTCGCCCCGTACGGGAGCTGGTGGCCCGTCCTCGGCGCCGCCGGCTACGTACTGCTGTCGCCCGCGGCCCTTCAGCGACCCCTGAAAGGCGCTCTGGACTGGCTGGTTCCGCCGTTCTTCCGGGCGGCCGAATACGGCACCGTGCTGGTACTGGCGGTCAAGGCCGACGTGAACGGAGCCCTTCCGGCAGCTTTCGGGCTGGTGGCGGCGGTCGCCTACCATCACTACGACACGGTGTACCGCATCCGCGGCAACGCCGGCGCGCCCCCGCACTGGCTGGTGCGGGCGATCGGCGGGCACGAAGGCAGGACGCTGCTGGTCACCGTCCTGGCCGCGCTGCTCGCCGCCACTGATTTCAAGGTCGCGCTCACGGCTGTCGCCGTGGCCGTGGCACTCGTGGTGCTCTTCGAGAGCATCCGCTTCTGGGTGTCCTCCCATGCACCCGCCGTACACGATGAAGGAGAACCCGCATGATCGGCCTCGTGCTGGCGGCCGGCGCCGGACGCCGTCTTCGCCCCTACACCGACACCCTGCCCAAGGCCCTGGTGCCGGTCGGTCCCGAGGGGAACGAGGACAGCCTCACCGTCCTGGACCTGACCCTCGGCAACTTCGCCGAGATCGGCCTGACCGAGGTCGCGATCATCGTCGGGTACCGCAAGGAGGCCGTCTACGAGCGCCGCGAGGCGCTGGAGCAGAAGTACGGCGTCAAGATCACCCTCATCGACAACGACAAGGCCGAGGAGTGGAACAACGCCTACTCCCTCTGGTGCGGCCGTGACGCCATCAAGCACTCGGTGATCCTCGCCAACGGCGACACCGTGCACCCGGTCTCCGTCGAGAAGACGCTGCTCGCCGCCCGCGGCGACGGCAAGAAGATCATCCTGGCCCTCGACACGGTGAAGTCCCTCGCCGACGAGGAGATGAAGGTCGTCGTCGGCCCCGAGGGCGGCATGACGAAGATCACCAAGCTCATGGACCCGGCCGAGGCCACCGGTGAGTACATCGGCGTCACCCTGATCGAGGGCGAGGCCGCCGACGAGCTCGCGGACGCGCTGAAGACGGTCTTCGAGACGGACCCGCAGCAGTTCTACGAGCACGGCTACCAGGAGCTCGTGAACCGCGGCTTCCGCATCGACGTCGCGCCCATCGGTGACGTCAAGTGGGTCGAGATCGACAACCACGACGACCTCGCCAAGGGACGTGAGATCGCGTGCCAGTACTGACGAGGCTCATCCCCTCGCCGGTCGTCGTCGACATCCGTCCGGGCGCCCTGGACGACCTGGCGAGCGTCCTTGCCGACCAGCGGATCTCGCACTCCGGCAAGCTCGCCGTCGCGATCAGCGGCGGCTCCGGGGCGAAGCTGCGCGAGCGGCTCGCCCCGGCGCTCCCGGGCGCGACCTGGTACGAGGTCGGCGGCGGCACCCTGGACGACGCGATCAAGCTCGCGGACGCCATGAAGTCCGGGCACTACGACGCGGTCGTGGGCCTGGGCGGCGGCAAGATCATCGACTGTGCGAAGTTCGCCGCGGCCCGCATCGGCCTCCCGCTGGTCGCCGTCGCCACGAACCTCTCGCACGACGGTCTGTGCTCGCCGGTCGCGACCCTCGACAACGACGCGGGCCGTGGCTCCTACGGTGTGCCGAACCCGATCGCGGTCGTCATCGACCTCGACGTGATCCGTGAGGCCCCGGTCCGCTTCGTGCGCTCCGGCATCGGCGACGCCCTGTCCAACATCTCCGCGGTCGCGGACTGGGAGCTGGCCAACCGGGAGAAGGGCGAGCAGATCGACGGCCTCGCGGCCGCGATGGCCCGCCAGGCCGGCGAGGCCGTACTGCGGCACCCGGGCGGCGTCGGCGACGACGCCTTCCTCCAGGTGCTGGCGGAGGGACTCGTCCTCACCGGCATCTCCATGTCGGTCGCGGGCGACTCCCGCCCGGCCTCCGGCGCCTGCCACGAGATCAACCACGGCTTCGACCTCCTCTTCCCCAAGCGCGCGGCGAGCCACGGCGAGCAGTGCGGCCTTGGCGCGGCCTTCGCGATGCACCTGCGCGGTGCCCGCGACGAGTCCGCCTACATGGCCGAGGTGCTGCGCCGGCACGGACTGCCGGTGACGCCGGAGGAGATCGGCTTCACCGCGGACGAGTTCGTGCGGGTCGTGGAGTTCGCCCCGCAGACCCGGCCCGGCCGCTACACGATCCTCGAACACCTCGACCTGACCACCGACCAGATCAGGGACGCATACGCCGACTATGCAAAAGCCATCGGTAGCTGAGCTCCGCCCGGTCGTGCACCCCCCGGGTGTCAAGGACCGGCGGAGCGGCGAACACTGGGCCGGCCGGCTCTACATGCGCGAGATCTCGCTGCGCATCGACCGGCACCTGGTGAACACCCGGGTCACGCCCAACCAGCTGACCTATCTCATGACCGTCTTCGGCGTCCTCGCCGCCCCGGCCCTGCTGGTGCCGGGGATACCGGGCGCCGTCCTCGGCGTCCTGATGGTCCAGCTGTACCTGCTGTTCGACTGCGTCGACGGCGAGATCGCCCGCTGGCGCAAGCAGTTCTCGATCGCCGGGGTCTACGTGGACCGCGTCGGCGCCTACCTGTGCGACGCCGCGGTCCTGGTCGGCTTCGGTCTGCGCGCCGCCGACCTGTGGGGCTCCGGGCGGATCGACTGGCTGTGGGCCTTCCTCGGGACCCTGGCCGCCCTCGGCGCCATCCTGATCAAGGCCGAGACCGACCTCGTCGGCGTCGCCCGGCACCAGACGGGCAAGCCGCCCGTCCAGGAGTCGGCCTCCGAGCCGCGTTCCTCCGGCATGGCGCTGGCCCGCAGGGCCGCCGCGGCGCTGAAGTTCCACCGGCTCGTCCTCGGGGTCGAGGCCTCCTTGCTCATCCTGGCCCTGGCCGTCCTGGACACGGTCCGGGGCGACCTGTTCTTCTCGCGGCTCGGCGTCGCCGTGCTCGCGGGTATCGCGGTCCTGCAGACCCTGCTGCACCTGGTGTCCATCCTCGCCTCGAGCAGGCTGAAGTGAACACGCCCATGAAGGTCGGGGCGGTCATCATCACGATGGGCAACCGGCCCGACGAACTCCGCGCCCTCCTCGACTCGGTCGCCCAGCAGGACGGCGACCCGGTCGAGGTCGTCGTGGTCGGCAACGGCTCGCCCGTCCCGGACGTCCCCGCGGGCGTCCGCACCGTCGAGCTGCCCGAGAACCTCGGCATCCCCGGCGGCCGCAACGTCGGCATCGAGGCCTTCGGCCCCGGCGGCACCGACGTCGACATCCTGCTCTTCCTGGACGACGACGGCCTCCTGGCCCAGCACGACACCGCGGAGCTGTGCCGTCGTGCCTTCGAGGCCGACCCGCGGCTCGGCATCATCAGCTTCCGGATCGCCGACCCGGAGACCGGCGAGACCCAGCGCCGGCACGTGCCCCGGCTGCGCGCCGCCGACCCGATGCGCAGCTCCCGCGTCACCACCTTCCTCGGCGGCGCCAACGCCGTCCGCACCAAGGTCCTGGCCGAAGTCGGCGGGCTCCCGGAGGAGTTCTTCTACGCCCACGAGGAGACCGACCTGGCATGGCGGGCCCTCGACGCGGGCTGGATGATCGACTACCGGTCCGACATGGTGTTGTACCACCCCACGACCGCGCCCTCCCGGCACGCGGTCTACCACCGCATGGTGGCCCGCAACCGCGTCTGGCTGGCCCGCCGCAACCTCCCCGCCCTCCTCGTCCCGGTCTACCTCGGGGTCTGGATGCTCCTGATGCTGGTCCGGCGTCCCTCGGGACCGGCTCTGCGGGCGTGGTTCGGCGGTTTCAAGGAGGGCTGGACCAGTCCGTGCGGACCCCGCCGCCCCATGAAGTGGCGTACGGTGTGGCGGCTGACCCGACTGGGCCGACCTCCCGTCATCTGACAAGCTCGATATCTGAGAGCATTCGGCCGTACCCCGGTCCCTGGCTGGCTGGTGACTGGGCCCGACCAGGCTGCGCACTTTTGAGGACGAAAGTTTCCACTTGTGAGTGAGACAACGCATGACGGCACGGTCGCGGTGAGCGACCGTCCGTCACCCGATGACGGGCTCTCCGCGGGCGAGCTGGCCACCAAGTACGGGCTCGCGGTGAGCGGTGCCCGGCCCGGACTCGTCGAGTACGTCCGCCAGCTCTGGGGACGCCGTCACTTCATCCTCGCCTTCTCGCAGGCGAAGCTCACCGCCCAGTACAGCCAGGCCAAGCTCGGCCAGCTGTGGCAGGTGGCGACTCCGCTGCTGAACGCGCTCGTGTACTTCCTGATCTTCGGCCTGATCCTGGAGGCCGACCGCGGGATGTCCCGCGAGGTGTACATCCCGTTCCTGGTGACCGGTGTCTTCGTCTTCACCTTCACCCAGAGCTCGGTGATGGCCGGTGTCCGGGCCATCTCGGGCAACCTCGGCCTGGTGCGGGCGCTGCACTTCCCGCGCGCCGCGCTGCCCGTCTCGTTCTCGCTCCAGCAGCTCCAGCAGCTGCTCTTCTCGATGATCGTGCTGTTCCTGGTGGCGGTCGGCTTCGGCAGCTACCCGCGGCTTTCGTGGCTGCTGATCGTCCCGGTCCTCGTCCTGCAGTTCCTCTTCAACACCGGCCTCGCGATGATCATGGCGCGGATGGGGTCCAAGACCCCCGACCTCGCCCAGCTCATGCCGTTCGTCATGCGCACCTGGATGTACGCGTCCGGCGTCATGTTCTCCATTCCGGAGATGCTGAAGGACAAGCCCGCCTGGATCGCCGACGTCCTCCAGTGGAACCCGGCGGCCATCTACATGGACCTGATGCGCTTCGCGCTCATCGACGGCTACGGCTCCGAGAACCTGCCTCCGCACGTCTGGGCCGTCGCCTGCGGCTGGGCGGTCCTCGTCGCCCTCGGCGGCTTCGTGTACTTCTGGAAGGCGGAAGAGAGGTACGGCCGTGGCTGAGACGAGAACCGACTCCCACATCCCCACCGTCATCGCGGACGAGCTGCACATCGTCTACCGGGTGAACGGCGCCAAGACCGGCAAGGGCAGTGCCACGGCCGCGCTCAGCCGCATCGTCAAGCGCGGCGGTGAGGAGCGCGGGGTGCGCAAGGTGCACGCCGTCAAGGGCGTCTCCTTCACGGCGTACCGCGGCGAGGCGATCGGTCTGATCGGCTCCAACGGCTCCGGCAAGTCCACCCTGCTGCGCGCCATCGCCGGCCTGCTGCCCGCCGAGAAGGGCAAGGTCTACACCGACGGCCAGCCCTCGCTGCTCGGCGTGAACGCGGCGCTGATGAACGACCTGACGGGCGAGCGGAACGTCATCCTGGGCGGGCTCGCGATGGGCATGTCCCGTGAGCAGGTCCGTGAGCGCTATCAGGAGATCGTCGATTTCTCGGGCATCAACGAGAAGGGCGACTTCATCACGCTCCCGATGCGCACGTACTCCTCCGGCATGGCGGCACGGCTGCGCTTCTCCATCGCGGCCGCCAAGGACCACGACGTCCTGATGATCGACGAGGCGCTGGCCACCGGCGACCGCAAGTTCCAGAAGCGCTCCGAGGCGCGCATCCGGGAACTGCGCAAGCACGCGGGCACGGTCTTCCTCGTCAGCCACAACAACAAGTCGATCCGCGACACCTGCGACCGCGTGCTCTGGCTGGAGCGCGGTGAGCTGCGGATGGACGGACCGACCGAAGAGGTCCTCAAGGAGTACGAGAAGTTCACGGGGAAGTAGCCCGTCGCCCTCTCCCCGCGTACGCCTTCTCGTCCGCGTACGGCAGAACCCCGCCGGAGCGCTTCCGGCGGGGTTCTGCCGTGCAACCGAAGCGGCGCGGATGGTGTCCTGACGGGCAGGGGGCGCGCCGCGGGGGCCCACCGCGCAAAGAGGGGGCCAACTCTCGTTGTTCCAGGGAATCTTGACGCCAATCGGTGTGTTGTTGTGATGTGCGGGACACCCCGGCGAGGCACACCGCGTTGTACAACGTAAGCTGTACCGGTGCTGATTCGCGGCAAGTGGGGCGATACCGCGCGACAACCGACACCGGACGGACCGCGCGCCTGCCGGGCGGCGTGTCCGAAATAGGATGTATTGGGTCGGCAGTGTAGAACGGGAGATGTGACGGCAATGGCTACGGAAACGCGCCGGCTCCGCGATGCATGTGCCGTCCCCGCGCCGGGCGGCGAGCGGTGACCCACGCCGGGACGGCACGAGCCGGCCAGGCGGAGCGCGGCACCCTCGACAAGGCCACCGACGAGAACTTCCCGGTGGCCCCCTTCTTCCTGCCCAGGTCCTGGCGCGACGACCTGATGGCCGTGTACGGCTTCGCCCGTCTGGTCGACGACATCGGAGACGGCGATCTGGCCCCCGGCGGCGCCGACGCCCGCCTGCTCGGGGTTCCTCCCGAGGCGGCCGAGGACCGGCTGCTCATGCTGGACGCCGTCGAGGCCGACCTCCGCCGGGTCTTCGACGCGACGCCCCGTCACCCCCTGCTGCGCCGGCTCCGGCCCACCGTGCGCCGTGCCGGCCTCACCCCCGAGCCCTTCCTCGGGCTCATCGCGGCCAACCGCCAGGACCAGCAGGTCAAGCGGTACGAGACCTACGACGACCTGCTCGCCTACTGCGAGCTGTCCGCCAACCCGGTCGGCCGCCTCGTCCTGTCCGTCACGGGCACCTCGACCCCCGAGCGCGTCCGCCGTTCCGACGCCGTGTGCACGGCGCTGCAGATCATCGAGCACCTCCAGGACGTCGCCGAGGACCTGGGCCGCGACCGCGTCTACCTGCCCGCCGAGGACATGAGGCGTTTCCATGTCCGTGAGGCGGATCTCGCCACGCCCACAGCAGGCGCATCGGTGCGCGCACTGGTTGCATACGAAGCAGAACGCGCCCTGCACCTCCTGAATGAAGGCACCCCCCTCGTGGGTAGCGTCCACGGCAGGCTGAGGCTGCTGCTCGCGGGGTTCGTGGCGGGGGGAAGGGCGGCGGTCCGTGCGATCGCCGCCGCCGAATACGACGTACTTCCCGGCCCGCCCAAGCCCGGCAAGCTCCAGTTGCTGCGCGAGGTGGGAGTGACTCTGCGAGGAGAGGGGTGATCCGGAACGTGGAGTCCGAACAACACGCGTCCGCACCGGTACTCGCCGCATACAGCTACTGCGAGACAGTGACCGGACAGCAGGCCCGCAATTTCGCGTACGGCATCAGGCTTCTGCCGACGCCGAAGCGCCGTGCGATGTCGGCGCTCTACGCGTTCTCGCGGCGGGTGGACGACATCGGCGACGGCGCGCTGGCACCGGACGTCAAGGCGGCCCGTCTCAAGGACACCAGGGCGCTGCTCACGCGGGTGCGCGAGGGAGCGGTGGAGGAGGACGACACCGACCCCGTGGCGGTCGCCCTCAGCCACACGGCCCGTCACTTCCCGGTCCCGCTCGGCGGCCTCGACGAACTCATCGACGGAGTCCTGATGGACGTACGCGGCGAGACCTACGAGACCTGGGACGACCTGAAGGTCTACTGCCGCTGCGTGGCCGGGGCGATCGGCCGGCTCTCGCTCGGCGTGTTCGGCACCGAGCCGGGGGCGCGCGGCGCCGAGCGTGCGCCCGAGTACGCCGACACACTCGGGCTCGCGCTGCAACTCACGAACATCCTGCGGGACGTGCGCGAGGACGCCGAGGGCGGGCGCACCTATCTGCCGTCCGACGATCTCGCGAAATTCGGCTGCTCGGCCGGATTCGACGGGCCGACACCACCGGCCGGTTCCGACTTCGCGGGCCTCGTGCACTTCGAAGTGCGTCGGGCCCGCGCCCTTTTCGCCGAGGGCTACCGGCTGCTGCCGATGCTGGACCGGCGCAGCGGTGCCTGCGTCGCCGCCATGGCCGGCATCTACCGCCGCCTCCTCGACCGTATCGAGCGCGAGCCCGAGGCCGTGCTGCGCGGGCGCGTCTCGCTGCCCGGGCGCGAGAAGGCGTACGTCGCCGTGCGCGGCCTGTCCGGCCTCGACGCCCGGCACGTGTCCCGCCGTGCCGGCGGGAGACGCCCCTGATGGACATCCACGTCCAAGGCGACTCCTCCGGCGAGAAGCGGCACGCAACCCTGCGGCTGTGCGCCGCGTCCCTGACTGCGACGACCGGCGGTGCGGTGTTCGAGCACCGCGGCACGGTCGCGGGGGAGGGGACACGATGACCGACGGGACGCGATCCGAAGCACCGGACGCCGACGCCCCGGGGCTCACCGGGGGCGCGAGCGCCGTGGTGGTCGGCGGCGGGCTCGCCGGGATCACGGCCGCGCTGGCGCTCGCCGACGCCGGGGTGCGGGTGACCGTGCTCGAAGGCCGGCCGCGCCTGGGCGGACTGGCCTTCTCCTTCCAGCGCGGCGCACTGACCGTCGACAACGGCCAGCACGTGTACCTGCGCTGCTGCACCGCCTACCGCTGGTTCCTCGACCGCATCGACGCCACCGCTCTTGCACCCGTGCAGAACCGTCTCGACGTGCCCGTCCTCGACGCCGGGGGCCGGCCGGGACGACGGCTGGGCAGGATCGGGCGCACGGCCCTGCCCGTGCCGCTGCATCTCGCGAGGAGCCTCGCCACCTACCCCCACCTCTCGCTCGCCGAGCGGGCCAAGGTCGGACGGGCCGCGCTGGCACTCAACGGGCTCGACCCGGCCGACCCCGCCCTCGACGCGCAGGACTTCGGCACCTGGCTGACCCGGCACGGCCAGTCGGCGCGCGCCGTCGAAGCGCTGTGGGACCTCGTGGGCGTCGCCACCCTCAACGCCGTGGCCGGCGACGCCTCGCTCCAGCTCGCCGCGATGGTGTTCAAGACCGGCCTGCTGTCCGATCCGGGCGCGGCGGACATCGGCTGGGCGCGCGTCCCGCTGGGCGAACTGCACGACCGGCTCGCCCGCAAGGCACTCGAGTCCGCCGGCGTGCGCACCGAGGTCCGTACCCGCGTCTCCGCCATCTCCCGCAACGCGGACGGGCGTTGGAGCGTCCAGCTGCCCGGCGAGAGCGTCGAGACGGACGCGGTCGTCCTCGCCGTGCCGCAGCGCGAGGCCCATGACCTGCTGCCGGAGGGCGCGCTGGACGAGCCCGGGCGGCTGCTCGAGATCGGCACCGCGCCGATCCTCAACATCCACGTGGTCTACGACCGGAAGGTGCTCCGCCGGCCCTTCTTCGCGGCGATCGGCTCCCCGGTGCAGTGGGTCTTCGACCGCACCGAGGCGTCCGGCCTCGCCGACGGTCAGTACCTGGCCCTCTCGCAGTCCGCCGCCCAGGACGAGATCGACGAGCCCGTCGCCGCCCTGCGCGCCCGGTACCTGCCGGAGCTGGAGCGGCTGCTGCCCGGTACCCGCGGCGCCGGGGTGCAGGACTTCTTCGTGACCCGGGAGCGCACCGCGACGTTCGCTCCCGGCCCCGGTGTCGGGCGCCTGCGGCCCGGCGCCCGCACCAAGGCCCCCGGCCTGTACCTGGCCGGAGCGTGGACCGCCACCGGGTGGCCCGCGACGATGGAGAGCGCGGTCCGCAGCGGCGTCAGTGCGGCGGGCGCCGCGCTGGGCGCCCTGGGCCGACCCCGCGATCACCTCTTCGAACTCTTCGAGGAGGCGGCGTGACGCTCGATCTGCACGGGTCCGGGCCCCGCACCCCCGGTACCGCAACAAGAGGAGAGACTGTGCCCACTGTGCCCCCGGCCGAAGCGGCTGCCGAGGCGGTGGACGTGACCGCGCTGCTGGAGCGCGGCCGGACCCTGGCCACCCCGGTGCTGCGTGCGGCGGTCGACCGTCTGGCATCGCCCATGGACACCGTCGCCGCCTACCACTTCGGCTGGATCGACGCCGAGGGCAACCCCGCCGACGGCGACGGCGGCAAGGCCGTGCGCCCCGCCCTCGCCCTGCTGTCCGCCCAGGCCGCCGGTGCCGCGCCCGAGGTGGGCGTGCCGGGCGCCGTGGCCGTCGAGCTGGTGCACAACTTCTCGCTGCTGCACGACGACCTGATGGACGGCGACGAGCAGCGCCGGCACCGCGACACCGTCTGGAAGGTGCACGGGCCGGCCCAGGCCATCCTCGTCGGTGACGCACTGTTCGCCCTGGCCAACGAGATCCTGCTGGAGCTCGGCACCGTCGAGGCGGGCCGGGCCACCCGGCGCCTGACCTCGGCGACCCGTGCCCTGATCGACGGCCAGGCCCAGGACATCTCCTACGAGCACCGCGAGCGGGTCACCGTCGAGGAGTGCCTGGAGATGGAGGGCAACAAGACGGGCGCCCTGCTCGCCTGCGCCTGCTCCATCGGCGCGGTGCTCGGCGGCGCGGACGACCGTACCGCCGACACCCTGGAGAAGTACGGCTACCACCTCGGGCTCGCCTTCCAGGCCGTCGACGACCTCCTCGGCATCTGGGGCGATCCGGAGGCCACCGGCAAGCAGACCTGGAGCGACCTGCGCCAGCGCAAGAAGTCGCTGCCGGTGGTGGCCGCGCTCGCCGCGGGCGGCGACGCCTCCGAGCGGCTCGGGGAGCTGCTCGCGGCCGACGCCAAGAGCAGCGACTTCGAGAACTTCTCGGAGGAGGAGTTCGCCGCGCGCGCCGCGCTCATCGAGCAGGCCGGCGGCCGGGAGTGGACCGCCCAGGAGGCGCGTCGCCAGCACACCGTCGCCATCGGGGCCCTGGACACCGTCCGGATGCCGGACCAGGTGCGGGCCCAGCTCGTGGCGCTCGCCGACTTCGTCGTCGTACGGAAGAGATGATCACTATCGGTCGAATAAACCTCGCGTAGTCGCCGGCCGGTGCCGCGGGAGAAGGCGCACCGGCCGACGGCGGACCCACAGCAGAGACATGCCACTGCACGAAGGGGAAGCCATGACAGCGACGACCGACGGAAGCACCGGGGCACTGCCGCCCCGCGCTGCCTCGGCCAGCGAAACTAAGCTCGACGCCCCGGAGGCGGCAGGGGTTCAGGATGCCGCCGCGCGCGCGATGCAACGCGCCGCCGACCACCTGCTCTCGCGGCAGGACGCCCAGGGCTGGTGGAAGGGCGACCTCGAGACGAACGTCACGATGGATGCCGAGGACCTGCTGCTCCGCCAGTTCCTCGGCATCCTGGACGAGCGGACCGCGCACGCCGCCGCGCTGTTCGTCCGCGGCGAGCAGCGCGAGGACGGCACCTGGGCCACGTTCTACGGCGGCCCGGGCGAACTCTCCACCACCATCGAGGCGTACGTCGCCCTGCGCCTGGCCGGGGACAGCCCCGACGCACCGCACATGGCGCGGGCGTCCGCGTGGATCCGGGACAGGGGCGGGATGGCCTCGGCCCGGGTCTTCACCCGGATCTGGCTGGCCCTCTTCGGCTGGTGGAAGTGGGAGGACCTGCCCGAACTGCCGCCCGAGCTCATCTACTTCCCGAAGTGGATGCCGCTCAACATCTACGACTTCGGGTGCTGGGCACGGCAGACCATCGTGCCGCTCACCATCGTCTCGGCCAAGCGTCCGGTGCGGCCCGCGCCGTTCCCGCTAGACGAGCTGCACGTCGACCCGCGGAACCCCAGCCCCGTCAATCCCTCCGCTCCCGTGGCGAGTTGGGACGGTGTCTTTCAGCGCCTCGACCGGGCCCTGCACCTCTACCGCAGGGTCGCGCCGCGCCGGCTGCGCAGGGCCGCGATGAACACGGCCGCCCGCTGGATCATCGAGCGGCAGGAGAACGACGGCTGCTGGGGAGGCATCCAGCCGCCCGCCGTGTACTCGATCATCGCGCTGCACCTGCTCGGCTACGACCTCGAACACCCGGTCACGCGTGCGGGACTGGAGTCGCTGGACCGGTTCGCCGTCTGGCGCGAGGACGGGGCACGGATGGTCGAGGCCTGCCAGTCGCCGGTGTGGGACACCTGCCTCGCGACCATCGCGCTCGCCGACGCCGGCCTGCCCGCCGACCACCCCCAGCTGGTCAGGGCAGCGGACTGGATGCTCGGGGAGGAGATCGTCCGGCCCGGCGACTGGTCCGTGCAGCGTCCCCAACTGCCGCCCGGAGGCTGGGCGTTCGAGTTCCACAACGACAACTACCCCGACATCGACGACACCGCGGAGGTGGCCCTTGCGCTGCGCCGGGTCAGGCACCACGACCCGGAGCGGATCGAGAAGGCGATCGGGCGCGGGGTGCGCTGGACCCTCGGCATGCAGTCGAAGAACGGGGCCTGGGGCGCGTTCGACGTCGACAACACCAGCACCCTCCCCAACCGGCTGCCGTTCTGCGACTTCGGCGAGGTGATCGACCCGCCGTCCGCGGACGTCACCGCGCACGTGGTGGAGATGCTCGCCGCGGAAGGGCTCTCGCACGACCCGCGCACCCGCCGCGGCATCGAGTGGCTGCTCGCCGAACAGGAGCCGAACGGCGCCTGGTTCGGCCGCTGGGGCGTCAACTACGTCTACGGCACCGGGTCGGTGGTCCCGGCGCTCGTCGCCGCCGGACTGCCCGCCGCGCATCCGGCGATCCGCCGGGCCGTCGCCTGGCTGGAGACCGTCCAGAACGAGGACGGCGGCTGGGGCGAGGACCTGCGCTCCTACGACGACGCCGCCGAATGGGGCGGCCGCGGCGCCTCGACCGCCTCCCAGACCGGGTGGGCGCTGCTCGCGCTGCTCGCGGCGGGGGAGCGGGAGTCCACGACCGTCGAGCGGGCGGTCGAGTGGCTCGCGCGGACCCAGCGGGAGGACGGCTCCTGGGACGAGCCCTACTTCACCGGCACCGGATTCCCCTGGGACTTCTCGATCAACTACCACCTCTACCGGCAGGTGTTCCCGCTCACCGCGCTGGGCCGGTACGTGCACGGCGAGCCGTTCGGCAGGATCAAGGGGGGTGGATGAGCGCCCGGCCCACTCCGGCACCGCTGCTGATCGCCTGCGCGCTCGGCATCGAGCACCTGGCCCTGCGCAGCGGAGACCGGGCCGGCGCCGACGGGCCCGTCACCGTGCTGCGTACGGGCATGGGGCCGAAGGCCGCCGAGCGCGCGGTCGGCAGGGTGCTCGCGGACCCGGCGCTGCACGACGCGGCCGTCCTGGCCACCGGGTTCTGCGCCGGCCTCGCCCCCGGGATGCACCCCGGCGATCTGGTCGTCGCCGAGGAGACCCGGGACCCGCGCGGCGCCACCCCGTGCGTGGGCACCGACCTGCTCGTCAAGGAACTGGCGCGCACCCTGCCCGGGCGCACCGTCCACCGGGGCCCGCTCACCGGCTCCGACCACGTCGTCCGCGGCCCCGAACGGCCGGCCCTGCTCGCGACAGGCGCCCTCGCCGTCGACATGGAATCGGCGGCCACGCTGTACGGCGCCGTCCGTGCGGGCGAGCGCCCGGTTGCGGCCGTACGGGTGGTCGTGGACGCTCCGGAACATGAACTCGTCCGTATCGGCACGGTCCGCGGTGGAATATCGGCGTTCCGCGTTCTTCGTTCAGTACTTCCCGCTTTTTTCGAATGGCACCGTTCTTTGCTGCTCCCTCGGAGGTAGAGCCAGATGGCCATGCCGCTTCGCCAGTCCATGAAAGTCGCCGCATATCTCTTTGAACAGAAGCTCAGGAAGCGGGACAAGTTCGCGCTGCTGGTCGAATTGGAGCCGCTCTTCGCGTGCAATCTCGCCTGTGAGGGCTGCGGCAAGATCCAGCATCCGGCGGGCGTGCTCAAGCAGCGGATGCCCGTGGCCCAGGCGGTGGGCGCGGTGCTGGAGTCGGGCGCGCCCATGGTGTCCATCGCCGGCGGCGAACCGTTGATGCACCCGCAGATCGACGAGATCGTGCGGCAGTTGGTGGCCAGGAAGAAATTCGTCTTCCTCTGCACCAACGCGATGCTCATGCGCAAGAAGATGGACAAGTTCACGCCCTCGCCCTATTTCGCGTGGGCCGTGCACATCGACGGGCTGCGTGAGCGCCACGACGCTTCGGTGGCGAAGGAGGGGGTCTTCGACGAGGCGGTCGAGGCCATCAAGGAGGCCAAGCGCCGAGGTTTCCGTGTCACCACGAACTCGACGTTCTTCAACACGGACACCCCGCAGACGATCGTCGAGGTGCTGAACTTCCTCAACGACGACCTGAAGGTGGACGAGATGATGCTCTCGCCCGCCTACGCCTACGAGAAGGCTCCCGACCAGGAGCACTTCCTCGGGGTCCAGCAGACCCGGGAGCTGTTCAAGAAGGCATTCGCGGGCGGCAACCGGCGCCGGTGGCGGCTGAACCAGAGCCCGCTCTTCCTGGACTTCCTGGAGGGCAAGGTCGACTTCCCGTGCACCGCCTGGGCGATCCCGAGCTACTCGCTCTTCGGCTGGCAGCGGCCCTGCTACCTGATGAACGACGGGTACGTGCAGACGTACCGGCAGCTTCTGGAGGAGACCGACTGGGACTCCTACGGCCGCGGCAAGGACGACCGGTGCGCGAATTGCATGGCGCACTGCGGCTACGAGCCCACCGCCGTCCTCGCGACCATGGGATCGCTCAGGGAATCGATCCGCGCCGCCCGGGAGACCTTCACGGAAAGCCGCGGGTGATGCCATGACCGCCGTTTCCCTGGGCCTGCCCGAGGCGCCGGTCCGGCCGATCTCGCAACGCCGTGTCTCACGGCGGATCCAGGTCGGTCCGGTGGCGGTCGGCGGCGGCGCACCCGTGTCGGTGCAGTCGATGACGACGACGCGTACGTCGGATGTCGGGGCGACGTTGCAGCAGATCGCGGAGCTGACGGCGTCGGGGTGTCAGATCGTGCGGGTGGCGTGTCCGACGCAGGAC